>NZ_JBIAME010000003.1:639024-801737 GCF_042873935.1 Streptomyces sp. NPDC004327 | reverse complement strand
GGGCTCTGGGCCCCGCCCCGGGCGGCCCCCCCCCCCCCCGCGCGCGCCCCCCCCCCCCCCCCCGTCCACCCCCCCCCCCCCCCCCGGGGCGCCCCGGGCGGGCCCCCCCCCGGCGGGGGGGGCGCCCACGGCCGGGGTACGACCGGTCAGGGCGCCGGCAGCGCCGGTGCCGGCGGCAGCGCCGGCAGCTCACCGGCGGAGACCGGCGGCTTGACGGGGAGATCGGCCGGTGCGGCGGGCGGCTTGACCGGGAGGTCGGCCGGGGCCGCGGGCGGGGTGACCGGGAGATCGGCCGTCGTCTGGCCGGACGTGCCGGGCACTGCGGGCGCTGCGGGCGCTGCGGGCAGGCCGGGGAGGACGCCGGTGAGGCCTGAGAGGTCGGGCAGGGCCGGCAGGGCCGGTGCGGCGAGGCCGCTGCCGAGGGCTCCCGCCACGACATCGTCGACCAGTGAGGTCACCGTCGAGGCGATCGCGGTGACGTTGCCGGAGGCGGCGGAGGCCACCAGGTCGGCCACCGCCTTCTGGACGGTGGCGAGGACGTCACCGATGCCGTCGGCGGGTGCCGCCGGGGCGGTGCCGGGGAGGGGCGCCCGGTGGGACGGGCCTTGTTCGTCGGCGAAGGCGGGGCCCGCCGTACCGAGGGTGATCGCGACGGATATCGCGAGGGCCGGCAAGCGGCGTGATGCTCGGGGACGCATACGTGTTCTCTCTTCTTTATGCGTCGGACAACTTCCCCGTCACCGTGCCTGCGGATATAGCGCTCCGCAACTGGGGAATTACTGAGCGACACCCCCCGTTCGAGTGAATTCACTCTTCTGACCTGCTCCTCCGGGGGGCGTACGCCGTTGCACCCGGCGGCGCACGGAGTGCGCCCGGAGGACTCACCACTCGGTGAGCGGACGGCGAAAGGCCGGCGCGCGGCCCCGGCGGGGGCGGCGCGCCGGCCTCGGAAGGACCACGATCCGGCGTGTGCGGTCAGGCGTTGATGCAGGTGTTGCCGAAGGTCGGGTTCAGGGCGCCGATGACGCTCACCGAGTTGCCGCAGACGTTGAGCGGGATGTGGATCGGGGCCTGGACGACGTTGCCGGACAGCACGCCCGGGGAGTGCACGGCGGCACCCTCGGCGCCGGCGTCGGCGGCGGCGACACCGGCGGCACCGGCAACGGCAGCGGCGGCACCGACGGACAGGGCGACAGCCTTCGCGATACGGGACATGGGAAACGTCTCCTCGATCGATTCATCACTCGGACGGCGCGGACGGAATCGTCCGGCGCATTCATCAACGCCCCTGGTTTTCATCGGTTGCTCTCCCGAACGGGTGACGTTCAGCCGATCTTTGGGCCATAGGAGGGTCATTCGTCCGACCGGATCCAGAAAGGCGCAACACGCTCAACGAGGAACGTGCCGTGTGGATACGGGAGTTCGCGTTCCCGGGCATCTAATGCTTACTATCGCCCGGCTCGGGGGTTATAACGGTCCCGAACGTTGCTTCCGGTCCCGTCGCGCGTTCATCCATTTCGCGTGGCCGACTTGTTCCCCTCCCCCGGTCTCCACGGGTCTTCCCTTCCTTCTCTCATCAAAGCGGAGCACCTGTATGCGGAATTCAGCTGTTCTTGCCGTACGTCGGGGTGTGGTGTGCGCCGTGTCGGGAGCGGCGCTCTCCGCCGTGCTCCCGGCCGCCTTCGCCGTGGCGCCGCCCGTCGCGCCACCCGTGCCGGCACCGGTGCCCTCCCCCGCACCGCCGGCCGCGGAGGCCGCCCGGCTGCCGTTCGCGGCGCGGTACTCGGCGGTGCAGCACGGCGGGATCGTCCGGGCCGCCAACTCCTCGGCGCGGGGCGCCAAAGGGGACGAGACGGTCAACGACGGCGCCACCATCGCGTACGTCGACGTCGACGACGACGCCAACACGTACAACTCCAGCCGGGCCGAACTGCGGGTCCCGGCCGGGGCCCGGGTCAGCTGGGCCCGCCTGTACTGGGGCGGGAACCTGCGCGTGGGCGAGCAGAAGCCGCCCAAGGACAACGGGCGGGTGCTGATCGCCGAGCCCGGCGGCAGCTACAAGGCGGTGCTCGCCGACACCACGACCGGCCACCGCACGGCCGACGGCGCCGACGCCTTCCAGGCGTCCGCCGACGTGACCGAGCTGGTCCGCTCGGCCCGGCCGGGCCTGTGGACCGTCGCCCAGGTGAACGTCGCCATGGGCCGTTCGGCGGTCGGCGGCTGGGGCGGCTGGACGCTGGTCGCGGCGTACGAGAAGGCCGAGGAGCCGCTGCGGAAGCTGACCGTGTGGGACGGCTTCGAATCGCTCGGCCCGCGCAACCACGAGCTGGAAATCCCGCTCGTGCTCGGCCAGGACCGCATTCCCCGGGATGCGGACGGCCGGCTCGGCCTCGTCGCGTACGACGGCGACCGCGGGACTTCCGGGGATTACCTCGCGGTGGAAACGGGCCTGGCGAAGAGCGTCACGCGCAGCGTGATCTCCGATTCCGCGAATTCCGCGGACGACGTGATGAACTCCAGCATCACGGAATCGGGAACAAGTCTGATGGAACGACTGCCCGCTCATCTCACCACCCTGGGGTACGACTCGGACGTCTTCGATCTGCGGGGGGCGCTGCACCATGGGGCCGATCGTTTCCACATCCGACTCGGAAGCCCGAAGGACGCCGTCTGGCTCGGCGCGCTCTTCGTCCAGGCGGACATCACACGCTGACCCGGAAGGGAATGCGCGTACGCGAAAGGGTCCGGACGCGCGGCCTGACGTGCTGCACGCCGTCCAGCCCGGTGACGGAGGGGTCGCCCGGGTGGTCGCCGACCTGGTGCGCGGGCAGCTCGCGGCGGGCCTGCGGGTCGCCGTGGCCTGCCCGCCCGGCACCGAACTCGCCGCGGCGGTACGGGCGGAGGGCGCCGACGCGTACGACTGGACGGCCGGCCGCGACCCCGGCCCGCGCCTGCTCCGCGAGACCCGCGGCCTCGCCCGCCTGATCCGTGCCACCGGCCCGGCCCTGGTCCACGCGCACAGCGCCAAGGCCGGACTGTGCGCCCGGCTCGCCCTGCGCGGCCGGCTCCCGACGGTCTACCAGCCGCACGCCTGGTCCTTCGAGGCGGTCACCGGCACCACCGCCGCCCTCGCGCTCCGCTGGGAGCGCTGGGCCGCGGCCCGCTGGACGGCCCGGGTCGTCTGCGTCAGCGGGGCCGAGCGGCTGCGCGGCGAGGCGGCGGGCGTCCGCGCGAGCTGGTCGGTGATCCACAACGGCGTGGACACCGACCGCTTCGCGCCGGGGCCGGCGGACGGCGCCGGAGCCGCCCTGCCGGGCGTGCCCGGGCAGGGTCCGGCCGCTTCGCCGGGCGGGGCGGAGCCGGACGCCGGGCCGCTCGTCGTCTGTGTCGGGCGGCTGTGCCGGCAGAAGGGGCAGGACGTGCTGCTCGACGCCTGGCCCGCCGTCCTCGACGCGGTGCCGGACGCGCGGCTCGTGCTCGTCGGGGACGGGCCGGAGGCGGAGCGGCTGCGGGCGGCCGCCGGGGCCGCGGTGCGGTTCGCCGGGGCGGTGGCGGACACCGCGCCCTGGTACCGGGCCGCCGACGTCGTCGTCCTGCCGTCCCGCTGGGAGGGCATGGCGCTCGCGCCCCTGGAGGCCATGGCGAGCGGCCGGCCCGTGCTCGTCGCCGACGTGGACGGGGCGCGGGAGAGCCTGCCGCCCGGCCACGAGGCGCTGTGCCTGGTCCCGCCCGGGGACCCGGCCGCGCTCGCCGCCGCGCTCCGCCGCCTTCTGGGCCGGCCCGGGCTGCGGCACTCGCTGGGCCGGGAGGCCCGCGAGCACGTACTCAGCAGATTCGATGTGCGGCGCACCGGCGCGGCCGTCGCGGAGCTCTACCGCGAACTGGCCGGAGTGCGGGGCACGGAGCACAGAGAGCCGATTGCGCAGTGACCACGGAAAGCACCAGCGTCCCTTCCTCGTTCCCCTCGCGGCGTCTCGCCGCACCGGGCCGCGCGTCCCACCGGCTCGCGCTGCCACCGCGCCGGCGCGCCCGGCGGCGGTTCACCGGCGTGCCGCTGCTCGCGGCCGACGCGCTCGCCGTGCTGCTCGCGGTGGGTCTGCTGTCGGCCGCGCACCGGCGCTGGGAGCTGGCGCTGTTCGTCGCCGGCCTCGTCGTGCTGCTCGACGGCCGCGCCGGGCTCTACCGCCCGGCCGCCGGGCCGGCCGGCGTCCTCGACGAGCTGCCGGCGCTCGCCGCCCGCGCGGGGGTCGCCTGGTGCGTGACGGCGGCCGCGGCCGCCGCGTACGCGCCGGCGCTCGTGATCGGCCCGCTGCGGCTGTGCGCCGCGTACGCCGCGCATGTGACCGCCGTCGTCGTGGTGCGCGGTCTCGCGCACGGGCGGCGCCGGAGGATCGCCCGGGCGCAGCCGCGTTCGGCGCTCGTCGTCGGCGTGCCGGGCGCGGCCCGGCGGTTCGCCTCGGCGCTCGCCCAGCACCCGGAGTACGGCATCCGGCCGGTCGGGGTGGTCGGCGTCGCCGGCACCCGGCAGGACGAGGAGCGGGTCCACGAGCAGGCCGCCAGGGAGCGGAGCCTGCCGGTGCTCACCACGCGCGAGGAGATCCGCCGGGCGGTCATCCAGAACACCGTCCGCGACGCCGTGTTCCTGACCGACGACGAGGGTCTCGTGTCGCTCTTCCAGTTCTACGGCTGCGCCACCTGGCGGGTCGGCGGCCAGGCGGCCGGGGAGCCGATGGGCGACCACCTGTGGGGTTACGGCTGCCGCCGGCTCGTGCCGCTCGTCGAGCGGCGCGGGCTGACCGCGAAGCGGGCCCTGGACGTGGCGCTCGCCGGGCCCGCGCTGGCGCTCGCGCTGCCCGTCCTGCTGCTGTGCGCGCTCGCGGTGCGGCTCTCGGACGGGCCCGGGGTGCTGTTCCGTCAGGAGCGGGTGGGGCAGAACGGCCGGCTGTTCACGCTGCTGAAGTTCCGTACGCTGCGGCCGGCCGACGAGACGGAGTCGGCGACCCGGTGGAGCGTCGCCGACGACCACCGGATGAGCGCCGCCGGGCACTTCCTGCGCAAGACCTCGCTGGACGAGCTGCCGCAGCTGTGGAACGTGCTGCGCGGCGACATGAGCCTGGTCGGGCCGCGGCCCGAACGGCCGTACTTCGTCGCCCAGTTCAGCCGGGTGCACGCCGGTTACGCGGCCCGGCACCGGATGCCCGTGGGCCTGACCGGACTGGCCCAGGTGCACGGGCTGCGCGGTGACACCTCGATCGAGGACCGCTGCCGCTTCGACAACCACTACATCGACCACTGGTCGCTCTGGCAGGACGTCTGCATCCTGCTGCGCACGGCGGCCGGTCTCGTGCGACCGACGGGAAGCTGACGATGACGACAGTGGCGGTAGCCGTGGGGAACGCGGACCCGGGCACGGCCCCGGGGGTACGGGAGTGGGCGCGCCGGGCCGGGGCGCTGTCGCCGGTCCTGGCCGTGATCGCGCTGCTGCTCGTGCCGGGCGGCGGGGGCGGTACGCAGGGCGGCACGGGCGGCACGGGCACGATCGCCGACGCCGCGTCGGGGCTGCTCGTGCTGATCTGCCTGATCCGGGTGGTGCGTGGCGGGGCGCGTCCGCTGACCCGTACCGCCGCCGTCGTGCTCGGCCTGCCCGTGTTCGGGATCTGTCTGGCCGCGATCACCTCCAACGACCCCGGCGCGAGCCTGCCGGGCGTCGCCCGCTACGTGCAGATCTTCGTCCTGGTCCCGGCCGCCGTCATGGTGATGATCCGGGACCGGCGGGACTTCGCGGTCGTGGCGTGGGCGCTGATCGGGCTCGGGCTGCTCGAGGGCGCGGTCGGTGTCGTGCAGTACCTGACCGGGACGGGCGCCTCGTACCAGGGCGCGGACATCCGGGCCGTGGGCACGTTCGGCGCGACCGACGTGATGGGCATGGCCACGGTCGTCGCGTACGCCCTCGTCATCGCCACCGGCCTCGCCCTCGGCGGCCGTGCCGGGCGGGTGCGGACGGCGGCGCTGGTCTGCGCGGGGCTGCTCTTCGTGCCGCTGGTGCTCTCCTTCAGCCGCGGCGCGTGGATCGCGACGGTCCTCACCTGCGGGGTGCAGCTGCTGCTTTCGGGCCTGCGGCGGGCCGCGCGGGCGGCGCTCGCCGTGGCGGCGCTCGGCGTCGTCCTGGTGGGCGGCTTCGGCGTCGGCTCGGAGATGGTCAAGGAGCGCGTCACCAGCATCACGCAGGTCGCGGCGGCGCCCGACCAGTCGGTGACGGACCGGTACACGCTGTGGGCGGCGGCGGGCCGGATGTGGCGCGACGACCCGCTGACCGGCGTCGGCCTGAAGGGCTTCCCGGCCTACCGCGACTCGAACGCGTCGCTGGCGCTGTCGTCGGGCAGCGACACCGCGGGCGCGGGCGCGGCCTTCGCCCGCCAGCCGCTGCTGTCCCCGCACAACATGTACCTGCTGGTGCTGAGCGAGCAGGGCCTGATCGGCCTGCTGGCGCTGGCCGGCAGCTGGGTCGCCCTGCTGGTCGCGGCGCTGCGCCGGCTGCGGCTCGGCGCGGACCGAGCGCTGGTCGCGGTCGGCATCCTCGCCTGGCAGCTCATCGACTTCTTCTACGCGGACATCGGCGGCCCGTCGACGGTCCTGATGTCCGTCATGTTCGGTCTCGCCGCCTGGTGGTCCCTGACGGAGGTGCGCCGTGCGTGACCCCTGGTCGGAACCGTCGACGGTGACCCGGGCGCCGGGACGGGAGGCGCGGGTGAACTCCGGGCAGTGTCTGAACGGGACCGGCGGCCGGGGCCCCGCGGTGTCCGATCCGGCTCCGGCGTGGCGTGACGCCCGCCCGGCCCCGGGACAGGACCCGCGGGACGTCAACCACGGCGGGACCGGGCCCGGGCCCGAGGACCCGTGGGCGGTGTTCGCCGCCGACGCGCTGTGCGGGCTGCCGCAGTCGCAGCCTCCGGCACGGCCGCTCGCGCCCGACGACACCCTGCCGCTGCGGCTCCGGCGCGGCGCCGGATCCGACGACGATCCCTGGGGCGCCTTCGCCGTCGACGCGCTGTGCGGGCTGCCGCGGGGCGAGGCCCCGCGGGCCTGGCAGGACGCGCCGATGGGCACGGCCACGGTGCGCGCCACCCGCGCCGAGCGGCCGGTGCTGCTCGGCGGGCGGCCGCTCGGGTACGGGGCGCGGCCCGTGGAGAGCGCGCCCGCGAGCCGGCCGGGCGGGGCGCGGCACGCGCGGCGCGGGTCGGGGTTCCTGCTGCGGGCCGCGGTGGTGACGGCCGGGCTCACGGCGGCCGGTGCGGTGCTGGGGCTCGTACGGGACCAGATCCTGGCGCGGTACTTCGGCGCCGGGGCGGAGACGGACGCGTTCCTGGTGGCGTGGACGGTGCCGGAGTTCGCCTCGACGCTGCTCATCGAGGACGCGATGGCGCTGATCCTGGTGCCGGCGTTCTCGAGGGCGCTCGCGCGGCGCTCCGCGTCGCTGTTCGGGGATCCGGTGCGTCATCTCGTACGGACGACGCTGCCGCGCCTGGTGCTCGCCGTCGCCGCCGTGTCGGCGCTGCTCGTGGCGCTGGCGCCGCTGCTCGTCGACGCGCTGGCGCCGGGGCTGCCGGATCCGCGGCTCGCCGTCGACTGCACGCGGCTCACGGCGACGTGCGTGCTGTCGTTCGCGCTCGCCGGGTACTGCTCGGCGGCGCTGCGGGCGCACGGCTCGTTCCTGCCACCGGCGGCGATCTACGTGGCGTACAACGTCGGCATCATCGGCACGACGCTGGTGCTGCGCGAACCGTTCGGGGTGCGGGCGGCGGCGGCCGGGGTCGCGGTCGGCGGGGTCCTGATGGTCCTCGTCCAGGCGCCGTCGCTGCTGCGGGAGCTGCGCAGCCGGCCGGTGCCGAAGGACCAGCCGAAGCCGCTGCCGCCCGGCGAGGGGCGGCTGCTCGTCCTCGGGATGATCGCGCCGGTCGTGGTGTTCGCGCTGTCGCGGCAGTCGCAGATCCTGATCGAGCGGTTCCTCGCCTCGCCGCTGCCGGCCGGGGCGATCTCGCATCTGAACTACGCGCAGAAGGTCGCGCAGATGCCGATGATCCTCTCCCTGATGCTGTGCACGGTCAGCTTCCCGGTCGTCGCCCGCGCGCTGGCCGCGGGTGACGCGGAGGGGGCGCGGCGCCGGGTGGAGCGGGACCTGCTGCTCGCCGCGGTCGTGGTCCTGATCGGCGCGTCGACGGTGATCGCGGCCGCGCCGCAGATCGTCGAGCTGCTGTTCCAGCGGGGCGCGTTCGACGCGGCCGACACGGCGGCGACGGCCGCGGTGATGCGGGTGTACGCGCTCGGGCTGCTCGGCCAGACGATGGTGGGCGCCCTGGTCCGCTGCTACTTCTCGGCGGCCCGGCCGCTCTGGTACCCGGCCGTCGCGATGGGCGCCGGGCTCGCCGCGACCGCCGTCGCGGGGGCGGTGGGCGCGTCCGTGTGGGGCGCGACCGGCATCGCGGGCGCCAACGCGCTCGGCATCACGGTGACCGCCGTGCTGCTGCTGACCGGCGCCCACCGCCAGGCCGTGCCGGTCGACGTGCGCCGGCTCGGCGAGGGCCTGCTGCGGCTGGCGACCGCCGGCGCGTGGGCGACCGGCGCGGGCTGGCTGTGCGCGCTGCTCGTCGACGGGCCGGTGCTGGGCCTCGCCCTCGCCGCGCTCGTGGTCGTCGCCGTCTTCCTGCTGTTCATCGCGTGCGCCGCCAAGGCGCCCGAGATCCCGCCCCTGCCCCACTCGCCCTGCCGCAACCGCGACCGGCGCCGCGAACCGAGCCGGCGCGCAGCCCCGAGCCGAAGGAACCGAAGGACCCGCCATGCCCGCCCCCGCCGTGCTGCGCCGTCTGCTGCCGAAGCCTCCCTTGTGGGTGGCGATGTACCACTCGATCGCGGACACCCCCGATGATCCGTACAAGGTGACCGTCTCCCCGGTCCGCTTCGCCCGCCAGCTGCACTGGCTCGGCGACCGCGGGCTGCGCGGGGTGTCCGTGCGGGAGCTGCTCGCGGCGACCGCGGCGGGCCGGGCCCGTGGCCTGGTGGGGCTGACCTTCGACGACGGCTACGCGGACTTCGTGGAGTCGGCGCTGCCGCTGCTGCGCCGGCACGGCTTCACGGCGACGGTGTACGTCGTCGCGGAGCGGCTCGGCGGCGACAACGCGTGGGACGAGCGGGGGCCGCGCCGGCCGCTGCTCGACGAGGACGGCGTCCGCGAGGCGGCCGCGGCCGGCATGGAGATCGGCTCGCACGGGCTGCGGCACGTCTCGCTCACGGACGCGGACGACGCGACGCTGACGGCCGAGACCCGGCGCAGCCGGGAGCTGGTCGAGGACATCACCGGCGAGCCGGTGGCCGGTTTCTGCTACCCGTACGGGACGGTCGACGCGCGCGCGATGCGCGCGGTCCGCAAGGCGGGGTACGCGTACGGCTGCGCGATCGACCCGGGCCCGCTGTCCGGCACGTACGCGCTGCCGCGGGTGCACATCGGCGAGGAGGACACCTCCTGGCGGCTCACCGCGAAGCGCGTGCTGCACCCGCTGCGGCGGCGCCGGCCGGCCGATCTGCTCCCGGCGCAGGGCGGCCCCGCCGACCGGGCGGTGCTGTCATGAGGCGCGACCTGCGGGTGCTGCACGTCATCACCGGTCTCGGCATCGGCGGCGCCGAGCAGCAGCTGAGACTGCTGCTGCGTCATCTCCCGGTGCGCAGCCGGGTGGTGACGCTCACCAACCCGGGCACGGTCGCCGAGGGCATCGAGGCCGACGGCACGCCCGTCGCCCATCTCGGCATGACCGGCAACCGGGACGTCGGCGCGCTGCCGCGGCTCACCCGGCTGATCCGGCAGGGCGGTTACGACCTCGTGCACACCCATCTGTACCGGGCGTGCGTGTACGGCAGGCCGGCGGCCCGGCTCGCCGGGGTGCGGCCGGTGATCGCGACGGAGCACTCGCTCGGCGACGCGCAGATCGAGGGCCGGCCGCTGTCGGCCGGGACCCGGGCGCTGTATCTGGCGACGGAGCGGCTCGGCACGTCGACGGTCGCGGTGTCGCCGAGCGTGGCGCGCCGGCTCGCCGACTGGGGCGTGGCCCCGTCCCGCATCCGGGTGGTGCCGAACGGCATCGAGACCGGCCGCTTCGCCTTCCGGCCACGGGCCCGGACGATGACCCGGGCGGCGCTCGGGCTGCCGGCGGACGCGTTCGTGGTCGGCGGGGTGGGACGCCTCGCGGCCGGGAAGCGCTTCGACCGGCTCGTCCGGGCGGTGGCGTCGGTGCCGGAGGCGCGGCTGCTGCTCGTCGGGGAGGGCGACCGGCGGGCGGAGCTGCTGCGGATCGCGGCGGAGTGCGGGGCGGCGGACCGGGTGCTGCTGCCGGGCGCGTTCCCGGACCCGCCGGAGCATCCGGCGGGCGGGCGGCCCGATCTGCCGTCGCTGCTCGCCGCGATGGACGTGTTCGTGTCCACCTCTCCCGACGAGACCTTCGGCCTCGCGGTCGTCGAGGCGCTGGCGGCGGGCCTGCCCGCGCTGTACGTGGCGTGCCCGGCGATCGACGACCTGCCGCCGGGCGCGGCGCCCGGCGCCCGCCGGATCGGCGAGTCCGTGCCCGAGCTGGTCGGCGCGCTGCGCGAGGCCGCGCGGGCGCGGGCGGCCGGCGGGCCGGACCGGCTGCCGCCGCCCACGGCGATCCGCCGCTACGACATCGCGCACAGCGCGGAGCAGTTGCTGTCCCTCTACCAGCAGGCCGTCCACGGCCCCCACCCTTCCGCCCGCACCCTCCCCGTGAAGTGAGAGCTGCCCCATGACCCCCATGACCCCCAAGACCGCCACACCGCCACGCCCCTTCCTCCTCACCCCCGCCCGCTGGATGGTGCTGCCGGCCGCCGTGCTCGCCGGCGCCGCCCTCGGCGGCGGCTACGGCACCGTGAAGACGCCGCAGTACGCGGCGACCAGCTACGTCATCGTCGTGCCGGGGGAGAAGTCCGACCCGACGGCGGCGCTCGGCTTCGCCCAGGCGTACGGGCGGGTCGCCACGGACATCGCGGTGACCGGCGACGCCCAGGTGTGGGCGGGCGTCTCGGCCGACACGCTGCGCTCCAGCGTGCAGGCGGCGACCTCGCCGGACGCGCCGATGATCTCGATCACCGCGCGGGCGCCGAAGCCCTCGGCGGCCGTGTCGATGGCCGACGGCGTGGCCCGGGCCCTGGTCCTCAACAGCTCGCACGTGGCCGGGAACACGGGCGTGAAGGTGGTCCAGTTCTCGCGCGCGACGAAGCCGGTCGCGCCGGTGTCGCCGTCCGCGGCCCTCTCGGCGCTCGTCGGCGCCTGTGCCGGCGGGCTGCTCGGCGGGCTCGCGCTGCTCGTCCGGCCGAAGCGGCAGGTGCGCGACGGTGCCGCCCGGCACTCGCGGCAGGGCACGGCGTCGGTGCCGGGCCCGGCACCGGCCGCACAGCCGGAACCGGAGGCGGTGTGACGCTCGGAGAGCTCGCACCGGCCGGGACCGGGACCGGGTCGCGGACGTCCGGCGCGCTCCGCGCCGAGATCGTGCGGGACGAGGACGCCTTCGGGCGGCTCGGGCCCGAGTGGAAGGCGCTGTACGGGCGCTGCGCGGCGGCGACGCCGTTCCAGTCGCACGCCTGGCTGCACTCCTGGTGGCTGTCGTACGGGCGGCCCGGCGCCCTGCGGGTGGTCCTGGTGCGGCGGGCCGACGGCGCCCTGGTCGGCGCGGCGGCGCTGACGCGGGCGCGCGGCCCGCTGCCCGTGCTCGTCCCGCTCGGCGGCGCCATCACCGACTTCACCGACGTCCTGCTCGACGACGACTGCCCGGACGCGGCGCCCGCGCTCGCCCGCGCCCTCGCCCGGGCGGCGCGCGGCGCGGTGGTGGACCTGCGCGAGGTGCGGCCCGGGGCGGCGGCCGAGCGGCTGTACGCGGTGTGGCGCGGGCCCCGGCGGCGGCTCGCCGACTCGGAGTGCCTGGAGCTGCCGGCCGTACCGATGGAGGCGCTGCTCGAACGCATCCCGTCCGGCAAGGCGCAGCGGATGCGGGCGAAGTTCCGGAAGCTGGACGCGCTCGGCATCCACGAGCACGTCGTGTCCGGACCCGAGGTCCCGGCCGCCCTGGAGCGGCTGCTCCGGCTGCACCAGCTCCAGTGGCAGGGCCGCCAGGTGACGGCCGAGCACACCAGCGACCGCTTCGCCCGGCACCTGGCCCGGGCGGTGCGGCCGATGGTCGAGCACGGCGACGCCATGGTCACCGAGTACCGCCTCGGCGACGAGGTGCTGTGCGCGGACCTCACCCTGATGTCGCCGCGGCTCGCGGGCGGCTATCTGTACGGGGCGGACCCGGCGCTGCGCGCCCGCAAGGTCGACGTCGCCGCGATGCTGCTGCGGCACGCGGCGCGCGAGAGCAGCGCCGGCGGCCGCGCCACGCTGAGCATGCTGCGCGGCACCGAACCGTACAAGCACCACTGGCGCCCCGAGACCGTGCCCAACCAGCGGCTCATGCTGGCCGGACGGGGCACGGCCCCGCTGCTCTGGGCCCTCGCGGGCGCGGCGCACGGCCGGCGCTGGGCGGCCGGGCAGGTCCGGCGGCGGGAGTGGCTGGGCCGCGCGCTCGGCCGGACGCCGCAGGGCGGAAACGGCGCCCATGGCTCCAACGGCGCGAACGGCGGCGGAGGATGAGTTCCTCCGCCGCCGTTCGGGGCCGCGAGCGGCTCGTCAGAAGGGCCAGACCCCCTGCAACGCGCCCTTCCAGTCGATCTTCAGACCCTCCTGCCAGCCGCCGGCCGCCGGCTTCGGCGCGGGCGGTACCGGCTTCGGGAGGACCGGCTTCGGCCTCGACGGGTTCGGCTTCGGCAGGGCCGGCTTCGCGGGCTGCTTCCAGGAGTCCCCGGAGAGCTTGGGCACGCAGACCGGCCCACCGATCCAGCTCTCGACCCACGAACCGAGGTTCAGGGTCCAGCAGTCGGGCTTGGGGACGGGGACGGGCGTGGGCGTCGGGGTGGGAGTGGGCGTCGGGGTGGGCGTGGGGGTCGGAGTGGGCGTCGGGGTCGGAGTGGGCGTCGGGGTCGGAGTGGGAGTCGGAGTGGGCGTGGGCGTCGGAGTGGGGGTGGGGGTCGGAGTGGGAGTCGGGGTGGGAGTGGGGACGGGTTCCGGCTTCGGTTCCGGCTTGGGCTCCGGCTTGGGCGTGGGAGTCGGAGTGGGGACGGGTTCGGGCTTCGGTTCCGGCTTGGGCTCGGGCTTGGGCTCGGGCTTGGGCTCGGGCTTCGGTTCCGGCTTCGGCTCGGGCTTCGGTTCCGGCTTGGGCTCCGGCTTCGGCTCCGGCTTCGGCACGGGAATCGTCGGGTCCACCGGCACTGTCGGGTCCGTGGGGACGGTCGGGACGGTCGGGTCCGTGGGGACAGTCGGGTCCGTCGGGACTGTCGGCTCGGTGGGCTCCGTCGGGACCTGCGGCTCCGTCGGCTCCGTCGGCTCGGTCGGCTCCGTCGGCTCGGTCGGCTCGGTCGGCTCGGTCGGGACCTGCGGCTCCGTCGGGTCCGTCGGGTCCGTTCCGTACAGCATCTGACGGAACACCAGCGAGGACCGCGGGTTCTCGTCGCACTGCCAGACGCCGTGCGGGCAGTAGTCGGTGATCGTGTGATACAGCGGCTTGTGCTGCCTCATCCATTCCAGCATGCGCTGCATGTACGCGGGGTTGTCTCCGTTCCGGAACAGGCCCCATTCCGGATAGGAGATCTGCTTCCCGTGCTCGGCCGCGAAATCGACCTGCGCCTGCAAACCGTACGGTTCGCGCACGTGTTCGTCGAAACTCGCGCCGGACGGCTGGTCGTAGGAATCCATGCCGATGATGTCGACGGTGTCGTCACCGGGATAGCAGTCCGTCCACGGAATGGCGTCGAGGCCGCGGCTCGGATTGAAGTCGAAGCGGAACTTCTGCCCCGGCACGGAACGCATCGCGGTCACGATGCGGGTCCAGTACTTCTTCCAGGACTCCGGATCGGGCGCGCACCGGTGGGTGTACGTGGTGCCGTTCATCTCCCAGCCGAGGTCGATGACGGTGTCCGTGGCGCCGAGGCCGACCAGACGCTCCGCGAGGGCCTGGAAGTGGTGGTCGTAGTAGCCGGCGGCGCCGAGCTGGAGCTGGCGGCGGACCTCGTGGTCGGAGACGCCGGCCTCGTTCCGTTCCAGCATGGGCACGTTGAGGACGAGCATGCGGTCGGCCTGCTCGGCGCGCCAGGCCGCCCAGGCGTCGAGGAAGCCGGGCGCGCCCTCGATGCTCGACCAGCGGTCGCCGGGCAGGTAGGTGTGGGCCACCCGGAGTTCGCGGCCGCCGAGCCACCGCGACAGCTGGGCGATGCGCGCCGGTCCGAGCGGGCCGGACTCCAGGAACGCTCCCATCGCGCCGGACAGAGTCCGCCGGGGGTCCGGAGTCGTTACGGATGCGGTTGCGGATGCGGCAACGGATTCGGCTTCGGCGGCGCGAGCGCGATCGCGGGCATGAGCGGGAGACGACAGCACGACGGAACCTGACGCAAGAAGGCCGGCGGTGAACACCCCCAGCCACACGCTCGAAGTTCTCCGCTTTCGGTTGACCATGGCAGCTCCTTGTCTCTAACGCCGCTTGATGGTCCGTCAGTCAGGCAGTTGAGTTCTGATGTTCCGAAAGTATTCCTAATAAGCCGTCCGAGAACTCCGCTTTGATCTGCCCAATAGTCCATTAGAGGATTTCCCATCGCCCAGTTGGGGCACCCGAGACGAAGGACATGCCGTGCCGAGTTTTGACACCCGCGTCCCCGCGGTCCTTGTGCGGCTCGACCCGAACCCCTTTCACCACGGCACGCTCGGTGCCGCGCGGTCCCTGGGGCGGGCCGGTGTCGCGGTGCACGCGGTGGTCGAATCGCTCTCCAGCCCGGTCGTCCGCTCCCGTTATCTGCGCGGCGCGCACCTGCGCCCCGTCGAGCCCTCCCCCGCCGAGCTGACCCGCCTGCTGCTGCGCGTCGCGGACCAGCTGCGCCTGCGCCCGGCCGACGGCGCGTCACATTCCGCGCTGCTCGTGCCCCTCGACGACATCACCGCCCTCTCCCTCGCCGAGTGCCGCCCCGAGCTGGCCGGCCGCTATCTGCTGCCCGACCAGTCCCCCGAGCAGCTCGCCCGGGTCGCCGACAAGGCCCAGCTCGCCGAGACCTGCCGCTCCCTGGGCCTGCCCCACCCCCGCACCGAACTGCCCACCAGTGCCGAGGAGGCCGCCGCCATGGCCTGGTCGCTCGGACTGCCGGTGATCGCCAAGTGGAGCCGGCCGTGGCTGCTCCCGGTGGGCGGCCGGCTGCGCAGCACCACGATCGTCGGCTCGCTCGCCGAGGTCCGCGAGCTGTACGAGCGCACCCCGCAGGCCGGCAGCCGGCTGCTGCTCCAGGAGCTGCTGCCGGCCGGGCGGGACCTCGACTGGTTCTTCCACGGGTACGTGGACTCCGGCGGCGGCTGCTCGACCGGCGCGACCGGGCGCAAAGAGCGCTCCTGGCCCGACGGCGCCGGGCTCACCGCGGTGGGCCGCTGGACCGCGAACCCGGCCGTGGACACGCTGGCCCGCGAGCTGCTCGCCGCGCTCGGCTACCGGGGCGTGTGCGACCTCGACTTCCGCCTCGACCGGGCGACCGGCGCCTACCACCTGCTGGACTTCAACCCGCGGCCCGGCGCGCAGTTCCGGCTGTTCGCCGACCGGGACGGGCTCGACGTGGTCCGGGCGATGCACCTGGACCTCACCGGCCGCGCGGTACCCGCGCACCTGCCGCTGTACGGACGGCGCTTCGTCGTCGAGAACTACGCGGCGCTCTCGTACGTCTCCTCGCCCGGCCGCCGCTACGCGCCCGAGCCCCGGACGGCCGCCGGCGGCGCGGCCGGCGAGGCCGCCTGGTTCGCGGCCGACGACCTCGGGCCGGCGCTCGCGATGCTGCGCGGCTGGGTCTCCCATCTGCTGCGCAAGGGCCTGCTGACGCTCCGTCGGGGGCTGCGCGGCGCGGCCGGCCGGCCCCGGTGGGCGGCCGCCGTGCCGCCGCCGTCGGTCCGGGACCGCGGCAGCACCACCCCCTCGGACCGGATGCCCCAGCGATGACGCCCCCAGGACTCCCGGGCCTCTTCCGCCCCTCCGGCTCTCCCGCCACCCTCGGCCCTCTCAGCCCTCTCAGCCCTCTCAGCCTTCTCAGCCCTCTCGGCTCTCTGGGCTTCCTCAGCCTCCTCGGCCCTCTCACCTCCTCAGCCCCGTGGGCCCACCCGGCCCCCTCGGCCGCCTCACCCCCCAGCCCCCTCGGCCTCCTCAACCCCCTCGGCTCCCTCACCCCAGAGCCTCCGAATCCTCAGACCTGTGAAGGTGGAACGCACGATGTACGACCTGGTGATTGTGGGCGCGGGCCCCTACGGCCTGTCCGTGGCCGCCCACGCTGCCGCCCACGGCCTGAGCCTGCGCGCCTTCGGCCGGACCATGGAGTGCTGGCACGCCATGCCCTCGGGGATGTTCCTCAAGTCCGAGCCGTGGGCCTCCCACCTCTCCGACCCGGCGGGCCGCTACGGGCTCGACGCCTACGCGGCCGAGCGGGGCGTGCGCGCCGAGCACGGGGTGCCGCTGCCGGTCGGCTTCTTCGCCGCGTACGGCGACTGGTTCGCGCGGCACGCGGTGCCCGGGCTCGACGAGCGGCTCGTCACCACGGTCGCGCCGCTGGACGGCGGCGGTTTCGCGGTGACGGCGGAGGACGGCGAGACCGTCCGCGCCCGCACGGTCGCGCTCGCCGTCGGCGTGCTGCCCTTCATGGAGGTCCCGGGGCCGCTGCGCGGGCTGCCCCGCCGGTACGTGACGCACTCCAGCCACCACGGCGAGCTCGACGGCTTCGCCGGGCAGGACGTCACGGTGATCGGCGCCGGGCAGGCCGCGCTGGAGACCGCCGCGATCCTCACCGAACAGGGCGCGACGGTGCGGATCCTGGCCCGGGCCGGCCGGCTGAACTGGAACACCGTGCCGCCGGCGCTCGACCGGGGCCGCTGGCAGAACCTGCGCGCCCCGCACACCGGGCTCGGCTGCGGCTGGCAGAACCGGCTCTACGCGGACACCCCCGGCGTCTTCCGCCGGCTGCCCGCCGCCACCCGCGAGCGGCTCTTCGACTCGGCGCTGGGGCCGGCCGGCGCCTGGTGGCTGCGCGAGCGGTTCGCGGCGGTCGAGGACGTCCGGCTGGGGCAGCGGGTGATGTGCGCGACGGTGACCGCCGACGACCGGCTGCGGCTCGACGTGACGGGCGAGGACGGGACGACGGGCGTGGTGGAGACGGACCACGTCGTCGCGGCCACCGGCTTCGTGCCGAGCCTGGACCGGGCGGACGTGCTCGCGCCCGGGCTGCGCGCCGGGCTGCGGCGGGTGGGGGCCGGCGGGGCGCCGGAGGTGGGCGCGCTCTTCGAGTCGTCCTGGCCGGGGCTGTTCCTCGCGGGGCTGCTGACGGCGCCGTCGTACGGGCCGTCGATGCGCTTCGTGTTCGGTGCGGGCTATACGGCCGGGCGCCTGGTGAAGGGGGTGCGGCAGCGGCTGCGCGGCGGGACCGGCGGCGGTGGGGTGCTGGGCCGGCCGCGCTCGGGTTCGGACGCCCGGCGGATGGCCACCCCGGCCCCGTAGCCGGCGGGAAAAGGGGACCGGCCCCGGGGAGTGTGGTGGTCACTCCCCGGGGCCGGCCCGGTCCCGGCGGTCTGCCGGAGGGGAAACGTCAGGCGTTGATGCAGATGTTGCCGGCGGCCGGGTTCAGCGCGCCGATGACGTTCACGCTGTTGCCGCAGACGTTGGCCTGCAGGTGGATCGGGATCTGGACCACGTTGCCGGACAGGACGCCCGGGGAACCGATGGCCGCACCCTCGGCGTACGAGTCGGCCATCGCGGGAGCGGCGGCACCCATGGCCATGAGCAGACCGGCGACGACGACCGCAGCCTTCTTGCACTTCATTTCGTCTGGATCCTTTCTGCGGCGGAAGAATTCACGGCTTTCGTGACGAGCGGGCGCGCACGGGGTGCGCCCGCATTCCGCTGCACGGTTCTCAACGACCCTGCCACGGAAAAGAAACCGTCAGATGGTCCGACCGGCATTGTTCACCCGGCTGCCGGGTCGACTTCCGCTTCAACGCGGCCAGATAGGTGTTCTCATGAGCCGTTCCCACTCCCGGTCCGGCAGTCCGGGCACGGCCCGGCCGGCCTGGATCCACTGGTGGGCGAGCAGGGAATAGAGCGGGAACGGCTCCCGGTCGGCGGCGGGTGGGTCGGATACGTACCGGCTCTTCGGAATGAAGGCCATCCGCTCCCATTTCCCGGGATCGGGCGCCATATTCGCTCCTTCCGCTGAGGTTCCGGCATCATGGCACAGGCGCAGCGGGAGGGTGATTCGAACTGTCCATGTCGCGTCGCGTACCTCTGTGCGACAACGCCCGATTTAACGTTTCTCCATGAAAATTCCCGGCAGCCGTCTGCTGCTCCTGTCCACGGCTCTGGCCACGCTCGGCGCGGGCGGCGCCCTCGCCGCCGCCACGCCCGGCCTGCCGTCCCCGGACAAGGGCCTCAACATCCTGCTCGTCGGCGTCGACTCACGGGCGGGCGTCACGCCCACCGAGCGCAAGAAGTACAACATCGGCAACCACGACTGCGGATGCACCGACGTGATGATGCTGGTGCACGTCTCCGCCAGGAACGACCGGGTCAGCGTGGTGAGCCTGCCCCGCGACTCGCTCACCGTGCTCCCCAAGCACCGCGACCGGCAGACCGGCGAGCTGGTCCCGGCCCATCAGGCCAAGCTCAACAGCGCCTGGAAGCTGGGCGGGCCGTCCTTCGTCATCGAGATGGTCGAGGCGATGACCAAGGTCCCCGTCCACCGCTACCTGGAGGTCGACTTCCGTCGCTTCATGGACACGGTCGACGTCATCGACGGCGTGCCGGTCTGTTCGAAGAAGCGGCTGAAGGACCCGGCCACCGGCATCGACCTCAAGCCGGGCGTCACCCGCAAGGTGCTCGGCGGCGAGGCGCTCCAGTACGTCCGCTCGCGGAAGGCGGACGGCGAGGCGGACTTCGGGCGCATCAAGAAGCAGCAGCGTTTCATCACCAACACGCTGCGCGAGGTCCGCGCCCATCTGTTCCGGGACCGCGACTGGCTGCGCTGGTTCGCCGAGACCCTGCGCGGCAAGGCCGCGGCCGAGCGGGCGATCAGCGCGCCGGAGCTCCTGACGCTCGCGGGCCGGCTGCGCGGCCTCACCCCGGACAAGACCGAGTTCGCCACCGTGCCGATCAAGAAGATCAACCCGCTCATCCCGGGCGTCGGCGCGACGATCTCGTGGGACGTGAAGTACGCCGACGAGATCTTCGCGCAGGTGCGCGCGGACCGCAGGCTGCCGAAGCCCAACCCGAAGAAGTACCCCAGCGAGACCAAGCTGGGCGAGTACCGGCCGCTGGGCGGGAAGACGCTGCTCTGCGACTAGGGGTGCCCGGCGGATGAGACCGGACGGGCCTTGGCCGCTATGCGACGGGGGCCCGTCCGGCGGTTCGGGCGGGCCCGGGCCGCCCTGCGGCGACGGCCCGTCCGGCGGGTCGAGCGCGGCCCCGGCCATGATCCGCCGACCCTGATCCGCCGGACCTGATCCGCCGGACAGGCCCCGCCGCGGCCCGCGGCCCGTGCGCCGCGTCAGCGCAGTCGCAGGGCCAGCAGCTCCGGGTCGGTCGCCGGCGCGTCGCACACGAAGTGCCGGCAGACATAGGCCGCGGCCCGGCCGTCGACCAGCGGCCGGTCCCGCAGGAGCGGGAACTCCTCGCCGTCGGGCAGCCCGGCGGCGATGACCGCGCCCGGCGCGCCGGAGCGCAGGGCCGTGCGCCACAGGGCGCGGAAGCCCTCGTCGTCGGGCGCGCCGACGACGGCGATCTCCCGGGGCCCGTCGCGCAGCGCCTCGGCGGCGGCCAGGCCCCAGCCGATGAAGCGGGGCGCGCGCGGGCCGAGCGCCTTGACCACGCCGAGCGCGGCCTCGGCGGCGGCCCGGTGCGGCTCGGAGCCGGTGTGCGCGGCGTACGACAGGAGCGCGCCGGCCGCGGCGGTCCAGCCGGACGGGGTGGCGGTGTCGGTGGGGTCCTGGGGGCGGCGGATGAGCCGCTCGGCGTCATGGGCGGTGTCGTAGAGCGCGCCGCCCTCGGCGGTGAACTGGTCGAGGACGATGTCGAGCAGGAAGCCCGCGAACTCCAGCCACACGCCCTCGCCGGTCACGCCGGCCAGCGCGAGGAAGCCCTCGGCGACGTCGGCGTAGTCCTCCAGGACGCCGGCGTTGGTGCCGGGGTGGCCGCCCTTGGAGGTACGGGTCAGCCGGGCGCCGTCGTCGAGGTGCAGCCGGACGAGCAGGTCGGCGGCCTCGGTGGCGCGGTCGATCAGGTCGGGGCGGTCCAGCAGGGCGCCGGTCTCGGCGAGCGCGGCGACGGCGAGGCCGTTCCAGGCGGCGACGATCTTGTCGTCGCGGCCGGGGCGGGGGCGCTCCTCGCGGGCGGCGAGCAGCCGCCGCCTGATGTCCGCGATCCTCTCGGCGTCGGCGAGGCCGGCGTCCTGAGGGAGCTGGAGCACGGAGCTGCCGTGCTCGAAGGTGCCCTCCTCGGTGACGCCGAAGTAGCGGGCGGCGTAGGCGGCGTCGTCCGCGCCGAGGACGGCGGTGAGCCGGTCGGGGGTCCACACGTAGTAGGCGCCCTCGACGTGCCGGCCGCTGCCGTCGTCGGAGTCCGCGTCGAGCGCGGAGGCGAAGCCGCCCTCGGGGGTGCGCAGTTCGCGGACCATGAAGTCGGCGGTCTCCAGGGCGACCCGGCGCGCCAGGTCGCTGCCGGTGGCCCGCCACAGGTGCGCGTAGACCCGGCACAGCAGCGCGTTGTCGTACAGCATCTTCTCGAAGTGCGGCACGACCCAGGCGCGGTCCACGGCGTAGCGGGCGAAGCCGCCGCCGAGCTGGTCGTAGATGCCGCCGCGGGCCATCGCCTCGCAGGTGTCGGCGGCCATCTGCAGGGCGCCCTCGGCGCCGGTGCGGGCGTGGTGGCGCAGCAGGAACTCGAGCGCCATGGACGGCGGGAACTTGGGCGCGCCGCCGAAGCCGCCGTGCGTGGTGTCGTACTCGCGGGTGAGGCCGAGCAGCGCCTGGGCGAGCTCGGAGTCGTCCGGGACGCCCTCGCCGCCGTACGCCAGGGAGCGGGTCCCGAGGTCCTTGACGATCTTCCCGGCGACCTCGCCGACCTCGTCGCGGCGCTCGGTCCAGGCGTGCGAGACGCCTTCGAGGACGTCGGAGAAGGACGGCATGCCGTGCCGGGCCTCGGGCGGGAAGTAGGTGCCGAAGTAGAAGGGTTCGGCGTCCGGGGTGAGGAAGACGGTCATCGGCCAGCCGCCCTGGCCGGTGGCGGCCTGCACGGCCTCCATGTAGACGGCGTCGACGTCGGGCCGCTCCTCGCGGTCGACCTTGATCGAGACGAAGCGCTCGTTGATGAGCGCGGCCGTCGTCTCGTCCTCGAAGGACTCGTGGGCCATGACGTGGCACCAGTGGCACGAGCTGTAGCCGACGCTCAGGAGCACAGGCACGTCGCGCCGCCGGGCCTCCTCGAAGGCGGCGGGCTCCCACGCCCACCAGTCGACGGGGTTGTCGGCGTGCTGGAGCAGATACGGGGAGGTGGCGTCCGCCAGTCGGTTCGGCATGGGTCCATCCTCGCGCACCCCGGGGCGCACCGTCGGGAAGTGGCGGAACGACGTGCTGCGGCGGGCGGCGGTCCGGGGCCAGGCGTGCCGCGGCGGCCGGCGGCCCGGGGGCGCCACGGCCGGACCTTGTAGTCACCTACGAAGAGCCGGCACCGCGGGGCCGGCGTCTTCATGGATTCAAACCCTGGCCGGCCGCGCGCGGTTGACGGTCTACTCGGAAGTCCCGTCCTTCACGCGGATCCCCCAGGCAGACGAGGAGAGGAATGGCCACCACACTGCTGCTCCTGCGGCACGGCGAGACCGCCCTGACGCCCGAGGGGCGCCTGTCGGGCAGCGGCGCCGACCCGGCGCTGTCCGAGACCGGGCGGCGGCAGGCCGAGGCCGCCGCCGGCCGGATCGCCGGGCTCGGACCCGTAGGGGCGGTGGTGTCCTCGCCGCTGCGCCGCTGCCGGGAGACGGCCGCCGCGGCCGCGGGCCGGCTCGGGCTCGGGGTCGGCGTCGACGAGGAGCTGCGCGAGGCGGACTTCGGCGCCTGGGAGGGGCTGACCTTCGCCGAGGTGCGCGAGCGGCACCCGCGGGAGTACGCGGCGTGGCTCGCGTCTCCGGCGGCGGTGCCGGGCGGCACGGGCGAGACCTTCGAGGCGGTGGCGCGCCGGGTCGCGCGGGTACGGGACGGGCTGCTCGCGCGGTACGAGGGGCGGACGGTGCTCGTCGTGTCGCACGTGGTGCCGCTGCGGACCCTGGTCCGGCTCGCGCTCGGCGCCCCGCACGAGGCGCTGTTCCGGATGGAGGTGGCGGCGGCGTCGGTGTCGGCGGTGACGTACGACGGCGCCGGGACCGGCACCGTACGGTCGCTCAACGACACGGCTCACCTCGGCTGACGCCGCTCGCGGACGCCCCGGCCCCGGTTCCCGCGTCGTCTCGGGGCGGGAACCGGGGCCGGGGTGCCGTGCGGGCAGAGCTCCGGGGCTCAGTAGTCGACGCGGTCCGTCTTCGCGAGCCACGCGTCGAACGGCGCCGTGCGGTTCGGCATCTCCAGGCGCTCGACCGCCGCCGGCCAGGCCGCTTCCGCCCGCGCCTCGAAGAGGTCGTAGAACTTGCGGTCGTCGAAGCCGGCCACCGCGGCGTCGTCGCGGTCGGCGGCGAAGACGATCCGGTCGACGCGCGCCCACAGGGCGGAGGCCAGGCACATCGGACACGGCTCGCACGACGTGACGAGGACGCAGCCCTCGAGCGAGAAGGTGTTCAGGGCCTGGCAGGCGGCGCGTATCGCGGTCACCTCGGCGTGTGCCGTCGGGTCCAGGTTCGAGGTGACCTTGTTGTTCCCGAGCGCGACGATCTCGCCGTCCTTGGCGATGAGGGCGCCGAAGGGGCCGCCGCCGTTCGCCACGCTGGTGGTGGCCAGCTCGATGGCCTTGTCCAGCCAGGTGCGCTCGAGTTCCTGGGTGCTCGTCTCAAGGGTGTGAGCAGACACGGTGGCTCCTTTTCGGCGGTGCTGGGGGATTCCCCGGGCCGCGCCGCGGGGCGCCGCCGGGGTGGGGATGGCTGTGGCGGAGAGGGTGGGCGGCTCGCCGGCGCCGCGCACGCCGGACGGCGAGGTCGGGTCGGCCCGCTCCGTCGATTCGGTTCACGGCACCCCGTTCCCTTGCTTCGTTCGCCCTGTGAGGAGTACACAGCCGGGCGTGCGGAACCAGCCAGAGACGGAAGACATGAAGACCTGAGCGGCCCCGGATGGGCTCTTCGTGGATTTCTACAAGTGCCGGGCGGCCGAGTCGTCACCCCGGGTTAACCCTTTGTGCACGGGGTGTGAAAACCGTGGCGGACGGGGCACTCATACGACAAGCGGCCCCGCTCCTCGCATTGGCTCTGCGAGGAACGGGGCCGCTTCGGCGCGGTGCCGAGGATCAGCCGCCGACGTTGCCGTTCTGGGAGAGGACCTCGCCCAGGATGTGCGACAGCGCGTCGTCGCCCTTCTGCTGCACGGAGTTCTGGGTGCAGGTCTGGTTCGACACCGGGTTGCCGAGGACGTCCTGGACGGCGATCGGAACACCGATGAGGGCGCCGATCGGAACCTGCGCCTCGACCTTCTGCACGTCGAAGCAGTGCAGGACGCCACCGTTGACGAGACCGAAGTTCGGGCTCATGTAGCCACCGGTGGAGTTGCTGCCGATGGACTGCTTCGACTGGTTGCCGATGATGTTGGCGCTGCCGCCGTCGTTGCCGGCCGCCATCGCCCCGGTGGCGGACACGCCGACGACGGAGGCCGCGACAGCAGCGGTAGCGAGAACCTTCTTGATCACGAGTCTTCCTTCTTGAGCTCGATGGCCCTGAACTGCTCCGTTGTCCGAAGCGCCCTGATCAACTGCCCGCAGAAGTTTTGGTTCCGGCGCGTCACCCGGACGCGGTATCCGTCAGATGAACGCCATCGGACGGCCGGTCGACGGGCACCCGTTCGGGGCACCACGGCCCCGGCCGGGATCCCTTGGGAACACCGGCCCGCGGGCTCGCGCCGCGCCGCGCGCCGGGGCGGCGCCGGTCACCGGAAACCGGACAGTTCGAGAGATCGCCCCGCGGCGGCGGGGTCAGGGGCCGACGGCGAGGACGAGCTTCCCGGTCGTCCGGCCGCTCTCCCCGCGCTCATGGGCCCGGGCGGCCTCCGCCAGCGGGAACACCTCGTCCACCAAGACCCGCAGCCGGCCGCTCCCGACGAGCGCGGAGATCTCCCGCAGCCCCGCGTGGTCGGGCTCGACGAGCATGAAGACCGCCCGCACCCCGGCCTTCGCGGCCTCGGCCGCCGGGAAGGCGTCGTCCGGCGGGAGGAGCGAGACCAGGGTGCCGCCGGGCCGCAGGGTGCGCAGCGAGCGGGCCGGGCTGTCGCCGCCGAGCGCGTCGAGGACGACGTCCACGTCACGGACGGCCTCGGCGACGTCCCGGGCGCGGTAGTCGACCGGATCGTCGACGCCGAGGGAGCGCAGCAGCTCGTGCTTGGCGGCGCTCGCGGTGCCGATGACGTACGCGCCGCGCGCCTTGGCGATCTGCACCGCCAGGTGGCCGACGCCGCCGGCGGCCGCGTGGACCAGGACGCGCTGCCCGGGGCGTACGGCCGCGGTGTCGACCAGCGCCTGCCAGGCGGTCAGCGCGGCCAGCGGCAGGGCGCCGGCCTCGACGGGGGTGAGACCGGGCGGGCTGGGGGCGAAGTGCCGGGCCGGGGCGGTGACGTACTCGGCGTAGCCGCCGGCCGGGTGCGGGAAGCGCGGCATCCCGTAGACCTCGTCGCCGGCCCGGAACAGCGTCACGCCGGCGCCGGCCTCCTCGACGACCCCGGCGACGTCCCAGCCGAGCACGGAGCCGTCGGCGAACATGCCCAGCCGCCGGCTCTTCCAGTCGGCCGGGTTCACGCCCGCGGCCCGTACCCGGACCAGGACCTCGCCCCGCCCGGGCACGGGCCGCGGCAGCTCGACGAGCCTGAGGACGCCGGGCCCTCCGGCGGCTTCCTGGGTGACGGCGTTCATCGTGACCATGCTGCTGCTCCTCGGAGGGTTCGGCGGTGTGCCCTCAGAGTCGTGCGACCGGCCGTCGGCCAGTAGCGGCCCGGCGGTCACGGAATGAAAAGATCGGGCCATGCACCGTGTCGGCGTCCTGGCCCTGGACGGGGTCGTCCCCTTCGAACTCGGCATCCCCGCACGGATCTTCGGCGCCGCGCGCGACGCCTCGGGCGGCCCGCTCTACTCCGTCACCACGTGCAGCGTCGACGGCCGCCCGGTCCGCGCCGAGGCCGACTACGCGCTCACCGTCGGCCACGACGCCACGCTGCTCGCCGCCGTCGACACCGTCGTCATCCCGCCGTCCCACGGCCTCGGCCCGATCCGCGAGGAGGGCCGGCTGCCCGAGGAGCTGCGGGCGGCGCTGGCCGCGATCCGGCCCGGGACGCGGATGGTGGCGATCTGCACGGGCGGTTACGTGCTCGCCGCGGCCGGCCTGCTCGACGGCCGCCCGGCCACCACCCACTGGCTGGAGGCGGACCACCTCCAGCGCCTGTTCACGCGCGTACGCGTCGATCCCGGCGTCCTCTTCGTCGACGACGGGGACGTCCTCACCTCGGCCGGGGTGGCCGCGGGCATCGACCTGTGCCTGCACATCGTCCGCCGTGACCACGGCAGCGAGGTCGCCAACGCGGTCGCCCGCGGCTGCGTCGTACCGCCCTGGCGGGACGGCGGCCAGGCCCAGTACATCCGCCGGCCGGTCCCCGAGCCGGCGTCTCCCGGCACCGCCCGCACCCAGGCCTGGCTCCTGGAACACCTCGGCGAACCCCTCGGCCTCGCCGACATGGCCGCCCACGCCTGCGTCAGCGTGCGCACCTTCACCCGCCGCTTCCGCGACGAGGTGGGCACCAGCCCGGGCGAATGGCTGACCGCCCGCCGTGTCGACCTGGCCCGCCACCTCCTGGAGACCACCGACCTCCCGGTCGACGTCGTCGCCGACCGCTCGGGCCTGGGCACGGGCGTGTCGCTGCGCCGCCACCTGCGCGCGGCGACCGGCGTGACGCCGGCGGCGTACCGCAGGACGTTCCGGCCGCCGCGCCGGGACGGGCCCTAGGCGCGGACGCCGCCGGCGGTGGGGCAGCGCCTGTACGGGCCCCGGCGATGCCGGAGCCCGTACGCGTGGGTGCCGCTACTTCGACGCGCCCTCGGCGGACGCGCCCGGGGCGCCGGCCGTGGCCGGGTCGGGGGCCTCGGCGAAGTCGATCTTGTGCATGTGGCGGTTCATGGACTTCATCAGGCCCCAGACCGCGAGGGCCAGGACGGCGAAGACGACGAAGCCGAGGACGCCGGGGGTCACCTTGTTCTCGTCCAGTTCCTTGGCGGCGAACGGGACGAGCTGGGTCAGTGCCAGGTGTGCGCTCATGTCAGACATTGTCGCGGATGCCCGCGAAGAGGTCGCTCTCGGGGAGGGAGGTGTCGACGAGGGTCTTGCTGAGCTCGTACTCCTCGGTCGGCCAGACCTCCTTCTGGATCTCCATCGGGACCCGGAACCAGCCGCCGTCGGGGTCGATCTGGGTGCGGTGGGCGATCAGCGCCTTGTCGCGGGTCTCGAAGAACTCCGCGCACGGCACGTAGGTGGTGAGCTCGCGCGGCTTGCGGGAGAACTCGTCCCAGCGCTTGAGCCAGTCGCCGTACGGGGACTCCAGGCCGCGCGCCAGGAGGGCCTCGTGCAGGGCCTCGGTGCGCGGGCGGTTGAAGCCCTGGTTGTAGTAGAGCTTCGACGGCTGGTAGGCCGGGCCGAACTCGTCCTCGGGGTACTTCTCGGTGTCGGTCGCGCCCTCGAAGGCCACCATCGTGATCTTGTGGGTCATGATGTGGTCCGGGTGCGGGTACCCGCCGTTCTCGTCGTAGGTCGTGATGACCTGCGGACGGAAGGCGCGGATCTTGCGGACCAGCCGGCCGGCGGCCGCGTCCACGTCCTCCAGGGCGAAGCAGCCCTCGGGCAGCGGCGGCAGCGGATCGCCCTCGGGCAGGCCCGAGTCGACGAAGCCCAGCCACTCCTGGGCGACGCCGAGGATCTCGCGGGCCTCGTCCATCTCCTTGCGGCGCACCTCGTGGATGTTCGCCTCGATGTACGGGTCGCCCTGGAGCTTCGGGTTGAGGATGGAGCCGCGCTCGCCGCCCGTGCAGGTCACCACCAGGACCTCCACCCCCTCGGACACGTACTTGGCCATGGTCGCCGCGCCCTTGCTCGACTCGTCGTCGGGGTGGGCGTGAACGGCCATCAGTCGCAGCTGCTCAGTCAAGACTCGATCCTCAGTGATTCGTCGCCTTCGAAGGTCTCTATAGTGACGGAATCGGGGGTGCGAAAAATTCCGGCCCCCCGAGGTGAGGCGCCGGGTCGGCGAGACGGCGAGAGGAACGATCATGAGCGCGGTGCGAGAGTCGCTGCCCGAGGGGCGGTACGGACGCTCCGCGGACGAGCGCGCGGACCGCAAGCTCAAGGTCGCCGGCGCCGTGCTCGGCACCCTCTTCCTGGCCCTGATGGGCTGGTTCGGCTGGTACTACGTCGTCGACAACAAGATCAGCGCCGAGCTGATCAAGTTCGAGGTCGTCAGCGACACCGAGGTCCAGGTCCACCTGGAGATCCGCAAGGACGCCGGCACCAAGGGCGTCTGCACCCTGCGCTCGCGCTCCGCCGAGGGAGCCGAGGTCGGCCGCAAGGACGTCAGCGTCGACGAGCCCGCCGCCCGCCTCGACAAGGTCTACTCGATCCGTACGACCGCGAAGGCGACCAACGCCGAGCTGCTGGGGTGTACGGCGAAGTAGCGGTGGGTAGGGAAGGCGGGAAGAGCCGCCGCGGGGTCACCTCGGTGACCTGGGGTGACGCAAAGACCGTGGTTTATGTCCTCCCGCTTTTCGCCACTCATTGTTAGGCTCGTGGTTTCGCCCGTTCGAAAGGCGCACGCTGGAAGCGGAAGCTGAAGCGTGCGCATTCGCGCAGGGCGAGCTTTGTATTCCCAGTACCTACGAGGAGCACCTGTGACCCAGACCAGCGACAACGTCACCTGGCTCACCCAGGAGGCGTACAACAAGCTCAAGGACGAGCTTGAGTACCTGTCTGGTCCCGCGCGTACCGAGATCGCCGCCAAGATCGCCGCGGCGCGCGAGGAGGGCGACCTGCGCGAGAACGGCGGGTACCACGCGGCCAAGGAGGAGCAGGGCAAGCAGGAGCTCCGGGTCCGCCAGCTCACCCAGCTCCTGCAGAACGCCAAGGTCGGCGAGGCCCCGGCGGACGACGGCATCGTCGAGCCCGGCATGGTCGTGACGATCGCCTTCGACGGCGACGAGGACGACACGCTCACCTTCCTGCTCGCCTCCCGCGAGTACGCGAGCGACGACATCGAGACGTACTCGCCGCAGTCCCCGCTCGGCGTGGGCGTCATCGGCAAGTCGGCCGGCGACGACGCGCAGTACGAGCTGCCGAACGGCAAGATGGCCATGGTGAAGATCCTCAGCGCGAAGCCGTACACCGGCTGATCCGCTCCATGCGCGGGTGAAGGGCCGGACCTCCGGAAGGGGTCCGGCCCTTCGCCATGCCCATGCAATGATCAGCTCCGTCGGCTTGGACAAGGGGGACGGGTCAGATGCTGGGACCACTGCGCGAGGGCGCGCCACGACGGATCGGACCGTACGAGATCCTGGCCCGGCTCGGCGCCGGCGGCATGGGCGAGGTGTACCTGGGCCGCGCCACGACGCCGGCCGCCGCACCGGGAGGGCCGGACGGGTCTGGCGCGGCGGGTGCACCTGGCGCGGCGGACGGGCCTGGCGCGGCGGACGCGGCGGGCGGGCCGGACGGGTCCGCCGCCGGCCGGCCCGGTGGGCACGGGCTGCCCTCCGGTGAGTACGTCGCCGTCAAGACCGTACGGCGTGACGTCGCCGGCGAGCCCGCCTTCCGTGACCGCTTCCGGCGCGAGATCAAGGTCGCCGGGCTCGTGCGCAGCGCGTACGCCGCCGCGCCGCTCGGCGGGGACGCCGACGCCGAGGTGCCCTGGCTGGCCACCGCCTACGTCCCCGGGCCCAGCCTCTCCCAGGCCGTGCGCCGCGGCGGCCCGCTGCCCGTCGCCACCGTGCGCGCGCTCGGCGCTCGGATCGCCCGCGCCCTCGCCGACGTCCACGCGTCCGGCGTGCTGCACCGCGACCTCAAGCCCGGCAACGTCATGCTCGCCGTCGACGGCCCGCGCCTGATCGACTTCGGCATCGCGCGCGCCAGCGGCGCCACCACGATGACGGCGACCGGGATGATGGTCGGCACGCCCGCCTTCATGTCGCCCGAGCACGTGGCGGGCGCGCGGCACGTCACCGGCGCGTCCGACGTCTTCTGCCTGGGTTCGGTCCTCTGTTACGCGGCGACCGGCGAGGACCCGTTCGGCGACGGGCCGCTGGCCGCCGTCCTCTACCGCGTCTCGCAGGCGGAGGCGGATCTGGACCGGGTGCCCGAGGAGCTGCGCGGGATCGTCGCCGCGTGCCTGGACCGGGACCCGGCGGCGCGGCCCACGCCCGAGGCGCTGGTGGAGCTCCTCGGCGGCGAGGGCGAGCCGGGCGTACGGCTTCCGGCCTGGCCGGAGGCCGTACGGGAGCACATCGGCGAGTACGGACGGGAGCTCGCCCAGCTCGTCGCGGCGGGCGGCCCACTGCTCGAGGTGCCGCCGGTCCCGGCGAACGCGCCCGTCGTGACCTCGGGCCCGCCGGGGCTGCACTTCGCGCCGACGGTCGCGCCGACCGGGGCGCCGAAGGCCGCCTCCGAGACTCCGCGGAAGCGACGGCGCCGGGGGCTGATCGCCGCCGTGGTGGCCCTCGCGGTCCTGGGCGGCGGCCTCGGCACGTATCTGCTGTGGCCGGAGAAGGAGCCGGCGAAGCCCGTGGCGGGCCCGCCGGCCGCCGCCGGGCCGCGCGTCCCCGGCGTGGACGACCGGGGACTGGCGGACGCCTCCGGGATCGTCCCGCAGAGCGCCGTCCAGCGGCCGGCCGCCTGGAAGCCGTGGCGGACGAAGCTGGGGGCACCGGCGTTCGGCTGCTCGGCGAACGAGAAGGCGCTGGTGTGCCGGCGCACGGACGGCTTCTACGAGGCGGTCGACCCGGCGAACGGGAAGCGGCTGTGGGAGGCGGGGCTGAGCGGCGGCAAGCCGGGCGGCGAGAGCGTCCGGCAGGGCCACGGCCGCCCGTGGATCGTCGACAAGGCCACCCGGCCGACCGTCCACGACTCGGTCGTGGTGCTGGCCGGTGAGGGAAAGCTCCAGGTGCGCGACCTGCGCGGCGGAGCGGTCCGCTGGGAGAAGAACGGCGAGCCGTTCGGCACCCAGGACGAGCCGTCGCGGCCGGTCGTCGCCGACGGCATGGTCTTCGCGGCGACGAACACCACCACGAGCGACGTCGACATCAAGCGGATCAGCATGACCGCGTACGCCCTCGCCGACGGCCGCAAGCTGTGGTCGAAGGCGCTCACCAACGACGACATCCCGTTCTCCGACAGCCGCGGCTTCGAGCCGGTCGCCTACGCGAAGGGCACGGTGTACGCGCTCAGCGACGGCGGGATCGTCGCCTACGACGCGAAGACCGGCGCCCTGCGCGGGCAGGTCGACCGGGAGGCGCGCGACTGCGAGACGATCAAGGTGATCGGCGCGTCGGCGTACTGCCTGACCGTCCCGCACGAGAACGGCGTGCAGCCGCAGCTGCGGATCCTGGACGCCGCGACCCTCGCCTCCAAGGGCAGCCTCCCCGTCCCGGCCGGCGCGCTCACCCCCGAGGTGATCACCCCGAAGGCCGTCGTCGGCTTCGGCGACGGGCGCAACGAGTGGGCGAGCGCCGGGCTTGGCACCGAGTCCGTCGCCACGCTGAAGGTGACCGATCCGAAGGACGGCCGCGCACTCGCCTCGTACGCGGCGAAGCCCACGCCGGCCGGGCTCTCGCAGGGCTGGTCGACACCGCTGCTCGCCGGCGACCAGGTGGTGTACGCGGACTTCGCGTCCCTGTACACCGTGCGGCTCGGCCCCGACGGGAAGCCGGGCGGCCTGAAGGTGACGTCCGTGCCGGGCGCGCCGGGCCCGCGGGCCGAGGAGCACTCGCTGGACGAGAACAACTGGGGCCAGATCATCTCCAAGACGGTCCGGCAGCCGGAGGTGCTGCCGGTCGGCGGGATCGCGTACCTCGTGTACGACAAGGGTGCCGTCGTGTCCGTAGAGCTCCCCAAGTGATGCAAGTGACGCAAGCGACGCAAGCGACGTACTGAGAGGACGCCTTCCGTGCTGGAAGCACTGCCCGCCGGGCCGCCGCGGCTCGTCGGCCCCTACCGGCTGCTCGCCCGGCTCGGCGCCGGTGGCATGGGCGAGGTCCATCTGGCCTGCCGCGCGGACGCGCCGACGGCCGATCCGTACCGCATGGTCGCGGTGAAGACCGTGCGGGAGGACCTGGAGCTCGACGAGGAGTTCCGGACCCGGTTCCGGCGCGAGATCACGGCGGCGCGGGCGGTCGACAGCCCGTACGCGGCCCGGCTCGTGGACGCGGACGCCGACGCGCCCGCGCCCTGGCTGGCGACCGAGTACGTGCCGGGCCCCTCGCTCGCCGAGGCCGTCGTACGCGGCGGGGCGCTGCCCGTCGCGGCGGTACGGGCGCTCGGGGCGACGCTGGCCCGGGCGCTGGACGCCGTGCACGGGGCGCAGGTGCTGCACCGTGACCTGAAGCCGGCGAACGTGCTGCTCGGCGCGACCGGACCCAAGCTCATCGACTTCGGCATCGCGCAGGCCTTCGAGGCGACGGCGCTCACGTCGACGGGCCTGGTCGTCGGCTCCCCGGGCTTCATGTCGCCGGAGCACCTGGTGGGCAGCCGGGCCGTGGTGCCCGCGTCGGACGTGTTCTGTCTGGGCGCGGCGCTGGCGTTCGCGGCGAGCGGGCGGGGGCCGTTCCAGGACGACGAGATGGCGGCGGTGATCTACCGGATCAGCCGGGCCGATGCCGAACTGTCGGGCGTGCCGGAGGAGTTGCGGCCGGTCGTGGCGCGGTGTCTGCGGCTTGACCCGGCGGAGCGGCCGTCGGCGGCGGAGCTGGTGGACCTGCTGGCTCCCGGGGCCGTGGACGCCTTCCCCTGGCCGGGCGGGGTGCTGTCGCTGCTCGCGGAGTACGGGGACGCGGCGCGGCGGATCGGGGAGGCGGCCTCGTCGGAGGCGGGCGTGGCGGATCTGCCGACGCTCGCGCCGGTGGTCCAGGTGCCGTACTCCCCCACGGCGCTTGGCGCACGGCCCGCGCCTGAAGTGGAGATCCCGTCCGGACGGAAGCGCCCATGGGGGCGGTTCGCGGCGGTGGCGGTCGCGGTGGCCGTGGTGGCGACCGTCGGCGTGGTCCTGGTCAACCAGCAGGGCGGGGCGGGTGGTTCGGGCGGCTCGACCGCACAGGGACCTTCGGCCTCGGCCTCGCCTTCCGGTCCGGGCGTGGCCCGGACGCTGAGCGAGGTGGTCCTGCCGTACGGCGGCGAGGGCCACACCGGCGACTTCGGCAAGGCGGCCACGGACTCCGCCGCCCGCCCGGCGAACTGGTCGCCGTGGACGGCGAAGCTCGACGCGGGCACCGGCATCGACGGCTGTGCGCTGCACCCGAAGGTGCTGGTGTGCGCGGGGAGCGGCGGCGCGGCGGTCGGTCTGCGGGCCTCGGACGGCACGAAGCTGTGGTCGGTGAAGGCCCGGGTCGCCGCGGAGGACGAGGGTGTGCCGTCGTCGCCGGGCTATCCGGCGGTCGTCGGCGACACCGCGTACATCACGGGCCGGGACGGCCTGACCGCGTACGGCGTCGAGGACGGCAAGGAGCGCGGCACGGTCCCGGCGCCCGGGCCGCTGTGGGCCGAGAAGGGCTCCGATCTCCTCGGCGGCGTGCTCTACTCCAGCTATCTGAACCGCGCCGACCCGGGCAAGGGCCTCGTCTCCGCCGTCAAGCTGGACGGCAAGGGCGGCGGCAAGGAGCTGTGGCGGCACGACCTCGGCGCCATCCCCGAGCAGTTGGTCGCGGCCGGTGGCCGGGTGTACGTGACGGTCAACGGTGTCGTGCCGGTGGCGCTGGACGCCGGGACGGGCCGGGAGACGGCGCGGGCGGCGAGCGGGACGCAGTGCGCCACGATCGTCGTGCACCAGGACGCGGTGCTCTGCCGGACCTCGCAGCAGGGCGGGATCCCCGTGCTCGACGCCCGGACCCTGAAGCCGAGGCGGACGCTGGGGCGGGACCTGCGGATCACGGGCGTGCCCGCGGTGCACGCGGACGGCACCGTGGCCGTGGTCGGCGGCCCGGCCGGCCGCACCGTCGTCACCTACGACCTGGCGAGCGGCCGGGAGGTGCGGCGCGCACAGGCGAGGTCCTTCGACGCCGCGCTGGACCGGGTCTACCTCGCCGGCGACCGGATCATGGCCGCCGGCGAGACGCAGGCGATGTCGCTCCCGCTCTCGGGGCCGGTCGGCGACCGGGACGTCGTGGTGCGCGACAGCGTGGTCCCGGACGGCGTCGACGCCACGCGGCTCGTCCCGCACAGCGCGCTCGTCACCGGCGGCGCCGTCTTCCTCCCCTTCAGCGATCTCGTCATCTCCGGCTATCTGCCCTGATCCGCGGCTCGCCCCGCGGGGGCGGGCCGTCAGCCCTCCGCCCTGCGGTACTTGCGGACCGACAGCGTCCGGAAGATCACCACGATCGCGACCGAGTAGATCAGCGAGGCCCAGACGGGGTGCTGCATCGGCCAGGCCGAGGACTGGGAGAGGCCCGGGTCGCCGAAGAGCTTGCGGCAGGCCTGGACGGTGGCGCTGAACGGGTTCCAGTCGGCGACGTGCTGCAGCCACGGCGTCATCTGGTTGGAGTCCACGAACGCGTTCGAGATGAACGTGACCGGGAAGAGCCAGATCAGTCCGCCGGACGTCGCCGCCTCCGGTGTGCGGACGGACAGGCCGATCAGGGCGCCGATCCAGGTGAACGCGTAGCCGAGGAGGAGCAGCAGACCGAAGCCGGCCATGATCTTGGCGGCGTTGGTCGGCTCCGCGGATCCGGGGCGCCAGCCCACGAGGAGCCCGACGATCGCGAGGACGAGCAGCGTCAGGGCCGTCTGGACGAGGTCGGCGAGGGTGCGGCCGGTGAGGACCGCGCCGCGGGCCATCGGGAGCGAGCGGAAGCGGTCGATGAGGCCCTTGTGCATGTCGTCGGCGATGCCCGCGCCCGCGCCGGCCGTGGCGAACGTGACGGTCTGGGCGAAGATGCCGGCCATCAGGAAGTTCTTGTAGACCTGCGCGTCGGTGGTGTCGCCGATCTTCATCGAGCCGCCGAACACGTACGTGAAGAGGATCACGAACATCACGGGCTGGATGAGTCCGAAGATGACCATCTCCGGGATGCGCGTCATCCGGATCAGGTTGCGCTTGGTGATGACCAGCGAGTCGCTGATCGACTGGGCGATGGCGCCACGCGTCTTCGGCGTCGCCAAGGTGTCGGTCACCGAGGTCACTTGACGGCCTCCTTCTCGCTCGCCTGCACGGCCGCCTTCCTGCCGTCCTTCTTGCCTTCCTTCTTGCCGTTCTTCCTGCTCTCCTCCTCGCGCTGCTCGGCCGCGTGGCCCGTCAGCGAGATGAAGACGTCGTCGAGGGTGGGGCGGCGCAGGCCGATGTCGTCGATCTCGATGTCGAGGGCGTCGAGGTCGCGGATGACCTCGGCGAGGATCTTGGCGCCGCCGGTGACCGGGACGGTGAGCTTGCGGGTGTGCTCCTCGACGGAGATGTCGCCGTGGCCGATGCCCGCCAGGCCGTAGCGGGCGAGGACCCCGCGGGCCTGCGGGATCATGTCGCGGTCGTGGACGACGACCTCGACGCGCTCGCCGCCGGTCTGGGCCTTGAGCTGGTCGGAGGTGCCGCGGGCGATGACGCGGCCGTGGTCGATGACGCAGATGTCGTGGGCGAGGTGGTCGGCCTCCTCCAGGTACTGCGTGGTGAGGAGGAGGGTGGTGCCGCCCGCGACGAGCTCCTGGATGACCTCCCACAGGGCCTGCCGGTTGCGGGGGTCGAGGCCGGTGGTGGGCTCGTCCATGAACATGACGGGCGGGGAGACGACGAGCGCGGCGGCGAGGTCCAGGCGGCGGCGCATGCCGCCGGAGTAGGTCTTGGCGGGGCGGTCGGCGGCGTCGGCGAGGTCGAACCGGTCCAGGAGCTCGCCCGCGCGGGCCTTCGCCGCCCGGCCGTTCATCTGGTAGAGCCGGCCGACCATCTGGAGGTTCTCGCGGCCGGTCAGATACTCGTCGACGGCGGCGAACTGGCCCGACAGACCGATGGAGCGGCGCACCTCGGTGGGGTGCCTGAGCACGTCGAGCCCGGCGACCACGGCCCGGCCGCTGTCGGGTTTGAGGAGGGTGGTGAGCACGCGCACGGCGGTGGTCTTCCCCGCGCCGTTCGGCCCGAGGAGGCCGAGGACGGTGCCTTCCGGCACGTCGAGGTCCACGCCGTCCAGAGCTCGTACGTCGCCGAAGGTCTTCACCAGACCCTCGGCGTGGATCGCGCCTGGCATGTGTCTCCCCCAGGTGATGTGAGAGTTTCTGTCCAAGTTTAGGTACGCCGAGCGGGCAACGCCCGGCGTACGAGTGACCTGGACCACACGCTAACGCGATACATCGCGACACACAACGGATTTACGCGAGCACCGTGTACCCCGCGCCCCGCAGCGCCTCCGTGACCTCCTCGCAGTGCTCCGGGCCCTTCGTCTCCAGGTGCAGCTCGACCTCCGCCTCCGTCAGACCGAGCCGCGGATCGGTCCGCACGTGACTGACGTCGAGCACGTTCGCGTCGGCCACCGTCAGCACCGCGAGCAGCGTCGCGAGCGTCCCCGGCCGGTCGGTCACCTTCAGGCGCAGGCTGAGGTAGCGCCCCGCGGCCGCCATGCCGTGCCGCAGCACCCGCTGCATGAGCAGCGGGTCCACGTTGCCGCCGGACAGCACCGCCACCACGGGGCCCCGCCCGCGGAACGCCTCCGGATCGGCGAGCAGCGCCGCCACCGGGCTCGCGCCGGCCGGCTCGACCACCAGCTTCGCCCGCTCCAGGCAGAGCAGCAGCGCCGAGGAGAGCGCGTCCTCGGAGACCGTGCGCACCTCGTCCACGTACTCCCTCACGAGCCCGAAGGGCACGTCGCCGGGCCGCCCCACCCTGATGCCGTCGGCCATCGTCACCGGCGCGTCGATCGCCACCGGGTGCCCGGCCGCGAGCGAGGGCGGATAGGCCGCCGCGCCCTCCGCCTGCACGCCGACGACCCGCACGTCGGGCCGCACCGACTTCACCGCGAGCCCGATCCCCGCCACCAGACCGCCGCCGCCGACCCCGACCACGATCGTGCGCACCTCCGGGCGCTGCTCCAGGATCTCCAGACCGACCGTGCCCTGCCCGGCGATGACGTCGGGATGGTCGAAGGGGTGGATGAAGACCGCGCCGGTCTCGCGCGCGTACTCCTCCGCCGCCGCGAGGGTCTCGTCGACGACGTGCCCGTGCAGCCGCACCTCCGCCCCGTACTCCCTGGTCGCCGCCGCCTTCGGCAGCGGGGCGCCCACCGGCATGAAGACCGTCGCGCGCACGCCGAGCAGGTGCGAGGCGAGCGCCACGCCCTGCGCGTGGTTGCCGGCCGAGGCGGCGACCACGCCGGCCGCCCGCTGCTCGGGCCGCAGCCCCGCGATCCGCACGTACGCGCCGCGCAGCTTGAACGAGCCGGTGCGCTGGAGGTTCTCGCACTTGAGGTGCACCGGCGCGCCCACCAGCGACGACAGATGGCGGCTGCCCTCCATCGCGGTCACCCGGGCCACCCCGGCGAGCATCTTCTGCGCGCCCCGGACGTCGTCGAGGATCAGCGGCGGGTGCGCCGCGTGGTGCACGGGCCGCGGCCGGCCGTGGCCCGGGAAGTGGCTCAGCGGGTGAAAGGGGTCTGGCGTGCCGAAGCTCATGACGGCAGTCTCGCAGCTCACGGGGGCCGGGGCCGTGCGGCGAGCGGCCGCCGTACCCCGTTCGAATCCGGTTCGCGCAGCGCCGGTACGGACCGGGTCCCGTCCGCGTACTCTGTCCCCCACCGACCGCGCGACACCGCACCACCGCAACCCGTCGCATGCCCCCGCATGCCCCCCCGAACCCACCGTCCCCGCACAGGAGAGCCACCACAGCCATGCCCACGTCCCAGGACATGACGACTGAGCTCGAACCCGGTCTCCTCGACGCCCTCCAGCACCAGGTGGCCGTCTTCGCCCGGCGGGCCGAGCAGACCAGGCTCGGCGGCACCGGGCAGCTGCGCAACTCCATGGACCGCGCCGCCTATCTGCTGCTCAACCGGCTCGACCAGGAAGGCCCGATGGGCGTGAAGGCGCTCGCCGCCGGCATGGGCATCGACTCCTCCACGGTCACCCGCCAGGTCGCCCCGCTCGTCGACACCGGCCTGGTCAAGCGCACCTCGCACCCGGAGGACGGGCGCGCCGTGGTGCTCCAGCTGTCGCCGCGCGGCCAGGCCCGCCTGGAGGAGGTCCGCGCCTCGCGCCGGCAGCTGATGGCCGAGGTCACCGACGGCTGGACGCCGGACGAGCGGGAGTCCTTCTGCACCCTGCTCACGCGCTTCAACTCGGCACTCTCCGCACGGCAGTCGGGCCTGCCGATCGCCAAGGACGAGTCCGCGCCCAAGTCTTGACCACAACAGTCTTGACCACGGGCCCGCGCTGACCTCATATGAGGACGTGCGCGAGTCGAACAGTGGCCCTCCCGGCCACATAGCCGAAAACACCGCTCGCTCCCGGGAGTTCCACGCGTTCGTCGCCGGGGGGTCGGGGCGGCTGCTGCATGTCGCGACGCTGCTCACCGCCGAGCCGGCCCGCAGGAACCCGCTCGCCCAGGCCCTGCTGACCGCCGCCCTCGCCCACACCTACGCGCACTGGGAGCGGCTGCGCGGCGAGGACCCCTACCAGCGCACCCGCTCCGAACTCGCCCTGCGCTTCGCCCGCACCGCCTGGCGCCACCAGCGCGGCCGGGGCGGCGTGCTCGCCGCGCTCACGCCGCAGGAACGGCTCGTCGTGGTGCTCCGGCTGCACGAGGGAGTCCCCGAGGAGCAGACCGCGGCCCTCCTCGGGCTGCCCGAGGAGCGGATCCGGGCGATCTGCGCGCGCTCCGTGAGCCACCTGCGGGCGGCGTCATGAGCCGCCACGAGCGCAAGGAGGACGAGGTCCGCCGGCTGATGGAGACCGGGCAGCACCCGCACGTGCCCGGCGACCTCGCCGCCCGGGCCGTGGCCCGCGGCACCCGGCTGCTGCGCCGCGACCGGGTCGTCCGGCGCATCGGGTGGGCGCTGCTCGCGCTCGCGGTGGCCGCGTTCGTCGTCTGGGCGTCGGTCGCGCGGCCGTGGGAGGTCCCGCCGGCGGGGACGACACCACCGCTCGAAGGCTTCTGACTCGAAGGCCCCGGGCAACCGGCCTAGCCTGGGATGAGGAGCGTGCGGGGGGCTCGAGAGAAGGTCGACATGACCAGGAAATCAACCGACTGCCGGGACTTCCCCAGCGTCTCCAACTGCACGATGTACATGGCGGGCGAGGAGGACGAACTCCTGAAGGCGGCCGTCGCGCACGTGATCGCCGTGCACGGGCACACCGACAGCCCCCAGCTGCGCGAAGAGGTCAAGGCGAGCATGAAGGACCCGGTGCCCGGCTCCTGAAAGCACGCGGCTCCTGAAAGCACGCGGCTCCTGAACACGCGCCGCTTCTCAAAGCACGCGGCTCCCGAACGCAGGCGGCTTCTCCACGCCCGCGGCTCCTGCACGCACGCGGCCGGACCCCCGCGGCGGGGGCCCGGCCCGTACCCGTACCCGTACGGGGATTAACCGAGCGCCTCGCGCAGGTCCGCCATCAGGTCGTCGACGTTCTCGATGCCGACCGACAGGCGCACCAGGTCCGCCGGGACCTCCAGGGCGGAGCCGACGACACTCGCGTGCGTCATGCGGCCCGGGTGCTCGATGAGGGACTCGACGCCGCCGAGGGACTCGCCCAGGGTGAAGAGCTTGGCGCGGTTGCAGACCTGGACGGCCGCCTCCTCGCCGCCCGCGACGCGGAAGGAGATCATGCCGCCGAAGGCACGCATCTGCTTCGCCGCGATCTCGTGGCCCGGGTGCTCCGGCAGGCCCGGGTAGAGGACCTGGGTGACCTTCGGGTGCTGGGTCAGCATCTCGGTGATCCTGCCGGCGTTCTCGGTGTGCCGGTCCATGCGCACGGCGAGCGTCTTGATGCCGCGCAGCACGATCCAGGAGTCGAACGGGCCCGCCACCGCGCCCATCGCGTTCTGGTGGTACGCCAGTTCCTCGCCGAGCTCGGCGTCGGCCGCGATCAGGGCGCCGCCGACGACGTCGGAGTGGCCGCCCATGTACTTGGTGAGCGAGTGCACGACGACGTCCGCACCCAGCGACAGCGGCTGCTGGAGGTACGGCGAGGCGAAGGTGTTGTCGACGACCAGCTTGACGCCGGCCTGGCGGGCGACGCCCGCGACGGCCTCGATGTCGGTGATGCCGAGCAGCGGGTTGGACGGGGTCTCCACCCAGATCAGCTTGGTGCGGTCGTTGATGGCGCCGCGCACCGACTCGATGTCGGAGGTGTCGGCGACGGAGAAGTCGACGCCCCAGCGCTGGACGACCTTCGCGAAGAGACGGAAGGTGCCGCCGTACGCGTCGCTGGGGATGACGACGTGGTCGCCGGGGACCAGGAGGGTGCGCAGCAGGCAGTCCTCGGCGGCGAGGCCGGAGGCGAAGGCGAGACCGCGGCGGCCGCCTTCGAGGGCCGCCAGGTTCTCTTCCAGGGCGGTGCGCGTGGGGTTGGCGCTGCGGCTGTACTCGTAGCCGCCGCGGAGCCCGCCCACACCGTCCTGCTTGTAGGTGGACACCTGGTAGATGGGCGGCACGACCGCGCCGGTCAGCGGGTCGGCGGTGTTGCCCGCGTGGATGGCGCGGGTCTCGAAGCTCTGGTGGGTGTGCTGGTCGCTCATGGGTCAGGAGCGTAGTCCCGTGACGGCCCCCTCGCCGCCTTCTGTCTCACGGGGCGTCCTGGACAATGGACACATGGAGATTCTCTGGTTCCTGATCGCGCTCGGGCTGCTGTTCGGCGCCCTGGGTCCCTTCGTGCTGCGCCGGCGCCGTGGCGGCATCCAGGTGGTGGCCCCGGGCTCGCCCGACGCGGCGGACCCGGAGGCCTACGGCTTCCTGCGCCAGGAGGAGCAGGACGTACGGCTGCCCGGGCCGGACCGGGACCTCCTCGACGTGCTTGCCGTCGTGCAGGCCACGCAGGACTGGCGGGCGGCGTCGCAGCTGCTGCTCGGGACGCCGAAGGACGGCGAGGTCCGCTGGCAGCGCGTGCAGGCGTTCGCGGGCGCGGCCTCGCTCGAACTGGCCGAGCGGCCGGGCGCGGGCGGCGCGTGGCTGCGCTCGTGGCGGGCGGACGCGCCGAAGGACCCGGGCGGGGCGCAGGTGTACGCGGAGTTCCTGGTGCAGCAGGCGTGGCGCACCTCGGCGTCCGGCGCGCAGGACTTCCGGATCATCCTGGAGGAGGCGCGGGCCGCGTGCGGGCAGGCGGCGCTGCTCTCGCCCGGCGACCCGGTGCCGTACGTCTCCGAGCTGGCCGTGGCGCGCGGGCTCGGCGACTCCCCGGAGGAGTTCGACCTGCTGTGGGCGAAGGTCATCGACCGCGCGCCGGCGCACATGGGCGCGCATCTGGCGGCCCTGCACTACTGGTGCGCGAAGTGGCACGGCTCGCGCGAGGACGCCGACCGCTTCGCGACGACGGCCGCGGCGCGCGCCCCGCAGGGTTCGCTGCTCGCCGCGCTGCCGCTGTTCTCCGTCTTCGAGAACCGGCCGGAGATCGTGGTCGGTGTCGACTTCTACCGCACGGCCGTCGTCACCAAGGCCGTCGAGGGCGCGATGTACGCGGTGCACTCGGCCCGGCCCGACGACCCGATGCTCGCGCACGTACGGCACCTGCTCGTGCACTTCCTGGTCGGCGCCGATCGCTGGGCCGAGGCGATGCGGCTGCTCGTCCAGGTCGACGGGTACGTGGGCGCGCTGCCGTGGACGTTGAGCGAGGACCCGGCGGCGGCGTACACGGTGGTGCGGAACCTGGTGGTGGCCGGGTACGAGGCGAACGGCGGCAGCCCGGCGACGCTGCCGCACTGACGCCGCCGGGGAACACGGGGAGGGCGGGCGGTGTTGTGCCTGTCGCGCCGAACGCCGAGGAGAGATGCAGCATGTTCCTGTCCCGCACCCCCGTCCTCCCCACGCCCGAGCAGGCCCTGCGCGGGCGCGACGAGCCCGCCTTCGCGGTCCCCGAGCGCCACACGGTCCTCGGCACCCCGCTCCTCGGCCCCTACCCGGAGGGCCTCGAGGTCGCCGACTTCGCGCTGGGCTGCTTCTGGGGCGCCGAGCGCAAGTTCTGGCAGACCGAGGGCGTGTACACGACCCTGGTCGGCTACCAGGGCGGCTTCACGCGGCACCCGCTGTACGAGGAGGTCTGCTCGGGCCTCACCGGCCACACCGAGGTCGTCCGCGTCGTCTTCGACCCGGCCGCCGTCTCCTTCGAGCGCCTCCTGAAGCTCTTCTGGGAGTCCCACGACCCCACCCAGGGCTTCCGCCAGGGCAACGACGTCGGCACCCAGTACCGCTCGGCCGTCTACACCCACACCCCCGAGCAGGCCGCCACGGCCGAGTCCTCCCGCGACGCCTACCAGCGCGTCCTGACCGGCTCCGGCTACGGCGAGATCACCACCACGATCCTCCCGGCCGAGGGCCGCACCTTCTATCCGGCCGAGGCATATCACCAGCAGTATCTGGACAAGAACCCGGCGGGCTACTGCGGCATCGGCGGGACGGGCGTGTCGTGCCCGATCGGCGTGGCGAAGGCCGACGGCTGACGGCCGCGTTTGCGCGGGCAGCTCTCGGCAGGGCTGTCCGGCCGTCCGTCGTGCCGTGTCCCGGCCGTGTTCAGACGACCCGGTCGCCGCCCCCGCACGTCGCCAGCGAGCACCAGCGCCGTCGGCCCGACTCGTCCAGGAAGAGCCAGCCGCAGTCCGGGCTCGGGCAGGCGCGGAGGGTGAGGCGCACCGCTCCTGACGGCGGCGGCCGAGCGGCACGCGTACGCCCTCGTGGCGGGCCTCGAAGGGGCCGAGGAGGGTGAAGTCCATGGTGCGGGCCACCTTAGGGCGACTGGTCAGGTTGTGGTCAGGGGGCGGGCGGAGAGTGTGGGCGAAGGCACCAACCACCCTTATCGCCAAGGAGTTTCCGTGCGACGGATTCCTGTCTTCCTCGTCTCCCTCACCGCCGTCGGCGCCGCCCTCCTCACCACCGCCGCCCCGGCCGGCGCCACCGGCACAGCCACCGGCCCCGGCACCGGCTGGGAGCCCGCGCCCTCGCCCGCCTGGTCCTACCCGGCCGGCGCACGCTGCGACTTCGCCGTCCAGGGCGCGCCCGTGGTGGACGAGGTCGTGCGCCGCACGGTCGGCGTCCAGGCGGACGGCACCAAGCTCGTCGAGTACAAGGGCGACCTCGTCGTCCGCCTCCTCAACTCCGCGACCGGCGCCACGTACGACGCCGACGCGAGCGGCCGCGCCCTGGTCGCGCTCCACCCCGACCGCTCCCAGACGTGGTACGTGGTCGGCCCGATCCTGGCCGGCTTCGGCGAGGGCGGCGGCAACGTCCCGCGCGGCCTGTACACGGTCGACGGCGCCTACACCCTGGAGGTCTCGCCCACCGGCTACAAGACGCTGACCTTCCTGCACGGCTCGGCCGATTCGCTCTGCGAGAAGGTCGCCTGACCGCCCGGCCCGTCGTCACACCCACAACAGGATCGCGGCGCCCGGCGCGTCCGGCGTGTGGAGCATGGTCACGCGGTACGTCCGGGCGCCTTCCGCCCCGGGGTGCGCCTCGACCGTGCGGGAGGTGAAGGCGCCGACCGAGCGGCAGGCCCACCAGTCGGCCAGGTCCGGCCGGTCGGCGGCGAGCAGCGCGGTCAGGGCGCGCAGGCGGGGGTCGTCGGGGCGGGCGTCGGCGCGGGTGCGGACGTGGCGGTAGAGGTCGATCGCGAGGGGCTGCCAGTCGGGGAGGATCCGCTGGTGAGCGGGGTCGGCGACGAGCTGGAGCAGCAGGTTGCGGCGGGCCGCGGGCAGCCGCGCGGGGTCGGGGAAGGTCCTGCGGTACGCGTCGTTCCAGGCGGTCATGTCGAGGGCGCCGTCGAGGAGCACCGCCGGGCTGTCCGGCCAGCTCTCCAGGAGACGCGCGACGCCGGCGCGGCGGCCCGCGGACTCCGGCCCGTTCCCGGGCCCTGACTCCGGCTCGTGCTCGGGCTCGGGCTCCGGTTCGGGCTCGGGCTCGGCGTAGCCCGCGAGCCGCAGCACGTGCGCCCGGGCGTCGGGGTCGAGGCGCAGGGTGCGGCCGACGGCCTCCAGGACCTCGCGGGAGGTGCCCACGCGGCCCTGTTCCAGCCAGGTGTACCAGGCGAGGCCGACGCCCGACAGGGCGGCGACCTCCTCGCGCCGCAGCCCCGGGGTGCGGCGCCGGCCGGTCGCGGGGAGCCCGACGTCGCCCGGCCCCAGCCGTTCGCGGTGGGCCCGCAGGAAGCCGCCGAGTTCGCGGCGGCGGGCGAGCCTGTGAGTGTCGGTCACAGCATGAACGCCTTTCTGGTTCCGGCGCGTTCTCCCCGCGAGGCTCGCTCCCATGAGCGAAGACACGACCGTCCTGTGGCGGCTCAACAACGACTCGTCCGGCCTGACTTCCCCGCGTGCCCTGATCCGGGTCTTCACCGCGCCCGGGACCCTGGAGGAGCTGACGGCGCGCTACGAGCGCGTCCAGGGCGTGCGGCGCGACATGTGGTTCACGTATCCGCAGAAGCGGCTCGCCCTCGCCGTCGTCGGCGGCTTCCTCCTCGTGGAGGGCGAGGCGGCGGATCTGGCACCGTTCCGTCACGTCCACGGCACGCTCCTGGTGGACTCGGCGCGCGGTCGTCTGGACCGGCTGCTCGCGGAGGGCGGCGAGGTGCTCGACCCGCTGCGGCCGGTGCCGACGGGATCCGGGTTCACGGCCCGGCATGCCGACGGCACGGTGGTGGAGTACGTCGAGCACCGCCCGGACTCACTCGGCCGCTGAGCCCGTCGGCGAGCCCGTCGGCGAGCATGCCGGCGAACCGGCCGCCGCGCGGGTCGCCGCGCGCAGGGCCGCCGCCGTGGCGGTGGCCTCGTAGCCGTCCGGGACGCCGTCGACGAGCAGCACGTCGCCGGCCATGTGGCGGGTGCGGAGCGGGATCAGGGCCTGGTAGGGCGCGGAGTCGTACCAGGCGCGGGCGTCCTCGTAGGCCGGGAAGGCGATGATGACGACGGCGCCGGGCCAGCTGCCCTCGCGGACCTCGCGGGCGGGGGCGCCGTGGACGAGGAAGCGGCCGCCGAAGGGGTCGAGGGTGGCCTGGATGCGCTCGATGTAGACGAGGACCTCCTCGTCGAGGACGGGCTTCGGGTGCAGGTTTCCGATGGCGTACGCGGTCATGGGAACAGCGTGCCGGGGCATGCCGTACGGGGTCGATTACCCCGGACGTCATGCCCCGGCGGCCTGCGGCGACACGGTCAGATCGTCGACGCGTCGATCACGAAGCGGTAGCGCACGTCGGACGCGATGACCCGCTCGTACGCCTCGTTGACCTGGTCGGCGGTGATCACCTCGATCTCCGCGCCCAGGCCGTGCGCGGCGCAGAAGTCGAGCATCTCCTGGGTCTCGCCGATGCTGCCGATCATCGAGCCGGCCAGGGTCCTGCGGCCGGTGATCAGGGAGAAGAGACCGACCTTGACGGGCTCCTCCGGGGCGCCGACGTTGACCATGGTGCCGTCGATCTTGACGAGGCTCAGGTAGGCGTCGAAGTCCAGCGGCGCGGAGACGGTGGAGATCACCAGGTCGAAGCTGCCGCGCAGGGCGGTGAAGGTCTCCGGGTCGCTGGTGGCGTAGTAGTGGTCGGCGCCCAGCTTGAGGGCGTCCTCCTGCTTCTTCAGGGACTGGCTGAGCACGGTCACCTCGGCGCCGAGCGCGTGGGCGATCTTGACGCCCATGTGGCCGAGGCCGCCGAGGCCGACGATGGCGACCTTCTTGCCGGGGCCGGCCTGCCAGCGGGCGAGCGGCGAGTAGAGGGTGATGCCGGCGCACAGCAGCGGGGCGGCGGCGTCGAGCGGGATGCCCTCGGGGATGCGCAGGGTGTAGTTCTCGTCGACGACGATGTGGGTGGAGTAGCCGCCGTAGGTCGGCTCGCCGTTCTTGTCGAGGGCGTTGTACGTGGAGGTGCCGCCGCCGGTGCAGTACTGCTCCAGGCCCTGGCGGCACTGCTCGCACTCCCGGCAGGAGTCGACGAAGCAGCCGACGCCGACCCGGTCGCCGACCTTGTGCCGGGTGACGCCGGTGCCGACCTCGGTGACGATGCCGGCGATCTCGTGGCCGGGGACCATCGGGTAGATGCCCTCGCCCCAGCCGTCGCGGGCCTGGTGGATGTCGGAGTGGCAGATGCCGGCGTACTTGATCTCGATCAGGACGTCGTGCTCGCCGACCGCCCGGCGCGGGACGGTGGTGCGGGCGAGGGGGGCGCCCGCGGCGGGGGCGGCGATGGCGGAAACGTTCGTGGTCATGGCGGCAAGCCTGCCGGACCGTTCCGCCGCCACCCAGCCCCCTGCTCTGCCTACGACTGCCGTTCCTACCACTGGCAGGGTCAGGAACGTACGTCCGGTCGCCGGCCGGAGCGGGAATACTTGGGACGCATGGACCCCAGTGCCGAACTCGGCGAATTCCTCCGCTCACGGCGTGCCCGGCTGAAGCCGCAGGACGTGGGGCTGCCCGACTTCGGGCGGCGCCGCCGGGTGCCGGGGCTGCGCCGGGAGGAGCTGGCGCAGCTGGCCGGGGTGTCGGTGGCGTACTACACCCGGCTCGAACAGGGCAACGGCCGCAACGTGTCCATGGAGGTCCTCGACGCGATCGCGCGGGCCCTGCGGCTCGGCGACACCGAGCGTGCCCACCTGACGCATCTCGCGCGGCCGACCGTGAAGAAGCGGCAGCGCGCGGCGATCAGCCGCCCGCAGCAGGTCCGGCCCGGCCTGGCACAGCTCCTGGACGCCATGGAGGGCGTGCCGGCCTTCGTCGTCGGCCGCCGGATGGACGTCCTGGCGTGGAACCGGATGGCCCGGGCGCTGTTCGGCGACTTCGCCGCGTGGGAGCCGCGCGACCGGAACACGGCCCGGATGGTCTTCCTCGACCCCAACGCCCGCGATCTGTACGTCGACTGGGAGTGCAAGGCCGTCGAGGTGGTGAGCCTGCTGCGGCTGTGCGCGGGGCTCTACCCGGACGATCCGGAGCTGATGGCCCTGGTCGGCGAGCTGTCGGTGCGCAGCGAGGAGTTCCGCTCGCTGTGGGCGGCGCACACGGTGACCGACAAGGGGCACGGCACGAAGCGGCTGCGGCATCCGCTGGTGGGCGAGATGACGCTCGCCTACGAGTCGCTGAAGGTGTCCGGCGACGATCCGGACCTGGTGCTCGTGACGTACCACGCGGAGCCGGGCTCGCCGTCGGCGGACGCGCTGCGGCTGCTCGCGCAGTGGGGCGTGGACGAGCCCGTGGACGTACCGAAGTAGCGGGCGTACGGGAGCGCAGCGGCGCGCGCGAGAGCAGCCGGCGTACGAGAGAGCAGTCGGCGTACGAGAGACCAGTCGGCGTACGAGAGACCAGTCGGCGTACGAGAGACCAGTCGGCGTACGGAGCGGCCCCCTCACCGAGTCCGGTGAGGGGGCCGCCGTCCGTGTCCGTGCCCGTGTCAGAGCGCCGAGCCGGCCTTCCAGGCCGACCAGCTCATGTTCCAGCCGTTCAGGCCGTTGTCGGGCGCGATCGTCTTGTCCGCCGAGTTCTTGACGATGACGACGTCACCGACGATCGAGTTGTTGAACAGCCACGCCGCCTGCTGGTTGGGGTCGCCGGCGCCCTTGACGTCGGCGAGGCCCACGCAGCCGTGGCTGGTGTTCACGCTGCCGAAGATCGAGCGCGAGCCCCAGTAGTTGCCGTGGATGAAGGTGCCGGACGTGGACAGGCGCATGGCGTGCGGCACGTCCTTGATGTCGTACTCGCCCTTGCCGTCGGAGTCGGTGAAGCCGACGGTGGCGCCGTTCATCCGGGTCTCCTTGAACTTCTCGGAGATCACCATCTGACCGTTGTAGGTGGTGTTCTGCGGGGAGCCGGCGGAGATCGGGATCGTCTTGATCGTCTTGCCGTCCTGGGTGACGGTCATCGTCTTGGTCTTGACGTCGACCGTGGACACCTGGTTGCGGCCGATCTTGAAGGTGACCGTCTTCTGCTGGACGCCGTAGACGCCGTTCGCGCCCTGGACGCCGTCGAGGTCCAGCTTCATGGTGACGGTGGAGCCCTCGGCCCAGTAGTGCTCCGGGCGGAAGTCGAGCCGCTGGGAGTTGAACCAGTGGCCGACGACCTCCTGGCCGGAGCTGGAGGTGACCTTGATGCCGCCCTGGACGGCCTTCTTGTCGGTGATCGCCTTGTTGAAGTTGACCGAGACCGGCATGCCGACGCCGACGGTCGAGCCGTCCTCCGGCGTGAAGTTGCCGATGAAGCTGTTGGCCTGCGAGACGGTGGTGAAGGAGCCGTTCTCGTGGGCCTCCAGGCCGTCGGCGTCCTTCGCGGTCGCGGCGATCTTGTAGACCGTGGCGCGCTTGAGCTGGACGCTCGGCTGCCAGCTGAGGCCGTCCGCCGATATCTTGCCCTCGACCGTGCCGCCGCCCTCGGCGGTCATGGTGACCTCGGTGAGCTTGCCGTCGCTGACGGTGACCTTGGCGTCGTTGTTGATCGAGGCGTTCTGCGAGCCGTTCTTCGGCGAGATGGTGATCTGCGCCTTCGACGTCTTCTGCGCGGCGGCCTCGTCGACCTGAGCCTGTGACTGCGCGCTCTGCGAGGCGTCGGCGCTGCCGCCCTTGTCGCCGTCGTTGCACGCCGAGAGCACCAGCACGCCGCCGAGCACCGCGGCTGCGGCCGCCAGGCCCCTACGGCGCTTGCCGTCCGTCATCACACGCTTCTCCATCGTCGCCGACTACCTGCCACTTCCCACTGAAACACCCATGAGTACCCCTCCGGTTGCCTTCCCCGGGGGTTTGTGGGGAACACCACTGATCAACACGCGCCCGCGGAGCGTCCGGTTCCCGGTCCTTCCCCACGGCGTGCGAGGGCCCCGGGACGCGGCCGTCCCGGGGCCCTGCCCCGAAGGCCGGGGCGGGTCAGGCGCGGTTGGGTTCGTCGTCCTCCCACCCACCATCTTCGTCGTCGGGCTCCCACTCCATCGCATCGGGGTCGTACTCGATCTCCTCGCTGGTCCAGGACGCCTGGACGACCTCCACGCCGGGCACGGCCGTGACCACGTCGAAGGGCTCGACGAGGTACGCGAGGGCCTCGGCGCTGTCCTCGGCGACGGCGGCCCGGGCGTGTACGCGCTCCTCCTCCGGCAGCGCCGGATCGGCGTCGATCCGGAGGGCGGCGGCGCCGGCCAGTTCGGCGGGGCCGTCGATCTCCAGGACGAGATCGATGCGAAGCCGTACATAGCGTGATGTCTCGGAAGTGCTCATGGCCGGAGCGTAGAGCGCCGGGAGGCCTCGGCTTTCCCGCGACCCGGTGTGTTCATTAGCATCGGCGCACCCACCGATTCCCGGTGCTCGCGCACGGTGTCACGCCGTGTCAATTGACGGTTTCCTCAAGGGGGATCGAAAGAACGTGTCCGTCGCCCGACGCCCGCTGATCACCGCCACCGCAGCGGGGACCCTGCTCTTTGCGCTCTGGTTCGTGCCGAACGCGAACGCCTCCGGCGGGGGCGGCAGATCGGACGCCCCGCAGTCGTCCGTGACGGACGTGACGGACTCGCAGGGCGATGAGGGACTCGCGGAGACCGGCGGCCCGAACTCGGTCCCGTACCTCCTGGGCGGGACGCTGTTCCTGGGCACGGGCGCGGGCTTCGTGACACTGGCCATGCGGCGCGGCGGCCGGGCCTCCTGATCCGTACGCACGACGAGGGCCGCCCCCGTCGAGTCGGGGGCGGCCCTGGTCGTACGCGATGCCGTACGCGGTGCGCGCGTCGCGCGGCGTTACGCGAGCGGTCCGGTGACCGCGCGGCGTTACGCGAGCGGTCCGGTGACCGCGGGGCGTTACGCGAGCGGTCCGATGACCGGCTCGACGGCGGCGACCACGCGGCCCTCGCGGACGAAGGCGTCGGCGGCGGCCAGGTCGGGCGCGAGGAAGCGGTCCGGGCCGGGGCCCTCGACGCCGGCGGCGCGCAGCGCCTCGATGACGGCGGCGGAGGCCGGCGCCGGGGCCAGGCCGTGGCGCAGCTCGATGCCGCGGGTGGCGGCGTACAGCTCGACGGCGATGACCCGGTTCAGGTTGCCGATCGCGGTGCGCAGCTTGCGGGCGGCGGACCAGCCCATGGAGACGTGGTCCTCCTGCATCGCCGAGGACGGGATGGAGTCGGCGGAGGCCGGGACGGCGAGCCGCTTCATCTCGCTGACCAGGGCGGCCTGCGTGTACTGGGCGATCATCAGGCCGGAGTCGACGCCGGCGTCGTCCGCGAGGAACGGCGGCAGGCCGTGCGAGCGGTTCTTGTCGAGGAGCCGGTCGGTGCGGCGCTCGGCGATGGAGGCGAGGTCGGCGGCGGCGATGGCGAGGAAGTCGAGGACGTACGCGACCGGGGCGCCGTGGAAGTTGCCGTTGGAGCGGACGGTGCCGTCGCCGAGGACGACCGGGTTGTCGACGGCCGCGGCGAGCTCGCGCTCGGCGACGGTCAGGGCGTGCGCCATGGTGTCGCGGCCGGCGCCGGCGACCTGCGGGGCGCAGCGCACCGAGTAGGCGTCCTGGACGCGCGGGGCCTCGCCGCTCTGGTAGTGGCCGGTGAGCTCGGAGCCCTTGAGGACGGCGAGCATGTTGGCGGCGGAGGCGGCCTGGCCGGGGTGCGGGCGGATGGCGTGCAGCTCGGGCTCCAGGACCTTCTCGGTGCCGAGGAGGGCTTCGAGGGAGAGCGCGGCGGTGACGTCGGCCGACTTGTAGAGCGTGTCGAGGTCGGCGAGGGCCATGATCAGCATGCCGAGCATGCCGTCGGTGCCGTTGAGGAGGGCGAGGCCCTCCTTCTCCTTCAGCACGACGGGCTCGATGCCGGCGGCGGTGAGCAGCTCGCCGGCCGGCTTGACCACGCCGTCGGGGCCCTCGGCGTCGCCCTCGCCCATGAGCGCGAGCGCGCAGTGGGAGAGCGGGGCGAGGTCGCCGGAGCAGCCGAGCGAGCCGTACTCGTGGACGACCGGGGTGATGCCGGCGTTGAGCACGTCGGCCATGGTCTGGGCGACCTCGGGGCGGACGCCGGTGTGACCGGAGGCGACGGTCTTCAGCCGCAGGAACATCAGCGCGCGGACGACCTCGCGCTCGACCCGCGGGCCCATGCCGGCGGCGTGCGAGCGCACGATGTTGCGCTGCAGCTGGGTGCGGAGGTCGTGGCCGATGTGCCGGGTGGCGAGCGCGCCGAAGCCGGTGGAGACGCCGTAGACGGGCTCGGGCTTGGCGGCGAGCGCGTCGATGCTGGCGCGGGCGGTGGCGAGCGCCTGGACGGCGTCGGATGACAGCTCGACGCGCGCGCCGTGGCGGGCGACGTCGATGACGTCCTGCGGGGTGGTGCCGGACGTCCCAAGGACGACAGTCTGCATATCCATATTCAGCACCCTACGGACTGAAGAGCGACATGTCACTAGCTGGCCGGCGGTTGGGCGCCGGCCCGCTTCCAGTCTGTGCCCCGGCGCCGCTCTGCGGCCTCCGCTCAGCGGCGGAAGAGCCGGCGCAGGCGGGGGCGGGGGCGCGGGTGGGCGTGGAGCAGCATGGCAAGCGCCTCCTGATACACGACGAGGTCGGGGTGGCCGGGCGCGAGCACGCGCTCGGCCTCGGCGACGGCCTGCGTGAGCAGGGCGAGGGCATCGGCGTCGCGCCCCGCCCTGCTGTACGAGGCGGCGAGGTTGGCGCGGGACGTGATGGTGTCCGGGTGCTCCGTGCCCAGGACCCGCTCGCGGTCGGCGAGCACCTGCTCCTCCAGCTCGATCGTCTCGTCCGGCCCCAGCGTCGCTTGCAGCGCCACCGCCAGGTTCGCCCGGGCGGAGAGGGTCGCCGGGTGGTCGGCGCCGAAGACGCTCTCGCAGTCGACGACCACGCGCCTGCCCAGAGCGACGGCCTCGTCGAAGCGGTCCATCCGGTAGTAGGAGGAGGCCAGGTTGTGCCGCTCGGCGATGGTGTTCGGATCCTCGGGTCCGAAGAGCCGCTCACTGTCGGCGAGGACCTGCTCGCTCAGGGCCGTACCCTCGGCCAGGCGGCCCGCCTGGCGGTACGAACTGGCGAGATTGGCCTTGGCCACGAGGGTGTCGGAGTGCTCGGGCGCCCGCTGCTCCAGGTGGGCGAGGACCCGCTCCTCCAGCTCGATGGCCTGGGCGGACCGGCCCGCCTGCCAGTGACTGAAGCCCAGGCCGCCCAGGGCGTTCAGGGTGTCCTCGTGGTCGGGTCCGAGCGCGGGCTCCAGGGTCGCCACGAGCGCCTGCCAGTAGGCCGTCGCGGCCTCCGTGAGCCCGGCCCGCAGCAGGCTGTGCCCCGCCCAGTAGAGCAGCGGGTGACCCTCCTCGGCCCAGAGGTGGTCCCCCGCGTTCGCGACGAGGCTGTCGGTGTTGGCCCGCAGGACGGCCGCCAGGTCCCGGTACGGCTGGTCGGGATCGGGCCAGAGGGTCAGCAGGGCGCCGGCGGCCGTGTGGGCCAGTTCCGCGAGCTCCTGCGGCGGGATGGCCTCGCGGACGGCGCGGGCGGTGAGGGCGTGGACGCGGACGGCGCCGGAGTCGCGGGTGAGCAGCGCGTAGCGGTGCAGGACGCGCAGTGCGGCCCGTACGGTCTCGGTCTCGCAGCCGCCGAGGTACACCCGCACCTCGGGCGTGGCCCAGAAGTCCTCCGGGTGGCCCGCCGGGTCGAGCAGGGCGGCGAGGCGCAGCACGGGCTCGGCGAGGCCGGCCGGACCGGCGGCCCGGGCCGCGTCGAGGGAGAGCAGCAGCGTGGTGGCGATCCGGCGGCCGTAGCCCTCGGAGTCGGCGGAGGCCGGCAGCACCTCGGCGATGGAGCGGCTGTCGCGGAAGAGTTCCAGGTACGCGGTGCAGGTCAGCCCGTCGTTGATCATGTACGCGGCGGCGTGACCGAGGGCCAGCGGGAGGTAGCCGAGTTCGGCCGCGAGCGCGTCGACCGAGTCGTCCGCGAGGCCGGCGTCGTCGGCGAGGCGGGTGCGCAGGTAGGCGGCGGCCTCGGCGGGCGCGTAGACGTCGACGTCGACGCGGCGCCGGCCGCCGCCGGTGAGGCGGGCGTCGTGCAGCCGGGTGGTGGCCAGCGCCCAGCCGGTGCCGGTGTGGCTGACGGGCCACCAGCGGTCCATGCCCGCCGGGTCGGTGATGTCGTCGAGGACGACGAGCCAGCGCCGTGAGGTGGTGGTCAGCCAGGACAGGAACGCCCGCGCGTCGGCCTCGGGGTTCTCGCCGCTCGCCCCGGGCGCCGAGACCCGGACTGCCGCCTCGGCGTAGAGGGTGACGACCTGCTGCACCTCGGTCGCCGGCGCCCACACCACGAGGTCCGTGCCGTCGGCGACGGCCCGCGCCGCGTACGAGGCGGCGAGCTGGGACTTGCCGACGCCGCCCCCGCCGGAGAGGACCTGGGTCAGCACCGCCGCCCGGCCGTCGGCGCGTACGGCGTCGATCCGCTCGCGCAGCTCCGTGCGCGGCTGGAAGGCGGAGGCCAGCAGGGGCACGGTGCCGATCTCCAGCGGCCAGGGGACGGCGTCCGGGCCCTGGGCGGGTGCCTCGTGGACGATGACGGTGCTGTGCGGGCCGATGGCGCTGTAGGGGGCGTCGCGCCCCACACCGACGGCGCCGCCCCGCACGTCCATACGGCTCGGCCAACGCGGTTCGTCGTACGGGGACGGCCGGTCCGGCGACGGCCGGTCCGGCGACGGCCGGTCCGCGGACGGCCGGTCAGGGGAAGGCCGGTCCGCGGACGGCCGGTCAGGGGAAGGCCGGTCCGCGGAAGGCCGGTCCGGGGAAGGCTTGTCGCGCCGCCACCACGGCGTCACGAACGCTCGCTCTCGTCACCCACCGCGCTGTCGCGCACGTCGCCGAGGATCACCTTGCTGTCCCGGCCGCCCTTGACGTCGACGTCCCGCCTGCGGCCGCGGCGCGTGCCGGGTCCGGTGGCCCGCCGGGGCCCCGAGACCTTCGAGCCGTGCCCGATGGCGCTGCCGGTCACGTCTCCGTCGATGACGGTCGACCGGCGCCCGGCCCGGATCCGCGCTCCGGTGCGGCCGTCGCCTGAGGAGCGCACGAAGCTGAAGGCCGACAGGCCCAGCGAGACGGCGGCGCCGACCACGCTCGCGACCTTGTCCCCCGTATCCAGATCGACCAGCACCGCGATGCCGACCAATCCGATCGCGACGGCTCCGAGCACCCACGCCACGATCTTTCCCACGTCACGCCACCCCGTCCCACACTCCGGCCGAACACACGGCCCGGCCAGGCTAGATGAGGAAGCGTCAGGACGGCACCGTTTCGTCGGACATCAGGGCGCTCCAGTCCTGGCGGGCGGCCCACTCCCCGAAGCGCTGCCAGCCGACCTCTGGATAGGAGTGGCGCAGGCCGGCGACGTCCACGTCGAGGCCGTGGTCGGCGAAGTACGTGAACATCGCCGCGAGGTCGGCGGAGTGGCGGCGCACGACGTGGAGCGGCACCTCGTGGTGGGCGACGGGCCGCCCGGAGGCGGCCGCGAGGGCCCGGGCGATGGCGTCGGGCGTCAGTTCGTCGGAGGCGATGTCGATGCGCCGCCCGGCGAACTCCTCGCGGCGCCGGAGGGTGAGCGCGGCGAAGGCGCCGATGTCGTCGGCGGGGATGAGCGTGAGCGGCACGTCGGCGGCCATCGGCCAGGCGAAGGTGCCGTCGCGGAGGGCTTCGAGGGTCCAGCCGGCGGTGTAGTTGTCCATGAAGGCGGCGGGCGCGATCACCGTCCACGCCATGCCCGAGGCGGCCGCGGTGGCGCGCAGGTGCCGCTCGATCAGGTGCTTGCTGTCGTAGTGCGGCACGCCGGTGTCCCGGTCGGCGTGCGCGGCGGAGGTGAACACGGTGTGCCCGACGCCGGCGGCCGCGGCGGCGTCGACGAGCGCCGCGCCCTGCCGGGTCTCGGTGGCGGTGTCGGTGCCGAAGGGGGTGGTGACGGCGAAGAGGGCGTCGGCCCCGGCGAGCGCGTCGTCGAGCGAGGCGCGGTCGTCGAAGTCGGCGCGGCGGAGCTCGGCGCCGAGGGCGAGCAGGGCCCGGGCGGCGGGCGCGGCGGGGTCGCGGGTGAGGGCGCGGACGTGGATGCCGGCGTGCGGGCCGGCGGCGAGGAGGGCGCGGGCGGTGGCTCCGCCCTGGGCGCCGGTGGCGCCGGTGACGGCGACGGTGAGCATGGGGGCTCCTTTCGGGGACACGTCGGGGACAGGTCGGGGACACGGAATTATCTGCGTGCCGCAATCTTTGCGACACGCAGACAGTAGCCCAGACATCTGCGCGACGCAGACTTTTTTAGCGCAGGGGCTCAGCGGCCCCGGAGGAGGCGCCAGTGGAAGCGACCGAGGCCGCTGAGGTACTCCAGCGACTGGCGGTACGCCCTCGTCTCCGGGTTGTCGGGGCCGAGCAGGCGCTCGGCGTCCGCGACGAGTTCGGTGTAGAGGGCCAGCGCCTCGCCCCGCCGCCCGGAGTCCGCGTAGCCGTACCCGAGGTTGTTCTTCACGGAGAGGGTGTACGGATGCTCGGCGCCGAGGATCCGCACGGTGTTCTCCAGGTGCTCCTCCAGGATGGCGACGGCGTCCTCGGTGCGCCCCGACTCCAGATAGGCGGCGGCCAGGTTGGTCAGCGTGCCGATCGTGCGGTAGTGCTCGGGCCCCGCCTCCCGCGCGAAGATGGCGAGGGCCCGCTCGCCCACCTCGATCGCCTTCTCCACGCGCCCCGCCTTCGTGTGGATGACGAGGAGCTGGGCCAGGGAGATGCCCGTGTCGAAGTGGTCCTCGCCTAGTTCCTCCTCGCGCCTGCGGAGCACCCACTCGGCCGTCTCGGTCGCCTCCTCCAGATGCCCCAGGTTCTGGAACGCGGAGGCCAGGTTGCCGGTGATCGTCAGGTTCTGCGGGTGGTCGAAACCGGAGATCCGGATGCTCTCCTCGCCCATCCAGGTCAGGTACTCCAACGCGGCCTCGGTGAGTCCGGCATCGGCCAGGCTGTTGGCCGCGCGATGCAGGACGATGTGCCCCTCTGGGTCCCAGAGGTGCTCCCCCGCCGCCTCGACCAGGCTGTCCGTGTTGGCCCGCAGGACCGCCGCCAGCTCCCGGTGCGCCGTGTCCGGGTGCGGCCAGATCTCGCACAGCCCGTCGGCCGCCGTGACCGCCACCAGGGGCAGGGCCTCCTCGGGGATCGTCTCCCGGACGGCGCGGGCCGTCAGCGCGTGGATGCGGACCGCGCCGGCGTCCCGGGTCAGCAGGGCGTAGCGGTGCAGGACGCGCAGCGCCTCGCGGGCGGCCGCCGCGTCGCAGCCGAGCGCTTCGAGCACGGGCTCGGCCGACCACAGCGCCTCCGGATGGCCCGCCGGGTCGAGCACGGCGGCGAGCCAGAGGACGGGCCGGACGAGAGCCGCCGGAACGACGGTCTCGACGGCGCCGAGGGAGAGCAGCAGCGTGGCGGTGACGGCCCGGCCGTAGCCCTCGGTGTCGGCGTCGGCCGGGAGGACCTCGGCGATCGTCCGCGCCTGCCGGAAGAGCTCCAGATAGGCGGTGCAGGTCAGACCGTGGTTGATCATGAACGCGGCGGCGTGGCCGAGGGCCAGCGGCAGCAGGCCGAGCTCCTCCGCCAGCTCCTCCACGGCCTCGTCCGCGAGCCCGGGCTCCTCGGCGAGCCGGGCCCGCAGATACGCGGCCGCCTCGCCCTGCTCGTACACGTCGACGGAGACCTTCCGCCGCCCGCCGCCGGTCAGCCGGGCGTCGTGCAGCCGGGTCGTGGCGAGGACCCAGCCGCTGCCGGTGCGGCTCACCGGCCACAGCGGCTCGACGCCCGCCGGGTCGGTGATGTCGTCGAGGACGACGAGCCAGCGCCGTGAGGTGGTGGCCAGCCAGGACAGGAAGGCCCGCGCGTCGGCCTCCGGGCTCTCGCCGCTCGCCCCGGGCGCCGAGACGCGCGCGGCCGCCTCCGCGAACAGCGTGACGACCTGCTGCACCTCGGTCGCCGGCGCCCACACCACGAGCTCCGTGCCCTCGGCGACGGCCCGCGCCGCGTACGAGGCGGCCAGCTGCGACTTCCCGACCCCGCCGCCGCCCGACAGGACCTGCGTCAGGACCGCCGTCCCGGCCTCGGCCCGTGCGGCGTCGATCCGCTCCCGCAGCTCGGTGCGCGGCTGGAACGCCGACGCCAGCGCGGGCACCGCCCCCACCTCCACCGGCCAGACCACGGCGTCCTCGCCGGTGGCGGGCGGGTGGTTCACGACGACGGAGCTGTACGGCCCGAGGGCGCTGTACGTGGCATCACCGCCGACCGCGACCCGCGCCCCCTTCTCCCGCCGCCATCCCGACGCCCCGAACTTCCCCACGCCCCCACCCCGTTCACCGGCCCGTGCCCGCCCGGGGGACGTTAGCGCGCGAGCGCACTCCGCCTCTACGGCCCATTCTTCGGCGGCGGACCTTGTGGCGCTGGAGAGGGACGGCGCCCCGGCTCTCCCTCAGGCGACGGAGTCGGCGCACGTGACGTAGCGCATCAGGCAGTACGTCGCCTTGCCGAGCAGTCTCAGCATCGTCGCCGGGTCGCCGCCCTGGTCGCGGAGCAGGGCGCGAGCGTGTTCGGCCGTCTGCTCGACGATGCACCGGGCGCGGCTGTCGGCGAGGGTCTTCGCGTACGCCTCGGCCGGGTCGACGAGTTGCCCGATGTACGAGCGCAGTCGCCTGCGGACCTCGTCGGCGGCCGGGCCCGTCGGCCGGCCCTCGGACAGGGCGAGCGCGAGGTCGACGTCGCGGCCCATGTCGATCCACGTCGACGTGGGTACGGCGCTCACCACTCGCCGTCCTCGGCGTCGCCCTCGGCCTCGTCCTCGCCGGGCAACGGGCCTGTACGGGCCAGGAAAGCGTCCCACCCGCGCTGGGCGCGCGCGAGGAGATCGGGAGACAAGCCACAGCAGGGGGGACGCGTCCCGGGTGTGGGGACGGGGAGCCAGTCAGGTTCGTGACGGCTGGTCATTTTGCTCTCCGGGGTGACGGAGTGGTGGCGACGACAACCATGCTGGTCAACGGCGGCGCGCACGCCTAGTGCGATTCCTAGTGTGAATTCGCGTGGCCCGTTGCGGCGTTGAGGAGTGATCGTCTGCAATCGGGAGGCAAGATGGGGACATGAAGCTCGGCGATGTGATCCGGCAGCTTCGCATGGCCCGGGGCTGGTCCCAGGGCAGGCTGGCTTCGGCGATCAACGATCGATACGGGACGACGCTCTCCCGTGAGTACGTGAGCAACTGGGAGTGCGGCAAGGTCACGCCCAGGGACTTCTACCTCCGGGCCTTGTCCACCGTGCTGGATGCCCCCCTGGCCGCATTCGAGGACGATGTGAGACGCCGAACCTTCCTGACCGATCTCGCGGGTACCGCCATAGCGCCCGTGATTGCCTCCGACCTGCTGTCCGTCGGCTTCGCCGCCCGCCTTCAAGGGGGGCCATCCGTGGATGACTGGGAAGGCAGGCTCGCCACCTACGGCACCGAGTACATGAGCTTGGGCGCCGGTGACGTCCAGCGCCGAATCTCCCGCGAACTCGTGGTCGTGCAACAGCAGCTCGAAAACCCGCGCCTCTGGTCCGTGGCATCGCGGCTCATGACCCTGTACGCGAAAACCTTTCCCGGTTCGGACGGCTCGAAGGCCGTGCACTGGTACCAGATGGCCGCCAGGGCCGCCGATCAGGCGGATGACCACGACGCCCGGGTCTGGGTTCGAGGCCGGGCCGCGATCGCACTCGGGTACGAGGGTGCCTCCCTGGGCTTCGCCGACGTTTTCGCCGATCAGGCCCTCGCCATCAGCGACAAGCCCTCCCTCGGCCTGCTCAACGCCGTCTACGGACGGGCGCACGCCGCCGCCCTGCGCGGCGACCGCGCCACGGCCCTGGGCCTGGACCTACAGGGCCGCCGGATCTTCGACAAGGCGGGCTCGCACGAGCAGACGTCCGACTACGCGGTGCCGTGGTGGCGCCTCAACGTCTTCCGGTCGCTTCTCCTCGCCCGGCTGGGCGACGACAAGGGCGCCGTCGAGGCCCAGGAGCAGGCGCGTCGCGAACTGCCGGGCGAGCTACCCCGGTTCGCCACGCATCTGGAGCTCCACCGGGGCCTGATGTTGGTTCGGTCCGGTGACCGCGCGGGCGGAGTGGCCTACGCCGAGGCCGCGTTGGGCGCGCTCCCGCCCGAGAAGCACAGCCTGACGCTCCGAATGCTCATGAAAGAGATCAAGATGCCCTGAGGTTCTGGCATATTCACTCAACGCATCCATGTCATCACTTTGCGTGCGATACGGTTAGCGCAAATCGGCCCCCGCGATGGCGGGAACCATCAGCGAGGGCCTCGACCACCAGTGGAAAGCAGTCCACCAGTGATGTACCGGCACTTTATCGCGCCCTCGCGCGGCTTCACCCAGTTCTCGCACGAGCTCATCCGGCATCCCCGGCTCAGTTCCGACGCCGTTCGACTCCTCACCTGGCAGCTCTCGCTCCCCGACGGGGCGCGGGAGTCCCTGTCCCGAACGGCTGAGCGTGCCCGGATCGGGGCATGCGCGTTCACCCGGGCGAAGCGGCAGCTGAAGGATGAAGGGTTCGTCCACGAGCGGCGGTTGCAGGGGCCGGGCGGGCGGTGGGTGACGCAGCAGTTGGTGTCGAACCGGCCGTTGAGCGAGGGCGAGGCCGCCAAGCTGCTGGGGCGGATGCCGCTTCTCGTACCGGGTGCCGACATTCCGGCCGTCGGCGGTCCGGCGGGTCCGCGCACCGACGGTCATCCAAAGAAAGATCCTGGCGAAGACACCTCCAACCTTCCGCCCGAGCCCGAGCCGGGCGAGCCCGAGCCGGACGCCAAGCCCGAAATCCCCGAAGAAGCCCGCGCCCTCGTCGGATCCCTGCCCATCCTCTCGCCCGCCCTCCGGCACATCCCGCCCGGCATGAAGGACGAGCTCGCCCTGCTCGCCGCCGCGTGGCTCGCGGCCCCCGGGCACAGCTCCGCCGATGTGCACGCGCACGTGCTGCGCGGCCTGCCGGGCGCCGGAACGCCCGTCCAGCGGCCCGGTGGCCTGGTGCGGTACCTGCTGCGCGAGGTCCCGCCCGTGAGGCCCGCGAGGCCCCCGGAGCCTGTACGAGCGCCTCAGTCGACCGGGCCGCGCCTGTCGGAGTGGCTGGCCTCGGCCGTGGAATGCGAGGGCGACGGGCACATCCAGCCGATGCTGTTCCGGCCGGTGGGGGACGAGAAACTCTGCCCCATGTGCGCGCCCATGGCCACGGGCTGAGTGTCAGGCCGCGACGCGGTTGCCCTTGGCGTCGCAGGGCAGCGGGGTGGTCGGGTGGTGGGCGAGGAAGTCGCGGGTGGCCTGACGTTCCACCTCGGTGATCGCCGTCGGCTCCACGTTGATGATGCCGCCGAAGGGGCGGTCGACGTCCCGGATGATGACCAGCATCGTCGTCAGGAGCGCGGTGATCACCGTCAGGGTGATCAGCTGGCCGCGGTTGTTCTTCCGGGGCAGGCAGATGCCGAGCGCCATCACGGTGATGACCAGGGTGGCGAGCAGGAAGTAGAAGATGGCGCTGGGGATGCTCGCGCTGGCCTGGGTGAGGCGTTCGTCGCGCTCGTCGGAGCGCTTGTTGTCGGCGGCGACCAGCATGCCGAAGACCGGCGTGCCCTGCAGCGAGTGGAACGTCTGCCGGAAGTCGGCGGACCACACGCTGGGCGCCGGCGAGCCGTGGCCGTCGCTCATGGCGGGCCACTCCTGCTCGCGTACGGCGCGGGCGTAGCAGACGGCGCCGGCCTGGATCCGCGCCCGCTGCACCGCGGGGGCGTACTCGGCGGACTCCACGAGCTGGTCCAGGGCCCGGGCCTCGCCGCGCGAGGCTACCTCGGCCTTGCCGTACGAGCTGTTGGCGGTGACCAGGACGAAGCTGAGGAGCAGGACCGTCATCGTGAGGAGCGGACCGACCATGTCCTTGACGGCCATGCCCGTGCCGTCGTCCTCGCTGAGCAGCCGGGGCCGCAGCCAGCGGTTGGCGGCGAGGCCGGCGAGCAGGGCGATGACGGCGACGACGATGACGAGCCACACGAGCGGCCACCTCCGTGGGGAGTACGGGCGGGTGCTGTGATCATGTCCACCGCGGCACGCCCGCCGAGCTGCGGGAACGTTCACTCACCCCGTACGAGGGAGCGCACTACCGCCGTATGCGGCCTTACGAGGCCGGTGGCGCGTCCCGGAAGCGGCGGCGGTCCCTGGCGCCCGGCGGGGCGTCCGCGAGCCGGATGACCGTGCCGTCGCGGCCCGCGACCACGGGTTTGGCCGAGCGGGCGGCCTTGGCCTGGTACTGGGCGGCGTCGGCGAGGCGGAAGAGGCGGCGGGCGGACTTGAGCGGGCCGATGGGGTCGCCGGTGGAGGCGACGCCGCAGGCGACGCCCTCACCGAGCTCCAGCTCCGCCGCCCGTACACACAGTTCCTCGGCGACGGCGACGACCTCGTCGGCCGTCGGGCCGACCGACAGGAGACAGAACTCGTCGCCGCCGAGCCGGGCCGCCAGCGCTCCCGGGAGCATCGCCCCGCACCGCGAGAGCACGGAGCCGAAGCGTTCGAGGAGGCGGTCGCCGACGGCGTGGCCGTGGGTGTCGTTGACCCGCTTGAGGCCGTTCAGGTCGCACACCAGCAGGCTCACCACCGAGCCGTCGGCGTGGTAGCGCTCGATGGCCTGGTCGAGCCGGGTGTCGACGGCGCGGCGGTTGGCGAGGCCGGTGAGCGGGTCGGTGAAGGCGAGCTTGCGGACCTCCTCCAGGCGCTCGGCCTGCGCGATGCCGGCCGCGACCACCGCCGCGAGCACGGTCGCGAAGTCCGCCTCGTCGCGGGTGAAGGGCACCGCCCCGGCCGGCCTGGCCACGTACAGCTCGCCCCAGGCGCGGCCGTGCAGCACGACCGGCGCGACCACGCAGCAGCCCCGGCCGCGCCGGCGCAGGCCGGTGACCCGGCCGGTGGGGACCCGGTCGTCGGCGGTCTCCACCCAGGCGTCCGGCTCGCCGCCGCCGGCCCAGTGCTCGTGCAGGAACTCGGTGATCTCGGGGAACTGGTGGACGGGATAGGTCTCGGAGTCCGGGAACTCCTCCTCCCCCTGCGCCCGCTGCCCGGCGTTCACCAGGACCTTCAGCCGGCCGTGGTCGCGCTGCCAGACGGAGAGCGCGGCGAAGCTGCCGCCCAGCGCCCCGCAGGCGCCGAGCGCGGCGGCCCGCCAGAACTCCCGTGGAGTGTGCGCCGCCGCCATCCCCTGTGCCAGTGCCACTACGGCCCGCAACCGCACATCCTCACCCATTCCTCCAGCTTAGGGAGGTTTGGTCCGTTTTCCCTTCCGGGACGTCACGGAAAGTTACACATAGTGAAAATACGGAGCAATTGCACACAGAGAGCAGCCGGCCGGCCACCGGCCGGCTCCGGGACCGGCCGGTGGCCGGCCCGGGAGCCCGGAACTCACTCGCCCGGCCACTCCGGCTTCCGCTTCTCGTTGAACGCCGCCACGCCCTCCGCGCGGTCGCCCGAGAACGCCACCGACCGCCACGCGCCGTCCTCGACCTCCAGGCCGGCCCGCAGGTCCAGGCCCACGCCGAGCCGCATCGCCTTCTTGGCGGCCCGCAGGCCGACCGGCGAGTTGGCCGCGATCCGCCCGGCCAGCTCCAGCGCGGCCGCGCGGGCGTCCTCCTCCAGGAGGTCCACCATGCCGAGCTCGCGCGCCTCGGCCGCCTCGACCCGGCGCGCCGTGAAGACCAGCTCGGCGGCGCGCGCCGCGCCCACCCGGCGCGGCAGCAGCTGCGTGCCGCCGCCGCCCGGGATCACGCCGACCGAGACCTCGGGCAGGCCGACGACGGTGGTGGCGTCGGCCACGATCACGTCGCAGGACAGCGCCAGCTCGTAACCGCCGCCGAGCGCGAAGCCGTGCACGGCCGCCACCGTCGGCATGGGCAGCTCCAGGACGCCGGTGTACGCGGCGCGGGCGACCGGCCGCTGCCTGACCAGGTCGGCGTCGCTGAAGGAGTTGCGCTCCTTGAGGTCGGCGCCGACGCAGAAGGCCCGGTCGTTGGACGAGGTCAGCACGGTGACGCGGACGGCCGGGTCGGCGGCGAGCGCGGCGCAGGCGGCGCCAATGGAGCGGGCCATCTCCGAGGAGACCGCGTTCATGGCCTTGGGCCGGTCGAGGACGAGCTCGGCGACATGGCCGCGCCCGTCCCGCCGTACCGCCACGAACTCACCAAAACGCTGCTCGGACTGCTCGGACATCCTGGGCCCTCCCGGTCGGCGCCGGTTAACGGTTGTTAACGGCTGTTCACCGGGAGATCTTAGGTCGGACGGCGGCTCAGCAGCCAGGGCTCCACGACACCCAGTCCGCGCACCGGCCGCTGCCACATCGGCTGCAGCGCGAAGCGGTACGACGGGGCCGGCTCGCCCTCCTTCTCGGCACGGGCGGCCTCCTCGGCGGCCTGCGTCTCGGAGCGGGGCGCCTCGCCGGTGCGGGTCAGCTCCTCGGCGAGGGCGCTGTCGACGAGGACGGCGTCCTTCGGCGCTATCGACGTGAGCCTGCTGGCCAGGTTGACGGTGGTGCCGAAGACGTCGCCCATCCGGGTCGTGACCGTGCCGAAGGACAGGCCCACGCGGAGCGCGGGCATGGTCTCGTCGTGGCCCAGCGTCTCGATGAGGCGCAGCCCGATCTCGGCGGCGGTGCCGGCGTCGTCCGCCGCGTACAGGACCTCGTCGCCGAGGGTCTTGATGAGCCGGCCGCCGTGCGCGGCGACCAGGTCGGCGCAGGTGGTCTCGAAGGCCTCGACGAGCTCGCCGAGCTCCTCCTCCTCCAGGCGCCGGGTGAGCCGGGTGAAGCCGACGAGGTCCGCGAAGCCGACGGCGAGCCGGCGGTCGACCATCTCCTCGTCGTCGGCGGCCTGCACGACCCGGCCGGTGGCGGCGGCGAGCTGGCGGCGCCACACGTAGATGAGGAACTCCTCCAGCTCGGGCAGGAGCAGCTCGACGAGGGGGTAGGTGACCTCGGTGCGGGTCATGCCGGGCTCGGGCGGCTCGGTGAGGCCCTCCAGGAAGGAGTCGATCTGCCATTCGGCCAGCCGGGCGGTGGTCTGCCCGGTGGACCGGGCGACCTGCACGGCCATCGGCTCGCTGAGCAGTCCGGCCTCGACGAGACCGGCGAGCCGGCGCAGCGCGAGCACGTCGGCCTCGGTGAGCGCCTTGGCCTGGCCGATGTCGGCGAAGCCCATGGCGCGCCAGAAGCGGGAGGCGAGCTCCATGGAGACGCCGGCGGTCCGGGCGGCCTGGAAGGGCGTGTAGCGGCGGTCGGCGCCGAGGATGAGCTGTTCCAGGCGGATCGCTAGGGGGTCGTCGGTCGGCTCGGCCGTGTGGTCGACGACATGGTGGGGTGTGGGATAGGTGGGGTTCGCGGCCGGCTGCCCGGCCCCGGCGTCGCCGTTGTCCGCGTCGTCGACGGTCACCGGCCGCCTCCTGCCCGTTCCCTGCCCACGTGCCCTGCCGATCTGTCGCGTGGATCGCGGTCAACGATACGACAGGTGTGTGCTGGCTCACGCCCGAACCGCACCCGGACCGGGCGTGAGCCGTGCGGGAGGTCAGTCCGCGGCCCTCAGATGGACGATGTCGCCGGCCCCGACGGCCTCCGTGCCGCCGCCCTCGGTCTCGACGACGAGCCGTCCGTCGCCGTCGATCGCGACGGCGTCGCCCTCCAGCATCCGCTCGCCGGGCAGGTCGGCGCGGACCCGGCGGCCGAGGGTGGCGCAGGCCGCGCGATAGGCCTCCTGGAGCCCGGAGGCGACCGGGTCGCCGTCGGCGCGCGCCCAGTCGCCGTACCACTGCTCCAGCGACCGCAGGACGGCCCGCAGCAGCGTGTCGCGGTCGGTGGAGACGGCGCCGGCGAGGAGCAGGGAGCCGGCGGCGGGGACGGGCAGCTCCTCGGCACGGAGCGTGACGTTGAGGCCGAGGCCGACGACCACGCCGTCCTTGCCGGCCCGCTCGGCGAGGATGCCGCCGGTCTTGCGTTCCTCGCCCGCGACACGGACCAGCAGGTCGTTGGGCCACTTGAGGGAGAGGTCGGCGCCGGCGGCCTTCGCGAGGCCGGTCGCGGCGGCCACGCCGGTGAGCAGCGGCAGCCAGCCCCAGCGGTGCACCGGCACGGCCGGCTTGAGCAGGACGGAGACGAAGAGGCCGGAGCGGGCGGGGGCGGTCCAGGTGCGGTCGAGACGGCCGCGCCCGGAGGTCTGCTCCTCGGCGACGAGCACGGCGCCTTCGGGGAGTTCGTCGGCGCGGGCGGCCAGGTCGGAGTTGGTGGAGCCGGTGGACTCGACGACGTCGAGGGAGGTCCACAGGCCGCCGTCGAGGACGAGCGCTTGGCGCAGGGCGGAGGTGTTGAGCGGGGGGCGGTCGAGGTCGGACCAGCGTCCCGCTGAGCCTTGGGAGGACGTCATGCAAGTCAGCGTAGGTGTGGCAAACGCCGCACTGCGTGAACCGTGAGGGCGCCGATACGCTACGAGGCAGTAGCCAAGGAGTAGTCCTCCGTAGTCCATTCGTGGTCACGTCGCGGGTCGCTTCGCGTTCCACGAGACCCCCCGTGACCAGGCAGGGAGCCGCATCCCGATGTCCGAGCCGGCAGAGCACAACGAGATCGACATTCACACGACCGCGGGCAAGATCGCGGATCTGGAGCGCCGGATCGGCGAGGCCACGCACGCCGGTTCCGCGCGCGCCGTCGAGAAGCAGCACGCGAAGGGGAAGCTGACCGCGCGCGAGCGCATCGCACTGCTGCTCGACGAAGGTTCGTTCGTGGAGCTGGACGAGCTGGCCCGGCACCGCTCCACCAACTTCGGCCTGGAGAAGAACCGTCCGTACGGCGACGGTGTCGTCACCGGCTACGGCACGGTGGACGGCCGCCCGGTCGCCGTCTTCTCGCAGGACTTCACGGTCTTCGGCGGCGCCCTCGGCGAGGTCTACGGCCAGAAGATCATCAAGGTGATGGACTTCGCCCTGAAGACCGGCTGCCCGGTCATCGGCATCAACGACTCCGGCGGCGCCCGCATCCAGGAGGGCGTCAGCGCGCTCGGCATGTACGGCGAGATCTTCCGCCGCAACACGCACGCCTCCGGCGTGATCCCGCAGATCTCGCTGATCGTCGGCCCGTGCGCCGGCGGCGCGGTCTACTCGCCCGCGATCACCGACTTCACGGTGATGGTCGACCAGACCTCGCACATGTTCATCACCGGCCCCGACGTCATCAAGACGGTCACCGGCGAGGACGTCGGCTTCGAGGAGCTGGGCGGCGCCCGCACCCACAACTCCACGTCCGGCGTGGCCCACCACATGGCGGGCGACGAGAAGGACGCGATCGAGTACGTCAAGTCCCTCCTGTCGTACCTGCCCTCGAACAACCTGTCCGAGGCGCCCGCCTTCCCCGAGGCCGCCGACACCGAGGTGACGGACGAGGACCGCGAGCTCGACACGCTGATCCCGGACTCCGCGAACCAGCCGTACGACATGCACACCGTCATCGAGCACGTCCTCGACGACGGCGAGTTCCTGGAGACCCAGGCCCTGTTCGCGCCGAACATCCTGACCGGTTTCGGCCGCGTCGAGGGCTTCCCGGTCGGTGTCGTCGCCAACCAGCCGATGCAGTTCGCCGGTTGCCTCGACATCGGCGCGAGCGAGAAGGCGGCGCGCTTCGTGCGCACCTGTGACGCCTTCAACATCCCGGTGCTCACCTTCGTCGACGTGCCGGGCTTCCTGCCCGGCGTCGGCCAGGAGCACGACGGCATCATCCGGCGCGGCGCGAAGCTGATCTACGCGTACGCCGAGGCGACCGTCCCGCTGATCACCGTCATCACCCGCAAGGCGTTCGGCGGCGCGTACGACGTCATGGGCTCCAAGCACCTCGGCGCCGACCTCAACCTGGCCTGGCCGACCGCGCAGATCGCCGTCATGGGCGCACAGGGCGCGGTCAACATCCTGCACCGGCGCACGCTCGCCGAGGCGGAGGCCAACGGCGAGGACGTCGAGGCGGTGCGCGCGCGGCTGATCCGGGAGTACGAGGACACGCTGCTCAACCCGTACACCGCTGCCGAGCGCGGCTACATCGACGGGGTCGTCCTGCCGTCCGAGACGCGCTCGCAGGTCGTCAGGGGCCTGCGTCAGCTGCGGACGAAGCGGGAATCCCTGCCCCCGAAGAAGCACGGCAACATCCCGCTCTAAGCCTCCGGGAGGGACACACGATGATCAAGGTCGTACGAGGAAACCCGACTCCGGAGGAGCTGGCCGCCGCACTGGCGGTGGTCCAGGCCCGGGCCGCGGCCACGGCGGCGGCAGCCGCCGCGGGCGGCGGCCCGAGGGTGCCCGAGGGCTGGTCGGACCCGGCCCGCATCGCCCGCAGCGTCCGGCCCCGGCCGGGCCCGCGGTCGTGGGCGCGGTCCTACTGGCCGGTGTAGGCGCGTTCGCCGGATGAAGGCCGGACCCCTTGAGCGGGGGTCCGGCCTTCGGCATGCCCGCGACCACGCAGCGGCCGAAATGGGCCTGGAGGTACGGGAGTTGCCGGCGTAGCCTCGTACGGCTCCGAAGCGACGGGGCGCTACGGAGGTCGGTGCGCGTGGAGATCGCCCTGGAGGTCAGCGGCACCGCCGCGGACGCCTACGAGCTGCGGCGGTGGCTGCGCGACGACCCCGAGCTGCGGCCCGCCGTCGTCCCGCTCGTGCCCGCGTCGCCGGCTCCCGGATCGATGGGCGCGATCGGCACGGTCATCGAGCTGCTGCTCCAGCCGGGCGGCCTGACCGTGACGCTGGCGGCCGGCGTGGTGGCCTGGCTGCAGACCAGGCGCGGCACCCAGACCGTGACGATCACCAAGCCGGACGGCACGCAGGTCGTGGTCACGTCGGAGGGCGTACGGGGCCTGACGCCGCAGAGCAGCGGGGAACTGGCGCAGCAGGTGGCGCGGGCACTGGAGGGGCACGCGGGGCGGACCGGGGGCCACCAGACGCCGGAACAGGCCCCGGACCCGCAGACGCCGGATTCCGGGAGCTCCTGAGCCGTGTCCGGGCCGTGGGGGGACCTCGCCGGAGCGGACTGTCATGCCGTGGTGGTCGGCACGGGACGGCAGGGCCGCGGCGAGGGCGGTGGCGCGCGGCTCGCCGACCTGCCCAGCGCGGCGCACACGGCCCGCGAGCTGGCCCGGGTGCTGCGCGAGCGGTGCGGGATGGCGGCGGACCGGGTCACCGAGGTCATCGACCCGGAGAGCCGATCGGAGGTGCTCGCCGCGCTGCGGGCCGCCGTGGGCCGCGCCCAGGGCGGCACCGTGCTCTTCTTCTTCACCGGCCACGGCCTGATCGGCCCGGGCAACCGGCTCTACCTGGCGACCGCGAGCACCGGCCGCGCCGACGACACCGACGCCGCCGTGCGCTACGAGGAGATACGCGACCTGCTCGGCGACGCGTCCGCGCGCACGGTCGTCGTGCTCGACTGCTGCTTCTCCGGCCGGGCCGCGGCGGCCCCGAGCGACGCGCACCGCGACCCGTACGCGAGCGCCCGCCCGCGCGGCAGCTTCCTGCTCGCCTCGGCGACCGGCTACGCCTCTTCCTTCGCGCCCGTGGACCAGCCGTACACCCTGTTCGGCGGCGAGCTGGTGCGGCTCCTGGAGGACGGCGACCCGAGCGGCCCGCCGTGGTTCACGCTGCTCGACCTCTACCGGATCCTCGACCGGCGCTTCCAGGGCGGCCCGGCCCGCCCGTACGCGGACGGCACCGGCCGGGCCGGGGATCTGGTCGTGGCGCGGAACACGGGCCTGCCGGCGGCCCCGGAGGAGCCCGGGGTCCCGGGCGGCGGCGGCCCGTGCCCGTACCCCGGCATGCGGCCGTTCCTGCCCGAGCAGCGCCATCTCTTCTTCGGCCGCGAGGAGTTGACGGGGAACCTGCTCGACCGGGTGGCGCACGGGGACGGGCCGGTGGTGCTCGTCGGCGCGTCCGGCGCCGGGAAGTCCTCGCTGTTGCGGGCCGGACTCGTCGCGGGCCTCGAAGAGCGCGGCGCGGGCCGGGTGCTGCTGGTGCCGGGGCCGGGCGCGCGCCCGTTCCGCACGCTCGTGGAGCGGTGGGCGCGGGCGGTGGACCGGCCGTTCGGCGAGGTCGAACGGGATCTGGGGGCCGGCCGGTTCGGGGCCGGCGGTCCGGACGTGCTCGTCGTCGACCAGCTGGAGGAGATCTTCACCGACTGCGAGGACCCGGAGGAGCGCGAGCTGTTCGTCCGGGCCGTCTCCGGCGCCGGTGCGGCGACCGGGCCGCGGATCGTCCTCGGCCTGCGCGCCGACTTCTACGGGCCCTGCCTGCGCGACGCCCGGCTCGCCCGGATCGTCCGGGCCGGGCAGTTCACCGTCCCCGCGATGTCGGACGACGAGCTGCGCGCCGCCGTCGAACGGCCCGCCGCGCACGCCGGGCTGCGCCTGGAGGACGGCCTCGTCGGCCATCTGCTGCACGAGCTGCGCCGCGAGGCGCCGGGCGGCGATCGCGACGCGGTCGCCCTGCCCTTCCTGGCACACGCCCTCCAGCAGACCTGGGCCAGGCGCCGCGGCACCCTGCTGACCTTCGCCGGGTACGAGGCGGCCGGCGGCATCCGCGGCTCGGTCGCCCGGGTCGCGGACGAGCTCCATGACGCGCTCGACCCGGCGGGCCGGGAGCGACTGCGCGAACTGCTGCTGCGCATGGTGACGTTGGTGGACGCCGAGGGCCGCGCGGCCCGCCGCCGCCTCCCGGTCCCGGAGACGGCGGGCGACGCCGACCGGGAGCTGCTCGACCGGCTCGCCGACGCGCGCCTGGTCGTCCTCGACCGCGGCGAGGCGCAGCTGTGCCACGACTCGCTGCTGTACGGCTGGCCCCGGCTGCGCGACTGGATCCGCGACGACCGGGTGCGGCTGCTCGTGCTGCGCCGGGTGGGCGACGCGGCCGACGGCTGGCACGAGGGCGGCCGCAAGAACAGCGCCCTGTACCGCGGTGACCAGCTGGGAGCGGCGCGTCAGGCGCTGCGCGGGGAGGCGGGCGGGGGCGGCCTCCGGGATCGGATCCGCGCCCTCGCCCCGCTCGGCGCGCGGGGAGGGCCGTGGGCCGCCGACGGCCCGTCCGGGCCGCCCGGGGACGAGAGCCCGCGCACGCCCCGGCGGCCGGCGGCCGGGGCGGCCGGCGGGGCCGCGAGGCAGGACGCGGGCGGCGGTGCCGGTTCCCCCGGACCCGGCGCGGCCGCCGGGCCGACGAGTCGGCTCCGGCCCGTGGAGCGGGACTTCCTCGCCGCGAGCGACCGGGCCGAGCGCCGCACGCGCCGCATCCGCACCGGGGTCGTCGCCGTCGTCGCCGCGCTCGCCGTCCTCGCCTCGTTCTTCGGCATGCGGGCCCGCAGTGCCCAGCGCGACGCCGAGGCCCGCGAGACCGTCGCCGTCGCCGAGCAGCTGGCCGCGCAGGCCGACACGATGCGCGAGCGCGACCCGCAGACCGCGCTGCGCCTCAGCCTCGCCGCGTACCGCGCGGCCGACACCAGCGCGACCCGCTCCAGCCTGTACGCCTCCTACCTCTCGCGGCCGCAGGTGGATCTGCGGGGGGACGCGCGGCAGCCGGTGGTGAATCTGGCGTACGGGGCCGGCGGCCGGATCCTCGCCACCAGCCGGCGCACCGGTCTGATCCGCCTCTGGGACCTGTCGGTGCCGAACGCCCCGGTGCGCGGCGCCGAGCTGCCGTCGATCCACGGATCCGCGCCGATCGCGTTCTCCCCGCGTTCCCCGCTGCTCGCCGCGCTGAGCACGGACGCGCTGACGCTGTGGGACGCGGCCGATGCCGTACGCCCGAAGCTGCTCGTGGCCCTGCCGCTCGCCAAGAACCAGTCGTACAGCCTCGCCTTCGGCCCGGACGGGCGGACGCTCGCCGCGGGCGGGGAGAACGGGCGGCTGCGGCTGTGGGACGTGTCCGTGCCGTCGCGGCCGCGCCCGCTGTACGACCGGAAGGTCGCCCCGGCCGACCTGATGTCGGTGCGGTTCAACCGCGACGGGCGTTTCCTGGCCACCGGCAACGGCAACAGCGGCGGCCGATCCGCCGAGGTGCGGCTGTGGGACGTCCGCGAGCCGGCCCGCCCGGCCCTGCTGGCCACGGCCACCACCTCGTCCGTGATGGCGGTGGCGTTCCATCCGAAGCGGGACACGCTGGTGGCGACCGGCGGCGAGGGCGCGATGGCCTGGTGGACGGTGCGGCCGGCCGGGCCGAAGGGATGGCGGCTCGACCTGATCAGGCCCACGGATTCGTTCGAGACCAAGTGGGGCTACGGCAGCCTGCCCTCGCTGAGCTTCAGCCCCGACGGCGGGACGCTCGCCGCCGCCGACGCCTCCGTGTCCGGGTCCGCCGGAGCCAGGCTCCGGGAGGTCGCCGAACAGGACGGCCCGGAGCTGCTCCAGTCCCTCGCGGAGGGCGACTCGCTGCCGAGCGCCGAGCCCGCCCAGGCCGTCGCCCACAGCCCCGACGGGGCGTACCTCGCGGTGGGCGACGTCGGCGGGAACGTACGGCTGTGGCCCGAGCGGGCGCCCGCGCTCGCCCTGAGGGGGACCTTGGCGGGCGGGGGCCCGGGGGCGGTGCCCTACAGCCTCGACGGCCGCTTCGTGCTCACCAGCGAGAACCTGGCCGGCACCATCAGGTCCGTGCCGCGCGTCTGGGACATGAGCACGGCGGACACCGAACACGACAAGGCGCCGAAGCTGCGGTTCACCGTGCCGCGCCCGTGGGAGGCGAACTACTTCCTGCCCGGCCGGGACCGGCCGATGCTGCTCGCGCACCGCTGGACGGAGGGCACCGACGAGCACGCCTTCCGGGTCTGGGACCTCGGCGGGGACGGGCCCCCCGTGGCCGGCGCCGAGATCCCGTTCCGCTCGCAGAACGTGCGGACAGCCGTCTCCCCCGACGGCGAACTGCTGGTCATCGGCTCCTCCAGGGAGCCGACGGCCGTGGTCTGGGACATCCGCGACCCGCGTCGGCCGGTGCGGCGCGCCGTGATCGCGGTGGCGCCTTCGATCGAGTACGAGAGCATGTTCTTCATGGGCCCGCGCGCCCTCGCCACCGTCGAGGGCGACGGCCCGACCCGGGGCCTCGACCTGCGGCTGTGGGACCTGAAGGACCCCGCGCACCCGTTCCGCGTCCCCGCGCCGCTGAAGGGCGCGGCCCTGAGCAGGGCGGCCTACATCCACTCGCTCCGGCTGCTCCTCACCGACGGCGTCGACCAGAACGCCAGGCTGTACGACATGCGGGACGTCCGCCACCCGAAGCCGATCGGCAGACTCCCGGCGACGCGCGGCGGCTACACCCCGGTCGGCGGCGGCCTGCTCGCGACGACCCTGCGGGACGGCACCGTCAAGCTGTTCGACATCCGCGACCCGCGCCACCCGGTCCTCCGCCACACCCTGCGCTTCGACCGCGAGATCCAGGACGTCACGCCCGACCCGGACGGCACCCGGGTGCTCACCGGCTCCCCGTACCGCATCTGGGACGTCGCCGGCGACGGCAGCTGGCGGATGCCCGCCGTCGCCACCCTGGACGGCGCGCGGAGCGTGGATCTGCTGCCCGGCGGGACTCCGTACGTGATCGTGGTGCCGGAGCACTCCGGGAGTCACGGCCCGGAGTACACCTACCTCCTCGACCGTGACGCCTCGAAGATCTACCACCGGCTGTGCGCGACCCATCCGCTGGGCGTCGAGCCCGACCAGTGGAAGGCCCTCTTCCCGCAGCTCGCCTACCGCCCCTCCTGCTGACGGGGCTTCTTCAGGAAGAGGGCGGCGGCGAGCACGCCCGCGAGCACGACCGCCGCGTTGACGAGGACCGCGCGGTCGAGGCCGGCCGGCAGGGCGGTCGCGGTGACGACGACGGCGCTCATCACCGGGGTGCCGAGCGTGATGCCGATCTGCTGGGTCATCGTGGCGATGCCGGTGGCCATGCCCTGCTCGGCGTCGGGCAGTCCGGAGGTCGCGGTGACCATGAAGCCGACGATCGCCAGCATGTTGCCGACGCCGCCCGCGAAGGTGGCGGCGAGCAGCACGCCGTACGACGGGTCCAGCAGGCAGAGGGTGGCGGCGGCCTGGAGCGCCCCGCCGGCGATCAGGGCCGTACGGGCGGAGAGGCGGCCGATGAAGCGCGGGGCGAGCAGTCCGCCGAGGACCGTGCCCGCGCCGAGGACGCCGAAGGAGAGGCCGGCGGCGAGCGGGGAGAAGCCGAGCACCTCCTGGAGGCGCAGGGTCATCAGGAAGACCAGCGAGGTCTCGGTGGCGAAGGCGACGAGCCCGGCGAGGTTGCCCCAGACGACCGTGCGGCGCCTCAGGACCCGGACCGGGACGAGCGGGGCCGCGGCCCGGCGTTCGACGCGCAGGAAGGCGGCGAGGAGCACGGCGGCCGCGGCGAGGGCGCCGAGGACGACGGGATCGGTCCAGCCGCGTCCGCCGGCGGCGGTGAGCCCGTAGACGAGGGTGAGCAGGCCGCCGGTGACGGTGATCGCGCCGGGCACGTCGAGCCGGGGCCGGTCGGCCGGGCGGCTCTCCTTCAGGACGGCGGGGGCGACGAGGAGGACGCCGAGGGCGACGGGCACGTTGACGAGGAACGCCCAGCGCCAGGAGAGCAGATCGGTGAGCACGCCGCCGAGCACGGCGCCCGTCGTGAACCCGGCGGACATCAGGGCCCCGTTGAGGCCGAGCGCCCGGTCGCGCAGCGGCCCCTCGGGGAAGGCCGAGGTGAGCAGCGAGAGCCCGGCGGGGGTGACGGCGGCGGTGGCGAGGCCCTGGGCGACGCGGGCGGCCATCAGCGTGCCGGGGCCGGTGGCGAGCCCGCCGGCGAGGGAGGCGGCGCCGAGGACCGCCATGCCGCCGAGGAAGATCCGGCGGCGGCCGACGAGGTCGGCGACGCGTCCGAAGAGCAGGGTGAAGCCGGCGGCGGCGAGCGCGAAGGCGGTGGCGATCCACTGCAGGCCGCCGACGCCGAAGCCCAGTCCCTCGCCGATGACGGGCAGCGCGACGTTCAGGATCGAGAAGTCGACGGCCAGCATGAACTGGGCGACGAGGAGGATGACGAGGACGAGCCGCATCCGTCCGTCCGGCCGCTCCTCCTTCGGGAGGCCGGGGGGAGCGACGGGGGTGGGAACATCGAGCGCGACCATGAACAGGACCCCTTAATGGGAGGCTGGTTCCGTTAGGATGGCGCAGCAGACGGTAGCAGAGTGAGGGTTACTAATGGAACAGGAGACCCGTTTGAGTGAGAGCCTGCCGGCCGGGCCCGGCACCGTGCGCCCCGGCGGCCGCACCGCGAAGGTCCGCAGAGCCGTCCTCGACGCCACCGAGGACGCCCTGGTGACCGCGGGCTTCCACACCCTGAACATGGACCAGATCGCCGCGAGCGCGGGCGTCGGCAAGACCACCGTCTACCGCCGCTGGGGCTCCCCCGTGGGGCTCGTCACCGACCTGCTGCGCGACATGGCCGAGCGCTCGCTGCCGTCCGCCGACACCGGCAGCCTCGCGGGCGACCTCCAGGCCAACGCCGACCTGGTGCACGACTCGCTCACCGACCCGCGGCTCGCCGCCCTCTTCCGCGCCGTGATCGCGGCGGCCGCCTGCGACCCGGTCTGCGCGAGCGCCCTGCGCGGCTTCTACCGCACCCGGCTGGCCGAATGGGCCCCCGTCGTGAGCCGCGCCGTGGACCGCGGCGAACTCGCCGCCGACACCGACGCCCTCGAACTCCTGCGGGCCGTCTCGGCGCCGCTCTACTACCGCTTCGCGATCAGCCGCGAGGAGCTGCGGCCCGCCGACGCCGAGCGGGCCGTCCTCGCCGCGCTGGCCGCCGCGGCGGCGGGCGCGTTCGCCACCGCGCGCGACGGCCGGGACTAGCGCGCGACGGCCGGGACTAGTCCCCCGCACCGGGACGCTTGAGTACCCGTACTCAGGCGCCCCGGCCCGCCGAGCCGCAGGATCGGATCATGCTCTGGTCCGACCCCGACGACGAACCCCCGGAGGAACTCCGCGACATGGCGGCGATGCTGCGCCGCGCCGGCGTCCTGCTCGCGGTCGCGATGGTGGTGCTGATGTTCGTGGTCGGCGCCCATTAGGGCGCACCGGGCGGATCAGGGCCGTGCAGGCCGCGGCCGCCCCCGGGCCCGTCCGGTGTGCGGCGAGCACGGCGACACCCTCGCTGGATACGCTGCTGCCATGACTGCTGACCGCCGCCGTGTCGTGCTCGCCTCCGCCTCTCCCGCCCGGCTCGGACTGCTCCGGCAGGCCGGCCTCGCCCCCGAGGTGATCGTGAGCGGTGTCGACGAGGACAAGATGACCGCGCCGACCCCGGCCGAGCTGGCCCTCGCCCTCGCCGAGGCCAAGGCCGCCCACGTGGCCGCGCGGCCCGAGGCGTTCGGCGCCCTGGTGATCGGCTGCGACTCGGTCCTGGAGCTGGACAAGCAGGCGCTCGGCAAGCCGGCCGACGCCGAGGAGGCCGTCGCGCGCTGGAAGTCGATGCGCGGCCGGGTCGGCATCCTCCAGACCGGCCACTGCGTGTACGACACGGCGGCCAAGCGCTACGAGTCGGCCACCGCCTCCACCGTGGTCCGCTTCGGCGAGCCCTCGGACGCCGAGATCGCCGCGTACGTGGCGAGCGGCGAACCGCTGCACGTGGCGGGCGCGTTCACGCTCGACGGCCGCTCGGCGCCGTTCATCGACGGCATCGACGGCGACCCGGGCAACGTCATCGGCCTCTCGCTGCCGCTGCTGCGCCGCCTGCTGGCGAAGCTGGACGTGGCGATCACCGACCTCTGGGCCTGAGCCGTACGGGCCTTGAGGCGGGCCGGTCCTGAGCCGTACGGACCTTGAGGCGGGCAGATGTTGAGCCGTACGGGCCCCGCGGGACCTACGCCGCCCGGGGCGCGGCCGTCTTCCTGTCGGCCGCGCCCTCGCCGTACGCCACCAGCGTGAGCACGATCAGGCCGACCACCAGCATCAGGAACGCGAAGGCCGCCCAGCCGAGCAGGCCGACCGCGACCGCGCCGAGCACGCCGTGCACGACCGCGCAGCCGATGAGCAGGATCCGGCCGGCGCGGCCGGGCCGGCGGTCGCGGATCGCGGCGACGAGCGGAACGAGGCCGCAGAGCAGCAGCAGGGCGCCGGAGCCGAGGCCGAGGCCCCAGGTGCCCCGGTACATGAGTTCGGGGTCGAGTCCGTTCAGGGACATCGACTGGCCCCGCACGAAGCGGGCCATGACCGCGTTGATCGCCACGATGCCCGGCGCCTCCAGGAAGAGCACCAGCGCCGTCACGATCGCTATCGGTCTGCGGGCCACCTCGGCCACCCCCTGAACCCCTGATTCCGACTGTTACCTGCGGTACGCAGGTCACCGGAGAGGCTACTGGCCGGTAAAACCTCGGACAAGGGTTCGCGCCACGCCCGGGAACCGGCCGCGAACTCCAGGCAGACTCCAGGCAGACTCCGGCGCGAGCGCAAAGAATCATTGCGCCATTCGTAGGGACTCCACAAAGAAACCCGTTTGGCGACTGGCCCCAGGAACAGAGACCTGCGCCACACCTCGGAGCTACTGTGCCGTAATGAATCCCTGCGTACCGTGGTGCGACAAGGGATTTCACGACCCGAGCAAGCCTGGCATCACGCTCCGTGTGGGCAAGCTCACCACTGGGGACGGGTCGAAAGGCCGTGTCGGCAGTCCCTAAACTCAGCTTGTTTCAAGGAGGGAGCCATCGTGCGCAAGGTGCTCATCGCCAACCGTGGCGAAATCGCTGTCCGCGTCGCCCGGGCATGCCGGGACGCCGGGATCGCCAGCGTAGCCGTCTACGCCGATCCGGACCGGGACGCTCTGCACGTCCGCGCGGCCGACGAGGCGTTCGCCCTGGGCGGTGACACCCCGGCCACCAGTTACCTGGACATGGCCAAGGTGCTCCAGGCGGCCGCCGACTCGGGCGCCGACGCCATCCACCCGGGCTACGGCTTCCTCTCCGAGAACGCCGAATTCGCCCAGGCCGTGCTCGACGCGGGCCTGATCTGGATCGGCCCGCCGCCGCAGGCCATCCGTGACCTCGGTGACAAGGTCGCCGCCCGTCACATCGCGCAGCGCGCCGGCGCCCCGCTGGTGGCCGGCACGCCGGACCCGGTCTCCGGTGCCGACGAGGTCGTCGCCTTCGCCGAGGAGCACGGCCTGCCGATCGCGATCAAGGCCGCCTTCGGTGGCGGTGGCCGCGGTCTGAAGGTCGCCCGCACCCTCGAAGAGGTGCCGGAGCTCTACGACTCGGCCGTCCGCGAGGCCGTCGCCGCCTTCGGCCGCGGCGAGTGCTTCGTCGAGCGCTACCTCGACAAGCCGCGCCACGTCGAGACCCAGTGCCTCGCCGACTCGCACGGCAACGTGGTCGTCGTCTCGACCCGTGACTGCTCGCTGCAGCGCCGCCACCAGAAGCTGGTCGAGGAGGCCCCGGCGCCGTTCCTGACGGACGAGCAGAACGCCGAGCTGTACGCGGCGTCCAAGGCCATCCTCAAGGAGGCCGGCTACGTCGGCGCCGGCACCGTCGAGTTCCTCGTCGGCACCGACGGCACGATCTCCTTCCTGGAGGTCAACACCCGCCTCCAGGTCGAGCACCCGGTCACCGAAGAGGTCACCGGCATCGACCTGGTCCGCGAGATGTTCCGGATCGCCGACGGCGAGGAGCTCGGCTACGGCGACCCGGCCGTCCGCGGTCACTCGTTCGAGTTCCGCATCAACGGCGAGGACCCGGGCCGCAACTTCCTGCCCGCGCCCGGCACCGTCACCCTCTTCCAGCCGCCGACCGGCCCCGGCGTCCGTCTGGACGCGGGCGTCGAGTCCGGCTCGGTCATCGGCCCGGCCTGGGACTCGCTGCTGGCCAAGCTGATCGTCACCGGCGCCACCCGCGAGCAGGCGCTGCAGCGCGCCGCCCGCGCGCTCGCCGAGTTCAAGGTCGCGGGCATGGCCACGGCCATCCCGTTCCACCAGGCCGCCGTGGTCGACCCGGCGTTCACCGCCGACCCGTTCCGCGTCCACACCCGGTGGATCGAGACCGAGTTCGTCAACGAGATCAAGCCGTTCGCCCCGGCGGGCGGCGAGGCCGACGAGGACGAGACCGGCCGCGAGACGATCGTCGTCGAGGTCGGCGGCAAGCGCCTCGAGGTCTCCCTGCCGTCGTCGCTGGGCATGACCCTGGCCCGTACGGGTCTGGCCGCCGGCGCCAAGCCGAAGCGTCGCGCCGCCAAGAAGTCCGGCCCGACCGCCTCCGGCGACACCCTCGCCTCCCCGATGCAGGGCACCATCGTCAAGGTGGCCGTCGAGGAGGGCGCGGAGGTCAAGGAGGGCGACCTGATCGTCGTCCTGGAGGCCATGAAGATGGAGCAGCCGCTCAACGCGCACAAGGCCGGCACCGTGAAGGGCCTGTCCGCCGAGGTCGGCGCGTCCATCACGTCCGGCGCCGCGATCTGCGAGATCAAGGACTGATCCGGGCCCCGGTTCCGGCCGGGGTACGGTGAGAAGGGCCCGTGGGCGGTGACGCCGGCGGGCCCTTCGCCGTACCGCTGCCCAGGAGGTCTCATGCGAGCCGACGCGCGCCGCAACCACGACCGGCTGCTCGCCGAGGCCCGTGCCGCCTTCGCCGCGCACGGCACGGACGCGTCGCTGGAGGACATCGCGCGCCGCGCCGGGGTCGGCATCGGCACCCTCTACCGGCACTTCCCCAGCCGCGAGGCGCTGCTCGGCGCGGTCTTCCAGGACGCCCTCGACGCGCTCCTGCGCCGCTCGGCCGAGCTGGCCGAGGAGCCGGACCCGTGCGTCGCGCTGATGACCTGGCTGCGCAACCTGATCGCCCACGCGAGCGAGTACCACGGTCTGTCGATCGCGCTCATGTCCGCGTCGGCCGACGGGAGTTCGGCGCTCTCCGAGTGCCGCGAGCCGCTGCGCGCGGCCGGCACCCGGCTGCTCGAACGGGCCCGCGCGGCGGGCACGGTGCGCGCGGACGTGTCGATCGGCGACCTGATCCAGCTCGCCAACGCGATCGCGCTGGCCGCCGAACGCTCTCCGGAGGAGCCGGAGTTGGCGGACCGGCTGCTGGACCTGACCGTACGGGGCCTGAAGCCGTAGCGCCTCGGGTGCGTGGGCCAGGGGGTGTCTTGTCGATCAGGCCGGGCACGCGACCCCTGGCACCGCGCCACCGGACGCCGCTCCCTGATCCGGCCTGATCGACAGGACACCCCCTAGCGGCGGCGCATGTCCGCGACCCGTACCGCCCGTTCGGGCGCGAGGACCTCGCCCGGGAGGCCGCCCGGGCCGCCGCGGAACTGGCCGCCGGGCAGCCGGCCGCGCTGGCCGGGCAGCGGGACGTCACGGCGCGGGCGGCCGCCGCCGGGCGGCGGGTGCTGCTCGCTCCCGTGCGCGGGCGCTCCGGTGCCGGCCACGGCGATCTGGACGCCCTGGTCGGCGAGGGCCTGGAGCTCGGTGGCGGCGCGCTCGTCGTGGACCGGTGGCTCGTCCGTGACCAGGCGGGTGATGACGTCGGTCGGCACCGTCTGGAACATGGTGTCGGTGCCGAGCTTGGTGTGGTCGGCGAGCACCACGACCTCCGCCGCCGCCTGGACCAGCGCCCGGTCCACGCTCGCGGAGAGCATGTTGGACGTGGACAGGCCGCGCTCGGCGGTCAGCCCGCTGCCCGACAGGAAGGCCCGGGAGACCCGCAGTCCCTGGAGCGACTGCTCGGCCCCGCTGCCCACGAGCGCGTAGTTGGAGCCGCGCAGGGTGCCGCCGGTCATGACGACCTCGACCCGGTTGGCGTGGGCGAGGGCCTGGGCGACGAGCAGGGAGTTGGTGACGACGGTGAGTCCGGGCACCCGGGCGAGCCGGCGGGCCAGCTCCTGGGTGGTGGTGCCGGCGCCGACGACGATGGCCTCACCCTCCTCCACGAGGGTCGCGGCGACGTCGGCGATGGCCGTCTTCTCGGCGGTCGCGAGATGGGATTTCTGCGGGAAGCCGGACTCGCGCGTGAGCCCGCCCGGCAGTACCGCACCGCCGTGCCGGCGGTCGAGGAGTCCTTCTGCCTCCAGAGCCCGCACGTCTCGCCGTACGGTCACTTCTGAGGTCTGGACGACGCGGGCGAGCTCGCGGAGCGACACGGCTCCATTGGCGCGCACCATTTCGAGGATCAACTGGCGACGTTCTGCAGCGAACACGAAACCGACAGTAACGTGACCGACGGCACTTCGGGCCGAAAAGCAGAAGTTGGACACAGACGGGGTCCCCAAGTGATATGGGGACCCCGTCCGTTGATCGTTCTATGCCCCGGCTTGCCGGGGGTTGTCCGAGTCGGCGAACCGTTCCCGCAGGCGGGGGCGGTGACCGACCGGGCCGTCAGGCCTGTCCGGCGGTCTTTCGGGTGTGCAACTGCCGTGCCACTTCCGCGATCGAGCCCGACAGAGAGGGGTACACGGTGAAAGCATTTGCGATCTGCTCGACCGTCAGATTGTTGTCGACCGCGATCGAGATCGGGTGGATCAGCTCGGAGGCGCGCGGGGAGACGACGCAGCCGCCGACCACGATGCCGGTGCCCGGGCGGCAGAAGATCTTGACGAAGCCGTCCCGGATGCCCTGCATCTTCGCGCGCGGGTTGCGCAGCAGCGGCAGCTTGACGACCCGGGCCTCGATCTTGCCCGCGTCCACGTCGGCCTGGGTGTAGCCGACGGTGGCGATCTCGGGGTCGGTGAAGACGTTCGAGGAGACCGTCTTCAGGTTGAGCGGGGTCACCGCGTCGCCGAGGAAGTGGTACATGGCGATGCGGCCCTGCATGGCCGCCACCGAGGCGAGCGCGAAGACGCCGGTGACGTCGCCGGCCGCGTAGACGCCGGGGGCGGTGGTGCGGGACACCTTGTCGGTCCAGATGTGCCCGGAGTCCTTCAGCCGGACGCCGGCCTCCTCCAGGCCCATGCCCGCGGTGTTCGGGATGGCGCCGACGGCCATCAGGCAGTGCGTGCCGGAGATGACCCGGCCGTCGGAGAGGGTGACCTCGACCCGGTCGCCGACCCGCTTGGCGGACTCGGCGCGGGAGCGGGCCATGACGTTCATGCCACGGCGGCGGAACACGTCCTCCAGGACGGCGGCCGCGTCCGGGTCCTCGCCCGGCAGCACGCGGTCACGGCTGGAAACGAGCGTGACACGGGAGCCGAGTGCCTGGTAGGCGCCGGCGAACTCGGCGCCGGTGACACCGGAACCGACCACGATGAGCTCCTCCGGGAGCTCCTTGAGGTCGTAGACCTGCGTCCAGTTCAGGATCCGCTCGCCGTCCGGCTTGGCGTCCGGCAGCTCGCGCGGGTGCCCGCCGGTGGCGATCAGGACGGCGTCCGCGGTCAGCGTCTCCTCGCTGCCGTCGGCGGCGGTCACGACCACCTGGCGCGAACCGTCGAGCGCCTGCCGCCCGTCGAGCCGGCCGCGGCCGCGCAGCACCCGGGCGCCGGCCCGGGTCACCGAGGCGGTGATGTCGTGCGACTGGGCCAGCGCGAGGCGCTTCACCCGTCGGTTGACCTTGCCCAGGTCCACGCCGACCACACGGGCGGCCTGCTCCAGGGGCGGGGTGTCGTCCGCGACGATGATGCCCAGCTCCTCGTAGGAGGAGTCGAAGGTGGTCATCACCTCGGCGGTGGCGATCAGGGTCTTGGAGGGGACGCAGTCGGTCAGGACGGACGCGCCGCCGAGTCCGTCGCAGTCGACGACGGTCACCTCCGCGCCGAGTTGGGCGCCCACCAGGGCCGCCTCGTATCCGCCGGGTCCGCCGCCGATGATCACGATCCGGGTCACTGGGATCTACGCCTCGCGCTCTCGTTCTGCCGGGGGGTCCCCCGCTGGGCTGCAGTGCGTACGCCATTGTCCCGCACGCTTCAAGTGCGTACCCCATTGTCGCGCACGCGCGGCGGTGCCACGCGCCGGGGCCGTGCGCCCCCTCCGCCCCGGGACCGTCCCCGGACTTCGACGGCCACCCCGCCCCCTCCCGTACCCTCGACCCCATGTCGCTCTACGCCGCCTACGCCGGCAACCTCGACGCGCGGCTGATGAGCCGCCGCGCACCGCACTCGCCGCTGCGCGGCACCGGCTGGCTGAACGGCTGGCGGCTGACCTTCGGCGGGGAGCAGATGGGCTGGGAGGGCGCGCTCGTCACGCTCGTGGAGGCCCCGCGCTCCCAGGTCTTCGTCGCGCTGTACGACATCGCTCCGATGGACGAGGACTCCATGGACCGCTGGGAGGGCGTCGGCCTCGACATCTACCGGCGGATGCGGGTGCGGGTGCACACCCTGGACGGCGAGGAGCCCGCCTGGGTGTACGTGCTCAACGCCTACGAGGGCGGGCTGCCCTCGGCCCGCTACCTGGGCGAGATCGCGGACGCGGCGGAGTCGGCGGGCGCGCCGCACGACTACGTGATGGAGCTGCGCAAGCGCCCCTGCTGAAGCGGAGCGCACGGTTCGCCGGTTATTCGTCGGCTATTCGTCGGAAACGACAAGACAACGATCGCGGCTCCGTGCGCGCCGTCATCTACGCGCGTAGGAATTATCGGGCTAGGCTTCTGCGCGAATCGAATCGAATCCGTCCGGGGCCCCCCTCGGACCCCCTCCCCGAGGCGAGAGAGTCAGTGAACGCTACTGCCACCCCGTACGAGGCCGCCGAGGCCGCCGCCGCGCGCCTGCGCGAGCTGACCGGTGTCGAGAACCACGACGTCGCCCTGGTGATGGGCTCCGGCTGGGCCCCCGCCGCCGACGCGCTCGGCACGCCCGAGGCCGAGTTCGCGGTCACCGAGCTGCCCGGCTTCCCGCCGCCGGCCGTCGAGGGCCACGGCGGCAAGGTCCGCTCGTACAAGATCGGCGACAAGCGCGCCCTGGTCTTCCTCGGCCGCACCCACTACTACGAGGGCCGCGGTGTCGCCGCCGTCGCGCACGGCGTCCGCACCGCCGTCGCCGCCGGCTGCAAGACCATCGTCCTCACCAACGGCTGCGGCGGCCTGCGCGAGGGCATGCGCCCCGGCCAGCCCGTCCTCATCAGCGACCACCTCAACCTGACGGCCGCATCGCCGATCGTCGGCGCGAACTTCGTCGACCTGACCGACCTGTACTCGCCGAAGCTGCGCGCGCTGTGCAAGGAGATCGACGAGACGCTGGAGGAGGGCGTCTACGTCCAGTTCCCCGGCCCGCACTACGAGACCCCGGCCGAGATCAACATGGTCCGCGTCCTCGGCGGCGACCTCGTCGGCATGTCCACCGTCCTCGAGGCCATCGCCGCCCGCGAGGCCGGCGCCGAGGTCCTCGGCATCTCCCTCGTCACCAACCTCGCCGCGGGGCTCTCGGGCGAGCCGCTGAACCACGAGGAGGTCCTCCAGGCGGGCCGCGACTCGGCGGCGCGCATGGGCGAGCTGCTGACGCGGGTGCTCAACCGGATCTGAGGTCTCCCCCACCCGCCCCTTCCCGAAACCGGGGGCAAGCCCCCGGACCCCGGACGGCCCTGCGGCCGTGCCCTCGATCGCCGGGCGGGCTGGATTTCGCCCGGCGGGCGGAAATCCAGCCGGCCGGCGGTCGAGGCGCGGGGCCCGGGGGCGGAGCCCCGGTTACGGGAAGGGGCGGGGTGGGGAAAGGCTCCGCGCAGCGGCACCCGCCGCCCTCCCTCCCGCACCACCCCCCGAAAGGCACACCACCGTGACGCAGGACGACCTCCTCGCCCGGGCCCAGGCGTGGCTCGCCGAGGACCCCGACCAGGAGACCCGCGACGAACTCGCCGCACTCCTCGACCGCGGCGCCACCGGCGAGCTCGCCGAGCGCTTCGCCGGAACGCTGCAGTTCGGCACCGCCGGACTCCGTGGCGAGCTCGGCGCGGGGCCGATGCGGATGAACCGCGCCGTGGTCATCCGCGCCGCCGCGGGCCTCGCCGCGTACCTGAAGGCGAAGGGGCACACCGGCGGCCTCGTGGTCGTCGGCTACGACGCCCGCTACAAGTCCGCCGACTTCGCGCGCGACACCGCCGCCGTGATGACCGGCGCGGGCCTGCGCGCCGCGCTGCTGCCGCGCCCGCTGCCGACGCCCGTCCTGGCGTACGCCATAAGGCATCTGGGTGCCGTCGCGGGCGTCGAGGTGACCGCGAGCCACAACCCGCCGCGCGACAACGGCTACAAGGTGTACCTGGGCGACGGCTCGCAGATCGTGCCGCCGGCGGACGCGGAGATCGCCGCCCGGATCGACGCGGTGCGCGCGCTGGCCGACGTTCCGCGCCCGGACAGCGGCTGGGAGACCCTCGGTGACGAGGTCCTCGACGCGTACCTGGAGCGCACGGACCACGTGCTCACGCCCGGCTCGCCGCGCACGGTGCGGACCGTCTACACGGCCATGCACGGCGTCGGCAAGGACGTCCTGACGGCGGCGTTCGGCCGGCACGGCTTCCCGCCGCCGGCGCTGGTCGCCGAGCAGGCGGACCCGGACCCGGCGTTCCCGACGGTCGCGTTCCCGAACCCGGAGGAGCCGGGCGCGATGGACCTCGCCTTCGAGGCGGCGCGCGCGGTGGACCCGGACATCGTGATCGCGAACGACCCGGACGCCGACCGCTGCGCGGTGGCCGTGCCGGACGCGTCCGCCGAGGGCGGCTGGCGGATGCTCCGCGGCGACGAGGTGGGCGCGCTGCTCGCGGCGCACCTGGTGCACAAGGGCGCGCGGGGCGTGTTCGCCGAGTCGATCGTGTCGTCGTCGCTGCTCGGCCGGATCGCCGAGGCGGCGGGCGTCGGCTACGAGGAGACGCTGACCGGCTTCAAGTGGATCGCCCGCGTCGACGGCCTGCGGTACGGCTACGAGGAGGCGCTCGGCTACTGCGTCGACCCGGAGGGCGTCCGCGACAAGGACGGCATCACGGCGGCGCTGCTCGTCGCCGAGCTGGCCTCGGAGCTGAAGGAGCAGGACCGCACGCTCACCGATCTGCTCGACGACCTGGCGGTGGCGCACGGCCTGCACGCCACGGACCAGCTGTCGGTGCGCGTCGAGGACCTGAGCGTCATCGCGAACGCGATGACGGCGCTGCGCGAGAAGCCCCCGGTGAAGCTGGCCGGTCTGACGGTCGTCTCGGCGGAGGACCTGACGAAGGGCACCGAGTCGCTGCCGCCGACCGACGGTCTGCGCTACCACCTGGAGGGCGACTACAAGGCCCGGGTGATCGTCCGCCCGTCGGGCACCGAGCCCAAGCTCAAGTGCTACCTGGAGGTCGTGGTCCCGGTCGCCGACGCGAGCGAGCTGGCGGCGGCCCGCACGACGGCCGCCGGCGTCCTCGCCTCGGTCAAGAAGGACCTGGCCGAGGCCGCGGGGCTGTGATCCGCGCCTGACGCCCCGCCGGAGGGCCCGTACGGAATCGCTTCCGTACGGGCCCTCCGGCGTTCCCTCGCGGGTGAATCGCTTACGGCGGATGCCGTAACGCGCGTGCCCTCGGCCGCGTGCGCGGGGCCAGGGTGACCCGGTGCTCACCGCGTCCCCCGCACCGACCCGGTGCCCGGCCCCACGGCCCGCCGCCGCCCTGCTCCCCCCACTGCTCCGCCGGGCCGCCCCCGCCCTCCTCGGCTATCTGGCGGTACGGACCCTGGGGCTGCTGGTCCTGGCCCGCTGGGCGCACCTCAAGGGGCACGGGGTGTGGCCGACGCTCGCGACCTCGTGGGACTCGCACTGGTACCTGGGCATCGCCGACCACGGCTACGACCACGGCCTCGTCCACCACAGCAGCCTCGCCTTCTTCCCGCTCTACCCGGCCCTGGTCAAGGCCGTCGCCGCCGTCACGCCGGGCTCCCGGGCCTCCGTCGGCCTCGTGGTCGCCGGGGTCTCATCGCTGTGCGCCGCGCTCGGGATCTTCGCGGTCGGCGAGCGGCTCCACGGACGGCGTACCGGTGCGGTGCTGGTGGTGCTGTGGGGGGCGTCGCCGGTGGCGGTGGTGCAGTGGATGGGCTACACGGAGTCGCTGTTCACGGCACTGGCGGCGGGAGCGCTGTACGCGGTCCTGGCCGGGCGCTGGGGGTGGGCGGCGGGGTGCGCGGTGGCGGCGGGGCTGACGAGGCCGACGGGGATCGCGGTCGCGGCGGCGGTGTCGGTGGCGGCGCTGCTCGCGGCCCGGCGCGGCGACCGCCCGGCGCTGGTGGCCGCCTTCGCCGCGCCGCTGGGATGGCTGGGGTTCACGGGCTGGGTGGGGCTGCGGCTCGGCCGCTGGGACGGCTATCTCGCGGTGCAGCGGACCTGGGCGAACGAGTGGGACGGCGGCGCGGTGACCCTGCGCACGCTGCGCGGTCTGCTGCTGCACGCCCGGCAGCCGCAGCTGTTCCTGGTCGCGGTGTCGGCGGTCCTGGTCGTCGCCGCCGCGCTGTACGTGCTCTCGGCGGCGGACCGGCGGGACCGGCAGCCGGTGCCGCTGCTCGTGTTCACCGGGGTGCTGCTCGTGGTGGTCCTGGGCAGCGGCGGCGTGTACTTCCCGCGCGCCCGTTTCCTCCTGCCGGGCTTTCCGCTGCTGCTGCCGGTGGCCCTGGCGGTGGCCCGGGCCCGGTTCGCGACGGCGGCCGTGGTGCTGGGCGGGGCGGCGCTGTCGTCGGCGTGGCTGGGCGGCTACATGCTGCTGGTGTGGCCGGGGCCGCCGTGACCGTACGGGCCCCGGAGGGGCTCAGCCGGTCGCGATGAGGATCACGAGGAGCACGAGACCGACGAGGGCCGGCGCGATCACCTCGTACGCCCAGCGCACCTGCACCTCGCCCGCCGTCCCGGTCCGGCCGCCGAGCCGCTCGCTCATGTCGCGCAGGTCCGCGACGGTCTTGTCGGCGGGCGCGTAGCGGGCCTTGATGTCGGTGACGTCGGCGGTGGCGGACGTACGGCCGTGCGGGTCGTCCTGCGAGGCGGTGGCCGCCTTGCGCGCGGCCCGCTTGCGCTGCCGCAGCGACACGGGCACCGCCCACAGCTGGTAGCGGGCGCCGTCGTGCGTCATGACCTCGCTGGAGTAGCCGGCCCGGACGTCCGCGACCGTGCCCCAGGGCAGCGTGATGGTCCGGAACGGGTTGCGGACACGCAGCCGCAGCTCGTTGGCGTACACCGCCGGCCGGATGCTGAAGGCCACGATCAGCGGCACGATCGTGATCAGCGTGGCGAGCGTCAGCCACGGCGTCCGCCCGGCGCCGCGCACGATCGCGTCGCCGCCGAAGAACGCGACGAGCAGGAGCAGGAAGACCCCGCCCGCGATCCCCGTCGAGGAACGGAAGACACGGTCCTCCTGGTCGGGCTCGGAGGGCTGCGCGGAAGGCGTCGGGCTCGTCATGGGCCCGATTGTGCCTCAGCCGTCCCCGTCCGGCGCAGAGGGCCCGGGCCTGTCTCCGGGATCAGGCCGTGGCGAGCAGGTCGGCGTAGACGACGATGTTGTCGGGGCGGTGCCCGCCGACGAGGTCGCCGCCGCAGGTGATCAGCCGCAGTTCGGGGCGGCTGGTGTCGCCGTAGACCTTCTTCGTCGGGAACGTCTTCTTGCCGACCTGCTCCAGCTCGCGCACCCGGAACACGGCGTCGGTGCCGTCGGCGCGCGTGACGGTGATGCGGTCGCCGACGTGGATCCGGCCGACGTCACGGAGCACGGCGGGGCCCTTCACGGTGTCGTAGTGCCCGATGAGGACCGCGGGTCCGGTCTCGCCGGGCGTGACGCCCTTGTCGTACCAGCCGATCCGGTCGGCCTGCGCGACGGACGGCACCTGGACGGTGCCGTCGGCGTTGAGGCCGAGGTTCAGCACCGGGCCGGTGTCGACGCCGGCGGCGGGCACCTTCACGCGTACGGGCAGCGAGCGCGGCAGCGGCGCGGCGGCGAGCTGCTCGGCCGGCGCGGGCGCGGCGGTCGCGGTGACGCGCGGGGCGGGGACCTTGGAGGGCGCGGGGCCCGCCGCGGCCGAGCAGCCCGTCAGGGCGAGGGCTGCTGCGGCCACGGCGAGGAGGAGGGGGCGACGGGTCATGGCCGTCAGCCGCGGGTGGTGGCGCGGCGGCGCGAGGCGGCGAAGCCCAGGCCGGCGACGACCACGACGGCGCCCGCGCCGGAGGCGATGAGGGCCGTGTCGTTGCTCTGCGCGACGGTGCCGAACTCGGCGCCGGCGGCGACCCCGCCCTTGGGGACGACGCTGGTCTGGCCGCCCTGGGTGCCGGTCTGCGGGGCGTGCGTGGCCGGCGTGGTGGGCTGGGTGGTGGGCGTGCCGGTGGTCTTGCCGCAGTTCTTCGGGAACTTCGGGAAGGCGGTCCACTGGTGCGGCGCGGTGGGACCGCCGTTGGTGTTCTGGCCGAAGAGCGGGGTGGCGGTGTTCGCGTTCTTGATCTTCAGGCCGATGCCGTCATTGGTGGGGTGGGCACGGTCGACGGTGGCGCGGACCTTGCCGTTCTCCTCCTTGAGGACGGCCTTGGGGCCCTTCTTCGCGTCGTTGGTGAGCGTGACCGTCCAGCCGTGGCCGTAGGACGAGGTGATGACCTCGGTGGCCGTGCAGCCGTGGACCGTCGGCCCGGAGAGCACGGTGCCGCCGCTCGACTTGGGCGGGGTCGACGTGACGCAGCCCTTGGGGAGCTTCGGGAAGTCGGTCCAGCGGTACGGCGCGGTGTCGCCGCCGTTGGTGTGCTGGCCGTAACGCGGCGTGGCGGTGCCGGCGCCCGTGATCTTCTGGCCGAGCCCGGTCGGGCCGGGGTGGGCGCGGTCGACCGTCTCCAGGACCTTGCCCTTCTCGTCCTTCAGGACCGCCTTGGGGCCCTTCTTCGCGTCGTTGGTGAGCGTCACCGTCCAGTCCGGGTAGACGGAGGCGATCGTCTCGGTGACCGTGCAGTCGTCGGTCTTCGGCCCGGAGAGCGCGGTGCCGCCCGTCGAGGCGGGCTTCTGGTCGTCCGCGAAGGCGGTGCCGGCGAGGGCCGGAGTGACCGCCAGGCCCGCGAAGAGGGCGGTGGCGACGGCGGTGCGAAGGGCGGTGCGCATAACGACTCCCGTGAAGACGTCTGGATGTGGGAAGGAAGAGCCGCATGCCGCTGATATCTCTCTCGGGAAGGGCCGGTCGAGTTCTCGCTGGCTGCAAGAGAAACGTTACGGAGAGCACGTACAGGAGCCGTCCGCTCCGTGTCACGGGCACGTGACAGACCTCACCCGCCCCACCACCGCCCCGGTGCCACCTGCGCTTTCGTCCGCTCGGACGAGCACTCCCCTGTACACGCCGCTACGCGCGTAGATATGCTCGACTGGTGACCATGCCCACCACTGCCACCGCAGCTCAAGCTTTCGCCGACGTGACCGCGTCCGACAGCACGCTGCGCCGCTTCCTCCACGGGCTGCCCGGCGTCGACGCCGTCGGCCTGGAGGCGCGCGCCGCGTCACTCGGAACGCGATCGATCAAGACCACGGCCAAGGCGTACGCCATCGACCTGGCCATCTCCATGATCGACCTGACGACGCTCGAAGGCGCGGACACCCCGGGCAAGGTCCGGGCGCTCGCCGCCAAGGCCGTCCGTCCCGATCCGACCGACCGCACGACCCCGACGACCGCCGCCGTCTGCGTCTACCCCGACATGGTGGCCACCGCCAAGGCCGCCCTGAAGGGCAGCGCCGTCAAGGTCGCCTCCGTCGCCACCGCCTTCCCGGCGGGCCGCGCGGCCCTCCCCGTGAAGCTGGCCGACACCGCCGACGCCATCGCCGCCGGCGCCGACGAGATCGACATGGTCATCGACCGTGGCGCCTTCCTCGCCGGCCGCTACCTGGAGGTCTACGAGCAGATCGCCGCCATCAGGGCCGAGTGCGGCGACCGCGCCCGGCTCAAGGTGATCTTCGAGACCGGTGAGCTGTCCACGTACGACAACATCCGCCGCGCCTCCTGGCTCGGCATGATGGCCGGCGCGGACTTCATCAAGACCTCGACCGGCAAGGTCGCGGTCAACGCCACCCCCGCCAACACGCTCCTGATGCTGGAGGCCGTGCGCGACTTCCGCGCCCAGACCGGCATCCAGATCGGCGTGAAGCCGGCCGGCGGCATCCGCAACACCAAGGAAGCGATCAAGTTCCTGGTCCTGGTCAACGAGACCGCCGGCGCGGACTGGCTGGACAACCACTGGTTCCGCTTCGGTGCCTCCAGCCTGCTCAACGACCTGCTCATGCAGCGTCAGAAGCTGGCGACCGGCCACTACTCCGGCCCCGACTACGTGACGGTGGACTGATCACCATGGCATCTGCATTCGAGTACGCACCGGCGCCCGAGTCCCGGTCCGTCGTCGACATCGCCCCCTCCTACGGCCTGTTCATCGACGGCGAGTTCACCGACGCGGCCGACGGCAAGGTCTTCAAGACCGTCTCCCCCTCCAGCGAGGAGGTCCTCTCCGAGATCGCCCGGGCCGGCGCCGAGGACGTGGACCGCGCGGTGAAGGCCGCCCGCCGCGCCTTCGAGAAGTGGTCCGCGCTGCCCGGCTCCGAGCGCGCCAAGTACCTCTTCCGGATCGCCCGGATCATCCAGGAGCGCAGCCGCGAGCTGGCCGTCCTGGAGACCCTGGACAACGGCAAGCCGATCAAGGAGACCCGCGACGCCGACCTCCCGCTGGTCGCCGCGCACTTCTTCTACTACGCAGGCTGGGCCGACAAGCTCGACCACGCCGGCCACGGCCCGAACCCGCGCCCGCTGGGCGTGGCCGGCCAGGTCATCCCGTGGAACTTCCCGCTGCTCATGCTCGCGTGGAAGATCGCCCCGGCGCTCGCCACCGGCAACACGGTCGTCCTGAAGCCCGCCGAGACCACCCCGCTCTCCGCCCTGTTCTTCGCGGACATCTGCCGCCAGGCCGGGCTGCCGAGGGGTGTCGTCAACATCCTCCCGGGTTACGGGGACGCCGGCGCCGCGCTCGTCGAGCACCCGGACGTCAACAAGGTCGCCTTCACCGGCTCGACCGCCGTCGGCCGGTCCATCGCCAGGTCCGTCGCGGGCACGAGCAAGAAGCTCACCCTGGAGCTGGGCGGCAAGGGCGCCAACATCGTCTTCGACGACGCCCCCCTCGACCAGGCCGTCGAGGGCATCGTCAACGGCATCTTCTTCAACCAGGGCCAGGTCTGCTGCGCGGGCTCCCGCCTGCTGGTCCAGGAGTCGGTCCACGACGAGCTGCTCGACTCGCTCAAGCGGCGCCTGTCCACGCTCCGCCTCGGCGACCCGCTCGACAAGAACACCGACATCGGTGCCATCAACTCCGAGGAGCAGCTGGCCCGGATCACCTCGCTGGTCGAGCGGGGCGAGGCGGAGGGCGCCGAGCGCTGGACCGCCGCCTGCGACATCCCGTCCGCCGGCTACTGGTTCGCCCCGACGCTCTTCACGAACGTCACCCAGGCGCACACCGTCGCCCGCGACGAGATCTTCGGCCCGGTCCTGTCGGTGCTGACCTTCCGCACCCCCGACGAGGCCGTCGCCAAGGCCAACAACAGCCAGTACGGCCTGTCGGCGGGCATCTGGACGGAGAAGGGCTCCCGCATCCTCGCGGTGGCGAACAAGCTCCGCGCCGGCGTCGTCTGGGCCAACACGTTCAACAAGTTCGACCCGACCTCGCCGTTCGGCGGATACAAGGAGTCGGGCTTCGGCCGCGAGGGCGGCCGTCACGGTCTGGAGGCCTACCTCGATGTCTGACAGTCAGACCCGTCTTGGCGTCTTCAAGACCTACAAGCTGTACGTGGGCGGGAAGTTCCCGCGTTCCGAGAGCGGCCGGGTGTACGAGGTGACGGACTCGAAGGGCAAGTGGCTGGCGAACGCCCCGCTCTCCTCCCGCAAGGACGCCCGTGACGCGGTCGTCGCCGCGCGCAAGGCGTTCGGCGGCTGGGCCGGCGCGACCGCGTACAACCGCGGCCAGATCCTCTACCGCGTCGCAGAGATGCTGGAGGGCCGCCGGGACCAGTTCGTGCGCGAGGTCGGCGAGGCCGAGGGCCTCGGCAAGTCGAAGGCCGCCGCGGTCGTCGACGCGGCCGTCGACCGCTGGGTCTGGTACGCGGGCTGGACCGACAAGATCGCCCAGGTCGTCGGCGGTGCCAACCCGGTGGCGGGCCCGTACTTCAACCTCTCCACCCCGGAGCCGACCGGCGTCGTCACCGTGATCGCCCCGCAGGAGTCGTCCTTCCTGGGCCTCGTCTCGGTGATCGCCCCGGTCATCGCGACCGGCAACACCGCGGTCGTCGTCGCGAGCGAGAAGTCCCCGCTTCCCGCGCTCTCCCTGGGCGAGGTCCTGGCCACCTCCGACCTGCCCGGCGGCGTCGTCAACATCCTGTCCGGCAAGGCCGCCGAGATGGGCCCGCACCTCGCGGCCCACCTCGACGTCAACGCGATCGACCTCACCGGCGCGGACGCCGAGCTGGCCCGCGAGCTGGAGATCGCCGCCGCGGACAACCTCAAGCGCGTCCTGCGCCCGCGCGCCGAGGACTTCGCCGCGTCCCCGGGCACGGACCGGATGACCGCGTTCCTGGAGACGAAGACCGTCTGGCACCCGACGGGTTCGCTGGGCGCGAGCGGCTCCTCGTACTAGTACGCGCAACGCGCGCGAGGCCCCGACCACGAACGGTCGGGGCCTCGTCGTCGTACCGGCGGCACACGCCCTACGGCAGCAGGCCCTTCACCACCGGCCCCGCCACCGGCAGGTCCGCGAGCCCGCCGCCCTTCGTGACGAGGTCGGTCGCCATGTTCGTGCCGACCGGCTTGAAGTCGGCGACCTGCGTGCCGAGGCCGTTGTCCAGCGGGTCCACGCCGGTGTTGGCCAGCGGGTCGATCTGCAGCTCGGTCAGCGGCTTCACGCCCTGGGTGACGCCCTGAAGGGCGGCGGTGCCGTCCGCCTGGGTCAGCGAGCCCACGGGGAGCGGCAGGCCCGCCCCGTCGGCGGCCTGGGCCGCGGCGCCCGCGCCGAGCAGGGCGGCGCCGGCCGCCGTGACGGTGAGCCCCGCCTTCAGCAGCGCGCTGCGGCGGGAGGATCGGGAAGCGGCGTGACTCGCCATGGGGTGAGGTCCTTCCGAAGGGTGGTCGAGCGGGCACCGACAGTAGTGGAGGTGTGATGCTGGATACCAACGGGTCACCTCAGGGGTCCCCTATTGGGGGGAATGGTTCACACTGGTGTCCCGTGAGTTCCCAATCGATCCCGACCCGGGTCGTCCTGCTCGCGGGCCCCTCCGGCTCCGGCAAGTCGTCCCTCGCCGCCCGCACCGGACTGCCGGTGCTCCGTCTCGACGACTTCTACAAGGAGGGTGACGACCCCTCCCTGCCGCTGGTCGACGGCAGCTCGGACATCGACTGGGACTCGCCGCTCTCCTGGGACGCGGACGCGGCCGTCGCCGCGATCGAGCAGCTGTGCCGTACCGGCCGGACCGACGTGCCCGTGTACGACATCTCCACCAGCTCGCGCGTCGACCACGAGACCCTCGACATCGAGCGCACCCCGCTGTTCGTGGCGGAAGGCATCTTCGCCGCCGACATCGTGAGCCGCTGCCGCGATCTCGGCGTCCTCGCCGACGCGCTCTGCCTGCGCGGCAGCCCCGCCACCACCTTCCGCCGCCGGCTGCTGCGCGACCTGAGGGAGGGCCGCAAGTCGGTCCTCTTCCTGCTGCGCCGCGGCTGGCGTCTGATGCGCGCCGAACGCTCCATCGTGGCCCGCCAGACCGCCCTCGGCGCCCACCCCTGCGCCAAGCCCGAGGCCCTGGGCCGTCTCGCGGCCGCGGCGGCGGGCCGCCGCCGCACGCCGGCGGCCCGCTGACCCCGGCGCCGTACGCGAACGCGCCGAGGGCCGGCCAGGATCCCCCGATCCTGTCCGGCCCTCGACGTTTTCCCCCGTACCCCCGTACGGTCCCCCGTGTTTCCCCCGTGATCCCCCGTACGCCCTCAGGCGACCAGCTCGCCGAAGGACTCCTCCTCGTCACGGCCGAAGCTCAGCACCTGGTCCTCGCGCAGTCGCCGCAGCGAGCGCCAGATGCTCGACTTCACCGTGCCGACACTGATGTCCAGGATCTCCGCGATCTCCGGATCGGTACGGCCCTCGTAGTAGCGCAGCACCAGCATCGTGCGCTGCAGTTCGGGCAGCCGGGCCAGCGCCTGCCAGAGGACGGCGCGCAGTTCGGTGCCGCGCATCGCGTCCGTCTCGCCGACCGTCTCCGGCAGCTCCTCGGTCGGGTACTCGTTGAGCTTGCGCCGCCGCCACGCGCTGATGTGCAGGTTCGTCATCGTGCGGCGCAGGTAGCCGCCGACCGCGGCCTTGTCGCTGATCCGGTCCCAGGCGCGGTACGTCGAGAACAGCGCGCTCTGGAGCAGGTCCTCGGCCTCGAACCGGTCACCGGTCAGGTGGTAGGCGGTGGCGTACAGGGAGGCCCGGCGCTCCTGGACGTAGGCGGTGAACTCCGCCTCCGAACCGGTGGAACGCTCCCCCGTGACCTCCCTGTACCCCGTACCCCCGTCAGCAACGGCGACCATGTACGGCGCCTTCCGCTGACGCCCGACGCTGCGAACGCACCCCCGTCCGTTCATTGCGGCGCCGGACTTCTCGGTGCTCCGCGTGACGTCGTGGAGACGCGTGACAACTGCGCTTGAGGTGGTGCTGTGCAGTGCGTTCATCTCGCGCCCCCCGTCGGTTGGAGTCCGTAAGCCCTTGATGTCGAAAAGCTTGCCCGCCGCACTTCATCGCGGTGTCCGCCGACTGTCACAGCCGTGTCACAGGCGGCGGCGATACGGAGGCGTGACTGGACGGTCGAACTCTGACGGCCGCATGGGACAGAATGAGGCCGTGCCTTTCCTGTTGCTGATCGAGGACGACGACGCCATCCGCACGGCGCTCGAACTCTCCCTGTCCCGCCAGGGCCACCGTGTGGCCACCGCGGCGACGGGCGAGGACGGCCTGAAGCTGCTCAAGGAACAGCGGCCCGACCTGGTCGTGCTGGACGTGATGCTGCCCGGCATCGACGGCTTCGAGGTGTGCCGGCGGATCCGGCGCACCGACCAGCTGCCGATCATCCTGCTCACGGCCCGCAGTGACGACATCGACGTGGTCGTGGGCCTGGAGAGCGGGGCCGACGACTACGTGGTCAAGCCGGTGCAGGGCCGGGTGCTCGACGCCCGGATCCGCGCCGTGCTGCGGCGCGGCGAGCGGGAGTCCTCGGACTCGGCGACCTTCGGCTCACTGGTGATCGACCGCTCGGCGATGACCGTCACCAAGAACGGACAGGACCTGCAGCTCACCCCGACCGAGCTGCGGCTGCTCCTGGAGCTGAGCCGGCGGCCCGGCCAGGCCCTGTCGCGCCAGCAGTTGCTCCGGCTCGTGTGGGAGCACGACTACCTGGGCGACTCGCGGCTCGTCGACGCCTGTGTGCAGCGGCTGCGCGCCAAGGTGGAGGACGTGCCGTCCTCGCCGACCCTGATCCGGACCGTACGGGGTGTCGGCTACCGGCTGGACGTTCCTGCGTGACCAAGGGGATCGTCTCGGTACTCCGCTTCACCAGCCTGCGGCTCCGCCTCGTCGTCGTCTTCGCCCTGGTCGCGCTCACCGCGGCCGTGTCGGCGTCCGGCATCGCGTACTGGCTGAACCGCGAGGCGGTGCTCAAGCGCACCCAGGACAGCTCGCTCAACGACTTCCGGCAGGAGATGCAGAACCGGGCGGCGACGCTGCCGCTGCGGCCCACGGAGGACGAGCTGCGGCGCACCGCCGAGCAGATGGCGAGCGGCAGCGCCGGCTTCGGCTACAGCGTGCTGCTCGTCGGCGAGCGCGCGGCCGGCAAGCCGATCGTGGGCGCCTCGAACCCGGACCTGTTCACGCTGGAGGACGTGCCGCTCTCGCTGCGGACGGCCGTGGAGACCCGCCGCCCGGTGAGCGAGGGCAACGCCTACCCGTACCACCTGTTCTGGCAGCGGACGCAGCGCGGCGGCACGCCGTACCTGGTCGGCGGCACGCGGATCGACGGCGGCGGACCGACCGGCTACGTCTTCAAGTCGCTCGCCGCGGAGAAGGCCGACCTCAACTCGCTGTCCTGGTCGCTCGGCATCGCCACCGGCCTCGCCGTGATCGGCTCGGTGCTGCTCGCGCAGGTCGCGGCGACGACCGTGCTGCGGCCGGTGCACCGGCTGGGCGAGGCGGCCCGGCAGCTCGGCGAGGGCAAGCTGGACACCCGGCTGCGGGTCTCCGGCACCGACGAACTGGCCGATCTGTCACGGACGTTCAACAGCGCGGCCGAGTCGCTGCAGAAGCGCGTCGCGGACATGAGCGCGCGCGAGGAGGCCAGCCGCCGCTTCGTCGCCGACATGTCGCACGAGCTGCGCACGCCGCTGACCGCGCTGACGGCCGTCACCGAGGTCCTGGAGGACGAGCAGGACTCGCTCGACCCGATGATCGCCCCGGCGGTGGCCCTCGTGGTCAGCGAGACGACCCGGCTCAACACCCTGGTGGAGAACCTGATGGAGGTGACCCGCTTCGACGCGGGCACCGCGCGACTGGTCCTCGACGACGTCGACATCGCCGACCAGATCACCGCCTGCATCGACGCGCGGGCCTGGCTGGACGCGGTCGACCTGGACGCCGAGCGCGGGATCATGGCGCGGCTCGACCCGCGCCGCCTCGACGTGATCCTGGCGAACCTGATCGGCAACGCGCTCAAGCACGGCGGCTCGCCGGTGCGGGTGTCGGTGCGGACGGAGCCGGGCGCCGAAGGCGACGAGCTCGTGATCGCCGTACGGGACCACGGGCCCGGCATCCCCGCCGAGGTCCTGCCGCACGTCTTCGACCGCTTCTACAAGGCGAGCGCCTCCCGGCCCCGCTCGGACGGCAGCGGCCTCGGCCTGTCGATCGCCATGGAGAACGCGCTGATCCACGGCGGTTCCATCACGGCGGACAACTCGACGGACGCGGACGGCGTGGTGGACGGCGCGGTGTTCGTGCTGCGACTGCCCAGGGACGCCGAGGGGATCGCGCGCGAGCTGCGCACGCGCAGCGGCCAGGGCGAGGTGGAGGAGAGTTGAGACGTCGCGCCACAGGGTTGCTGGTGCTCGGCGCCGCGGTGCTGCTCGCGGGCTGCGGGATCCGTACGACCTCGGTGCCGGTGGACGCGGGCGCCGCGCCCTCGCGGGTGCCGTGCGACACGTCGGCGGGCACCACGCCCGACGGGGTCGCGCCCGGCACGGGCGTGCCGCTGCGGGTGTACCTGCTGTGCGGGGCGCAGCTGGAGCGGGTCGAGCGCCGCTCGCCGCTGCCGGAGGAGAAGGCCACGGGTGATCCGCTGCGTACGGCCTCGGCGCTGCTCGCCCAGCTGGAGACCGAGCCGTCGGCCGAGGAGCGGCAGGCCGGCTTCACCACGGCCGTGAAGGGCCCGCTCTTCGTCACCCGTGCCAGGAAGGGCGACCCGAAGGACACGCTGCGGCTGAGCCGCCAGCCGGAGGACCTGCCGCCGGCGGCGCTCGCGCAAATCGTCTGCACGTTCGCCGAGAGCCCGGCGGGCGCGGCGTCCGCCGCCGGCGACGCGGTGGTGCTCGGCGGCCCGGGGTCGTACGAGCCGCGCCGCTATCTGTGCACGGAGCAGCTGAAGGCGCGCCCGGAGTCGGCGGTCTCGTCGCTGCCGGCGTGGGCCTCGGCGTCGGCTCCCGGCTCGGCTCCCGCGTCGGTCTCGCCGTCGGCCCCTTAGGGGTTCTGTCAGGGTCGGGCGGAACCGTTTCCGCCGGGGGGCGCGTCTTCGGGGGCGTGCAACCTCAAGGTTCGGGCGGTTCGGGCAGTTCCGGCGGCAACACCGCGGGAGTCGTACGTGTGACGGGGTTTCTGCTTCTCCTCGTGCACCTGCTGTGCGTCGCGTGGGTGGCGCTCCGGCCGCGGGACGTGGCCTGGGTCACCGCGCCGAACCTGACCCCGCTGGCCGGGATCCGGGCCTATCTGCTGCTCGGGCCCGCGGAGGCGGCCTGGCGGATCGCCAAGGAGATGCTGCTGCTCGCCCCGCTCGGGGTGCTCCTGCCGATGTGCGACGGGCGGCTCAAGGTCTCGCCGTGGGCGTCCCTGGCCCGGACGACGGCGGCGGGCGCGCTGGTGTCGCTGGCCGTGGAGCTGCTGCAGACGGCGGTGCCCGGGCAAGTCGTGGACGTGGACTCGGTGCTCCTGAACACGGTGGGCGTGGCGCTCGCGCACGTCCTGGTCGTGCCGGCGGGCCGGGCGCGGCTGCGCCGCCGGGCGGCGGGATCGGGTGCCTCCCGGGAGTCCGCTCCAGGCCGGGGCCGCCGGCCGGTTCCTCAGGGTCCGACCCCGACGATTCCCAGGGTCGGGATCGCCCCGTAGACCGACGTTCTCGCTGGTCGGCGGCGGCAGCATGGAGTCATCGGACAGCGCGGTCACCCGGACCGCCTCCGAAGACGAAGGAGCCCACCATGGCCGCACTTGCCCGCCCCCGTGACGGACGCGTGATCGGCGGAGTGTGCGCGGCGCTGGCCCGGCGCTTCGGCATCTCCGACTGGACGATGCGCGCGATCTTCCTGGTCTCGTGTCTGCTGCCCGGCCCGCAGTTCCTGATCTACCTGGCGCTGTGGGTGCTGCTGCCGGCGGAGAAGACGCCGAGCACGGCCTGGTAGCCGGCGCACGGCACGCGAGGGATTCGTACGGGGGCATCCGTACGGGATTGACGTACAGGGGTACGCCGAAGGGGCGCCCATCCGGTCCGGGTGGGCGCCCCTTCGGCGTACGTGCGTTCAGGGCACGGCTCAGACTCCGAGGCCGCCCAGCGGGAGGCCACCGGCCAGGCCGCCGACCGGCAGGCCGCCGAGGAGGCCGGTCACGCCGCCGAGCGGGGTGGCGCCGAGGCCGCTCGTGGCACCGTCCAGCGGCAGGTTCGACGCCTGCTTGTGGACCTCGCCCGGGAGGTTCTGGGCCTGCTCGACCGCGCCGGGCACCTGCTTGACGGCCTGGTCCGCGCCGGAGCCGACGGCGGTCTCGCCGCCCGCCAGGGCCGGCTCGGTGCCCGCGGGGAGCTCGGTGACGTCCTCGCCGACCGGGACCGTGCTGGTGACCAGGCCGAGCGCCTGGGAGTCGGCCGGCGTCGCGGCGGCGGCCGTGCCGGCGGCGGTGGCGGCGAAAGCGGCACCCAGGACGGCGACACCGAGCTTCTTGGCGGCGGAATGCTTCATCAGAAAATCTTCCTCGGGAATCTCGGGGATCTCGGAGCTTGCTCGCGGAGCAGGGGAATTCGGGGAATGCGGGGCGGCTACGCAACCTAACGAGCGGAAGTCCCGTCCGCAAACACCGAAATGCGGCCGGGCGTGGTGCGCCCGGCCGCTCCGATGATCGTCCCGGAGGCCCGGGTTCAGCCGTCCCGGCGGGAAGAGTCGCTGGTGGTGGCGGTCTGCTGGAACAGCCATTCGGACTTCAGCTCGGCGTATCCGGGCTTGATGACATCGTTGATCATGGCGAGGCGTTCATCGAAAGGAATGAACGCTGATTTCATCGCATTGACCGTGAACCACGCCATGTCATCGAGCGTGTAGCCGAACGCCTCGACCAGGAATTCGAATTCCTTGCTCATGCTGGTGCCGCTCATGAGCCGGTTGTCGGTGTTGACCGTCGCACGGAAGTGCAGCTTGCGCAGCAGTCCGATCGGATGCTCCGCGTAGGAGGCGGCGGCACCCGTCTGGAGGTTGGAGGTGGGGCACATCTCCAGCGGGATCCGCTTGTCGCGGACGTACGCGGCGAGCCGGCCGAGGGTCACCGAGCCGTCCTCGGCGACCTCGATGTCGTCGATGATCCGCACGCCGTGGCCGAGCCGGTCGGCGCCGCACCACTGGAGCGCCTGCCAGATCGACGGCAGGCCGAACGCCTCGCCCGCGTGGATCGTGAAGTGGTTGTTCTCCCGCTTCAGGTACTCGAAGGCGTCGAGGTGGCGGGTGGGCGGGAAGCCGGCCTCGGCGCCCGCGATGTCGAAGCCGACGACGCCCGAGTCGCGGTAGCGGTTGGCGAGTTCGGCGATCTCCAGGGCGCGGGCGGCGTGCCGCATCGCGGTGAGCAGGGCCCCCACCCGGATCCGGTGCCCGTTCGCCCGGGCCTGCCGCTCGCCCTCGCGGAAGCCCTCGTTGACCGCCTCGACGACCTCTTCGAGGGTGAGCCCGGCCTCCAGGTGCTGCTCGGGCGCGTAGCGCACCTCGGCGTAGACGACGCCGTCCTCGGCGAGGTCGATCGCGCACTCGGCGGCGACGCGGACCAGCGCCTCACGGGTCTGCATGACGGCGCAGGTGTGCGCGAAGGTCTCCAGATAGCGTTCCAGCGAACCGGAGTCGGCGGCCTCGCGGAACCAGATGCCGAGCTTGTCCGGCTCGGTCTCCGGGAGCGCGTCATAGCCCTGGGCCCGGGCGAGTTCGATGATCGTGCCGGGGCGCAGCCCGCCGTCGAGGTGGTCGTGCAGGAGGACCTTCGGGGCGCGGCGGATCTGGTCCACGGTAGGGGTGGTGGGGATCTGGCTCGTCATTGCCGCACTGTAGCGCCTACGCGCGTAGAGCGCGCCTCTTCGGCACCTGAATTCTCGGTGCGGGCGGCGGGTCGGTCCCTCTAACCTGCGCGTATGTCTACTGAGCCGAACGAGCCCGAACTGCGCCGGATCCGCGCCTTCCTGTCCGCGTTCACCCGCCGGCAGTCGGAGCGGACGGTCGACTTCCCCGGCGGATTCGCCGCGCTGAACGACACGTACGCGCTCTCCCACGGCGACAACCACGTCCTGGTGGACGGCTCCCCCGACCCCGAGGCCCTGCCGGCGCTGGTCGACGCGGCCATGGCCCATCTCGCCCACCGCACGGTCTACATCCCCGACGAGCGGGTCGCCGCCGCCTGCGCCGGCCCCCTGGTCCGGGCCGGCTACACCCGGCAGACCGTGGTCGTCATGAGCCACCGCGGCCCGGTGCCGGAGCTCGGCGGCGCCCGCGAGGTCGGCCTCCCCGACCTGCGCGGCCCCGTCACCGACAGCTGGCGCCGCCTCCTCCCCGATGCCCCGGACGCGGTCCTCCACGACCTGACGGAGCGCCGCACCGCCCGTCTCCGGGGCGCCGACGACGTCCGCTTCCTCGCCTCGCACGACGAGTTCGGCCAGGTCGCCTCCTGGGCCGACCTCTATCTCGACCCGGCCGCCGGCATCGCCCAGATCGAGGACCTCGTCACCGGCGAGCCCCATCTCGGCCAGGGGCACGCGGGCGTCGTCCTGGACACCGCGCTGCGCACGGCCGCCGCCGCGGGCTGCCCGACCGTCTTCCTGCTCGCGCTCGCCGACGACTGGCCGCGCCGCTGGTACGAGCGCCGGGGCTTCGTCGCGCTGGGCGAGGTGCACTGCTTCGAACGCCTGTAGCAAGACCCGTACGCGCACGGGATGTTCGCTGAGCGGACGATGCGTAACAGAGACCGCGCGTACGGCTGTCGTACACCTCGCCTTCTGAGACTGTTCCGTTATGACGCACAACGCACTCGTGGCACCGACCGGCATCCGGACACCCCGGCTCGGCCGGCCCGTCGGAGCGACGAACCCGGGCTCCGAGGTCGGTGGGGTGGTCCTGCTGCTGCCGGACGGCGAGGCCGTGTCGGGACGGCGGGCGTCCGCCTGGGCGCACGCGGCGGCGCTGCCGCTCGGCCGGGCGCTGGGGCGGGCGGGGCGGTCCGAGGGGCTCGTCACGCATGTGGTGCGCTACCGCGGGCGCGGCTGGAACGGGACGGACGCGCAGCTCGCGGCGGACGCGTCCTGGGCGGTCGCGGAGGCGGTGCGGCGGTACGGGGACGTGCCGGTGTGCCTGGCCGGACGCGGGATGGGCGCGCGGGCGGCGCTGCACGCGGGCGGGCACGCGGCGGTGACGGCGGTCCTGGCGATCGCGCCGTGGCTGCCCGAGGACGACCGGGCCGCCGAGCCCGAGCCCGTACGGCACCTGGTGGGCCGCCGGGTGCTGCTCGTGCACGGCACGAACGACGCCCGGACGGACCCTGAGCTGTCGTACCGCTACGCCGAGCGGGCCAAGAAGTCCAACCGGGACACCTGCCGCTTCGAGGTGCACGCGGACGGCCACGCGCTGCGCCAGTACCAGGACGAAGTGCACGCCCTGGCGGCCGACTTCGTGCTGTCGTCGCTGTTCGCGCGGCCGCAGAGCAGACCGCTGGCCGACGCGATGGCGGCGCCGCCGCCGCTGGGGCTGCGGATGCCGCTCGCGGCGGGCTTCGGCGGCTCGTTCCGTTAGGGCCTGTCCGGGCGGTCACTCCGGCAGGAGGCTGCCCCGCTTGCTGAGCAGGAACTTCTTGAAGGCGGCCACCGGTGGCGTGTCCGGATGGCCGTCGAGCCAGGCCACGCCGATCTCGCGGACCGCGCGCGGCGAGGTCACGCCCAGCTCGACGACGCCGGGCCGGGCGACGGCCGGGGGCGGCAGCAGGGCGACGCCGAGGCCGGCGGCGACCAGGCCGCGCAGCGTCTCGGCCTCCTCGCCCTCGAAGGCGATCCGCGGTGTGAAGCCGGCCTGGGCGCACAGGTCGTCGGTGATGCGGCGCAGCCCGTAGCCGGGTTCCAGGGTCACGAAGGTCTCGTCGGCGGCCTCCGCGAGCCGGATCCGCTTGCGCGAGGCGAGCCGGTGGTCGTCGGGGACGACGAGCCGCAGCCTCTGTTCGTCGAGGCGGCGGCCGACGAGGTCGGGGGCGTCGGGCACGGGCGAGGTGAGGCAGAGGTCGAGCTCGCCGGAGCGGAGCCGTTCGATCATGGCCTCGCCGTAGTTCTGCACCAGCGTGAAGCGGACCTTCGGATGGTCGACGCGGAAGGCGCGGATGAGTCCCGGCACGGTCTCGGAGCCCATGGTGTGCAGGAAGCCGAAGGCGACCCGGCCGGCGGTGGGGTCGGCGTCGGCGCGCACGGAGTCGGCGGCGCGCTCGACCTCGGCGAGGGCGCGCTCGGCGGCGCCGAGGAAGCGGCGGCCGGCCGGGGTGAGCGAGACCGTGCGGCCGCGGCGGGCGAACAGGGCGACGCCGAGGTCCTCTTCGAGCCGGACCATGGCCCGCGACAGCGTCGACTGCGGGACGCCCATCTCCTGCGCGGCCCTGGTCACGTGCTCGTGCCGGGCGACCGCGGCGAAGTACGCGAGCCGCGGCGCGAGCAGCAGTCCCATGTCTTCTTCGTTACTGTTCGGTGACAGCCGATGCTGTGACCTGTACTCATGCATCACGGGAACGATTACAGCAGTTCCGTGCATTGGACGCATGAAGCGGGCCGTCCTACGTTCGAGGCATGCCTTCCGCCAGTACCAAGGCGGCCGCCACCCGCGCGGTCGCCGACGCAAGTCCTGCCCCTCGCGCCGACGCCACCGACTCCCGGCTCGCCCCCGGCCGCCCCGGCTACCGCCGGATGAGCCTCGCGCTGTTCGCCGCCGGAGTGGCCACCTTCGCCCTCCTCTACTCCACCCAGGCGCTGCTGCCCGCCGTCTCGGCCGAGTTCGGCGCCACCGCGTCGGCCGCCTCCTGGACGGTCTCCGCCGCCACCGGCGCGCTCGCCCTGTGCGTCCTGCCCCTCAGCGCGCTCTCCGAGCGCTTCGGGCGCCGCTCGATGATGACGGCCTCGCTCGCCGTCGCCGTCGCCGTCGGCCTGCTCGTCCCGCTCGCCCCGGACCTGGACTGGCTGGTCGCGCTGCGCGCGGTGCAGGGCGCGGCCCTCGCCGGCGTACCGGCCTCGGCCATGGCGTTCCTGGCCGAGGAGGTGCGGCCGAAGGCGCTGATCGCCGCGATCGGCCTGTTCGTGGCGGGCAACTCCATCGGCGGCATGAGCGGCCGGATCGTCACCGGCTGGGTGGCCCAGCTGTGGGGCTGGCGGGCGGGCCTGGCGGCCGTCGGCCTGATGGCCGTGGTCTGCGCGCTCGCCTTCCGGCTGCTGATCCCCGAGGCCCGGCACTTCACGCCCGGCACGCTGAACCCGCGGCTGCTCGCCCGGACCGTGCGCGGCCACCTCGCCGACCCGCTGCTGGTACGGCTCTACGCGATCGGCGCGCTGTTCATGACGGTGTTCGGCGCCGTGTACACGGTGATCGGCTACCGGCTCGTCGAGGCCCCGTTCTCGCTGCCGCAGGGCGTGGTCGGCTCGATCTTCCTGGTCTACCTGGTCGGTACGGTCTCCTCCGCGGCGGCCGGCAGGCTGGTCGGCCGGCTCGGCCGGCGCGGCGCGCTCTACCTCGCCGTCACCACGACGGCGGCCGGACTGCTGCTCTCGCTCGCCGACGCGCTGCCCGCCGTCCTCGCGGGCCTGGTCCTGATCACCGCCGGCTTCTTCGCCGGGCACGCGGTCGCCTCCTCCTCGGTCAGCCGCACGGCGAAGACGGGCCGCGCGCAGGCGTCGGCGCTCTACCAGTCGGTGTACTACCTGGGCAGCAGCGCGGGCGGCACGCTCGGCGCGGTCGCCTTCCACGCGGGCGGCTGGGCCGGCACGGTCGTGATCGGCCTGGTGGCGGTCCTCGGCGTCGTGTCGATCACGCTGTACGGGACGCACAGCGCGCGCGTCGAGGCGCGGCGCGAGCGGCTCGCGACGGCGGCCTGCTGACGCTTCGCGCACGACCCTCCGCGCACCTGTCCCTCCCCCTTACCTGACCCTCCGCGACCGGCCGGCTACGGCCGTGCAACCGTCGGCCTCCCCCGGGCGTCTTAACTCTCAGGACTCTAGGGGGAGTTGACGATCATGAACACGATCCGGAGCACGATACGCAGGAGAGCGGGCGTCGGTCTCGCGGTCACGTCCCTGGTGGTGCCGCTGACGGTGGCCCTCACCGCCGCGCCGGCGCAGGCGGCCACGTACTGCAACACCACGGCCGGCCCGTACCAGAAGCAGGTCGAGAAGTTCCTCGGCCGGCCCGTCGACGGACGCCAGTCGCTCACCGACTGCCGGGCCGTCCAGGCGTTCCAGCAGAAGCACGGGATCCAGCCGTCGGCGGGCTACGCCGGCGTGATCACCTGGCGCACCATGTCGACGATGCTCGCCCAGCGGGCCGCCGGCACCAACCCGAACCGCGACGGCCGGTGTCCGACCAACAAGGGCCGGATCGCCTGCGTCGACCTGACCCGCCAGCTCAGCTGGATCCAGGACGGCGCCCGCCTCAAGTACGGCCCGGTGCCGGTGCGCACGGGCCGGGACGGCGCGGAGACCCGTACCGGCGCGAAGAAGATCTACTGGCGGCACATCAACCACTGGTCGACGCTCTACCACGTGTCGATGCCCTACTCGCAGTTCTTCGACGGCGGCCAGGCCTTCCACTCGACCACCAAGTCCATGTGGAACCCGCCGGGTTCGGGCGGCTGCGTCAACATGCGGCCGGCGGACGCGAAGGCGTACTGGAACCTGCTGCGCACGGGCGACGACGTCTTCGTGTACGGCCGCAAGCCCGGCACCTGACCGGAACCGGTCCCGGCTGTCAGTGGGCTGCGATAGCTTTCCCTTCATCGGCGTCGGACCGGCGCCGGTGAGGGGCGAGCGGGGTGGACGCGATGGCCATGACGACCGGCGGCGTGAAGTCGGACGACCTGGAGAAGTACCGTACGGAGCTGACCGGTTACTGCTACCGGATGCTGGGTTCCGCCTTCGAGGCGGAGGACGCGGTGCAGGACACCATGGTGCGGGCCTGGCGCTCGCTCGACTCCTTCGAGGGACGCTCGTCGCTGCGGTCGTGGATCTACCGGATCGCCACCAACGTGTGCCTGGACTCGCTGAGCGCGGGCAACCGGCGGGCCCGGCCGATGGACCTCACGGACCCGACGCCGGTGGCGCAGGCCCGGCTCAACGAGCGGCCGGAGATCACCTGGCTGGAGCCGGTGCCCGACGGCCGGGTGCTGCCGTCGGTGGCCGACCCGGCGGAGACGGCGGTGTCGCGGGAGACCGTGCGGCTCGCCTTCGTGGCGGCGCTGCAGCACCTGCCGCCGAAGCAGCGGGCGGTGCTGATCCTGCGCGAGGTGCTGGCCTGGAAGGCGGCCGAGGTCGCCGAGCTGCTGGGGCTGACCGTCGCCTCGGTGAACAGCGCCCTGCAGCGCGCCCGGGCGACCATCGCCGAGCAGGCGCCGGCGACCTCGGACGCGGCGGACCCGCTGGACGAGGAGCAGAAGGCGCTCCTGGACCGCTATGTGGCGGCCTTCGAGGGCTATGACATGCAGGCGCTGACGGCGCTCCTCCACGAGGACGCGACGATGTCCATGCCGCCGTACGACCTGTGGCTGCGCGGCCACGAGGACATCGTGGGCTGGATGCTCGGCGTCGGCGAGGTGTGCCGCGGCTCGAAGCTGGTGCCGACCGTGGCGAACGGCCAGCCGGCCTTCGCGCACTACCACCCGGACCCCGAGGGCGGGTTCGCGCCGTGGGCGCTGATCGTGCTCCAGGTGAACGACGGCAAGATCGGCGGGATGGACTTCTTCCTGGACACCAAGCGCTGGTTCCCGCTGTTCGACCTCCCGGACCGGCTGCCGGCCTGACCGCTTCCCCGGCGGCTCACAGCAGGTCGCCGAGACCGACGAGGTCGAGCACGCCGCGCAGCTCGGCCCCGGCGCCCGTGAACACCAGCCGGTGTCCGCGCCGGCGGGCGGCCAGCCGCAGCCGGGCGAGCGCGTCGACGGCGGCGAGACCGGCCTGGTCGAGCCCGCCGAGGTCACAGACGACGACGGTGGGCTCGGCGGCGTCGAGCAGGGCGCAGAGACGGCCGACGTCGTCCGGGGCGAGCCGCCCGGGCAGCCGTAGTTCGAGAGTGCGTGAGGTGTCCACACCAGGCAGACCGCCGGCGTGCCCGGAACTCATCGCGGCGGACGCGAAGCGGGGCCGGTGGAGATCCACCGGCCCCGCTCACGCGTGCCCCGCGCGCTGGTCCCGCGGCCTCAGGCGATGCGGTCCAGGACGATCGGGTTCGGCGTGAACGCCGTGCCCGCCGGGGCGATGTCCCACGCGGCCGTGAGGGACTTCAGGGCGTAGTCGAACTTCTCCGGGGTGTCCGTGTGCAGGGTCAGCAGCGGCTGGCCCGCGGTGACCGTGTCGCCCGGCTTGGCGTGCAGCTCGACGCCCGCGCCGGCCTGCACCGGGTCCTCCTTGCGGGCGCGGCCGGCGCCGAGGCGCCAGGCGGCGATGCCGATGTCGTAGGCGTCGAGGCGGGTCAGGACGCCGGAGGAGGCTGCGGTGACGACGTGCTGCTCGCGGGCGACCGGGAGGGTCGCGTCCGGGTCGCCGCCCTGGGCGGCGATCATGCGGCGCCACACGTCCATGGCGGAGCCGTCGGCGAGCGCCTTGGCCGGGTCGGCGTCCTTGATGCCGGCCGCGGCCAGCATCTCGGCCGCGAGGGCGATCGTCAGGTCGACGACGTCCTTCGGGCCGCCGCCCGCCAGGACCTCGACGGACTCGCGCACCTCCAGGGCGTTGCCGGCGGTGAGGCCGAGCGGGGTCGACATGTCGGTGAGCAGCGCGACGGTCTTCACGCCGCTGTCGGTGCCGAGACCGACCATCGTCCGCGCCAGCTCGCGCGCGTCCTCGATGTTCTTCATGAAGGCACCGGTGCCGACCTTGACGTCGAGGACGAGCGAGCCGGTGCCCTCGGCGATCTTCTTCGACATGATCGAGGAGGCGATCAGCGGGATGGCCTCGACCGTGCCGGTGACGTCGCGCAGGGCGTAGAGCTTCTTGTCGGCCGGGGCCAGGCCGTCGCCGGCCGCGCAGATGACCGCGCCGGTGGTGTCGAGGACGTTCAGCATCTCCTCGTTGGACAGCAGCGCCCGCCAGCCGGGGATGGACTCCAGCTTGTCGAGGGTGCCGCCGGTGTGGCCGAGGCCGCGGCCGGAGAGCTGCGGGACGGCCGCGCCGCAGGCGGCGACGAGCGGGGCCAGCGGCAGGGTGATCTTGTCGCCGACGCCGCCGGTGGAGTGCTTGTCCGCGGTGGGGCGGGAGAGCGCGGAGAAGTCCATGCGCTCGCCCGAGGCGATCATGGCGGCGGTCCAGCGGGCGATCTCGTCGCGGTTCATGCCGTTCAGCAGGATAGCCATGGCCAGGGCGGACATCTGCTCGTCGGCGACCTCCCCGCGGGTGTAGGCGCCGATGACCCAGTCGATCTGCTCGGGGCTCAGCTCGCCCTTGTCCCGCTTGGTGCGGATGACGGAGATGACGTCCATGTGGTGATGCCTCTTTCTACGCGCATAGAGGAGCAAAGGAGAAGGCGGCCCCTCCATCCTGCCGGAAGGGCCGCCTTCGCGTACTACCCGGTCAAGGGGCTACTTCGTCAGGTGGCCGGGGCCGAACGCCTGCGGCAGCATCTGCGCCAGCGTCATGAAGCCCTCGGGCGTCTCCAGGACGAGCTCGGGGCCGCCGAACTCGTACAGGAGCTGCCGGCAGCGGCCGCAGGGCACCAGGGACTCGCCCCGGCCGTCCACGCACACGAAGTGCGTGAGCCGCCCGCCGCCGGTCGCCTGCAGCTGCGAGACCAGTCCGCACTCGGCGCACAGGCCGAGGCCGAACGAGGCGTTCTCCACGTTGCAGCCGGAGACCACCCGCCCGTCCTCGACGAGCGCCGCCGCGCCGACCGGGTAGCCGGAGTACGGGGCGTAGGCCCTCGCCATGGCCTCGCGCGCCGTCGTCCGCAGGCGCTCCCAGTCGGACTCGGGAAGGCCGGACGTCACTTGCCCTGGCCCTTCCGGTACGGCAGACCGTCCGCCTTCGGCATCCGCAGCCGCTGCGAGGACAGCGCGAGGACGAGCAGCGTGGTGACGTACGGAGCGGCGTCGACGAACTGGCTCGGGACCTCGTCGGTGAGCGCGTACCAGAGGAAGAAGCCGACGGCGAAGACGGCGCCGATCGCGGCGACCACCCACTTCTTGCGGTACATCTGCCACAGCGCGGCGATCACCAGGAGCAGCGCGACGAGCAGCAGCAGCGCGTGCACGTTGGTGGCGCCGCCGCGCAGCTTGAGGCTGTCGGTGAAGCCGAACAGGCCGGCGCCCATGGCCATGCCGCCCGGCATCCAGTTGCCGAAGATCATCGCGGCGAGACCGATGTAACCGCGGCCGCCGGTCTGGCCCTCCTGGTAGATGCCCGTGGAGACGATCGCGAGGAACGCGCCGCCGAGGCCGGCGAGGCCGCCCGACACCGCCACGGCGATGTACTTGTACTTGTAGACGTTGACGCCCAGGGACTCGGCCGCGACCGGGTTCTCACCGCAGGACCGCAGCCGCAGGCCGAAGGCCGTGCGCCACAGCAGCCACCAGGTGGCCGGGATCAGCAGGACGGCGACGATCGTCAGCAGCGACAGGTTGGTGACCAGACCGCCGAGGATGCCGGCCAGGTCGGAGATCAGGAACCAGTGCTTGGCCTGGAGGTCCTGGAGCCAGTCCGAGAGTCCCGGGATGGTGATCGAGGTGATCTCGTCGATGCGCGGGGACTGCTTGGAGGAGCCGCCCTCGGCCTCCGCGAACGTGAAGTTCGACAGGTACTGGGTGAAGCCGACCGCCAGGATGTTGATCGCCACACCGGAGACGATGTGGTTCACGTTGAAGGTGACGGTGATGATCGCGTGCAGCAGGCCGCCGAGCGCGCCGCCGAGGATGCCGACGACGACACCCGTCCACGGGCCCCACTGGTAGCCGGCCCAGGCACCGAACCAGGTGCCGAGGATCATCATGCCTTCGAGACCGATGTTGACGACGCCCGCGCGCTCGGACCACAGACCGCCGAGACCGGCCATGGCGATCGGCACGGCGAGCTGGAGCGCGCCGGAGACCTGGCCGACCGAGGTGAGGTCGTCGGCGCCGGACACGGTCCGGACGAAGGAGAACAGGACCAGACCGGCCGCGACGATCAGCAGGATCCAGGGCCAGGTCAGCTTGCGGCGCGCGGCCTTCTTGGGCGCGGCGGCGGGCTTGGCGACGGTGCCGGTGCTCATGCCGTCACCTCCTTGTCGGTCTTGATGGCGCCGCCGGCGGCCAGCTGCTCGCCGACCTTCTGCTGCTGGCGGCGGAGGCCGTAACGGCGGACGAGCTCGTAGGAGACGACCACGGCGATCACGATGATGCCCTGCATGATCTGCGTGATCTCCTTCGGGTACCCGTTGGTGTCCAGCGACGAGGACGCCTTCTCCAGGAACGCGAAGAGGAGGGACGAGAAGAGGATGCCGACCGGGTGGTTGCGGCCGAGCAGGGCGATGGCGATGGCGGTGAAGCCGACGCCGACCGGGAAGTCGAGGCTGTAGGTGTGGGTCTCGCCGAGCAGCGTCGGCATGCCCGACAGGCCGGCGAGGCCACCCGAGATCAGCATCGAGGTGAGGATCATCTTCTTGGCGTCGACGCCGCTGGCCTGGGCCGCGGACTCGCTGGCGCCGGTGGCGCGCAGGTCGAAGCCGAACTTGGTGCGGTTGAGCACGAACCAGTAGACGACGCCGAGCGCGAGCGCGACGAAGGTGAAGCCGTAGATGACTCCGTTGCCCTCGCCCATGTCGATGCCGGGGAACCAGCCGGACTCCGGGATGTCACCGGTGGTGAGGTTGTTGGAGCCGGGCGGCTGGACACCGAAGTTCTTCGGCAGGATCAGCCAGGCCACCAGGGCGGTGGTGATGGCGTTGAGCATGATCGTCGAGACGACCTCGGAGACCCCGCGGGTGGTCTTGAGGATGCCCGCGATACCGGCCCAGAAGGCACCGGTGAGGATCGCGACGACCACGATGAGCAGGATGTGCAGCGGACCGGGCAGGCTCACGGAAGCGCCGACGAGGGCCGACACCATCGCCGCGAGGCGGTACTGGCCGTCGACGCCGATGTTGAAGAGGTTCATCCGGAAGCCGATGGCCACGGCCAGCGACGCCAGGTAGTAGATGCCGGTCTGGTTGACGATCAGCACCTGGATGTCGGAGTAGCCGGCGTTCTCGATCATCAGCCGGATCGGCTCGATCGGGTCGAGGCCCGTGGCGAGCAGCACCAGCACGGTGAGCACGAACGAGGTGACCAGCGCGAGCACCGGGCCCGCGGCCCCGATGAGCAGCTTGTCCTTGTCGATCTTCATCATCGGGCGTCACCGTCTTCGGGGTGCTGGTCGTTGCCCTCCAGGCGGCCGGTGGCGGCACCGGTCATGGCGGAGCCCAGCTCCTCGGGCGTGATGGTGGCGGGGTCCGCGTCGGCCACGAGCTTGCCGCGGTACATGACGCGCAGGGTGTCGGACAGGCCGATCAGCTCGTCGAGGTCCGCGGAGATCAGCAGTACGGCCAGGCCCTCGCGGCGGGCGTCGCGGATGGCGTCCCAGATCTGCGCCTGCGCGCCGACGTCCACACCGCGGGTGGGGTGGGCGGCGATCAGGAACTTGGGGGCGTGGCTCATCTCGCGGCCGACGATCAGCTTCTGCTGGTTGCCGCCGGACAGCGAGGCGGCGGTGACGTCGATGCCGGGGGTGCGGACGTCGTACTCGCGCACGATCCGCTCGGTGTCCTTGCGGGCGGCCTTCGGGTCGAGGATGCCGCGCTTGGAGTTGGGCGCCTCGGAGACGTGGCCGAGGATCCGGTTCTCCCAGAGCGGGGCTTCGAGCAGCAGGCCGTGGCGGTGGCGGTCCTCGGGGATGTAGCCGATGCCGCCCTCGCGGCGCTTGCGCACCGAGACCTTGGAGATGTCGTCGCCGTCGAGGGTGATGACACCCGCGTCGGGGGTGTTCATGCCCATCAGGGCCTCGATGAGCTCGGTCTGGCCGTTGCCCTCGACGCCGGCGATGCCCAGGATCTCGCCCTTGTGGATGGTGAGGGAGACGTCGTCGAGCAGCTTGCGCCCGGCGGCGGCCTCCTCGTGCACCCCGGCGGTCTGGGACGGGTCCGCGGGGGCGGCGGTGGTCAGCGGGGTCGCGGCCGCGGCGCCGGCCGCGGACAGCGTGAGGCCCTCGACCTGGAGCATCGGGACGTCCGTCACCGTCGACTCGCGGGTCTCCGGGGACGGCAGCTCGGTGCCGACCATCAGCTCGGCGAGCTGCTTGGTGGTGGCGGTCTTCGGGTCGGCGGTGCCGACGGTGGTGCCGCGCCGGATGACGGTGATGTCGTCGGCGACCTTCAGGACCTCGCCCAGCTTGTGCGAGATGAAGATGACCGTGAGGCCCTCGGACTTGAGCTCGCGCAGGTTGTCGAAGAGCGCGTCGACCTCCTGCGGGACGAGCACGGCGGTCGGCTCGTCGAGGATGAGGATCCGGGCACCGCGGTAGAGGACCTTGAGGATCTCCACGCGCTGCCGGTCGGCGACGCCGAGGTCCTCGACGAGGACGTCGGGGCGGACGCCGAGGCCGTACGCGTCGGAGATCTCGTTGATCTTCTTGCGGGCCTTGGCACCGATGCCGTAGAGCTTCTCGCCGCCGAGGACGACGTTCTCCAGGACGGTGAGGTTGTCGGCGAGCATGAAGTGCTGGTGCACCATGCCGATGCCGCGCGCGATGGCGTCACCGGGGCTGGAGAAGGAGCACTGCTCGCCGTCGACGGCGATGGTGCCCTCGTCCGGCTTCTGCATGCCGTAGAGGATCTTCATCAGGGTCGACTTGCCGGCACCGTTCTCACCGATGAGGGCGTGAACGGTGCCCTTCCGGACGGTGATGTCGATGTCCTTGTTGGCGACGACGCCGGGGAAGCGCTTGGTGATGCCGTGGAGTTCGACGGCAGGGGGGCTGGACGCGTTGATGGCGCACTCTCCTTGGCCGGAAGGAGTGGGAGCGGAGTGGGCAGGGCGGGGCGAAGTTATCGTGCCGCTGGGACATCTACACGCGTAGCACTGCCGAGAATTGAAAACCCGTACGGGAAATGGGACCGGGGCCCGGCTCCGGTGGACTGCCACCGTCGCCGGACCCGCGGGCCCGGGTCGTGACCTGGGTGCCGTTACGGCGTGGTCTTGACCGTGATCTTGCCGTCGACGATGGCCTGCTTGGCCTTGGCCACGGCGGCCGTCACGTCGGTCATCTTCTGGAACGCCGGGTTGGAGTCGGCCAGGCCGACGCCGTCCGTCGCGAGGCCGTAGCGGACCTCACCGGTCTGCGGCTTGCCGTCCTTGACCGACTTGATCAGGTTGAAGACGGAGCCCTGGACGTTCTTGGTGACCGACGTCAGGATGTGGTCCTTGTACGCGGCCAGACCCTTCTGGTTGTACTGGTCCGAGTCCACGCCGATGGCCCACTTGCCGGCCGTGGCGGTGGCCTCGATCGAGCCGGAGCCCGCGAGACCGGCGGCGGCGTAGATCACGTCGGCGCCCTTGTCGAGCTGGCCCTGCGCGGCGGCCTTGCCGAGGTCGGGCTTCGAGAAGCCGTCGAAGTTCGGCGGCTGGGTCAGGTACTGGGTGAGCACCTTCGCCTTGGGGTTGGTGTCCTTGACGCCCTGGGTGTAGCCCGCCTCGAACTTCTTGATCAGCGGAACCTCGACACCGCCGATGAAGCCGACCGTGCCGGTCTTGGACGCCTTGGCGGCGGCGACGCCGGCCAGATAGGAGCCCTGCTCCTCGTTGAAGACGAGGTTGGCGATGTTCGGACCGGTCACCGACGTGTCGTCGATCAGGCCGAAGGTGGTCTTCGGGAAGGACTTGGCGACCTTCGCGATGGCCGGGGCGTAGGAGAAGCCGACGCCGATGACCGGGTTGTTCCCGGCGCGGGCCAGGGCGGTGAGGCGCTGCACCTTGTCGGCGTCGCTCTCGCCCTGCGACGGCTCGGCCTCGGCGCCCTTGACGCCGAGCTCCTTCTCCGCCTGCTGCATGCCGGCGTAGGCGGCGTCGTTGAAGGACTGGTCGCCACGGCCGCCGATGTCGTAGGCGATGGCGGCCTTGACCTGGCCGGACGCCGACGGGGTGCTGGAGCCCGAGCTGGAGGACTTGCCGCACGCGGTGGCGGTGAGCGCGAGCGCCGCGGAGGCGATGCCCACGGTCGTGATCCTGGTGATCCGGCGCAAGAGGAGGGTCCCTTCAAGACTGACCGAAAGCGCCTCTTCCGGCGCTGGTTTCGCGGCGATCGTAACGCGCGTAGATGTCAGTTAAAGACCCGTTCATGAGTCGTTATCGGATCGACGCGAACCGGCCAGGCCGCGCACCGGCGGCATCCGCCCCGATACGGCCCGTCATACACGCTGGTACGGGCCTGCGGGCCGGGCCCCTTGGGGACACGCCGAAGGCTCCGCCGAACGGATGAACAGCATCCAGCCACCCATTAAGTCGTACTTAAAGTCCGGATTTTCGACGTTTCCGAGCGAGCGCGGGAAAGCGCTCGCGCCGGCGGCCTGTCAGTGGTCGGGAGCGGCGTCGAGGAGGGCCGCGGCGGTGAAGAGTTCCACGCCGACGGCGATGGCCCGCTCGTCGACGTCGAAGTCGCCCGCGTGCAGGTCGCGGACCCGGGTGTCGCCGGGGGTGCGGACGCCGAGCCGGGCCATGGCGCCGGGGACGTGCTCCAGGTACCAGGAGAAGTCCTCGCCGCCGAGGGACTGCTCGGTGTCCTCGGTCGCGTGCGGACCGCGCCGGGCGGTCATCGCCTCGCGCAGCAGCTCGGTGACGACCGGGTCGTTGACGACCGGCGGGACGCCGCGCACGTAGTCGACGGTCGACTTGGCCCGGTGGAGGGTCGCGACCTCGTCGATGGCCGCGTGCACCAGGTCCGGTGCGTCGCGCCAGGCCGGCAGGTCCAGGCAGCGGACGGTGCCGGAGAGCTCGGCGTGCTGCGGGATGACGTTGCAGGCGTGGCCGGCCTCGATCCGGCCCCAGGTGACCGACATGCCCGAGCGGGCGTCGACCCGGCGGGCCAGCACGGCCGGCACGTCGATCGCGACCCGGGCGGCGGCGGTGACCAGGTCGGTGGTCAGGTGCGGGCGGGCGGTGTGGCCGCCGGCGCCGTCCAGGGTGACCTCCAGGCGGTCGCAGGCCGAGGTGATGGGCCCGGGCCGCAGCCCGATCTTCCCCGCGTCCACCCGGGGGTCGCAGTGCACCGCGACGATCCGCCCGACGCCGTCCAGGACGCCGCCCTCGATGGCGTCGGCGGCGCCGCCCGGCAGCACCTCCTCGGCGGGCTGGAAGATCAGCCGTACGGCCGCGGGAAGGCGGCCCTGGCGGTCCAGCTCGGCGAGCACCAGCCCGGCGCCCAGGACGGCCGCCGTGTGGACGTCGTGGCCGCAGGCGTGGGCGCGGCTGGGCTCGGTGGAGCGGTACGGGACGGTCTTGACGTCCGGGATGGGCAGCGCGTCGATGTCCGCGCGGATCGCCAGCATGGGCCGCCCGCGGTCCCAGGTCCCGACGTCGCACACGAGGCCGGTGCCGGTGGGGAGCACTCTGGGGCGCAGCCCGGCCGCCTCCAGGCGGGCCTTGAGCACGGCGGTGGTACGGACCTCCTGGTTGCCGAGCTCGGGGTGCATGTGCAAGTCCCTGCGGAACGCGATCAGTTCGGCACGCAGGGGTTCGGACAGCGTTCCGGGCAGCGCTGCGGGCGCCGCGTCGGGGCCGGGCTCACGGGACTTCAACTGGTTCACCTTTTGAAGGGTAGGCCCCCTCAAAGATCAACTGGCCCTTGATCGCGAAAAGTTCAGCCCCTTAGGGGAAAGAAATCGCGTTCGGCGTGTATGGCGCTCACCCTGTGTGGGTACGCTTACCCGAATTCGAGCCTCTCGGTGCGCTCGGCGGTCCCGGCGACACCCGCCAGGAAGCCCCGGGCGCGCGGGGAGGCGTTCTCCTTTATCCACTCGGGCGCGATCTCGCAGACGGCGACCTTCACGCCGGTGCCGTCGAGCGCCAGCGGCAGCGTGTGCACGACCGTGGACGGGAAGCTGACGATCGTCCGGCCGATCGGGCCGCGGCGGGCGATCAGCTCCAGCGGCAGATCGGGGCGGACCACTTCGAGGCCGGTCTCGACCGCGATGCGGCGCAGCTTGTCGGTGGACTCACGCCGGTGCGCGAAGTAGCGGGTGGCGCCGTGGGTGCGGGCCAGCACGGCGACGGCCCGCAGGTACTCGTCGGCGTCGACCACGCCCGTCTCCACGAGCGAGGTGCCGACCAGGTCGGCGCCGCGGGTGATCCGGGGCGGGCCGAAGGCGGCCTTCGTCCACGCGAAGTCGTTGACGGTGACCGTGGTGCCGGGCGGCGGCTCGACCGGCAGCGACGTGAAGATCTCCACGGTGCGGCGGCGGCCCGGCGCGAGCTTGCGGCGCGCCATCCTCGTCACCGGCGCGAGCACCAGCTCGCGCGGCCCGCGCGAGCCCCGCCGGTGCCAGCGCACCAGGCGCTCGCCGCGCGCGAGTTGGGCGGCGAACTCCATGGTGGCGGTGCCGTCGTCGACGACGGTCACATGGCGGGGCCCGTACAGGCCCAGGAGCAGCTGGACGTACCGCGAGAACGGATCCCCCACGATCACCCGCTCCGCGGCCCTGAGCGGCCCGCCGAGCTCCCGCAGCGTCCGTACCACCGCGCCCTTGCCCTGCCGCGCGTCCTGCCACTTCACCGTGACGCCCTCGTCCCGCGCGATCTGCGCCATGCGGCGCAGCTGGCCCCGGGACATGGGGTCGGTGGGCGAGAGGACGACGACGGTGAGCCGGAGGCCGGCGAGGGAGGGGCGGATACCGGCGCCGGCGTGCGTCGCCGCGCCGGGGGCGTCGGCGGGCTCCGGCGCCGCCGGGCCGAGCGGACCGGCCGTGCCCGTGCCGGCGGCCGCCGGGCCCGGGGCTCCGGTGCCCGCCGGGCCGGAGGTGGAGCTGTCGCCGGTTCCGGCGACGGTGCCGCCGGCGTTCGTCGCCGTGCCGAGGACGTCGGCACCGCCCGCGCCCGGAGCCGTCGGGCCGAAGGCTCCGGCGCCGCCCGCGGCGGGCGCGCCCGCCGCCCCGGTGCCCCGCCGGTCCGGCTGGCGGGGCACGGAGCGGAGGCGGGGGCGGGGGCGGGGGTCCTGGAGGGCGGTGGCGTGGGCCCATTCCAGGACGTTCAGAAGCTGGACCGGGCTCTCGACGAACGCCAGCTGGCCGGTCATGCGGCGACGACGCCCGGGACCCGGCGGAGCTTCTTCATCGGGCCGAGCTCCGACTCGTAGACCTTCTTCACGCCGTCGCCGAGCGCGGTCTCGATCGTGCGGATGTCGCGGACCAGGCGCTGCAGGCCCTGCGGCTCGACGGAGGCGGCCTGGTCGGAGCCCCACATGGCGCGGTCGAGGGTGATGTGGCGCTCGACGAAGGCGGCGCCGAGGGCGACCGCGGCGACGGTGGTCTGCAGGCCGGTCTCGTGGCCGGAGTAGCCGACCGGGACGTTCGGGTACTCGTCCATCAGCGTCTGGATGACGCGCAGGTTGAGCTCCTCGGCCTTCGCCGGGTAGGTGGAGGTGGCGTGGCAGAGCAGGATGTTGTCGCTGCCCAGGACCTCGACCGCGTGGCGGATCTGCTTCGGGGTGGACATGCCGGTGGAGAGGATCACCGTGCGGCCGGTGGCGCGCAGCTCGCGCAGCAGCTCGTCGTCGGTGAGGGAGGCGGAGGCCACCTTGTGGGCGGGGACGTCGAACTTCTCCAGGAAGGCGACGGCCTCGGTGTCCCACGGGGAGGCGAACCACTCGATGCCGCGCTTCTTGCAGTGCTCGTCGATGGCGCGGTACTCGTCCTCGCCGAACTCGACGCGGTGGCGGTAGTCGATGTAGGTCATCCGGCCCCAGGGGGTGTCGCGCTCGATGTCCCACTGGTCGCGCGGGGTGCAGATCTCGGGCGTGCGCTTCTGGAACTTGACGGCGTCGCAGCCGGCCTCGGCGGCCGCGTCGATGAGCGCGAAGGCGTTGTTCAGGTCGCCGTTGTGGTTGATGCCGATCTCACCCGTGATGTAGACGGGCCGGCCGGGGCCCGCGGTCTTGCTGCCGAGGGTGCGGAGACGGGGGCTGGTCATGATGGTGGTTCCTTACGCGTCGGGGTGTGGAGCTCAGGCGGGTGGGGCTCAGGAAGTGCGGGGCTCGGGGATGGTGAGCTCGGGTCCGAGGAGCCAGGCGGCGATCTCGCGGATCGCTCCGGAGCCGCCGGGGGTGTCGGTGACCGCGCGGGCGGCGGCCCGTACGGAGTCGTGGGCGCTGCCCACCGCGACGGGCCAGCCGACGAGGTGGAAGCAGGGCAGGTCGTTGACGTCGTTGCCGGCGTAGAGCACGCGCTGCGGGTCGACGCCCTGCTCGTCGCACCACTGCTTGAGGGCGAGGTCCTTGCGGTCCACGCCGTGCAGCACGGGGATGCGGAGCTTGCGGGCGCGGGCGGCGACGACCGGGTTCTGCTCGCTCGACAGGATCAGCAGCGGGACGCCGGCCCTGCGCAGGGCGGCGATGCCGAGGCCGTCGCCGCGGTGCACGGAGACGAACTCGCGCCCGTCGGCGTCGATGTGCACGCGGTCGTCGGTCTGGGTGCCGTCGAAGTCGAGGACGACCGCGTCGATGTCGCCGGCCGTCGGCGTGACGGGCGTGTCGAGCAGCGGGGCGAGGGCGCGGGCCCGGGCCAGGTCGTGCGGGTCGTCGATCTCCAGGACGCGCGCCGGGTCGGTGACGACGAGTTCGGTGCGGCCGAAGAAGCGGTGCCGGTGGGTGCGGAAGCCGTGGGCGGCCATCGCGTAGACGGCGCCGGTCTCCAGGTACTCGGGCTCCCGGTCCTGGCGGCGCGGCCGGTGCGCCTTGTCGTGGTTGACGCCGGTGGCGCCGGCCCCGTTCCCGGACGTCTCCCGCCACAGGAAGCCGTGGCTGGGGGCGGCCGTGAAGGCGGTGTCGGCGGCGCCCTCGGTGATCCGGCGGGCGGTCTCGTCGACCTCGTCGGCGGTGATGAAGGGGCTGGTGCACTGGACGAGCAGCACGACGTCGGCGGCGCGGCCGTGGGTGGCCTCGAAGGCGTCCATGGCGTGCAGCACGGCCGACTCGCTGCTCGCGGTGTCGCCGGACAGCTCGGCGGGGCGGCGGACGGCCTCCGCGCCGAACGCCCGGGCGGCGTCCGCGATGGCCGGGTCGTCGGTGGAGACGACGACGTCGGTGACGGCGGGCGCGCCGAGGCAGGCCCGGACGGCGCGGGCGACGAGCGGGATGCCGGCGACCGGGGAGAGGTTCTTGCCGGGGACTCCCTTGGAGCCGCCCCGCGCGGGGATGACGGCGAGCACGGTCGGGACGGTCATCACAGTTCTCCCAGGCGTCGGATGACGGGGGCCACGCGCTGCACGCCGTGGCGGTAGGCGCCGCGGGCCACCTCGCGGACGATGCGGCGCACGCCGCTCTCGCGGGGCTCGGGCGCGGTCACGTCGAGGCGGTGGCGGGCGAGGATGCCGGGCAGATAGCCGCCGGCGGTCTCGGCCGTGTAGTACGGGGCGACGGGCGGCAGCGCGGGGCCGTCGAGCAGCTCGGCGACGCGCGAGCGGGCCGCGTCGAAGGCCTTCTCGTACGAGCCTCCGCCTGCGCCCGGCGGCGTGGTGGGACCGGCGGCGCCCACGCCCTGCCGGGCCAGCCACCGCCCGTCGGGCTCCGGCGCCGCGCCCTTGTCGAGCGCGTCGAAGGAGGTGAGCAGGCCGGAGCCGATGAAGTGGTGGTTGCCGAGCACCTCGCGCACGCCGAGGTCGGTGAGGATCGCGGTGGGGATCCGCCGGTGCAGCGCTTCGAGGGCGGCGGTGGAGGAGACGGTGACCAGCAGGTCGGTGCGGTCCAGGACCTCGCCCATGTGCCCGTACACCAGACGGAAGTTGGGCGGTACGGGCAGGTCGCGCACCAGGCGCTGGTACGGGAACTCCTCCAGGTGCGTGGTGTGTTCGCCGGGCTTGGAGCGCAGCTTGAGGAGCACCTCGCGGTCCGGGTGGCGCCGGGCGTGCTCGACCAGCCGGCGCAGCACGTAGGCACGTTCGTTCCTCGTGACGGGCACGGAGGGCTGGGCGGCGAAGACCAGCGTGTCGCGGCCGGGTTCGGGCTGGTGCGGGGCGCCGCCCAGGAAGGGCAGGGCGGCCTCGACGACCGAGCTCGGGTCGGCGCCGACGCCCTCGTACACGGCGCGGAAACGCTCCGCGTCGTGGCGGGAGTTGGCGAGCACGACGTCGGCGCCGTGGCGCAGCAGCAGGCCGTCGGCGAGCTTCTCGTAGACCACGCCGACATAGCCGGTGACGATCACCGGGCGGCGTTCCAGGCCGAGTTCGGCCAGGCCCTGGAGGACGGCGCGGACGGTGCCGCCGACGAGGGCGAGCACGATCACGTCGTATCCCTCGCCGCGCAGGTGGGCGTCCCGTACCTCGCGCAGGAACTCCGCGCCGGTCACCTCGCGCGGGGCGGTGTCGGACACCCCGGTCTCGGCGAGCTGGCGGGTGGTGGGAGTGGCGCGGCCGCGGAGGACGAACCCGGTGAGGGCCGCGGATTCGGGAGAGATTCTGCGTGCGGTGAGCACGCCCCATTTCCACCGGGTGTCGGAGTCGGCGAGAACGGCGACGCGCACCGCTCGATCGGTACGTGATGGCACGTCGAGGACGCTAGGAGGGCTCGGGGATTCACGGCCCAACTGGGCCACAACAAATGGTTAACAGCGACAAGACGCCTCCATGGAAACGGACAGAAAGGGGCCCGGATCCGGGCCGGTTAAGGGGTCCGCCGCTTTGTGTTCACCGGGTGTCCCCTTGCCGGACAGGACGAATGCCGGGGCGGCGCCTAGCGTCCAGGGCGTGGTCAAGCTCTCCGTCGTCGTGCCGTTCTACAACGTGCAGACATACGCCCCCGACGCCCTCAGAAGCCTGCGCGCGAACGCCCGCGAGGACTTCGAGTTCCTTCTCGTCGACGACTGTTCGACGGACGGGACCGCGGAGATCCTGGCGCGCGCCGAGCGCGAGATCCCGGGGGCGCGACTGATCCGGCACGAGCGCAACGAGGGCCTCGCCACCGCCCGCAACACCGGCCTCGACGCGGCCCGGGGCTCCTACCTGGCATTCCTCGACGGCGACGACTGGCTCTCGCCCGGCTTCTACGCGAAGCTCGTCGCCGCCATGGACGAGCTGGACTGCGACTTCCTGCGCACCGACCACGTCCGGGTGACCGGCCGGAGCCGGTCCGTGCGGCGGGTGCCGGTCGGGCGGCGCGACGAGGTGCTGCGGCCGCGCGAGGCGATCCTGCCGGCCGACCGCACCACCTCCGTGGACTACCCGTACGCCTGGGCCGGGCTGTACCGGCGGCGGCTGCTCGACCGCGGTCTGCTGCACTTCACCCACGGCCTGCGCACGGCGGAGGACCGGCCGTGGATCTGGCGGCTGCACCGCGAGGCGGAATCCTTCGCCGTCACCGGTGAACTCGGCATCTTCTACCGTCGCGGTGTCGCCACCTCGCTCACTCAGATCGGCGATGTCCGCCAGCTCGATTTCATTCGCGCTTTCGACCAGGTGATCGAGGAAACGGGGCGGGATCCGGAAGCGGACCGGTTGTTGCCCAAGGCCGTTCGCACGTATTGCGCGGTGATTTCCCATCACCTCAACACCATGGCGAAATTCGAACCCGAAGTCGGCCGGAAATTGCGGGCGATGAGCGCGGGCGCACTGCGCAGGATGCCGCAGGACGTGCTCGCCGAGGCCCTGACGGCGATGGGCGAGGACCGGGCGGGCCCGCTGCGCCGGCTCAAGCGCCGCCGCCCCGCACCCGCACCGGCCCCCCAGGAGACGAACGCCGCATGAGCACCGCCCCGGTACGCAGGACGACCCGGATCTTCTACGCCTCGACGCTGTACGGCGCCGCGACCCTGGCCGCCGCCCTCGACAGCGGCTGCTTCGGCCCGGCCGACCGCCGGATACTGCTGGTGTCCACCAACGCGGCCGTGCCCGAGACCACCACCCCGCTCGACCGGATGCCCGGCTTCGAGCGGCTGCGCGGCCGCTTCGACGAGGTCCTGGACTGGAACGCGACGATCGAGCCGCTCCACCCGGGCGGCTGGACGCCCCGCCAGGACGACCTGCCGATGCTCCAGCGGCATCTGCGGCTGCTGTGGGGGCTGGGCACCGACCGGATCGAGCTCGTCGTCGAGTCCCTCCAGGTCGCGCCCGCGCTGACGATCGCCCAGCTCTTCCCGGACGCGTCCGTCGACGTCTACGCGGACGGCCTGATGAGCTACGGCCCGACCCGCAACAAGATCGACCCGCTGGTCGGCGAGCGGGTGCGGCGGCTGCTCCACCTGGACCTGGTGCCGGGGCTCGCGCCGCTGCTGCTCGCCGAGTTCGGGGCGGTCGCCGAGACCGTGCCGACGGAGGCGTTCACCAAGGTCGTCGAGGAGCTGGCGGGGCCGGCGGCCACCGGGCAGGGCCCGGCCCTGCTGCTCGGCCAGTACCTGGCCGCGCTCTCCCTGCTCACCGCCGAGGAGGAGGGCGAGCTGCATCTGCGCATGGTGCGCGGCGCGGTCGCCCGCGGCCACCGCCGGCTCGTCTTCAAGCCGCACCCGACCGCGCCCGACGCCTGGTCGCGGGCGCTGGTCAGGGAGGCCGAGGCGCTCGGCGCCGAACTGACCGTCGAGGACCGGCCGGTGCTCGCCGAGGTGCTCTACCGCGAGCTGCGGCCCGCGCTCGTCGTCGGCTGCTTCTCCACGGCGCTGTTCACCGCGAGCGCCTTCTACGGCATCGAGACCGCGAAGGTCGGCACCCGGCCACTGCTCGCCCGGCTCACGCCGTACCAGAACAGCAACCGGGTGCCCGTGGCCCTCGTCGACTCCCTCGTGCCCGACCTGGAGGAGCCGGGCCGGGAGCCGCTCACCGGGGCCGGGCTGCAGGGCCTGGTGGCGGCGGTCGGCTTCGCGATGCAGCCGAAGATCCGGCCGGACCTGCGGGACGCGGCCGTGCGCCACCTGTCCGGACCGCTGGCCGCCGGCACCCGGCACCACTTCACCCGCCGCCGGCTCACCTCGCTCGGCCTGCCCGGCGGCCTGCCGGTCCCCCGCCACCCGGGCCTGCGCCGGCTGGCCCGCCGCGCGCTGAAGCTGAAGCGGCGGGCGCTGGGCTGAGCCCGCCGGTCAGACGCGGGTGACCGGCTCCTGGAGCTCGGTCACCCAGCGGGAGGTGTCCTCGGGGCACTCCAGGTACAGCTCGCGGGCGTAGCCGGCCGAGGCGTAGCCGTTGGTGTCGATCCAGCTCGCCAGCGTCTGCGCGGTCGGCAGGATCTCGTCCATGGAACCGCGGTGGACGACCGTGGCCGCCTCCTCGATCCCGGGCAGCACGAGCACCTCGACGCCCTCCGCGGCCGTGCCCTCCGGCACGGTCATGCCGGCGTGCACGACGACCGAGCCGTCACCGCGCCCGGCGTCCTCGTAGTACGCGATGCCGGGCCCGAAGCCCTTGACCCCGGCGGCCTCCAGGCGGCCGCACAGCTCCTCGTACAGCGGCCCGATCACCGGGCTGATGTCGTCGGGGCCGAAGCTCGCGGCGATCGCGCTCAGCTCGGCGATCCGGACGGCGGGCACCTTCTTGACGACGACGTCCTGCGTGGACATGCGTCCCTCACTCTCGATGGCACGGAGCCGTCCCCCGACCCGGGCGAGCCGGGCCGCCGCCTCGGCGGCGGCCGTCTCCAGCTCGGCCTGGCGCAGCCGCAGCATCCCGCGCAGCTCCTCCGGGCCCACCTGCTCGTCGAGGATCGACTGCACCTGTTCCAGGGTGAAGCCGAGCTCCTTGAGCGCGATGACGCGGTTGAGCCGGGCGAGCTGGGCCGCCTCGTAGAAGCGGTAGCCGCTGTGCGGGTCGACATGGGCCGGGCGCAGCAGTCCGATGGCGTCGTAGTGACGCAGCATCCGGACCGACACCCGCCCGTGCCGGGCGAAGTCTCCGATGGTGAACATGACGACCCCTACGGAACGGCCTCACACGGTGTGAGGGTCAAACGGTCAGGCGGCGCTGCTCAGCGAGAGCTTCACCGCGAAGCCCAGGAAGAGCGCGCCCGCGGCCGAGGTCGCCCCCGCCGAGAGGCGCTTGCGGCGGCGGAAGGCGGCGGCGAGGCGCGTGCCGCTGAATATGAGGGTGGTGAGGTAGAGGAAGCTGCCGAGCTGGAGCAGGCCGCCGAGGACCAGGAAGGACAGCGCCGGGTAGGCGTAGGAGGGGTCCACGAACTGCACGAAGAAGGAGATCAGGAAGAGGATCGCCTTGGGGTTGAAGAGGCTGATGATCAGCGCCCGGCGGTACGGGTGCTCCGCCGCTCCCGTCTCTGGCGCGGCGGCCGGCTCGTCGGCGAGGGCCTCGCCGCGGGAGCGCCACATGCCGAGGGCGGCGCGCAGCATCCCGTACGCCATCCACGCCAGGTAACCCGCGCCCGCGTACTTCACGATCATGAAGAGCAGCGGCGTGGTCTGGAGCAGCGAGGCCGCGCCGAGGGCGGCCAGCGTCATCAGGACCGTGTCGCCGGTGAACACACCGGCCGCGGCCTTGTATCCGGTCCGGGTGCCCTTGCGGGCGGCGACGGACAGCACGTAGAGCGAGTTCGGCCCCGGCAGGAGGATGATGAGGACGAGCCCGGCGAGATAGGTCGGCAGATCGGTGACACCCAGCATGAAGCGGAGTGTCGCACATGGGTACGACACTCCGCTTTCGGGTTCCACCAGGCGGAATTGACCGCTCCGCCCGGGCGCCGGACGGCCGGCGCCGTCACGCGTCGGTCGGAACGCGACTGGCAGAACGCGACCCTCAGAACGCGACCGTCAGAACGCGTCGGTCGGGACGTACGTGCCCCACACCTCGCGCAGCGCGTTGCACACCTCGCCCACCGTCGCCCGCGCCTTCAGCGCCGTCTTCATCGGGTAGAGGACGTTGTCCGTGCCCTCCGCCGCCTTCTTCAGCTCGGCGAGCGCCGCGTCCACCGCCGCCTGGTCGCGCTCGGCGCGCAGCCGGGCGAGGCGCTCGGCCTGCTGGGCCTCGATCGCCGGGTCGACGCGCAGCGGCTCGTAGGGCTCCTCGACGTCGACGGTGTAGCGGTTGACGCCGACGACGACCCGCTCGCCGGTGTCCGTCTCCTGCGCGATCCGGTACGCCGAACGCTCGATCTCGTTCTTCTGGAAGCCGTGCTCGATGGCGTGCACCGCGCCGCCGAGCTCCTCCACCCTCGCCATCAGGGCGACCGCCGCGGCCTCGACGTCGTCGGTCATCTTCTCGACGACGTAACTACCGGCGAACGGGTCGACGGTGGCGGTGACGTCGGTCTCGTACGCGAGGACCTGCTGGGTGCGCAGCGCCAGCCGGGCCGACTTGTCCGTCGGCAGCGCGATGGCCTCGTCGAAGGAGTTGGTGTGCAGCGACTGGGTGCCGCCGAGGACGGCCGCGAGGCCCTGGACGGCGACGCGCACCAGGTTGACCTCGGGCTGCTGGGCGGTGAGCTGCACGCCCGCGGTCTGGGTGTGGAAGCGGAGCATCAGCGACTTGGGGTTCTTCGCGCCGAACTCCTCCTTCATGACCCGCGCCCAGATCCGGCGGGCCGCCCGGAACTTGGCGACCTCCTCCAGGATCGTCGTGCGGGCCACGAAGAAGAAGGAGAGCCGGGGCGCGAAGTCGTCCACGTCCATGCCGGCGGCGACCGCGGTGCGGACGTACTCGATGCCGTCGGCGAGGGTGAAGGCGATCTCCTGCGCGGGCGAGGCGCCGGCCTCGGCCATGTGGTAGCCGGAGATCGAGATGGTGTTCCACTTCGGGATCTCGGCCTTGCAGTACTTGAAGATGTCCGCGATCAGCCGCAGCGAGGGCTGCGGCGGGAAGATGTACGTGCCGCGGGCGATGTACTCCTTCAGCACGTCGTTCTGGATCGTGCCGGTCAGCTTGTCGGCCGGCACGCCCTGCTCCTCGCCGACGAGCTGGTAGAGCAGCAGCAGGAGCGAGGCGGGGGCGTTGATGGTCATCGAGGTGGAGACCTTGTCCAGCGGGATGCCGTCGAACAGCACCCGCATGTCCTCGATCGAGTCGATGGCGACGCCGACCTTGCCGACCTCGCCGTGCGCGATGGGCGCGTCGGAGTCGTGGCCCATCTGGGTCGGCAGGTCGAAGGCGACCGACAGGCCCATGGTGCCGTTGTCGATGAGCTGCTTGTAGCGGGCGTTGGACTCGACGGCGGTGCCGAAGCCGGCGTACTGGCGCATGGTCCACGGCCTGCCGGTGTACATCGACGGGTACACACCGCGCGTGAACGGGTACGCGCCCGGCTCGCCCAGCTTCTCGGCCGGATCCCAGCCCTCCAGGGCGTCCGGTCCGTAGACCGGCTCGATGGGCAGTCCCGACTCCGACTCGCGCGCCATGTGGTGTGCCTCCGCTGCTTCCCGCTGCTCAGTCCGCTGTTTCAGTCCGCTGTCCGGTCCGCTGCTCAGTGGTACCGACCCTCGCGACGGACTGTAGCCCCGCCCGTACGACAGGGAGGAGGGCGGCCCGCTGGGACCTTCCTCACAGCATGCCCGTCTCGATTCGGTCACGTGCGCAACCGCGCGGGGCCGGGAAGACATCCCCTGTGTACACACGTCGTTCCCGGGGGGCTCCGATGAAGCGTTCGTCCGTCGTCAGCAGAGGAATCATGGCCGGTACGGCCGTCGCGGCGGTGGTGGCACTGGCCGCCGGCTGTACGCCCGACGCGTCGGGTCCGGGAGCGGATCCGACCAAGGGCCCGGCCGGCACGGCGTCGAGCGGCGCGGCCGCCACGCCATCGGCGAGCGCGAGCGCCACGTCCGACGACAAGCCGTCGTCCTCCCCGGCCGGCTCGGCCACGCCGTCGTCCGCCACGCCGTCGGCGAGCGCGACCACCGGCAAGCCGGCGCCCAAGGCCCTGCTGGGCGACGGCGACGAGAACGCGCAGGTGCGCGAGCTCCAGGCGCGGCTGCGGCAGCTCGACTTCTTCGACCGGGCGCCCACCGGCTTCTACGGATCACTGACGGCGGCCTCGGTCCGCAAGTTCCAGGCGCGCCGGGGCCTGCCGGAGACCGGCTCGGTCGACGAGACGACGTGGCGGACGCTGCTGTCCGTCACGCACGAGCCGACCGCCGACGAGCTGCGGCCGTCGACCACCAACAAGCTGGACGCGCCCGATCCGCGCTGCCTGACCGGCCGGGTGATGTGCATCAGCAAGGAGACCAGGACGCTGGCCTGGATGATCGACGGCAAGGTCGTGTCGTCCTTCGACGTGCGCTTCGGCTCGGAGAACACGCCGACCCGCGAGGGCCTGTTCCACGTGGAGTGGAAGGCGCGCGAGTGGACGTCGACGATCTACCACACGCCGATGCCCTACGCGATGTTCTTCAGCCGCGGCCAGGCCGTGCACTACTCGCGGGACTTCGCGGCCCGCGGCTACGCGGGGGCCTCGCACGGCTGCGTCAACGTCCGGGACAAGGTGAAGCTGGCGGCGCTCTTCGACCAGGTGAAGGTCGGCGACAAGGTCGTCGTCTACTGGTGAGGTGAGAAGAGAGGGCGCGGGTGGGACCGGGGGAACGTGCCCCACCCGCGCCGGTGCGCCGAGCCGAAGGTACGGGGGGAACCCCGGCTCCTTGCGCTCGCCGATGACCAGTCGGCTCACTCAGTACTGCGCCGGCGGGCCGGAAAGTGTCACACCTGGGTGTCACACCCGGTTTTCGGCGCTATTGAACGCGCGCGGTCCGTGCCGTGCTTCACGGACGGAGCAGAGCCGTTCCCGCCGTGCTAGGCACGGCTCCTGCCGTGGCCCTGGCCGTGAGCGCCGTCAGCGCCTCCGACACGATTCCGGTCGTGGTTCCGGTCACCTTCGCGGTCACCGCCCCGATCGCGCTTCCGGTCTCCTCGATCGCTCTTGTCGTCGCCGTCGGCGTTGCCCGTGTCGGAGCCGGAACCACTCCCTTTGCCGGTGCCGGCCCCTTTGCCGGAGCCGTTCCCCGAGCCGCCGTTCGCGGATCCGGAGGACGTGCGGCCGGTGGACGGCGTGGCCGTGTTGACCGGGACGCCGGAGAGGACGCGGTCGCAGTAGCGCTTGACGGTGTCGCCGCTCTTGAGCGCCTCGGCCAGCCGCTGCCGGCCGCTGTCGGCGAGCTTGCCCGAGCGGAAGTCCTGGCACGCCTTGAGGACCCGGTCGCGCTCGGCGGCGCTCACCCCGCCCTGGCCGCCGGTGCCGGTGCCGCCGGGGGTGGCGGTGCCGCCGCCGGGTCCCGCGGTGGTGGCGTCCGGGCCGTCGGTGGATCCGGGCGCCGTGGTGCGGCCGGGGCCGGTGGACGGCACGGCGGGCACCTCGGTGCCGATGCCGCCGGTGGGCGAGCCGGAGACCGTGGGATCGGTGGTGTCGACGGCGTTGACCGAACGGCCGGCGTCGGGGTCGCGGGTCAGCGGCAGCACGCCCGTGCCGGCGGCGACGGCGACGCCGCCGACCGTGACGGCGGCGAAGGCGGCGGCCAGCCCGTACCGGAGCGAACGTCCCCAGCGGCTGCCCGTGGTGACCGGCGCGAGCCGGACGGCGCCGAGGTCGGCGTATCCGCTCTGGCCCGGCGCGGCCTGCTCCGCGGCCACGGCCGCCCGCTCGGCGGTCGCCTTGCGGAAGGCGGCGAGGGCCGCGGCCTCACCGGGGAGTTCGCCGTCGGGGCCGGCGGCGGCCGGGGGCGTACGGGCCGAGTCGAGGGCGCGGGCGAGGAGTCGGGCCTGGTCGCGGCCGGCGGCGTCGGCGGGGTCGACGGGCTCGCCGCGCAGCAGCCGCTCCGCGGCCTCCCTGTCGAGCCATGCATACCGCTCGTCGGCCATCACATGTCCTTCTGCGTCCGCGGGCGTGATTGCGTCACACGTCCGGGAGCCGGAGCCCCGGTCCGTCGGCCGCGCTGCGGCGGTACGCCGTCGAGCGCGGCGGTGTCGCCGTCGGCATCGGCCGCGCCGAGGAGTTCGGCGAGCTTCTTGAGGCCGCGGTGGGCGGCGGTGCGGACGGCGCCGGGGCGCTTGCCGAGGGTGTCGGCGGCGCTCTTGGCGTCGAGTCCGACGACGACGCGCAGGACGACGGCCTCGGCCTGGTCCTGCGGCAGTTGGGCGATCAGGTGCATGGTGCGGCCGGTGGCCAGGGCTTCCAGTGCCTCGTCCGCGGTGTCGGAGTCGGCGGGCTTGTCGGTCAGTTCGGTCTCGTCGCCGCCCACGGCGGGGCGGCGGCCGCGCATCCGGATGTGGTCGAGCGCGCGGTTGCGGGCGATCCGGGCGGCCCAGCCGCGGAAGCGGTCGGCGTCGCCCTCGAAGCGGTCGAGGTCGCGGGCGATCTGCAGCCAGCTCTCGGAGGCGACGTCCTCGGCGTCGGCCTCGCCGACCAAAGTCCGTATGTAGCCGACGAGCCGCGGATGCACCGCTCGGTACACGGTACGGAAGGCGTCCTCGTCGCCGTTCTGCGCGGCGAGCACTGCGGCCGTCAGCTCCGCCTCGTCCCCCAGCACTCCCCACACCTGTTCGTCGTCGCGCACCTCGCGGCTGGTCGTCACCGCACGCCGCCCGGGGCGCAGCAGAACGCTACGTCCTTTTCGGGCGCCGCGTCCACGCGGGTCCGGTTCTTTGTACAACTGGCAACTTCGCCTGGGGTGACGCGGGGTGTGACAGAAAACGCACGCACGGCGCTGAAGGGAGTACGGGGCCGTGCTGCGGCTCCGCGGACGACGACCGGGGCCTCTCCTGTGGGGGGTGGCGGCCCCGGTCGTCTTCCTTTTCAGGGCGCCCGACGAGGGCGCCCTTTTCCTTTGCCGGGGCCTCTGCGCGTACTCGCGCCCCCCTCTTCCCGTGCCCCTCTTCCCGTGCCTCCGCGGACGCCTCTGCGGACGCCTCCACGGAAACCTTCGGGCAGGGTGTCAACCCATCGTTGACACCCTGCGGGTGTCAACCTAAGGTTGCGCTCATGACGAATCCACTCGGCGTGACCCAGCCCGTGCGTCTGGACGACCTGATCGACGCGATCAAGAAGTCCCACCCGGAAGACGCCCTCGACCAGCTCTCCGACGCGGTCATCGCGGCGGACCACCTGGGCGAGATCGCCGACCACCTCATCGGACACTTCGTGGACCAGGCCAGGCGCGCCGGCGCCTCCTGGACCGACATCGGCAGGAGCATGGGCGTCACCCGGCAGGCCGTCCAGAAGCGCTTCGTCCCCAAGGACGACAGCGCGGCGGACGCGGCCAAGATGGACCCTGCCGCCGGCTTCAGCCGGTTCACGCCCCGGGCCAGGAACGTGGTGGTGGCCGCGCAGAACGAGGCGACCGCCGCCCGCAACGACAAGACGGGGCCGGCTCACCTCGCGCTCGGCCTGCTCGCCGAGCCCGAGGGACTCGCCGTGCGCTGGATCACCGGCCAGGGCGTCTCCCCGGAGCGGCTGCGGGAGGCGGTCGGCGCGACGCTGCCGCCGGCCGCCGAGGAGGTGCCCGCGCTCATCCCGTACGACGCGGACGCCAAGAAGGTCCTGGAGCTCACCTTCCGCGAGGCGCTGCGGCTGGGCCACGACTACGTGGGCACCGAGCACATCCTGCTCGCCCTCCTGGAGTTCGAGGACGGCAAGGGCACGCTCGCGGGTCTCGGCCTGGACAAGGCGCGGGCCGAGCGGGAGATCGGCGAGGCGATCGCCTCGCTGAATCTCGAGGAGCCGAAGGAGTAGCGAGAAAGCAGAGTGAGGAGCAGCCGGAGAGCCGACGGCCCCCGGCAGGAAGCTCAGGCGGTGCGTGCCCTGCGCGAGACGACCGCGCGCAGGACGCGCCCGCCCTCCGTCGACAGGTCCCGGGCCCGGCGCAGCCCGGTCGGGCCGTGCGCGGCCGACTCCAGGACGGCCTGCTGGCGGCGGAGTTCGCCCGCGAACAGCGGGCCCGCGTCCGTGGCGTCGTACCCCTCGTGCACGGCGAGCGCCGCCCCCGAGCACTCCCGCGCCCAGGCCCGCAGCGGCTCCACTGCCCACTCGACGGGCGCCCCGGCGAGCATCGCGCGGACGAGCGCGGTCGCCTCGTCGTCCCGCGCGCCGTCCACGCCGTCCACGCCGAGCTCCACGCGCGCCTTCCCGACGGCCTCGGCCCAGGCCCCGCCGTCACCGCGCGCCACCGCGGCCCACACCGGACGCAGCACGTCGGCGCGGTCGGGCGCGAACACCGGCAGGCACCGGTCCAGGCAGGCGAGCCCGGCGGCGGCAAGGCCCCGCTCGTCGGCCCGGTCGATCAGCCCCAGCAGGCTCGTGCTCGTCTCGGACGCCATGGACGCCTCCTCGCCACCAGATGCGGACGCAGTACTTCCCCTACTGCGCCGAGGGGCGCTTTTTCGTCACTGCGCGGCCGGAATCATGCCAGTGGCCTTCGCGTGCTGCATAGGGGTCGGACGACGGCCGACGACGGGGTAAGGAAGAAAGGCGTCAGCGCACCCGCACCGCCAAGCCCTTGAACGCCTCCCAGCTCAGACTCGGCCGTCGCGCGTCCCACAGCTTCTGGGAGAGCGCCGTCAGCGGCATCCGGATGCCGTCCGCCACCTGCGCCTGGGTCTGGGCGGCGGACAGGTCGCACCAGACGGCGAAGCTGCCGCCGAGGATCTGGGGGTCGTAGCGGGCGGGGACCGGGGTGGTGCCGCGCAGGACCAGCGGGGTCCACTGCTCGTAGATGCGGCGGCCGGTGGGGTAGGTGAAGTTGTTGGGCTGGCCGAGCACGTAATACAGGTACTCGTCGTTGTAGTTGATCACCTTGCGGCCGGCGCTCAGGAACGCGGTGGGCAGGCGGGCGCCGATCTCGCGGCCCGTCCAGTAGGCGACCTGGAGGTCCCCGGCCGCGCTGGTCACGCCGCCCGCGTAGAAGCCGTCGTTCCAGGCGCGCATGGCCTTGCCCGTGGGGCGGACCACGGCCGCGCGGTCGTTCAGCCAGCCGGTGGCCAGGTCCTGCACGCGCGCGGAGGGGCCGAAGCGGGCGGTGGCGGCGCGGGCGAGCTGCGGGTAGCTCGCCTCCGGGTTGCTGGACATCAGGGCCACGTACTCGTCGCCGCCGAGGTGCCAGTACGCGCCGGGGAACAGGCCCGTGTACTCGCGCAGCAGCTCGTCGACGATCTTCCCGGCGGCCGGCTTGGAGATGTCGACCGCCCCGCGCGGCGTCCGCCCGGTCGCGCTGACGAGCTGGAGGTCCGGGTGCGCGGCGATGACGGCGCCGAGGTGTCCGGGCGAGTCGATCTCGGGGACGACCGCGATGTGCAGGCTCTGCGCGAGGGCCACGATCCGCCGCACCTCCGCCTTGGTGAGGTGCTGGGCGGAGACGATCTCGGGGTGGGTGTCCGAGGCGATGCGGAAGCCCTGGTCGTCGGAGAAGTGCAGACCGAGCTGGTTGAGCTTGAGGTCGGCCATCTCGCGCAGCCGGGCCTCGATCCAGCCGGCGGAGAAGTACTTGCGGGCGATGTCGACCATCAGCCCGCGCTGCGGCTTCGCGGGCGCGTCGGTGACCGTGCCCTCGGGTATCGCGCCGGTCGACCTGACGGACTGCTTGAGCGTCCGGGTGCCGTAGAACACACCCGTCTGCCCTGGCCCGGTGATGCGGACCTGCCCGCCGTGGACGGCGAGGGTGTACGACTCGGTGCCGCCGGTCCCGCCCAGCGCGAGGCTCACGTCGCCGGGACCGGCGGCGGCCGTGCCGCGGTAGGGGACGTGCAGCTCGCCCGCGATCAGCCGGGCCTCGTCGGAGAGGGCGGCCGCGTCCTTCGCCGCGACGACGACCCCGGTGCCCGGGCCGGGCTTCCAGCCGGGTCCGCGCGCCGCCTGGAAGGCCCGGACCGCCGGGATGACCTGCGGCGCGGTGGAGAGCGGGTACGTCCTGGTGGGCGTCGGGCTCGGCGGGGGCGGCGGCGTGGGGGGCGCGGAGGTGACCGTGCCGCCCGGGCCGCTCCCCGAGGGGGAGGCGACGGCGGACGGTCCGGCGGAGGAACCGTTCGAACAGGCCGCCACGGTGACCAGTGCCACCGCGGCCGCCATCAGTGCGGGGCCCCGACGGGGCCCTCGTATGGAGTACCGCATCACCCGGAATCCTCCCTCATCGCACGAACCCCGGCATCCCGGACGTTCTCCGGCCTTCTGTCCACGTGATCGACGAAACGCACTCGTCCAGGTGAAATTCGCGCACCCGTCGGACACTTCCCTCTTCCCGTCGATAGCGTGGAGTCACATCCACCCCACCGCTTCCCCCCAGTACCTCCACGCCTCGCTCCCGGAGTCCCCGCTGTCCAGCGACATCCACGCCGCCCCCTGCCGGACCCTGGAACCTCCCGCCATACCCGCCCAACAGGCCACCGACCGGCACTCTTCCCGGCCGGACGGCGGGCTCGCCCGCTTCAACACCGCCCCGTCCGCCGCCGCCGAGGCCCTGCTGCTCACCTGCTGCGGCAGCCACCGCTGGGCCGAACGGGTGACGGCGCACCGCCCCTACCCGACCCTCGACGCGCTGCTCGCCGCCGCCGACGAGGCCGGCTACGACCTCCGGCGCGCCGACCTCGCCGAGGCCCTGGCCCGCGAGACCCCGGCCCCGCCGCACCCGGACGCGCCGCCGGCCGCCCGCACGGCGCTCGGCGCCGCCCTCGCCGCGTACGAGGCCCGCTTCGGCCACGCCTTCGTGATCAGCCTCGACGGGGTGCCGGAAGGCGAGCGGCTCGACCAGGTGCTCGCCGCGATCCGGTCACGTCTCGGCAACGAAAGGGAGGAGGAACGGGTCGTCGCCGCCGAGGAACTGCGCCGGCTGGCCCGCACTCGGCTCACGTGTTCGATTCAGACGCGGTGAGTTCGGCCGCAATGGGCCGGAAAGGGGCCGATTCGTTGCGCGCTGATAGGCCGTCCGTGCCTGTTTGATCACACCTATGGACCCCGCGCGAGCGAACCGACAAGTCGTCGCTACGATGACCGGGGCCGGTGGACCGTACCCGGCCGGGCCAGACCGACAGAGAAGCCGGCCGGCCCCGATCCCCGCTCCCGGAGGGTTTTTCCGTGCCGGCTGGAACGCTGTACCGCGGCCGGGAAGGAATGTGGTCCTGGGTGGCTCATCGAGTCACCGGCGTCCTCATCTTCTTCTTCCTGTTCGTACACGTGCTGGACACCGCTCTCGTCCGCGTCTCCCCCGAGGCGTACGACAGTGTCGTGGCGACCTACAAGACGCCGATCGTCGCACTCCTCGAGTACGGCCTCGTCGCTGCCATCCTCTTCCACGCGCTGAACGGTCTCCGTGTCATCGCCGTGGACTTCTGGTCCAAGGGCCCGCGCTACCAGAAGCAGATGCTCTGGACCGTCGTGGGCATCTGGGTCGTGCTGATGGCCTTCTCGCTCTACCCGGTCCTCGGGCACGCCGCACGTGAACTGTTCGGGAGCTGACGCCAGACATGTCTGCTGACACCACCTCCGCCATCGGTCCCGTCGAGGGCGCGGCCCACTACGACGTGGACAACCCGGCCCCGTACATCGAGGCCCCCCGCAAGCGCACGGGCAAGACCCCGCGCGCGACCCGCGGCAACTTCGAGATGGCCGCGTGGCTCTTCATGCGCCTCTCGGGCGTGGTCCTCGTCGTCCTGGTCCTCGGCCACCTGCTGATCCAGCTCTTCCTGGACGGCGGCGTCTCCAAGATCGGCTTCGCCTTCGTGGCCGGCCGCTGGGCGTCCCCGTTCTGGCAGGTCTGGGACCTGCTGATGCTGTGGCTCGCGATGCTGCACGGCGCCAACGGCCTCCGCACCGTCATCAACGACTACGCGGAGCGCGCCAACACGCGCCTGTGGCTCAAGGGCCTGCTGTACACCGCCACGGTGTTCACCATCCTTCTGGGCACGCTGGTGATCTTCACCTTCGACCCGAACATCCGCTAGGCACGGGGCTGAGGTAATCCACGTCATGAAGATCCACAAGTACGACACCGTCATCGTCGGCGCCGGCGGCGCCGGCATGCGCGCCGCCATCGAGGCGACGAAGCGCAGCCGCACCGCCGTGCTGACGAAGCTGTACCCGACCCGCTCCCACACGGGCGCCGCGCAGGGCGGCATGGCCGCCGCGCTGGCGAACGTGGAGGAGGACAACTGGGAGTGGCACACCTTCGACACGGTCAAGGGCGGTGACTACCTGGTCGACCAGGACGCCGCCGAGATCCTGGCGAAGGAGGCCATCGACGCCGTCCTCGACCTGGAGAAGATGGGCCTGCCGTTCAACCGCACCCCGAACGGCACCATCGACCAGCGCCGCTTCGGCGGTCACTCCCGCAACCACGGCGAGGCCCCGGTCCGCCGGTCCTGCTACGCCGCGGACCGCACCGGCCACATGATCCTCCAGACGCTGTACCAGAACTGCGTCAAGGAGGGCGTGGAGTTCTTCAACGAGTTCTACGTCCTGGACCAGCTGATCACCGAGGTCGACGGGGTCAAGCACTCCGCCGGTGTGGTCGCCTACGAGCTGGCCACCGGCGAGATCCACGTCTTCCAGGCGAAGTCGGTCATCTACGCCTCCGGCGGCACCGGCAAGTTCTTCAAGGTGACGTCGAACGCCCACACCCTGACCGGTGACGGCCAGGCCGCCTGCTACCGCCGCGGCCTGCCCCTGGAGGACATGGAGTTCTTCCAGTTCCACCCGACGGGCATCTGGCGCATGGGCATCCTGCTGACGGAGGGCGCCCGCGGTGAGGGCGGCATCCTCCGCAACAAGGACGGCGAGCGCTTCATGGAGAAGTACGCGCCGGTCATGAAGGACCTCGCGTCCCGTGACGTCGTCTCCCGCTCCATCTACACGGAGATCCGCGAGGGCCGCGGCTGCGGTCCCGAGGGCGACCACGTCTACCTGGACCTGACGCACCTCCCGCCGGAGCAGCTCGACGCCAAGCTCCCGGACATCACCGAGTTCGCGCGCACGTACCTCGGCATCGAGCCCTACACGGACCCGATCCCGATCCAGCCCACCGCTCACTACGCCATGGGCGGCATCCCGACCAACGTCGAGGGTGAGGTCCTCTCGGACAACACCACCGTCGTCCCGGGCCTGTACGCGGCCGGCGAGGTCGCCTGTGTCTCCGTGCACGGCGCCAACCGCCTCGGCACCAACTCGCTCCTGGACATCAACGTCTTCGGCAAGCGCTCCGGCATCGCCGCCGCCGAGTACTCCGCCAAGCACGACTTCGTCGAGCTCCCGGAGAACCCGGAGGCCATGGTCGTCGCGCAGATCGAGAACCTGCGCAACTCCACGGGCAGCGAGCGGGTCGCCGACCTGCGCCGCGAGCTCCAGGAGACGATGGACGCCAACGTGATGGTGTTCCGTACGGAGCAGACCATCAAGACGGCCGTCGAGAAGATCGCCGAGCTGCGCGAGCGCTACAAGAACGTGTCCATCCAGGACAAGGGCAAGCGCTTCAACACCGACCTCCTGGAGGCCATCGAGCTGGGCAACCTGCTCGAACTGGCCGAGGTCATGGCCGTCTCGGCCCTGGCGCGCAAGGAGTCCCGCGGCGGTCACTACCGCGAGGACTACCCGAACCGCGACGACGTCAACTTCATGCGCCACACCATGGCGTACCGCGAGGTCGGCGAGGACGGCTCCGAGACCGTCCGTCTCGACTACAAGCCGGTCGTCCAGACCCGCTACCAGCCGATGGAGCGTAAGTACTGATGGCTACCCCCGTACTGGACAAGGTCGAGGCGGAGTCCGCCGCCTCCCCGTACATCACGGTCACCCTCCGCATCCGCCGCTTCAACCCCGAGGTCTCGGACGCGGCGGTCTGGGAGGACTTCCAGATCGAGATCGACCCGAAGGAGCGTGTCCTCGACGCCCTTCACAAGATCAAGTGGGACCTGGACGGCACGCTGACCTTCCGCCGCTCGTGCGCGCACGGCATCTGCGGCTCGGACGCGATGCGGATCAACGGCAAGAACAGGCTCGCCTGCAAGACGCTGATCAAGGACATCAACCCCGAGAAGCCGATCACCGTCGAGGCCATCAAGGGCCTCACGGTGATGAAGGACCTCGTGGTCGACATGGAGCCCTTCTTCCAGGCGTACCGGGACGTCATGCCGTTCCTGGTCACCAAGGGCAACGAGCCGACCCGCGAGCGCCTGCAGTCCGCCGAGGACCGCGAGCGCTTCGACGACACCACCAAGTGCATCCTGTGCGCCGCGTGCACGTCGTCCTGCCCGGTCTTCTGGAACGACGGCCAGTACTTCGGCCCGGCCGCGATCGTCAACGCGCACCGCTTCATCTTCGACTCGCGTGACGAGGCCGGCGAGCAGCGCCTGGAGATCCTCAACGACAAGGACGGCGTGTGGCGCTGCCGCACGACGTTCAACTGCACCGACGCCTGCCCGCGTGGCATCGAGGTCACGAAGGCGATCCAGGAAGTGAAGCGCGCGCTGATCACGCGTCGCTTCTGATCCACCGGATCGGTACCTGACACCAGGTCACCGGCGGAGAGCCCGCTTCTGTACGCTGCGACGTGCAGAAGCGGGCTTTCGCATGTGTGCGTACGTACATGGAGGACGGGGACTGATGAGCGAGCCGAACCCTTACCAGGCCGGGGACGCCGGGGGTTACGAGTGGGGCCCGGGCCGGCAGGCCGGCGGCGCGCCGGTGCCGCCGCAGTACCCGCCGGTGCCCGCGCAGTTCCCGATGGGCGCGGGCGCGCCGGTGCTGTCGCTCGGGGACATCACGGTGGTCGGCGACCAGATCATGACGCCGGCCGGCCCGATGCCGCTGAAGGGCGCCGTGTGGAACGCGATGGACATGTCGCGCACCGAGGAGAAGATGCCGACGGTGGCCATCGTGCTCGCGGTCATCTTCTTCCTGTTCTGCCTGCTCGGGCTGCTCTTCCTGCTGATGAAGGAGAAGCAGACGACCGGCTTCATCCAGGTCACGGTGACCAGCGGCGGCCGCCACCACGCGACGATGATCCCGGCGACCGGGCCGGACACCATCCACTGGGTCATGGGCCAGCTCAACTACGCCCGCTCGCTGAGCATGTGAGTGATCCCCAGGAGCCGCTCCGGCCGGCCGAGCCCCTGATCCGGCCGACCGGTCCTAGCCGTGCCAGTGGTCGCCGGTGAGGCCTTCCTCGGCGGCGAGCATGACGCGGCGCAGGAGGTCGTTGAGGGTGGCGCGCTCCTTGGGGGTGAGGACGCCGAGGAGGCGTTCCTCCTCGTGGCCGAGGACGTCCATCGCGCCGAGCCAGGTCTCGCGGCCCGAGGCGGTGAGTTCGACGACCACGCGGCGGCGGTCGGTCGTGGACTGGGTGCGGCGGATGAAGCCGCGCTTCTCCAGGGCGTCGAGGCGGCCGGAGACGGAGGCCGGGGCGAGGTCGAGGTCCTGGGCGAGGTCGGAGGGAGCGGCGCTGCCGCCGCGGCCGGCGAGCTTGTGCAGGGTGTCGAACTCGTGGCGTTCGAGGTCGAAGTCGACGAGGGACTGCTCGCGCACCCGGCGGAGGTGGACGGAGAGCTTCTTCATCCGGGTGACGGCGCCCTCGACGGCCGGGTCGAGGTCGGGCAGCACCGGCTGCCAGCGGGCCACGTGCCCGTCGGTCCAGTCCTGCGGGGTCTCCTCGGTGGGTGCCATGAAGTGATCGTACGTCGACGGGCGGGTGCCGCCCCGGGTGAGCGCTCCGACGCCGGGCGCCGGGCGCCGGGCACTGGACGCCGGGCACTGGACGCCGGGCACTGAGCACTGGGGCGCCGGGGAGACCTCGGCGCCTCCCTCCTCATGCTTCGAAGCGAAGTATTTCGTTGACGAATTATTCGGTACCGAAATAACCTCCGAGGCATGCATCCTCTGCGCCTGCGCTCCTTCCGGCTGCTCTTCGTCGGTCGCACCCTCTCCCTGGTCGGCGACGCCGTCATCCCCGCCGCCCTCGCCCTCGCCGTCCTGAAGGCGACCGGCTCCACCTCGGCCCTCGCGCTCGTCCTCGCCTGCTCGATGGTGCCCAAGCTGGTCCTGCTGCCCCTGGGCGGCGTCGTCGGCGACCGGTTCGACGCGCGGGCGGTGGCGCTCGGCATGGACCTGATCCGCTGCGTCACCCAACTGATCGTCGGCATCCAGCTGCTGGGCGCCACGCCCTCGCTCACCGTCATCGCCGCGGCCGGGGTGGCCGGCGGCGCGGCCGGGGCGTTCGCGCAGCCGACGTCCGCGCCGCTGGTCAAGGGCACGGTGCCGGCGGAGGGGCTGCAGAAGGCCAACGCGGCGATGGCCGTGGCCTCCAGCGCGAGCCGGGTCGGCGGGCCCGCGCTCGCCGGGACGCTGATCGTGACGGTGGGGCCCGGCTGGGCGTTCGTCCTGGACGCGGCGAGCTTCGCGGTGAGCGCGGCGCTGCTGTGCGCGGTGCGGGTCACCCGGGTGACGGCGCCCGGCCGGCGGTCGGTGCTCGCCGATCTGAAGGAGGGCTGGCAGGAGGTCCGCACCCGGGACTGGTACTGGACCAGCCTCATCGGCCACAGCGCCTGGAACGGCGCGGCGGCCGTCCTGATGACGCTCGGCCCGGCCATCGCCCTGGACCGGCTCGGCGGCGACCTCGCCTGGGCCGGTCTGCTCCAGGCGGGCGCGATCGGGCTGCTGCTGGGTTCGCTGCTCGCCCACCGGGTCCGCCCCAGGCGCCCGGTGCTCGCCGCGAACCTCGGCCTGGCCACGTACGCGCTGCCGCTGCTGCTCCTGGCGTACGGGGCGCCCGGGCCGCTCGTCATCGGGGCGTACGGAATCGCGCAGATGGGCCTGGGCTTCCTGACCCCGGTGTGGGAGACGGCCGTCCAGCGGGCTGTTCCCGAGCACGCGCTGGCCCGGGTCACCTCGTACGACTGGCTGCTCTCGCTCGCCGCGATGCCGCTGGGCTACGCCCTCGCCCCGCTCGCCGCGCGCGCGTGGGGCCCGGAACCGGCCCTGGTGACCGCGGCGGTGGCGGTGGGCGGCTGCTGCCTGGGGACGGCGTTCGTGCCCGGGGTGCGGAGGTTCAAGGCCGCCTAGGGCCGGTCGAGGAAGTCCGCCAGGAGGGCCGAGATCTCCTCGGGGCGCTCCAGGGAGGGGAGATGGCCCGCCCAGTCCAGGTCGAGCCGGCGGGTCCGCGGGATCAGTGTGGCGAGCCGGTCGGCGAGGGTGCGGAAGTCCGGGACGTCGTGGCCGCCCGTGACGGCGAGCACGGGGACGTCGACCGCGGCGAGCTGCGCCTCGGTGACGCCCGCCGGGCGGGCCTCGTGCTCCAGGGCGACCTCGCCGCCGAAGGAGGAGCCGACGAGGGCGGCCCGCTCGGCGCCGAGCCCGTCGAGCAGCCCGGCCACGTCGTCGGCGTGCAGGTGCGGGCGGTCGACGGGGCTGTCGCCGAAGCCGCGGAGGTCGCAGCGGACCACCCGGTGCCCGGCCGCGGCCAGGGCGTCGAACTGGGCGTCCCACATGCGCCGGTCGCAGACGCCGGAGTGGAGCAGCAGCACGGTGGAGGGGCCGTCGCCGGTCACGTCATGAGCGAGTGTCATGGCTCGACACCCTAGAAGGGGCCGGGAGTCCGGCCCCTGGAGAGCGGGCGTTACAGGACACACAGCTCGTCCGGCTAGGCTCGGGACCCGTGAGCGACGCGATGGAAGAGAAGCAGGACCAGGAGAAGGCTGCACGGGCCTCCCAGGCTGCCAAGGCCGCCAAGGCGCCGAAGAGCGAGCAGACGCGGGCGCTCATCCTGGAGACCGCGCTCCAGCTGTTCCGGGAGCGCGGGTACGACAAGACCACGATGCGGGCCATCGCCCAGGAGGCCGGGGTCTCGGTCGGCAACGCGTACTACTACTTCTCCTCCAAGGAGCACCTGGTCCAGGGCTTCTACGACCGGATCGCCGAGGAGCACCAGGCGGCCGTCGAGCCGATCCTCGGGGGCGGCGAGAAGGACCTGACGGCCCGGATCCGCGGGGTGCTGCTCGCCTGGCTCGACATCGCCGAGCCGTACCACGAGTTCGCGGCCCAGTTCTTCAAGAACGCGGCCGATCCGAAGAGCCCGCTCAGCCCCTTCTCCCCCGAGTCCGAGGGCCCGCGCGAGGCGGTCATCGACGTGCACCGGCGGGTCATCGCCGGGGCCTCGGTGAAGATCGACCCGGAGCTGACCGAGGCGCTGCCCCGGCTGCTCTGGCTCCAGCAGATGGGCCTGGTGCTCTTCTGGGTGTACGACCGCTCCGAGGGCGCCGCCAACAGCCGGCGCCTGGTGGAGCGCCTCGCGCCCGTCACCGCCCGGGCCATCTCGCTGTCCCGCTTCCGGATCCTGCGCCCGCTGGTGAAGGAGACCCACGAGCTGCTGGCCGACTTCATGCCGACGGCGGCCGGGATGGCCGCCTCGGGCAAGCCCAAGCGGCCCGCCAAGAAGCCCTGAGGCAGTCGGGAAAGCCCGGGGCGCACGCCTGGCGGGAAACCGCGGGGCACACGAGGAGGCCCGAGCATGCGGAAGGGGCCCCGGTCGGACCGGGGCCCCTTTCGCGTGCCGGGGGTGTGGCTAGATCCAGCTGAGTTCCCAGAGGCGCCAGATGCCCGTACCGTCCGTCAGGTACTGGGAGCCGGCCACGGCCTCCGTGGAGATCACGTAGTCCTTCTTCTGCCACAGCGGCACCAGCGGAACGTCCTTGGCGACCTCGTCCTGGATGGACTTGAAGTCACCGGCCGCGCGGCCGCGGTCGCTGTACTGCTGGGTGGCGGCGATCAGCGCGTCGACCTTCTCGCTGGAGTAGCTGTTGTGCAGCGCGTTGCCCGTGCCGACGAGCGGGGCGGTGAAGTTGTCGGAGTCGGCGAAGTCCGGGAACCAGCCGACGGGGTACACGTCGAACTTGCCGGCCGCGTACTCCTTCTGGAAGTTCTGCCAGTCGACCGACTTGACCGTCACCTTGAACAGCCCGCTCGCCTCCAGCTGCTTCTTCAGCTCGGCGGCCTCGGCCGCGTACGTGGCGTCCGTGCGGTGGCCGAACGTGATCGACACCGGCGTGCTGACGCCCGCCTCGCGCAGCAGGCGCTTGGCCTTGTCGGGGTCCGGCTCCGGGTTGATGTCGTAGAAGGCCGTGCTGTGGCCGACGAAGCCCTGCGGGATGAGGGAGTACAGCGGCTCGACCGTGCCCTGGTAGGGGCCGGTGGCGATGGCCGGGCGGTCGACGACCGCGGCGATGGCCTGGCGGACCGCCTTCTTCGACATCACCGCGCCGGGGCGGGTGTTGAAGTTGAGGTTGCGGATCTCGGCGCTGGCCGCCTCGGTGACCCGGGTGCCGTCCTTCGGCTCGTCGCCGAGCGCGTTGAGGAACGCCGGCGGCATCTGCCGGTGCGTCACCTGGAGCTGCTTGTTCTTCCAGGCGGTGGCGAGCTGCTCGGACTCCTTGAAGTACTTCACGACGACCGTGTGACCGGTCTTGGTGATGGCGCCGCGGTAGTTGGGGTTCGGCTCCAGCCGGGCCGACTCGCCCGGCTTGTACTCCTTGAGGACGTACGGCCCCGAGCCGTCCACGGCATCGCCCGCGCGCAGCGACTTCGCCGGGTAGGCGGTGTGGTCGACGATCGCACCGGCACCCGTCGCGATCTTCAGCGGGAAGGTCGCGTCGCGGGCGGTGAGGTGGAAGGTGACCTTCCGGCCCTCGGCCTCGACGTTCTTCAGGGTCGGGAAGAGCGGCGCGGGGCCGACGTCCGCCTTGATCGCGAGCATCCGCTCGAACGAGTAGCGGACGTCCTCGGCGGTGATCTTGTGACCGTTGGAGAAGCTCAGGTCGTCACGGAGCGTGCACTCGTACGTGGTGAGCCTCGTGCCGACGAAGCGGCAGCTCTCGGCCGCGTCCGGGACCGGGGTGGTGAAGCCGGGCTTGAACGTCAGCAGTGACTGGTAGATGTTGCTGTAGATGGCCCAGGAGCCGGCGTCGTAGGCGCCCGCCGGGTCCAGCGAGGTGACCTCGTCCGTCGTACCGACGGTGATCGGGTCGGTCCGCTCGTCGTCCGAGGGCAGGAGTTGCCAGCCGCCGATTCCGGCCGCCAGCAGAACCCCACAAGTGATCAATATGCGCAGACGGACCGTCGACCGCATGAGACGTGCTTCCCTTTTTTCGTGCCCACCCCGCTGCCGCGGCGGCACGCACGCGGCCGCGATGGCGACACCCAATCACACGCCCCACACAAGTGGAAGAGTAAACCTTCACACGGCACGCATATGTCCAGGGATAAGGGATTTCAGGGATTTCCCGTACCTGAGCAGTACGTATCCGACACGGCGCGCTGCGTCACTCCGACACGTTTTCGGCCCCTCGTCACGCCTGCTTGCTCGCCAGCTCCACGACCGTGATGTCCGACGGCGCCCCGACCCGGACCGGCGGCCCCCAGGCGCCCGCGCCCCGCGACACGTACAGCTGGGTGTCGCCGTAGCGCTCCAGACCCGCGACGGTCGGGTTGGCGAGCTCGGCGAGGTAGTTGCCGGGCCAGAGCTGGCCGCCGTGGGTGTGGCCGGACAGCTGGAGGTCGACCCCGTGGCGCACGGCCTCGTCGATGACGATCGGCTGGTGCGCGAGCAGCACGGCGGTACGCGAGCGGTCCCGGTCCCCGAGCGCCTTCGCGAAGTCGGGCCCCTCGCCGATGCTCTCGCCCGCCACGTCGTCCACGCCCGCGAGGTCGAAGCCGGCGCCGATCTCGACACGGGCGTTGCGCAGCGGGCGCAGGCCGAGTTCGCGGACGTGCTCGACCCACGCGTCGGCGCCGGAGAAGTACTCGTGATTGCCCGTCACGAAGAACGCTCCGTCCCGCGCCCGGAGCCGGGCGAGCGGCTCGGCGGCCGGGCCCAGGTCGGCGACGGTGCCGTCGACCAGGTCACCGACGACGGCGACGAGATCGGGCTGGGTGGCGTTGATCGTGTCGACGATCCGCTGGGTGTGGGCGCGCCCCAGGATCGGCCCGAGGTGGATGTCCGACACCACCGCGATCCGGTACCCGTGCGCCGCCCGCGGCAGCTTGGCCAGCGGCACCGTCACCCGCTTCACCCGCGGCCCGCGCAGCACCCCGTACGTCCCGTAGCCGACGGTCCCGAGGGCGACGGCGGCGGCGGTGCCGGAGACGAGCCGGTTGACGAGGAGCCGACGGGAGAGATCGGGAGCGGCCGCGGCCGGGGGCGCGACCTCGGGGGCGGCCTCCGCCGGGGGCGCGACCTCGGGACCGATCGCGCCCTCCGCCGCCGGGGCCACGTCCTCGGGGCCGCCCACGGTCGCCGTACCGCCCGCCGGCGCGTCGGCCGCCACCAGGACCGGCTCCCGCTCCTCCGCCGCCGCCCGGCGCGCCAGTGCCCGCCGCAGCAGCGGGCGCAGCGGTTCCGTCACCACCAGCGCGAGCACCACGTACAGCAGCACCGCGAGCCAGAGGAAGCCCGGCCACGCGGTGACCTTCTGGAACAGGAAGGGCGCGTCGGCGCGGCCGGAGACGAGCGCCGCGACCGAGAGCAGCGGCAGCACGATCACGGCGGCCGTACCGAGCCGGCGGGGCGGGCCACCGGGCGCCGTGACATCGCGCACCAGGCGCCGCCACACGTACCAGTGCACCGCACCGAGGACGGCGAGGACCAGGAGCAGGACCACCACGAGCAGCATCGCGCCGCTACCCCCGCCCACCCGTGAGGGCGCGCACTCCGCGCATACTGGCAGGACCGACCCGCCTCCCCCCGGAAGGGCATCCCGTGAAGCTCAGCAGTCGCACGTCCTGGTTCCTTCTCGCGTTCGGTGCCTGGTCTTGGATGATCTGGATCACCTTCGCTCGGAACCTCTACAAGGACGCGAGCGGACTAGCCTTCGACGACGCGGGCGACCCGACCGCCTACTTCTGGGTGCATCTCGCCCTCGCCGTGACGTCGTTCATCCTAGGGACGGCCGTCGGCGTGATCGGCCTGAGGGGCGTACGAGCGAACTCGGGCAAGTAGAAAGCCCCGCCCACGCGCTACGGGAGAGCGCACAGGCGGGGCGGTCTTGCGGTTCATCCCGGCTTCAGTGTCTCTTCGTCGTCTTCGTGGTCCTCATCCGTCTCACGGTGCCGCCAGTGGAGCGTCACGCGTTCCTCGATCGCGATGTACTTGCGGGACTCCGGGTCCCGGCCGGGGCCGATGGAGACGCCTGAGAGGAAGAGGTCCAGGAACTCGCGTCGCTTGAACACGTCCCACTCTGCCCAAGGGGAACCGGCACCCAAGGGGTCCTCGCCCGGTTCGAACCAGTCCGGGGGAACCTGGATCGCCGCCGTGGTCTGCTCGTCCAGTTCTTCCAACCTGGCCGTGCACCGGTCCTCGAAAGTCCGGTACTGCGTCATCGTCGCGCGCCACATGGCCAGCTCGTCCCGCCCCCGGTAGAGCCCCGCCTTGCGGTCGGCCTGGAGTTCGGCGATGGAGTTCCGGACGTGCTCAAGGTGCGCCGCCGTCTCGCGCCGTTCCTCCTGGACTCCGGACAGGTCGCGCCGAAGCGCGAATCGGAGTGCCGCCTCCGCCAGCCATTCTCTGTCCTCGTGGTCGTCGACGTCCGCGGCGGCAAGACGTGCCCAGACACGCCGGCAGCGTCGTCGCGATCTTGTTGTCGCGTCCTGCTTCGCGAGTGCTGCGATCAGCGCGAAGATCGCGACGCCGATCGGGTTCGACGTGTCGAGGAACGGTTCGAGTACGGAGACGAAGCGGACGCCGTACTTCTTGAACTCCTTGTCGATCTCCAGGGCGTCGTGTGCGCCCTTGCGGGTCAGCCGGGACAGTTCGTTGACCACCACCACGTCCACCTCGCCCGCGCGGACAGCGGACATGAGGTCTTCGAACCCCGGTCGGACGGCATTTGGATCCCAACCGGACCGACCGACGTCTTTGAACGTGTGCATCACCTCCCACCCCCGGCTGACGGCCAGCGCCTCGCCGGCTGCCACCTGCGCCTCCGGCGGCGCTTCGGACGAGTCGGGGAGCGCCTTGGACTGCCGGGCGTAGACGGCCACCCGAACCGTGTCCAGATGCTCGGCTCCCACGGGCGAGACGAAGGGGGTCAAGGTCTCTCACCTGATCTTCTCTGTCATTGAGTCTCTACCGGTTAGTTACATATAGAAAGTCATGCAGATGAACCAGCTCCACAGCTCGAACGCGAGCAGGAACCAGGAGACCGGGCGGCTGAGCCCAGTACCGCCACCCGCCCCGACGCCCCTGCGGACGGGTGGACGGGGCGGGTCGAACCGCCAGGCGGGGTTCGGAACGTACGTGCGGGCATGTACGTTCTCGATCGTGTCCGCTTCGAAGATGACCGCGAAGGCCGCCCTTGCGGCGACCGCCGCCGCCACCCTGCTCCCCGTCCTCGCCGCCGCCCCCGCGCACGCGGACGGCAAGGTCCCGCAGCCCCAGCCGCCGGCCCGGATGTCGAGCGTGGGCGGCGCGCTGCTCGGCCGGCCCGGCACCCAGGTGCAGCTGCTGCCGGGGGCGCCGGTGCTGCCGAAGGAGCTGAGCGCGCGTTCGTGGATCGTGGCGGACGCGGAGACCGGCCAGGTCCTCGCCTCGCACAACGCGCACTGGCCGCTCGCGCCGGCGTCGACGCTGAAGATGCTGTTCGCCGACACCCTGCTGCCGAAGTTCCCCAAGACGCAGAACCACACCGTGACCCCCGCCGACCTGGCCGGCATGGGCGCGGGCTCCAGTCTGGTCGGCATCAAGGAGAAGCAGACCTACAGCGTCCACGACCTGTGGCTGGGCGTCTTCCTGCGCTCCGGCAACGACGCCGTGCACGTCCTGTCCGCCATGAACAACGGCGTCGCGCAGACCGTCACCGACATGCAGGCGCACGCGGACGACCTCCAGGCCCTCGACACCCAGGTCAAGTCCCCGGACGGCTACGACGCCCCGGGCCAGGTCTCCTCGGCGTACGACCTGACGCTCATCGCCCGCAGCGGCCTGCAGAAGCCGGACTTCCGGGAGTACTGCTCGACCGCGCGGGCCGCGTTCCCCGGCGAGCAGAAGCCCGGCGACAAGAAGCGCCCGACGTTCGAGATCCAGAACACCAACCGGCTGCTCACCGGCGACATCGGCGTCGTCCCGTACCAGGGCATCGCCGGCGTCAAGAACGGCAACACCACGCACGCCGGTGCCACCTTCACGGGCGTCGCGGAGCGGGGCGGCAAGTGGCTGCTCGTCACCGTCATGAACCCCTCGTCGAAGGAGCAGCACGCCGTCTACAAGGAGACCGCGCGGCTCCTCGACTGGGGCTTCGCGGCGACCGGCAAGGTGACGCCGGTCGGCGAGCTGGTCCCGCCGAAGTCGGTCCGTACGACTCCGGCGCCGGGCACCAGCGCGGGCACCGGGCCGTCCTCCGGCAAGAACGCACCGGCCGGCACCGAGCACGCGGCCGTCGTGCAGGAGAAGTCGGGCGGCATGGGCATCGCGCTCGCCATCGCGGGCGGCGTGCTGGTGCTGCTCGCGGGTGCCGTGTTCCTCGTCAACCGACGCTGGCCGCTGGCGGGTTCGTCCCGGCGCCCCCAGAAGGCTTCCCGGAAGGCTTCCCCGAAGGCTTCGGAGGAGACGCCGCGGGAGGCTCGGGGGAAGGCTTCGCGGCCGGCTCCTCCGGTGGACGAGAGCGTGAACCCGTAGCCGTCCAGGCCGCGCAGAACAGCAGCAGTTTCGCGGTGAAGTTGATCCACAGCAGCAGGGCGACCGGCACGCCGAACGCCCCGTACATCGACTTCGACGCGACGCCCTTCATGTAGCCGCCGAGCAGCAGCTTCAGCAGCTCGAAGCCGACCGCGCCCATGAGCGCCGCGACGACCACGTCGCGGCGCCGCGGCTCGACGCCGGGCAGCAGCGTCAGCACGTACGTGAGGATCAGGAAGTCGGCGCCGATCGCCACCACGAGGGCGGCGGCCTCCAGCAGCATCCCCTCGGCACCGTTGTGCGAGAGCCCGATCCGTTCGGCGCTCCAGCCGACGGCGGTGGAGCCGAGCCAGGACGCGGCGAGCGAACAGATCATGACCCCGCCGAGGCCGAGCAGCACGACCGCATCCTTGCCCTTGCGGACGATCGGGTTGCCCTCGTCGACGCCGTCGAGCCCCCAGACCGCGCGCAGGCACTCGCGCATGGACCCGACCCAGCTGATGCCCATGAAGAGCAGCACGGCACCGGCGACGAGACCGACCGTGCCGGCGTTGGCGACGAGCCCGCCGATGTCGAGCTGGTTGGAGATGCCGGGCACCTGGTGGGCGACCCTGTCCTCGATCCGGTGCAGCTGGTCCGGGGTGAGCAGCGCGGCGCCGATCGCTGCGGCGACCGTGATCAGCGGGAAGAGGGCGAGGAAGCTGAGGAAGGTGATGGCGGCGGCGAGCCGGGCCCAGCGGATCTCGTCGAGACGTTCGTACGAGTGCCAGGCGTGGGTCCGCATGAAGCGGACGACCCAGGGGCCGATGACGGGGAGCTTGGTCAGCCAGTCCATGGCGTACGCGTTCTCCTCAGGTGGTCAGGCAGCGGCCCCCAGGATCGCAGACGGCTCACGCGAGCACCCGCCTCACAGGTCCGCGACCGCCATGCCGTACATCGCCGCCCACACCAGGCCGATCACGGCGAGCGGCCGGTCGCGCAGCACCACGTCCTCCGGTTCGCCCGCCGTGCCGCGGTCGGCGAAGACGGCGTAGCGCAGCACGGCGAGCACGAAGGCGACGACGGAGAGCTGACGCCACGGCAGCAGCGAGCTGCCCGCGACGCCGCCGCTCTCCAGGGCCCAGAGGCAGTAGCCGAGGACGGCGACGCCGGCCGCCAACTGCCAGACGAAGCGCAGGTATCCGGCGGTGTACTGGGTGAGCAGCGCCCGGGTCGCACCCTCGGCGGCCGCCGGCTGCACCGCCTCGGAGTAGCGCTTCGCCGCCACCATGAAGAGCGCGCCGAAGCCGGTGGTGATGAGGAACCAGCGCGACAGCGGGATGCCGAGCGCGGTCCCGCCGATCATCGCCCGCATCAGGAAACCGGTCGTGACGACGGCGAGGTCGACGACGAGGACGTGCTTCAGGCGTACGCAGTAGGCGAGTTGCATCGCCAGGTACGCGGCGACGAGCAGCGCGGTCATCGGGTCGCACGCCAGCGCGCCGATCGCCGCCGCGCCGAGTCCGAGCGCCCCGCCGGCGGCGTACGCGAGCGGTACGGGGACGAGTCCGGCGGCGACGGGCCGGTGCCGTTTGACGGGGTGGGCGCGGTCGGCGTCGGCGTCGCGGGCGTCGTTGACCAGGTAGACGGCGGAGGCGGCGGCCGTGAACAGGGCGAAGACCAGGGCGAGTCGGGCCGCGCTGTGCCAGGACCCGAGCCTGCCGGCGGCGACGGGCGCGGCGACGACGAGCGCGTTCTTGACCCACTGCCGGGGCCGCGCGGTGCGCAGCAGCCCGGCGGCGACGGCGAGCGGCCGCCGCCGCACGGGCGGCGCGGGCGGTGGCGGGGCGGCGGGCGCGGTGAGCAGGGCGCCGGCGCGCCCGGCGGCGGACTCAGCCACGGCCGCCGCCGTGCGGTGCCGGGGTACCGAGCCGGGCCCGGCTTCCTCCGGGTGCGGCAGCCGTACGCGGCCGGGCCGGGCCTCCGCCGGGTGCGGCAGCCGTACGCGGCCGGGCCGGGCCTCCGCCGCGCGTCGCCGGGGTAAGGAGCCGGGCGTCGCCGCCCGGCCGGCCCCGTCCGGCCGCGAGGCCCAGCCACGCTCGCCCCGCCCTCGCCGTCGCCGCCCCGAGCAGCGCGCCCGCCACGACGTCCGTCGGGTAGTGGACGCCGGCGACGAGCCGGGCGAGGCACATGGCGGTGGCGGCCGGGACGGCGAGGCGGCGGGTCGGCGGGTGCAGGGCGGCGAAGGCGACAGCGGCCGCGGCGGCGGAGCTGGCGTGACAGCTGGGGAAGGAGTGCCGGCCGGCGGTGCGGACGAGCGGCGCGTACGTGTCGGGGCTCGGCCTCGGGCGCCGTACGGCCCGCTTGACGCCCATGCCGGCGAGGTGCGCGGCGGCGACCAGGGCGGTGGCGCGCAGCCAGCCGGTGCGACGCGGGGGGTCGAGGGCGGCGGCGGTCAGGCCGGCGGCGAGCCAGAGCGCGGCGTGTTCGCCGGCGCCCGAGAGCGCGCGGGCGGCCGCGGCCACGGCGGGCCGGCGGCCGTGGGCGCGCAGCGCGGCGAGCAGCCGGTGGTCGGCCGCGGCCCAGTCGCCGGATCGCCGGACCCGGTGCCGTCCGACCCTGGTCAGCGGAACCCGGTACCGCCGATCCCCGGGGCGCCGGTCCCCGGATCGCCGGACCGCGTCTCGCCCGTCCCCGGATCGCCCGTCCCCGGATCGCCCGTCCCCTGACCACCCGTCCCCGGATCGCCGGACCGCCTCTCGCCCGTCCCCGTATCGCATGCTCCTCGCCCGCCTCCCCGGTTCACCGTCGGCCACGGGCGACTCTGACGCGCCGACCTGTCCTGCGGGCCGGGGCGCTTTCCTGACACTCGTTTAATCACCCATTTCGACGAACCGCCCGCCAATCCCGGCATAAGCGACACTCCCGGCTATACGGTCGCCTTCATGACGGTCACCCCCCTGCCCGCGGACATCGACGCCGGGTTCGACACCCTCACCGGCTGGGGCCGCACCGCCCCCACGCTCGCGTACGTGATCCGCCCCCGGACGTACGAGGAGGCCGCCGAGGCCGTCCGCACCTGCGGTGCCCGCGGGTCGATCGCGCGCGGCCTCGGCCGGGCCTACGGGGACGCCGCGCAGAACGCCGGCGGCGCCGTCCTCGACATGACCGGCCTCGCCCGGATCCGTGCCGTCGACGCCGAGGCCGGGCTCGTCGTCTGTGACGCGGGCGTCAGCCTGCACCACCTGATGGAGGTGCTGCTGCCGCTCGGCTGGTTCGTGCCGGTCACCCCCGGAACCCGCTACGTCACCGTCGGCGGGGCCGTCGGCGCCGACATCCACGGCAAGAACCACCACGTCTCCGGCTCCTTCTCGCGGCACGTCGTCTCCCTCGACCTGCTCACCGCCGACGGCCAGGTGCACACGATCGCCCCCGGCACCCCGCTGTTCGACGCCACTACCGGCGGCATGGGCCTGACCGGCGTGATCCTCTCCGTCACGCTGCGACTGCTGCCCGTCGAGACCTCGCTGATGTGCGTCGACACCGAACGCGCCACGGACCTCGACGACCTGATGGCCCGGCTCACCGCCACCGACCACCGCTACCGCTACTCGGTCGCCTGGATCGACCTCCTCGCGCGCGGCGCCGCCACCGGCCGCGCCGTCCTCACCCGCGGCGACCACGCCCCGTACGACGCCCTGCCCGTCCGCGAACGCCGGGCCCGGCGCGCACCCCTGGCCTTCCGGCCGGGCGGACGGCTGCCGGCCGCGCCCGCGTACGTCCCCGAGGGGCTGCTCGGCCGCACGAGCGTCGGCCTCTTCAACGAGCTCTGGTACCGCAAGGCCCCGCGCCGCTCCACCGGCCGGCTGCAGCGGCTGTCCGCCTTCTTCCATCCGCTCGACGGCGTCCCGCACTGGAACCGGGTGTACGGGCGCGGCGGCTTCGTGCAGTACCAGTTCGTCGTCGGGTACGGGCAGGAGGAGACGCTGCGCCGGGTCGTGCGGCGCGTCGCGAGCCGCGGCTGTCCGTCCTTCCTCGCCGTCCTCAAGCGCTTCGGCGAGGCCGACCCCGGCTGGCTGTCCTTCCCGCTGCCCGGCTGGACCCTCGCGCTCGACGTCCCGGCCTCGCTCAGCGGCCTCGGCGCCTTCCTCGACGAGCTGGACGAGGAGGTCGCGGCGGCCGGCGGCCGGGTCTACCTGGCCAAGGACTCACGGCTGCGGCCGGATGCGCTGGCCGCGATGTACCCGAGGCTCGGCGACTTCCGCGAGCTGCGGGCGACGCTCGACCCCACCGCCGTCTTCACCTCGGACCTCTCCCGTCGACTCGCCCTCTGAGGAGCGTGACCGCCATGAAGGACGCCTTCGGCGCCCCCCAGTCCCTGCTCGTTCTCGGCGGCACGTCCGAGATCGGCCTGGCGACCGCCCGCCGGCTGATCGCCCGCCGCACCCGTACCGTCTGGCTGGCCGGCCGCCCCTCCCCCGCGCTGACCGAGGCCGCCGGCTCGCTGCGGGCGCTCGGCGCCGAGGTGCACGTCGTGCCCTTCGACGCCCTGGACACCGAGTCGCACGAGGAACGGCTCGGGAAGCTCTTCACGGAGGGGGGTCCGGCGGGCGACATCGACATGGTGCTGCTCGCCTTCGGCGTCCTCGGCGACCAGTCGCGCGACGAGGCCGCCCCGCTCGCCGCCGTCCGGGTCGCCCAGACCAACTACACCGGCGCCGTCTCGGCCGGCCTGGTGTGTGCCCAGTCCCTCCAGGCGCAGGGCCACGGCTCGCTGGTCGTCCTGTCGTCGGTGGCGGGCGAGCGCGCCCGCCGGGCGAACTTCATCTACGGCTCGTCCAAGGCCGGGCTCGACGCCTTCGCGCAGGGACTCGGGGACGCGCTGCACGGCACGGGCGTGCACGTGATGGTGGTGCGGCCCGGGTTCGTGCGCTCGAAGATGACCGAGGGCCTGGCGGAGGCGCCGCTGGCGACCACCCCGGAGGCCGTCGCCACGGCGATCGAGCTCGGGCTGCGGCGCCGCTCGGAGACGGTGTGGGTGCCGGGCACGCTGCGCGTGGTGATGTCGGCGCTGCGGCACGTGCCGCGGCCGCTGTTCCGCCGCCTGCCGGTGTGACGGCAGTGACGTCCCTGGCGTCCGTGCCGCACGTGACGCACGTGACGCCGGCCGGGCCCTAGAGGGTGGCGGTGGGCTCGTCGACGGGGCTGCCGCCCTGCGCCGGTACGGCGGTGACGGGGGCCGGCACCGGGACCGTACGGCCGCTGCCGAACTCGTACTCGTACAGCTTGCGCCACACCTCGTCCGCGCCCTGCAGGTACAGCGCGAAGGATCCGCAGCTCCACTCCGCCGTGTAGCCGGCCAGCTCCTCGAAGGCGCGGTCCATCGCCTCGTCCGGGATGCCGTGCGCGACGGTGACGTGCGGGTGGTACGGGAACTGCAGCTCGCGCGGAACGGGGCCGGCCGCGTCCCGGATGCGCTCCTGGAGCAGGTCGCAGCCGGTGGCGCCCTCGACGAGCTTGACGAAGACGACCGGGGAGAGCGGGCGGAAGGTGCCGGTGCCGTCGAGGCGCATCGGGAACGGCTCGCTGGCGGCCGCGATCGCGGCGAGGTGCGCCTCGATCTCGGGCAGCCGGGCCGCGTCGACCTCGGTGGGCGGGAGCAGGGTGACGTGGGTCGGGATGCCGTACGCGGCGGGATCCCCGAAGCCCGCGCGCCGCTCCTGGAGCAGGCTGCCGTGAGGCTCCGGGACCGCGATCGAAACGCCGAGCGTTACGGTCCCCACGTCGTTCTCCTCCGTCGATCCGTCGATCCGTCGATGCGTCGATATGTGTACGGGTGGTGCAGGCGCCAGTGTGCGGCCTGCACCACCGTTTCGGCCAGCGTTGCGGGACTCAGCGCTTGGCGGGCAGGAAGCCGATCCTGTCGTACGCCTGCGCCAGCGTCTCCGCCGCGACCGCCCGGGCCTTCTCCGCGCCCTTGGCGAGCACCTTGTCCAGGGTCTCCGGGTCGTCCAGGTACTCCTGGGTGCGGGTCCGGAACGGAGTGACGAAGTCCACCATGACCTCGGCGAGGTCGGTCTTGAGGGCGCCGTACATCTTGCCCTCGTAGCTCTTCTCCAGATCGGCGACCGAGGTGCCGGTGAGCGTGGACATGATGGAGAGCAGGTTGGAGACGCCGGCCTTGTTCTCCGGGTCGAAGCGGATCACCGTCTCGGTGTCGGTGACCGCGCTCTTCACCTTCTTCGCGGTCGCCTTCGGGTCGTCGAGCAGGTTGATCAGACCCTTCGGCGTGGACGCCGACTTGCTCATCTTGATCGACGGGTCCTGGAGGTCGTAGATCTTCCCCGTCTCCTTCAGGATGTACGGCGACGGGATGGTGAACGTCTCCCCGAAGCGGCCGTTGAAGCGCTCCGCGAGGTCGCGGGTCAGCTCGATGTGCTGGCGCTGGTCCTCGCCGACCGGGACCTGGTCCGCCTGGTACAGCAGGATGTCCGCGACCTGGAGGACCGGGTACGTGAAGAGGCCGACGGTGGCGCGGTCGGCGCCCTGCTTGGCGGACTTGTCCTTGAACTGCGTCATGCGGGACGCCTCGCCGAAGCCGGTGAGGCAGTTCATGACCCAGCCGAGCTGGGCGTGCTCGGGCACGTGGCTCTGCACGAAGAGCGTGCACCGGTCCGGGTCGAGCCCGGCGGCGAGCAGCTGGGCGGCGGCGAGCCGGGTGTTGGCGCGCAGCTCCGCGGGGTCCTGCGGGACCGTGATCGCGTGCAGGTCCACCACCATGTAGAAGGCGTCGTGGGACTCCTGCAGCGCGACCCACTGGCGGACGGCGCCGAGGTAGTTGCCGAGGTGGAACGAGCCTGCGGTGGGCTGGATTCCGGAAAGCACACGAGGTCGGTCAGAGGCCATGCTCATCATTCTCTCAGGTGTGACCCCCCGAACCGGACGTGGCATCGTGCCCCGTGAGACAAGGAACACACATGCGGTCACGCATCCACAGGGGGAACGCGATGGCGGACATACAGGCTCGGGTCGAGGACCTGGCCCGGCGGCTGGTCGACTCGGGCGCGGAGAAGGCCGTGCAGGTGGCGGCGTATCTGCACGGTGAACTGATCGTCGACGCGTACGCGGGCGAGGGGGCGGCGGGCCAGGAGGTCGGCTCCGACTCGCTGTTCCACGCCTACTCCACCGGCAAGGGCGTCACGGCGACGCTGGTCCACGTCCTCGTCGAGCGCGGGCTGCTCGACTACGACACCCCGCTGGCCGCCTACTGGCCGGAGTTCGGCGCCCACGGCAAGGACCGCACCACGGTCCGCGACGCGCTGACCCACCGCACGGGCGTGCCGCAGCTGCCGCCGGCCATCACGCCGGAGGAGCTGTGCGACTGGGACGGCATGTGCGCGCTGATCGCCGCGCAGGAGCCGCTGTGGGAGCCGGGCACGGCCAGCGGCTACCACGGCTGGACCTTCGGCTGGGTGCTCGGCGAGACCGTGCGCCGCGCCACGGGTCTCGACGGCGTCGCCGAGGCGCTGCGCACGTACGTCACCGAGCCGCTCGGCATCGCCGACTCCCTCTTCTACGGGATCCCCGACGAGCAGGCCGGCCGCGTCGTCCCGCTGGTGGCGGGCAGCTGGGAGGAGATGCTCGCCGCGATCCCGGCGGACGCCCCCTTCTTCCGGGCCGTCCCGAACCCCGACGTGTGGCCGTGCGCCCGCCTCGCCAACCGCCCCGACTTCCTGCGCGCCCACGCTCCCGCCGGCGCGACCCTCACCGCGCGGGCCGCGGCCCGCATGTACGCGGCCCTGCTCGGCGAGGTCGACGGCGTCCGCCTGCTGCCCGCCGAGCGGCTTCCCTCGCTGTACGAACTCCGTACCCGCGAGCCGGACCGGGTCCTCGGCGTGCCGGTCCCCAAGGGCCTCGGCTACTTCCTCGGCCGGCCCGAGACGGGCGGCGAGCCCACCGCCTTCGGCCACAACGGCAGCGGCGGCAGCACCGCCTTCGCGGATCCGAAGCGCGGCCTCGCGTTCGCCTTCACCCGCAGCCGGCTGAGCGCGGGCGACTCCTCCGCGGCGGACCTCGCGGCGCTGGTCCGCGAGGCCGTCGACGCGAGCTGAGAGACCTGGTGGGGCGGGTCAGCCGGCGGACACCGGATGCGGCGTGCCGAGGTAGGGGAAACCGGGGAGCAGGTCGGTGTGCGGGCCGATGTGGTCGGTCGGGACCTTGCCGTCGGTGAGCATGGACAGCCGGGCCGAGGTGACGTCGTCGGTGAGCGAGCGCCCGTTGGGGTAGGCGGCGGGGCGGCGGCGGTCGAAGCGCAGGACGTCCGGCAGGACGGTGCGCAGCGCCGCCTCCGCCGCCTGCGGACTGTAGCCGCCGAAGTGCTCGAGCACCGCGGTCCACGGCTCCCGGTAGGTGTCCCAGTCGTCGGCCGGCTCGCCCGCGTTGTAGGCGTCCTTGACGTCCTCGGCGTTGAAGTAGGCGGTGAGGGACGGGTGGGCGCCCCGGTCGACGGACGTCAGCTGCCCGTTCTGCCGCAGGCTCACCCGGCCCCACACGCCGATCTCCGGACCTGCGCCGAGCTCGCTGCTCGGCATCTCAAGGACCAGCCCGAAGACGTTCTTGCCGGCCCCCCAGTCGACCCCGGTCCACTGGAACTTCTGCACGATGCCGTCCAGGTCGGCGAAGAACGGATCGCTGCGCATCCCGGCGAAGAACCGGTACGCACCGGACTCCACCGGGTGCGGCTCGGCCCCGAAGCTGACCGGCACGTCGGTGAAGATCTCCTCACCCGCGGCGTCGTGCGCCCGCGCCTCGTCCCCGGTGGCCCGGTGAACGGTGACGGTCTGCCGACCGTCCTGCGGCGGCGCGAACACGAAGCTGTACGCAACGTCGGCCCGCTGGTCGCCGTCGGTGTCGACGTTGATGCGGTACACCGCGTCCGGGTGGAACGCCTGGCCGCCGGTCGGGGCGATCGGATTGACGTTCATGATCAGAACGGTCCGGTCGCCGTCCACGGTGAAGGCGAACAGGTCGGTCATGTCGAGCCGGCGTCATTCATGGGCGAGCGCAGGTTCGGACCGCTGAGGTGATGAGACATGCCCCCAATCTCGGCGAGCCCCGGACCCCCGGCATCTTGAGCGAGGCGAACGGGTTCCCCGGCCCGGGGCTTGGTACAGGGCGAGGAGCTCAGTGCGGGTGCCACAGTCCGAAGCCGAGAAGCGCTACGCCCGCCGGGGCGTTCGAGGGACGGCATGCGGCAAACGGCCTCATGCGCGTCCGAAGCGCCATGCCGTGAGGCAGACCTCCTTCTGCCACTCCTCGGACCTGGAGGTCTTGCATGGCTCGGTTCGTCATGGCCGGCATCGTGTCGGCGGCGCTGATCACGACGGGGGTTCCGGCGACCGCCGCGGTTGCCGCCCCGCCCACCTGTTTCGGCATTCCCGCGACTCTCACCGGCGCGGGCACCCTCACCGGCACGCCGGGCCGCGACGTCATCGTCGGATCCCCGGGGGCCGACGTCGTCGACGGTCGCGGTGGCGACGACCTCATCTGCGGCCTCGGCGGCGACGACCGCCTGATCGGCGGCCTCGGCAACGACCGGATCGACGGCGGGACGGGCGACGACGCGATCCGCGGTGACGTGTCGGTCGAGAGCGGAGACGCCAAGGGCGGGGGCAACGACGTCTTGTACGGCGGCGCCGGCGACGACGACATGGTCGGTGACTCACACAGCGACAGCGGCAACGCCGAGGGAGGCGGCAACGACGTCATGTACGGCGGCGGCGGCGACGACTTCATGGTCGGCGACTCGGAGACCGACGCCGACGGCGACGCCAAGGGCGGGGGCAACGACGTCATGTACGGCGGCGCCGGCGACGACGTGCACATCACCGGGGACAGCGTCGCCCTGGGCGGCAATGCCGAGGGCGGCGGCCGGGACCACCTGGAAGGTGGCACCGGCGACGACGGCCTGCTCGGCGACTCGGCCGCGCCCTTCCAGGGGTTCGGCACCGGCGCGGGCGACGACGTGCTCCTCTCCGGGCCAGGCGTCCTCGAAAGCATCGTCGGGGACAGCGAAGGCATCGCCGGGGCCCGTGGAGCCGGCGGCGACGACATCATCGACCTCGGCACCGACGGCGGCATCTTCGCCATCGGCGACCACAACATCGGCGATCCCCAGGGCGGGCAGGCGACCGGCGCGGGCGACGACCGGATCACCGGCGGAACGGCGGACGACTACCTCTTCGGCGACAGCTCGGTCGGCGACGCCTCGCGGACGTCCGCGGGCAAGGACGTGATCGACGGACGCGGCGGCGACGACCACCTCTTCGGCGACAACGTGAACTTCGACGGCGACGCGACCGTCGGCACGGCCGGCGGCCGGGACGACATCCGCGGCGGCACCGGCGACGACGCCATCTTCGCGGGCCCCGCCGACGACCTCCTGGACGGCGGCGCCCACACCGACTCCTGCGACGGCGAAGCCGGCAACCACGACGTCGCGGTGCGCTGCGAGTCCGTCACCAACGTTCCCTGACCCGTGCCTCGGCGCGGCGACGCGGCGTCGCCGCGTGCCGGGGCCTTGCGAGCCGTCCTGCCGCATACGACCCTTCGTACGGAGTACGGGGGACCCGCGCTCCGGCGCGGCACCCATGTTCGTCCGGTGGGCCCGGTTCACACTGCGCAGACCGGGCCCACCCCCTCCACGTACGGGAGTTCCCCATGCCGCGCACGAACCGCGTCGCCCGTCTCACCCTGCACGCCGCCGCCACGTCCGTCGTCATGACAGCGTCACTGGCGGCCTCCCCGGCCCAGGCGGCCGCAGATCCCCTGCCCTCGCACTGGTGCTTCGTCAACGGGGTCGAGGCCCCGCCCGGAAACGTGTACGGCACGACGGGCAACGACACGATCCTCTGCGAGAACGACGTCGTCAACGTGATCATCTACGGCGGCGGCGGCGCCGACAACATCCGCGTCAAGGGCCTGGTCATCGACTCCCAGGTGCTCGGCGGCGACGGCGACGACATCATCCAGGTCAACAACCTCTACCCGCGCAACGGCGATTCGTCGGTCCGCGGCGGCGCCGGCGACGACACGATCACCACCGCGCTGGTCGTCGGAACGGCGGAGCACGGCGCGACGGTCTACGGGGACCACGGCAACGACACCATCACGACGGGCAGCGTGATGGGCCAGCCGGGCGAATACGAGCGCGGCGGCGGCCAGGTCCTCGGCAACGACGACGACGACGTCATCCGCACCAGCCGAGTAGACCTCGGCGGCCGGGTACTCGGCGGCAGCGGGAACGACACCATCGAGCCGAAGTCCGTCGGCGACGAGTCGTCCGGAGTCATCATGGGCGGCCCCGGCAACGACACGATCCGCGGCCAGAATGACACCCAGCTGGTGATCGGGCCGGGATACGCCCAGGTCGACGGCGGGCTGGGCATCAACAAGTGCAAGGTCAAGCACTTCTCGACCGGCGACAGGGTGCGCAGCACGGTCGCCAACTGCGTCATCTCCTGACCAGGGAAGGTCGTTCATTCCGACGAGCTTCCGCGTCTCGGACGTCCGCGACGCGGAGGCCCACGACCCGCTACACCGTCGTGGGCAACCACCTCGCCCAACACCGCGAGCTGTCACTGCTCGCGAAGGGCCTGGCCGTCTACGTCCAGTCGCTGCCCCCAGGCGTGTCCGTCGGCATCAAGTCGATCGCGGCTCTGCACCCGGAGAGCGAGTTGCGCATCGACGCCGCGTAGCTGCCTGGGCGCGACGCGATTTCCGCGGCGGGGGCCTCGGACCCCCGCCGCGACCGCCGTCACACCGGCAGGCCCGGGGCCGGGAACGCGGCCATCAGTTCGGCGACCTCGGCGCGGATGACGGCCAGGGCCTCCTCGTCGCCCTTGCCGGCGGCGGCGACGCCCCGGTCGATCCAGTCGGCGACCTGCGGCATGTGCGCGACGCCGAGGCCGCGGGAGGTGAGCGACGGGGTGCCGATGCGGATGCCGGACGGGTCGAAGGGCTTGCGCGGGTCGTACGGGACGGTGTTGTAGTTGACGACGATGCCGGCCCGGTCGAGCGCCTTGGCCGCCACCTTGCCCGGGACCTCCTTGGGCGTGAGGTCCATGAGGATCAGGTGGTTGTCGGTGCCGCCGGAGACCAGCTCGAAGCCGCGGGCGAGCAGCGCGTCGGCGAGGGCCCGGGCGTTGGCGACGACCGCGTGGGCGTAGTCGCGGAAGGACGGCTGGGCCGCCTCGTGCAGGGCGACGGCGATGGCGGCGGTCGTCTGGTTGTGCGGGCCGCCCTGGAGGCCGGGGAAGACGGCCTTGTCGAGGGCCTTGGCGTGCTCCTCGCGGCACATCAGCATCGCGCCGCGCGGACCGCGCAGGGTCTTGTGCGTGGTCGTGGAGACGACGTCCACGTGCGGTACGGGAGACGGGTGGGCGCCGCCCGCGATCAGGCCGGCGATGTGGGCGACGTCGGCGACGAGCACGGCGCCGGCCTCGCGGGCGATCTCGCCGAACGCGGCGAAGTCGATCGTGCGGGGCAGCGCCGTGCCGCCGCAGAAGATCACCTTCGGCCGCTCGGCGAGGGCCAGGTCCCGGACCTCGTCGAAGTCGATGAGCCCGGTGTCCTTCCGTACGCCGTACTGCACGCCCCGGAACCAGGTGCCGGTCGCGGAGACGCCCCAGCCGTGCGTGAGGTGGCCGCCCATCGGCAGCGCCATGCCCATCACGGTGTCGCCGGGCTGCGCGAAGGCCAGGTAGACGGCGAGGTTGGCCGGGGAGCCGGAGTACGGCTGGACGTTGGCGTGGTCGACGCCGAAGAGGGCCCGGGCGCGGGAGATCGCGAGGCTCTCGACCCGGTCGATGTTCTGCTGGCCCTCGTAGTAGCGGCGGCCCGGGTAGCCCTCGCTGTACTTGTTCTGCAGCACGGTCCCGGAGGCTTCGAGGACGGCGGCGGAGACGTAGTTCTCGCTGGGGATCAGGCGCAGCGTCTCGGCCTGCAGCCGCTCCTCGGCCCCGACGAGCACGGCGAGCTCGGGGTCGGTCGCGCTCAGCGCCGGGTGGTGGGCGGGAAGGTTCATGGCGTTCCTCCGCGAATGGGCCCCGGTGCGGGTGCCGGGCGGCACCCCACGGGACTTGGTCAGGTGTCCCGTGATGCCCAGGCGGGCGGCATCTCGTGTGCTCTGCCGCGCACGGCTCCCCCGGGGTTCGGTCCCCGTACGCCAGTCGCCGTGCGTGTTTCCAGACTATCGGGCGCGCCGTCACGGCAGGTTTCCCCGTCCGGCATACGAGCGACGATAAGAACAGGGAACCACACCCGCCCCTGGCCGCAGGACGAACGGAGATCCCGTGTCGAGCACGTCGAAGACGCAAGGCGAGATCGCTGCCGCGGACGCGCACAGCGCCCACAACTACCACCCCCTGCCCGTGGTCGTCGCCTCCGCCGAAGGCGCCTGGATGACCGATGTCGAGGGGCGCCGCTACCTCGACATGCTCGCCGGGTACTCGGCGCTCAACTTCGGGCACGGCAACCGGCGCCTGATCGACGCCGCCCGTGCCCAGCTGGAGCGGGTGACGCTGACGTCGCGCGCGTTCCACCACGACCGCTTCGGGGAGTTCTGCGCGCGCCTGGCCGAGCTGTGCGGCAAGGAGGCGGTGCTGCCGATGAACACGGGCGCGGAGGCCGTGGAGACGGCGGTGAAGACGGCCCGCAAGTGGGGGTACGAGGTGAAGGGCGTGCCGGACGGGCACGCGAAGATCGTCGTGGCCGCGAACAACTTCCACGGCCGGACGACGACGATCGTCAGCTTCTCCACGGACCACGAGGCCCGTGACCACTTCGGCCCGTACACGCCGGGCTTCGAGATCGTGCCGTACGGCGACCTGACCGCGATGGAGGCGGCCGTCACCGAGAACACGGTGGCCGTGCTCCTGGAGCCGATCCAGGGCGAGGCCGGGGTCCTGGTCCCGCCGGCCGGCTATCTGCGCGGGGTACGGGAGCTGACGACCCGCCGGAACGTGCTGTTCATGGCGGACGAGATCCAGTCGGGCCTGGGCCGCACCGGCCGGACGTTCGCGTGCGAGCACGAGGACGTGGTGCCGGACGTCTACATCCTGGGCAAGGCCCTCGGCGGCGGCGTCGTGCCGGTGTCGGCGGTGGTCGCGGACCGGGACGTCCTCGGGGTGTTCCGGCCGGGCGAGCACGGTTCGACCTTCGGCGGCAACCCGCTGGCCTGCGCGGTGGCCCTGGAGGTCATCGCGATGCTGCGCACGGGCGAGTACCAGCAGCGCGCGGCCGAGCTCGGCGAGCACCTGCACGCCGAGCTGGGCCTGCTCGTCGGCGGCGGCGCGGTGGAGGCGGTGCGCGGCCGCGGCCTATGGGCGGGCGTGGACATCGCACCCGCGAAGGGCACCGGCCGGGAGATCTCGGAGAAGCTGATGGCCCGGGGCGTGCTGGTGAAGGACACGCACGGCTCGACGATCCGGATCGCGCCGCCGCTGGTGATCTCGAAGGAGGACCTGGACTGGGGCCTGGAGCAGCTGCGGGCGGTGCTCTCGGCGGACTGACGGCCTGCGGGGCCGGTGGCCTGCGGGTCCGACGGCTTGGGGGGCCGGTGGCCTGGGGGCGCTACGGCTCGCGCGTCCCACGGTCCGCGGACCCTGGGGTCCGCCGGCTCCACGTTCCGCGGGCCCCACGGTCCGCGGAAACGGATGGCGGCGGTCCACCCCACGGTGGACCGCCGGCGTCCGTTTCGCCGTCAACTGGCCCCATTGACACCCCAGTTGGTCTAGGCCAATGATGGCCGCCATGCCGAGACCCCGTCCGCGCCGCGCCCTGCGCCGCACGCTCGCCGCACTCGTCCCCGTCGCCCTCCTGGGCGCACTGGCCGCGCCCGCCCAGGCCGCGCCGGCCGCCGCCTGGCCCGAGCCCGTGCCCGTCGTGAACCACGTCGGGACGACCGACCCGGTCGTCTTCATCACCATCGACGACGGCTGGAACCACGACCCGGCCGCCGCGAAACTGCTGCTCGACCGCCGGGTGCCCACCTCGCTCTTCCTGCTGCCGGGCGCCTACTCGTACGACTCCGGCTACTTCCACACGCTGCTCGACCAGGGCCCCTCCCGCGTCGAGAACCACACCGTCGACCACCCGGACCTCACCGCGCTCGACGCCGCCGGCCAGAAGGCGCAGGTGTGCGGGGCGCGCGAGGCGCAGCTCGCCGAGTTCGGGGACGGGGCGCGGCTGCTGCGGCCGCCGTACGGGACGTACGACGCGACCACGCTGACCACCGCGCGGGCGTGCGGCGCGAAGGCGGTGGTGACGTGGACGTACGACATGACGACCTGGGGCCGGTGGACCCCGCCGACGCCCGCGCTCAAGGCGGGCGACATCGTCCTGCTGCACTTCAACGAGACGGTCGAACAGGATCTGAGGCGGGCCCTGGCCGCGGCCGACGCGGCCGGCCTGCGGCCCGCGCCGCTGCGCGACTACGTACCGGAGTAGCCGGAGCGGCGCGAGTGTCCCGAGCCGTCCGAGTATCCCGAGTGGCCCGGAAAGCCGGTACGGACGGTCAGGCGGTCAGGCGGTCAGGCGGTCAGGCGGTCAGGCGGTCAGGCGGTCAGGCGGTCAGGCGGTCAGGCGGTCAGGCGGTCAGGCGGTCAGGC
>NZ_JBIAME010000003.1:636213-638927 GCF_042873935.1 Streptomyces sp. NPDC004327 | reverse complement strand
CCGGTCAGGCGGTCAGGCGGTCAGGCGGTCAGGCGGTCAGGCGGTCAGGCGGTCAGGCGGTCAGGCGGTCAGGCGGTCAGGCGGTCAGGCGGTCAGGCGGTCAGGCGGTCAGGCGGTCAGGCGGTCAGGCGGTCAGGCGGTCAGGCGGTCAGGCGGTCAGGCGGTCAGGCGGTCAGGCGGTCAGGCGGTCAGGCGGTCAGGCGGTCAGGCGGTCAGGCGGTCAGAGGATGACGTGCGGGATGAAGCGGGCGTACTCGTCCGTCACCGGTCCCGCCGACTCCCGGATGCCGAGCCCCGCCGACTCGTCGCCGACGGTCCACGCGCCGAGCACGACGCGGTTGCCGTCGAAGTCGGGCAGCGGGGCCAGCTCCTGGTAGCAGACCGGCTCGTCGCGCAGGGCGACGGGATCGCCCGGCTCGTGGAGGGTGACGCCGGCGCCCTCGCGGCCGAGGAGCGGCTTGGCCACCCAGCCGGTGGTGGTGGCCAGTTCGCGGGGGCCGTCGAGGTAGGCGGGCAGCAGGTTGGGGTGGCCCGGGTGCAGCTCCCAGAGGATCGCGAGGAGCGCCTTGTTGGAGAGCAGCATCTTCCAGGCGGGTTCGATCCAGCAGGTGGAGCCGGTGCCGCCGCCGTTGTCGAGGGTGTCGAGGACGTGCGGGCCGAAGCGGTCCGTGGTCAGCCACTCCCACGGGTAGAGCTTGAAGCAGGCGCGGATGAAGCGGAGCCGGTCGTCGACGAAGCGGCCGGTGATCCGGTCCCAGCCGATCCGCTCGACGGACAGCGCCTCCGTCGCGAGGCCGGCCTGCTCGGCGGTCTCGCGCAGGTACGCGACGGTCATCAGGTCCTCGCCGAGCTCGTCGCCGTCGGAGTGGACGAAGTGCACGGGGCTGCCGGGCGGCAGCAGGTGGGCCTGCTTCCGCCAGGCGTCGACGAGGCGCTCGTGGAGCGAGTTCCACTGGTCGGCGCCGGGGAAGCGCTCCTCCATCCAGAACCACTGCGGGCTCGCCGCCTCCACCAGGGAGGTGGGGGTGTCGGCGTTGTACTCCAGCATCTTCGCCGGGCCCGTGCCGTCGTAGCGAAGATCGAACCGGCCGTAGACGGTGGGGAGTTCGGCCCGCCGGTGCCACGACTCGGCGACCCGGTCGGCGATCCGCGGGTCGGTGATGCCCAGTTCGGCGAAACGGTCCTTCTCGACGATGTGCGCCGCCGCCTCCAGGCACATGGCGTGCAGCTCCTCGACGACCTCCTCCAGGGCCTCGACCTCGGGCAGGCCGAAGGAGTAGTAGGCGCTCTCGTCCCAGTAGGGGCGCAGCGAGCCGTCGGGGTAGCGGGTCAGCGGATAGATCAGGCCCTGTTCCTCGATCGTCTGCTGCCAGCCGGGGCGGGGCTCGATGGTGTGGCGCTCCATGCGGGATCAGCCGCCGGAGGAGGAGTGGTGGCCGCCGAAGCCGCCGCTCTCGACGGCGGACCTGTCGAAGCTGCCGCCGCTGACGCGGCCGCTGCTGGAGGAGCCGCCGTAGTAGTAGCGCCCGGTGGAGCCGCCGCTACCGCTGCTGCTTCCGTGGCCGCCGCCGTCCTGGCACTTGTAGTCGGGGAGTTCCTTGTAGGTGACGGGGTCGATGCAGCGCCGGTCGGGCTCCGAGCCGCACGCGGTCAGCGTCGCCGCGAGCATGCTCACTCCGCCGAGTACCACCGTGCCCGACCTCAGCCTGCGCATGGCCCGTCCCCCCGTTGTCCTGCCGTCGTCAGCCGCGGGTCGCGTGCCGCGTGCCGCCCGTTTCCAGTCGTCTGCCACCAGTCGCCGGCCGTCCGTCGCCAGTCGTCTGGTTGCGATCGCACAGTGTAGGCCGGGCGACCCGGGCCGCATACGCCCGCCCGCTCGTTCTCCCCGCGCACTAGGGTCCTTTCATGCTTCTTGGGATGATCTGCGCCCTCGGTTCCGCGCTCTGTTTCGGCACCGCCTCGGTGTTCCAGGCCCTCGCCGCCCGGGCCGCCGAGCCCGGCACGGGCGGCGGCGTCGACGTCGCGCTGATGTGGCGGGCGCTGCGGCAGTGGCGGTACGTCGCCGGGCTGGGCCTGGACGGGCTCGGCTTCGTCCTCCAGATCGTGGCCCTGCGCACCCTGCCGATCTACGCGGTCGGCGCCGCGCTCGCCGCCAGCCTCGCCGTCACGGCGGTCGTCGCCTCGCGCGTGCTCGGCGTGCGGCTCCGCCGGATCGAGTGGATCGCCGTCGGCGTGGTCTGCCTGGGCCTCGCGATGCTGGCGCTCGCCTCCGGCCGGGAGGGCCACGAGGGCATCAGCGGCGGCCTCGAATGGGGCCTGCTCGCCGCCGCCTTCGTCGTCCTGGGCATCGGAGCGGCCGCCGGCCGCCTCCCGGACCGCCCGCGCGCCCTCGTCCTCGGCCTCGCCGGCGGCCTCGGCTTCGGCGTGGTCGAGGTCGCCGTCCGCCTCCTCGACGGCCTGGACCTCACCAACCCCGCCCTGTACGCGCTGCTCCTCGCCGGCGCCTCCGCCTTCGTCCTCTACACCTCGGCGCTCAGCCGCGGCGCGGTCACCACGGCCACGGCCGGACTCGTCCTCGGCGAGACGATCGGCCCGGCGATCGTGGGCGTGGTCTGGCTGGGCGACGAGACGCGCGAGGGCTTCGGCTGGCTCGCGGTGCTCGGCTTCGCGGTGGCGGTGGCGGGCTCGCTGACGCTGGCGCGGTTCGGCGAGGC
>NZ_JBIAME010000003.1:0-636115 GCF_042873935.1 Streptomyces sp. NPDC004327 | reverse complement strand
CCGGTGACCGAGGAGGAGCCGGCACGGGCGTAGGCGCGGCCCGGCTGCTGACGCCGACGCGGTTCGGCCAGGCGGTGACCGAGGAGGAGCCGGCACGGGCGTAGGCGCGGCCCGGCTGCTGACGCCGACGCGGTTCGGCCAGGCGGTGACCGAGGAGGAGCCGGCACAGGCACAGGCGCGGACCCGCCACCGACGCCGACCCGGCTCAGCGAGCCACTCGCCGCCGAGGAGCCGGCCCGCGCCTAGGCGCGGGCCCCGCGCAGCCCCCGCCGGCCGGTCAGGGCAGCACCCGGCACAGTGCCTGGAGCGCCCCCGCCCACGCGCTGTCCGTCGGCGTCGCGTAGCCCACCACCAGCGCGTCCTTCGTGACCGGTGTGTCCGGGTGGCGGAAGCGGTTGATGCCGACGACGGCGAGGCCCTGGAAGGCGGCCGAGCCGACGGTGGCGGCCTCGGTGCCCTCGGGGAGTTCGAGGACGGCGTGCAGGCCGGCCGCGATGCCGCTCACCCGCGTCCCGGGCGAGGCCGCGGCGACGGCGGCCACCAGCTGGTCGCGGCGGCGCCGGTAGCGCAGCCGCATCGCGCGGACGTGCCGGTCGTACGCGCCCGAGCCGAGGAACTCCGCGAAGGTCAGCTGGTCGGTCGCCGACGACGTCCAGTCGACCTCGCCCTTGGCCGCCGTCACCTCCGCCACCAGGTGCTCCGGCAGCACCATCCACGCGAGCCGCAGGCCCGGCGCGAGGGACTTGCTCGCCGTGCCGAGATAGACCACCCGCTCCGGGTCGAGGCCCTGGAGGGCGCCGACGGGCTGGCGGTCGTAGCGGAACTCCCCGTCGTAGTCGTCCTCCAGGATCAGCCCGCCGGTGGCCCGCGCCCAGTCGACGGCCGCCGCCCGCCGGTCGGGGTGCAGGGCGCCGCCCATGGGGAACTGGTGGGCCGGGGTCATCAGGACCGCGCCGACCCCGCTCATCGCCGCCAACTCCTCGGCGCGGGTGCCCCGTTCGTCGAAGGGCAGGGCCGGCATCCGCAGGCCCTCGCGGGCCAGCAGCTTCCAGTGGACGTCGAGGCCGTACGACTCGACGGCCACCTCCCGCACCGCGCGGTCCCGCAGCACCCGCGCCATCATCATCAGCCCGTGCACGAACCCCGAGCAGACCACGATCCGTTCGGGCCGCGCGTGCACGCCCCGGGCCCTTGCCAGGTACTCGGCGAGCGCGGTGCGCAGTTCGATCCGGCCGCGCGGATCGCCGTAGCCGAAGGCCTCGTTGGGCGCGGTCGTCAGCGCCTTGCGGGCCGCCTTGAGCCAGTCGGCGCGCGGGAAGGTGGAGAGGTCGGGCGTGCCGGGGCGCAGGTTGTGCGCGGGGGCGCCGGGGGCCGTACGGGAGGCGGCGGGCGCGGCCGTACGGCTGCGCTCCGGGCGGCGCGCGGCGGACCGCGGGGCCACCCGGGTGCCGGAGCCCTGCCGGGCGGTGAGCCAGCCCTCGGCGACCAGCTCCGCGTACGCGTCGGCGACGGTGTTCCGCGCCACGCCGAGGTCGGCGGCGAGCTGGCGCGAGGACGGCAGCCGCGTCCCCGCCGCCAGCCGCCCGCTGCGCACCGCCTCCCGCAGCGCGTCCATCAGCCCGTGGCGCAGCCCCTGCCCGCCGGTTCCGCCGGTTCCGCCGGTTCCGCCGGTTCCGCCGGTTCCGCCGAGGTCCAGGTGCAGGTCGGCGCCGAAAGTGGCCCACTCGTTTGCCATGGAAATGGACCATACCCGGGCACCACCCGGCCCGTACGGTGATCGCATGACGACCACCGTGAACGGCACCCAGCAGACCGAGTACGCACACGAGCACCCCGCCCGGATCGCCTTCGCCGAGCTGCACCCGGACTTCTACAAGGCCATGGTCGGCCTGGAGATCGCCGCGTCGAAGCACGTCGACCCGGTCCTCTACGAGCTGGTCAAGCTGCGCGCCTCGCAGATCAACAACTGCGCCTACTGCCTCGACATGCACACCAAGGACGCCCTCGCGGCCGGCGAGTCCGTGCAGCGGATCGTGCAGCTGGCCGCCTGGCGCGAGTCGCGGCACTTCTACACCGAGCGCGAGGCCGCCGCCCTGGCGCTGACCGAGGCCGTCACCGTCCTCACCGACGGCTTCGTGCCGGACGAGGTCTTCGCCCAGGCCGCCGAGCACTTCGACGAGGCCGAGCTCGCCCACCTCATCGGCGCGATCACGGTCATCAACTCGTGGAACCGCATCGCCGTCTCCACCCGCATGGTGCCGGGCCACTACACGCCGGGGATGTTCAAGCGGTGACCGCCGACATCCTGCGGGCGCTGCACCACGAGCGGCCCGCCACCCGCCCGCTGGTCCTGCCGGGGCCCTGGGACGTGGCCTCCGCGCGCGCCTTCGAAGAGGCCGGCTTCCCCGCCCTGGCCACGCCCAGCGCGGGGATCGCCGCCTCGCTCGGATACGAGGACGGGCACACGCCGCCCGCCGAGATGTTCGCCGCCGTCGCCCGGATCGCCCGGGGCGTGGGCGTACCGGTGACCGCCGACATCGAGGACGGCTACGGGCTTGCGCCCGAGGAACTGGTCGCGCGGGTCCTGGAGACGGGCGCGGTGGGCGTGAACCTGGAGGACTCCGACCGTACGGGGGTCGGTCGGGGCCGTCCGCTCCGCGACCCGCACGAGCAGGCCGAACGGCTCGCCGCCGTGCGGGCGGCGGCCGGGTCCGCGCTCGTCGTCAACGCGCGCGTGGACACGTACCTGCACGGCGGCACCGTCGCCGACGCCGCCGGGCGCGCCCGCCTCTACACGGCGGCGGGCGCGGACTGCGTCTATCCGATCACGGCTCCGGCCGCCGACCTGCCCGCGCTGCGGGACGCGGGCGTCACCGGGCCGCTGAACTTCCTGGCCCGGCCCGGCGACCCGTCCTTCGCCGAGCTCGGCGCGCTGGGCGCCACCCGGATCACCTTCGGGCCCGGACTGCTCCGGCGCACGCTCGCGGGCGTCGGCGAACTCGCCCGCGAGCTGCTCACGGAACCGGCCGACGAGCCGGTCACGAACCGGGCTTGAAGAACCTGAGGGCCGTGTCGAGGGTCTCCCGCTGCCCGGGCCAGTCCGTCTCCGGCCCGGCGGCGAGCACGGCGTACTGCCGCCCGTCGCTGCCGGTGAAGGCCCGGTCGACGACCTTCCGGCGGCCCTCCGTCCGGTCGTACGCGTACACCAGCTCGGCCTCCTTCCCGTCCGTCCCGGTCCGTTCGAGGCTGATCTCCTGGTAGCCGGGGTTCTTCTCGGCGAGGTTCCGCGAGGTCTCCCGGAGCGCGTCGTACGGGCTCAGGCCGGGCTCGTCGATCGTGAACACCTGCACCAGGCTCGCCCCGTCGGGCGCGTTGTAGAACACGCTCGCCCCGGACGTGGTGCGGTTCCAGCCCTCGGGCACGGCGATCGTGAAGCCGGCGACGTCCTCGACCAGCCGGGTCCCGGGAGGCGGCGCGCCCTCGGACGGCGACGCGGAATCGGACGCGGAGTCGGAGGCGGAGGGCGCACCGGACGAGGTGACCGGCGCCTCGGACGCGGTCGCACTCGGCCCGGCCGTCGGCCCCGGCCCCGTACCCGAGTCGCGCCCCCACAGCAGCCAGCCCCCGACGCCCCCGGCCACGAGCACCGCCACCACGGCGGCGGCCACGAGCACGTTCCGCGAGGGCCCCGACCGGGGCGCGGGCGGAGGCCCGGGCAGATAGGGCGGCGGGGGCGGTACGACGGGGCCGTGGGCTGCGGGGTCGTAGCCGTGTGCGGGTGCGGGGCCGGGCCCAGCCGCGGGCGCGGGCGCCGGCACGACGATGGGTGCGGGCGCGACGACCGGCCCGGGGCCGACCACCGGTCCGGGGCCGACCACCGGTCCGGGGCCGACCACAGGCCCGGGGCCGGCCACAGGTCCAGAGCCGGTGGTCGGCTCGGGACCGCCCACGGCTCCGGGTGCCGGAACGGTCTGCGGGGGCGCCGCGGGCGCGGCCGGAGGCGGCGGCGCGGCCTCAGGCGCGCGACCCGGATCCGGTGTCTTCGGCGTCGCCGGCGCGCCCGTCTCCCAGCTCTGCGCCTCGTCGTTCCACCACGCTCCGCCCCCTCCCCCGCCCTTGCTCATCTCAGCCTCCGAGCAGTGCGGCGACGGCCTGGGCGACGGCGGCGCCCGAGGCGAGGAGACCGGTGAGGGCGCCGGCGTCGGCGAGGGCCCGGCGCAGGCCCGTGAGGCGGCCCGGGCTCGCGGCGCCGATGCCCTCGATCTCGTCCTCGGCGTCGGAGAGTTCGGCGTCCAGGGCGGCCGTCTGCTCCGAGGCGACGACGCGGGTCAGGTCGGCGCGGAGCTCGCGGATCGCCCGCAGCAGTTCCTCCTGCCGCTCGTCGCGGGCGGGCTCGGCGCCCCGCACCGTGTACGACACGGTGTTGTGGTCGCCGATGGTGACGTTGCCGCCGGTGTTGGTGACGTGAATGCCGCCGGGCGCGGAGTTGTCGTTGTCAGCCACGGTCGCCTCCGGTCTTCGTGGTGGTGCCGGTGTGGAAGGTCTTGCTGGTGACGGTGTTGTGGTCGCCGATGGTGACGTTCCCCTTGGTGTTCTCGATGAACGTCCCGCCCTCCGCGACGTGCACGATCTTCTGCTCGAACTCGGCGGTCTCGTACCCCGCCTCGCGCAGCGCCACGGTCACGCCGCCCGCCACCCGGTCCTGGACGCTCTTCAGGTAGCGGCTGACGTCCATCTCCTGGAAGAGCGAGGCGCTGCCGTCGGAACCCAGTTCGCGCACGGAGTACCGCGGTCCCTCGGGCAGCGCGCCCGCGTGCCCGCCGGTGGCGAGCCGCCAGACCTGGCCGAGCGCCTTCACCAGGGTGACCACGGCCTGTCCGGCGGAGCGCGGGGTGCGGCCGAGGGCCCAGGCGGCCTTTCCGAAGTAGTGGTTGTTGCGGTAGCGCGCGGCGATCCGGTCGGCGTAGCGGAACCACTGGTCGACCGGGCGCAGCACGTGCGGGGCGACCTCCAGCATCAGCATGCCGCCCTGCGTGTGGACCCGGACGAAGACGGTGGTGACGATCTCCTCGCCCCAGCCGCCGACTCGGATCCGCAGGAAGTGACGGCGGGGCTCGCCGCCCTCCTCGATGGCGGCGGACCGCTGCTGTTCGAAGAACTCGGGGGTGTACGGGGCGGCGGCGCGGCTCGGCAGGTTGCCGACCGGCAGGAAGACGACCTCGTCGATCTCCAGGCCGCGCAGCCGGTCGCGCACGGCGGCCTGGAGCTGCGGGGAGCCGTGCCGCGAGGGCACCCGCAGGGCCTCCAGGAGCGGCACGATGTGCCGCATGATCGCGCTGTTGTCGAGCGGCTCGGGCACGCGGCCGTCCAGGTCCTTGCGGGGGACCAGTTCGACGGAGAGCGACCAGGGCTCGTACGGCTCGCCGGCGCCGCAGAACGGGATCTCGGAGCGGTAGAGGACGAGCCGGGAGTGCTGCTCGGTGCGGATCCGGTCGCGCAGCCGGTGGAACCGGGCGCCCTGGGCCTGCTCGGCGGGGTCACGGGCGAGGTCGGCGAAGTGGTCGCGGTGCAGCTCGTTGGTGAGCGAGCGGGCGGACTGGCCGCGCTGCGCGGCCACCGCCCAGGCGATCAGGAGCGGCACGGCGATGGTGATCCAGACCTCCAGCCGGCCGATGCCCCACAGCTCCTGGGCGGCGCCCGCGGCGAGGGCGAGGGCGAAGGGTCCGGTCGTGTCGTCGAGGCCGCCGAGGAACTCCCAGCGGGTCTCCTCGCCGGCGAACGCGAGGACCAGCAGGAGCAGCACGGACTGGAGGAGGCTCAGCCGTCCGTACCAGCGCAGGAGGAAGGCGGGGACGACGCGGTAGAGGGGCGCGTTCGAGGCGCGGCCGCGGATCCAGCGGGCGACGCCGAGGAACACGAAGGGCAGGGCGAGGAGCAGGACCAGGCCCTTGGTGAGCGGGAAGGCGACGATCCAGAGCGCCAGGATCGCGGCCGCCCAGCCGAGTTCGATGCGGCGGGCGCGCAGGGCGTGGGCGAGGACGCGGGCGGCGTCGATGCCGAGGGAGGGCGCGACGACGCGCTCCTCGTGGACGTAGAGCTGCTCGATGACCGCGTCGCGGAAGGTGTCGTCGAGGTAGGTGCCGGCGCAGAGCAGCCGGGTGGCCTCGCTGGTGCTCGGGTTGCCGCGCGGGTCGGCGGCGGGAGTGCCGGGTGGCGGACCTGGCTGCTGAGGTACGAACGACTGTGTCAAGGTTCCCCCGAGATACCGAACTGTCCGAATTCTCCGGTCAGTTGGCGGAAACGGAGCAGCCAGCATAGAACGCACGGCGCCCCCGGCCGAAAGGGCCGGGGGCACCGGGTGACGCTATGTCAGCACATGCGTGCCGGGGGCGGCGGAGGCTGCCGGGACTCGGATGAGGCCGAGCTCGCGCAAGCCGCGCCGGACTCCGTCCGTCGGACGAGCGGGCTCAGATCAGGCCGAGCTCACTCCGTCCGTCGGGCGAGTGGGCTCAGATCAGGCCGAGCTCGCGCACCGCGTCGCGCTCCTCGACGAGCTCGTTGACCGAGGCGTCGATGCGGGCGCGGGAGAACTCGTTGATGTCCAGGCCCTGGACGATCTCGTACTTGCCGTCCTTGCAGGTGACCGGGAAGGAGGAGATGAGGCCCTCCGGGACGCCGTACGAGCCGTCGGACGGGACGCCCATGGAGGTCCAGTCGCCCTCGGCGGTGCCGTTGACCCACGTGTGGACGTGGTCGATGGCGGCGTTGGCAGCGGAGGCGGCCGAGGACGCGCCACGGGCGTCGATGATCGCGGCGCCGCGCTTGGCGACGGTCGGGATGAAGGTGTCGGCCAGCCACGCCTGGTCGTCGACGACCTCGGCGGCGTTCTTGCCGGCGATCTCCGCGTGGAAGATGTCCGGGTACTGGGTCGCGGAGTGGTTGCCCCAGATGGTGAGGCGCTTGATGTCCGTGACCGAGGAGCCGGTCTTCTGGGCCAGCTGCGTCAGGGCGCGGTTGTGGTCCAGGCGGGTCATGGCGGTGAAGCGCTCGGCCGGGACGCCCTTGGCGGCGGACTGGGCGATCAGGGCGTTGGTGTTGGCCGGGTTGCCGACGACCAGGACCTTGATGTCGTCGGCGGCGTGCGCGGCGATGGCCTCGCCCTGCGGCTTGAAGATGCCGCCGTTGGCGGCGAGCAGGTCGCCGCGCTCCATGCCCGGGCCGCGCGGGCGGGCGCCGACGAGCAGACCGATGTTGGCGCCCTCGAAGCCCTGGTTCGGGTTGTCGAAGATGTCGATGCCCTTGAGCAGCGGGAAGGCGCAGTCGTCGAGCTCCATGGCGGTGCCCTCGGCGGCCTTGACGCCCTGCGGGATCTCCAGGAGGCGCAGCTTGACCGGCACGTCCGCGCCGAGCAGGTGGCCGGAGGCGATGCGGAAGAGCAGCGCGTAGCCGATCTGGCCGGCCGCGCCGGTCACGGTGACATTCACGGGAGTGCGGGTCATGGCGATCTCCAGAAGACAGCTGGCGGTGGGGTTCCGTTGCCCCTGATGCTGGATGTCTCCCCCTGATCGATCGATGTCTCGACGTGAAGAGATATCCAGCGATCAGGCTATCGGACCCGGGGGCATGTGCACCCCCACCCCCTTGTGGTGCGGCTCACTGCCACTCGCCCGCCCCATGGGAACGAGGACGTAGCGGAATGGTCACTTCCGTCACCTCCGTGCCACAACGGCCCGGCGGACCTTGATCCGCGCTTGGCACGTACATGACCCTTGAACACGGCGGCGCCCGTCCTCCCACGGGGGAGAGGACGGGCGCCGTGACCGTCGAGGCGGCCGCCGCGAAGCCGGTTCGGGACCGCCCCGGGGCCGTCTCCATTCGGCCACGCCCCGGGACCGGCTCAGCTGACCGTCAGATGGAGGACGTCCTCCAGGAACGGGATCCGCAGCCACGGCTCCGGCTGCACCATCAGCGCGAGCAGCACGATCAGGCCGCCCATCACGCCGTACGTGATCATGTCGGTGAACCGCGAGCGCACCGCCAGCATCCCCACCGACGGCAGCACCCGCCGCAGCACCGCGCCGGTCAGCAGCGCCGCGCCGATCAGCAGGGTGCCGACGCGGAAGGACTGCGCGAACAGGTCGGTGCCGGTGACGAGCAGGCCGAGCGCGGTCATCCCGAGCACGGTGAGCAGCGGCCACTGACGCGCGGGCGCCGGCGCGTCGCCGGGCGCCGCACGGCCGCCGCCCTCGGGGCGGGCGGTCGTCGTGGTCAGCTTCGCCCGCGGGTGCCGGCGCGAGGCCGCCGCGCCCTCGCCGCCCTCCTCGCCCGCCGGCTCACGCTCGCCCGCGGGCTCGCGCTCGCCCTGGGGTACGTCGGCGGAGGACACGGTCAGCGGACCCCGGCCGCGCGCTCGGCGGCCTCGACGACGTTGACCAGGAGCTGGGCGCGGGTCATCGGGCCCACACCGCCCGGGTTCGGCGAGATCCAGCCGGCGACCTCGGCGACGCCCGGGTGCACGTCGCCGACGATCTTGCCGTCGCCGTTGCGCGAGACGCCGACGTCGAGCACGGCCGCGCCCGGCTTGACGTCCTCCGGCTTGATCAGGTGCCCGACACCGGCCGCGGCGACGATGATGTCGGCGCGCTTGAGGTGGGCCGAGAGGTCCTTGGTGCCGGTGTGGCACTGCGTCACGGTGGCGTTCTCGGAGCGGCGGGTCAGCAGCAGCGGCATCGGGCGCCCGATGGTGACGCCGCGGCCGACGACCACGACCTCCGCGCCGGCGATCTCCACGCCGTAGCGGCGCAGCAGCGTGATGACGCCGTTCGGCGTGCAGGGCAGCGGGGCGGGCTCGTTGAGGACGAGCCGGCCGAGGTTCGTCGGGTGCAGGCCGTCGGCGTCCTTGGCCGGGTCCATCAGCTCCAGGATGCGGTTCTCGTCGATGCCCTTGGGCAGCGGCAGCTGCACGATGTAACCGGTGCACGCCGGGTCCGCGTTGAGCTCCCGGACGACCGCCTCGATCTCCTCCTGGCTCGCCGTCTCCGGCAGTTCGCGCTGGATCGACGCGATGCCGACCTCGGCGCAGTCGCGGTGCTTGCCTGCCACGTACTTGCGGCTGCCCGGGTCGTCGCCGACCAGGATCGTGCCGAGTCCGGGCGTCACGCCCCGCTCCTTGAGGGCCGCCACGCGGACGGTCAGATCGGACTTGATCGCGGCTGCGGTGGCCTTGCCATCGAGAATCTGGGCGCTCATGCGGCCATCCTCCCGGATGACCCCCACCGGTTTCCAATTCGGCGGGAGAAGGCCGGGCTTCGGCCCGCGGAACGGAGGCGCAGATTGCAACTGCACAACTCCGGCGCGTATTCACCGCCTATCGACTGGACAAGAAGTCGCCAATGTGACGACGATGATCCGCGCAAAGCCGCGGGCAGTGCCGGGGGGCAAAACCGCTCATACGTTGTGACACACGTGCTGAACATTCCTCCGCGCGGGCCGCGTCGTCCCCGCAAGAAAACAACGGAGGAACTCCTCGATGAGCTTCGGCGACCCGAACAACCCCTACGGCCAGCAGCCCCAGGGCCAGCAGCCCGGCTACGGCTACCCGCAGCAGGCCCCGCAGGGCGTCCCGCCGCAGCAGGGTTACGGCTACCCGGCCGCCCCGGCGTACGGCGCCCCCGGCGGCTACGGCGCCCCGATGGAGATGCCGGGCACGGTCAAGGCCGCGCGCGTCATGCTGTGGGTCATCGCGGGCCTCCAGGTCATCGGCCTGGCGATCCTGGTGCTCGGCCTCGCCGCCGTCCAGAAGCTGAAGGACGACCCGCAGCTCAAGGCCGACTCGAACTTCGACACGGTCACGAAGTTCGGCACGGGCATGATCTACGCGCTGATCGTGCTCGCGGTGCTCTTCCTCGCCGGTGCCATCTGGGGCGCGCTCCAGTGCGGCAAGGGCGGCAGCGGTGCCCGCACCGGCATCATCGTGCTCGCCTCGCTGGCGATCGTGTTCAGCATCTACCCCTGGTTCCCGCTGAGCCTGATCCACCTCGTCCTGGCGATCCTGATCGTCGTCTTCGTGGCGAAGGCCGACGGCGCGGCCTGGTTCAAGCGCCCGCGCGTCTGATCCGCGGCACGCCCGCGGCAGCGGAAGGGGCCCGGTTCCGTCTGGAACCGGGCCCCTTCCGCGTACGTGGGGGTCCGTACGTGACGCGCCCGCGGGTCCGCCGGCGCACGCGCCGCCGGCGGCTCAGCTCCGCTTCAGCACCACGAACTGGCCCTCCTGCGCCGTCACCTCGTAGCGCGCCCCCGGGTGCAGCTGGCCCGCGAGGCCCGCCGGGTCGGTGACCGGCTGGGACCAGCCGGAATTGAGGTCCAGGGCGATGTAGTCGGGGCGCACGCCGGGCGCGCCGCCGACCCAGTAGACGGTGTGGTCGCCGGTCAGATGGGCCATGAGCGTCACGTTCGTCTCCACGCTCGTGCCCGCCGGCACCGCCGCGACCGCCCGCCGCGCGTCCTCGACGCGGGCGTCGGTCGCGTACGTCTCGGAGCGCAGCAGCTCGTGCAGCGGCATGTTCAGGGCGTGCACGGCCGCGATCGCCGTGGCGACGGGGACAGCGACCTTCCCGTACGACGCGAGCCAGGCGCGCGGCGAGGTGCGCACCGCCCGGACCGCGTCGACCAGGGCGAGGAAGACCACCGGCATGAGGATGGCGCTGTAGTGCCAGAACATGCCCCAGTGGTTCGGGTCCTGGGAGAGGAAGCGCCAGCCGAGCGTCGGCAGGACGAGCAGCATCAGCGGGGAGCGCAGGCACAGGAAGCCGGTGATGCCGACGAGGAAGAGGAGCATCTCCCACTTCTCGGCGTGGCCGAAGGCGCCGACGAGCGAGTCGAGCGCGGACACGTCCGCGCCCTCGCCGGTCTTGTCGATCTTGGCCCAGTAGTCGTACTGGCCGGCCTTGCTGGCGGCCGGGATGAGGACGAGCACGGTGAGCGCGAAGAACGCGGTGCCGAAGGCGGCGAGCCAGGCGCCGAGGCGCTTCCGCCCCTTGACGAAGAGGACCGCGCCGACCATGGCGACGGTCAGGCCCATGTCCTCCTTCACGAGGACGAGCGGCGCGGCCCAGGCGGCGGCCGCGGTCCAGCGGCCGAGCAGCAGCGCCCGGCAGGTCAGGGCGAGCAGCGGGACGGCGAAGGCGATCTCGTGGAAGTCGGACTTGACGGCCTCCTGGAGCCCCCAGGAGAGCCCGTAGGCGACCGTGAGGGAGATGCCGGCGGCCCGGCTGCCGAGCACCTGCTGGGCGGTGCGGCCGACGATCGCGGCGGAGGCGGCGAAGAGCGCGGCCTGCGCGAAGAGGAGCGCGAGCGGGGAGGACCACAGCCAGTAGAGCGGCGCGACGAGCGCCGTCACCGGGCTGAAGTGGTCCCCGAGTATGAGGAAGCCGGGCCCCTTGATGTCGACGATCGGGGCGCGCAGCTCCGCGTAGGCCCGCACGGACTGCTCGAAGATCCCGAGGTCCCAGGAGGGCGTGCGGAACCGCTCGTACTGGATCCAGGAGTAGAGGAAGTAGAGCGCGCCGAGGACGGTGGCGAGGGCGGCGTACGGAAGCACGGGCGCGGGCGCGGGGACGGGCGGCTCGGCGCGGCCCTCCTCCGCGGGCTTCCTGGCCGCGGGAACCCGGGCGTCCGCCGCGGACCCGTTCTGCACATCCAACACCGCGCCCCCATGGACCAGCCGCCGACAGAAGAGCAACCCATTAGAACAGAGTCACGCGGACGGCGGAGGGCCGCAGGCGGGCGGGCGGCCCGCCTGCGGCACTGCACGGATCAGGGACGGATCAGGGTGCGATCAGTGGAAGAAGTGGCGCGTGCCGGTGAAGTACATCGTCACGCCCGCCTTCTGCGCGGCCTCGATCACCAGCTCGTCGCGGACCGAGCCGCCCGGCTGCACGACGGCCTTCACGCCGGCCGCGGTGAGGATCTCCAGGCCGTCCGGGAACGGGAAGAAGGCGTCCGAGGCGGCGTACGCGCCACGGGCCCGCTCCTCGCCGGCCCGCTCGACGGCCAGCTTGGCGGAGTCGACGCGGTTGACCTGGCCCATGCCGACGCCGACCGAGGCGCCGTCCTTGGCGAGCAGGATCGCGTTGGACTTCACCGCGCGGCACGCCTTCCAGGCGAAGGCGAGCTCGGCGAGCTCGGCCTCCGACAGGGCGTCGCCGGTGGCCAGGGTCCAGTTCGCCGGGTCGTCGCCCTCGGCCTGCAGGCGGTCGGTGACCTGGAGCAGGGCGCCGCCGTCGATCGGCTTGACCTCGACCGGGTTGCTCGGGGCACCCTCGGCGCGCAGGACGCGGATGTTCTTCTTCTTGGCGAGGATCTCGACCGCGCCGTCCTCGTAGCCGGGGGCCACGATGACCTCGGTGAAGATCTCGGCGACCTGCTCGGCCATCTCGACCGACACCGGGCGGTTGACGGCGATGACGCCGCCGAACGCGGACAGCGGGTCGCAGGCGTGCGCCTTGCGGTGCGCCTCGGCGACGTCGGCGCCGACCGCGATGCCGCACGGGTTGGCGTGCTTGATGATCGCGACGGCCGGCTCGGCGTGGTCGTAGGCGGCCCGGCGCGCGGCGTCGGTGTCCGTGTAGTTGTTGTAGGACATCTCCTTGCCGTGCAGCTGCTCGGCCTTCGCGAGGCCGCCGGTGCCGTCGACGTAGAGCGCGGCGCCCTGGTGCGGGTTCTCGCCGTAGCGGAGCACGTTCTCGCGGGCGTAGGTGGCGCCGAGGAAGTCGGGGAAGCCGCTGTCGTCCGCCGCCGCGTAGTCGTCGGCGAACCAGGAGGCCACGGCCACGTCGTAGGCGGCGGTGTGCTGGAACGCCTCCGCCGCGAGCCGCTTGCGGGCGGCCAGGTCGAAGCCGCCGGCCTGGACGGCGGCGAGCACGTCGGCGTACCGCTCCGGGCTGGTGACGATCGCCACGGACGGGTGGTTCTTGGCGGCGGCGCGGACCATCGACGGGCCGCCGATGTCGATCTGCTCGACGCACTCGTCCGCCGAGGCGCCGGAGGCGACGGTCTCGCGGAACGGGTACAGGTTCACGACGACCAGGTCGAAGGGCTCGACGCCGAGCTCGGCGAGCTGCGCGCGGTGCGACTCCAGGCGCAGGTCGGCGAGGATGCCGGCGTGCACGCGCGGGTGCAGCGTCTTGACGCGGCCGTCCAGGCACTCGGGGAAGCCGGTCAGCTCCTCGACCTTGGTGACCGGGACGCCGGCGGCGGCGATCTTCGACGCGGTGGAGCCGGTGGAGACCAGCTCGACGCCGGCCTCGTGCAGACCACGGGCCAGCTCTTCGAGCCCCGTCTTGTCGTAGACGCTGACCAGCGCGCGGCGGATGGGCTTAACGGTGTCAGTGCTCACCGACATGAACCTTTCGTCCCTCAATGCTGTAGCCGTTGCGGGCGAGTCGCCCCACGACCTCGACGAGCAGCGAGCGCTCGACGTCCTTGATGCGCTCGTGGAGCGCGGCCTCATCGTCCTCGTCCCGCACCTCGACCACGCCCTGGGCGATGATCGGGCCGGTGTCGACGCCGTCGTCGACGAAGTGGACGGTGCATCCGGTGACCTTGGCCCCGTAGGCGAGTGCGTCGCGCACGCCGTGGGCACCGGGAAAACTCGGGAGGAGCGCCGGGTGGGTGTTGACGACCCGGCCGCCGAAGCGGGCGAGGAACTCCTTGCCGACGATCTTCATGAAGCCGGCCGAGACGACGAGCTCCGGCTCGTACGCGGCGGTGGCCTCGGTCAGGGCGCGATCCCATTCCTCGCGGGTCCCGAAGTCCTTGACCCGGCACACGAAGGTGGGGATCCCGGCGCGCTCGGCCCGCTCCAGACCGGCGATCGCGTCGCGGTCGGCGCCGACGGCGACGATCTCGGCTCCGTAGCCCTCGGGGTCGGCGGCGATCGCGTCGAGGAGCGCCTGGAGGTTCGTGCCGGAGCCGGAGACCAGGACGACGAGACGGGCGGCAGCCACTGGGGTCACTCTTTCCGTGGTGTTTGTGCGGTCGTACGAACGAATCGCATCCCTCGATACGGGGAACCCTACGAAGGGCCCGACCGTCAGCAACGATACCGGCACTCCGGAAGGCCCCCACGGGACGGGGGCGTGACCGGGCGGTAGCGTCAGGGGCCGAAGGCCCGCCGGAACGGGCCGCACCGGGGCCGCACGAGGGCCGCAGCCGCTTACGACAGACCGTCGTCAACGCCTACGACAGACCGTCGACAGACAGAGGGAAGACGTCCAGCAGATGCCGGAGCGCCAGTCCACGAACGACAACAACCCGTTCGCACCGCCGCCGGAGGGCCAGCCGGACCAGCCGTGGCAGCCACGGCACCCGGAAGGTTCGGACGACGGCGCGTCCGGCCCCGGCTGGAGCGCCAGCCAGCCCGGCCGCTCCTCGGACGGCTTCGGCCGCCGCCCCGACCAGCCCTCGGGCGGCCAGGGCGGCGGTCAGGGCGGCCCTGACGGCGGCCAGGGCCCCGGGCTGCGCTGGGACCCGACGGACCCCGCCCAGCGCCGCGCCCGCTATGCCGTGCTCTCCGGCATGTGGGCCTTCTTCTTCTCCTTCTTCATCCAGGAACTCGCCCTCCTCCTCGGCGCCCTCGGCGCCTACTGGGCCATCAGCGCCCTGCGCACCAGGCCCAAGACTCCCGAGGGCCCCCAGTCCCCCGCCGCCCTGGCCGCGACCGCGGCGGCCGCCCGTTCCAAGCAGACGGCGGCGATCGCCGGTCTCGTCACCGCCTCGGTCGCGCTGATGATCGTCGCGAGCGGCTTCGCGGTACAGCTCGCCTACCGCGACTTCTACGAGTGCCGTGCGGACGCCCTGACGAAGCAGAGCCAGCTGGCCTGCAACAGCCTGCTGCCGAAGCCGCTGCAGGACACGTTCGGGGTGCGGGAGTAGCAGGCTCAGTCCTGGGGGCCCGGCGCCGAGGACCTCGGATCCGAGGACTGGGGATCCCAGGGCTCAGGACCCGGGGACCCAGGACCGGAGGACGCGGGAACAGGGCGCCCGGAATCAGAGGACTCGCGACCAGTGGGCTCGCGACCAGTGGGCTCGCGACCAGTGGGCTCGCGATCAGAGGACTCCGGAGCGGCGGACTCGGGATCGGAGGACCCGGGATCCGGGCGCGCTGAGGCTGCGGGAGGTCCGGGCGCGGGCGGCGGGGGCTCCCAGGCGGCCGGGAGGTAGTCGTAGCCCTCGTCGGCCGGATCGTCGTCCAGCGCGTCCAGGGCGTCGAGCGCGTCGAGCCGGGCCAGGGCGCCGGCGGCGTCGGAGGGCGGGCCCGGCGGAGTCGGGTCGTCCGGGAGCGGTACGGGTACGGGTACGGAGGCGGCCGCCCGGGCCGCCCGGCGCTGTGCGCGCCGCCCCCAGGCCCGTACCGCGAAGGCCGTCGGCGCGCCGAGGGCCAGGAACCAGACCAGCGCCGCCGCCCCCGTCCGCCACCAGACCGGACCGAAGGCGGCGAGCCGCCCCGGGCCGAGCGGGCCGCCGGCCGCGGCGGCGAGGACGGCGACGGCGGCGGCGCAGGCGGAGCCCGCGGCGAGGACGGTCAGGGCCGTGTCCCGGAGGCTCCAGCCGGCGGCGGCGCGGCCCACCCGGCGGCCGAGGGCGAGGGCGGCGAGTAGCGGGACGGCGGCGGCCGCCCAGTGCGGCCAGCTGCCGGGTCCCGGGCCGGGCAGCGCGGCGAGCAGCGGGAAGTCCGGGCGGGCCGGCGCGCCGGTGAAGCCGAGCGGGGTGACGAGGGCGCCCGTGCCGAGGGCGAAGCCGGGGCCGAGCCCGTACGCCACGCCCCACACGACGGCGTTCGGCAGCAGCGCCAGCACCAACAGCGTGACCGCGATCCGCCCCGACCACTCGTCCGCGAGCCCGTCGAACGACGTCTGTGCCGCGCCGACGTGCCAGAGCAGCGAGGTCCCGACGAGCACCGCCCCCGCGCCGAGCAGCGCGGTGAGCGCGAGTCCGGCGGCGCGCAGCGCGACCGCGGAGCGTTCCGGCGCCGGCAGCGGCCGGCCGTGCGCCGTCCAGGCGCCGGCGGCGGCCGCGGCCAGCACCGTGGCCGGCGTCCAGGCGCCCGCGGTGACCAGGTCCGCGGGGAAGGCGCCAGCCTCTGTGTAGACCACGACCGCCGCCGCGACCAGCAGATATCCCCCGGCCACCGCCGCCACCGCCCCGGCCGGCGACGGCGTCGGCCGCCCGTCGCCGGGGTCGAGGGTGTCGCGGACCGCGCGGTGCGCGAGCCACAGCGGCAGGACGCCGAGCAGCAGCGGTGTGACGCCGAGCGGCGCGGGGACGCCGGAGACGGTGTCCAGGCGCAGCAGGTCACTCCCATGGGCGAGCAGCCACAGCCCGGCGGCGGTGTGCAGTGCGCCGCCGGGCCCGCCGTCCGGGTACGGCGAGGCGATCCAGGCGGCCGTCACCAGCACGGCGAGGGCCCCGAGGCCCAGCCCGGCCGCGACGCCGCCGCGCACGAAGGCGGTGGCCAGGGCGGCCGGCCGGCGGCCCTGGACCGGGACGTCGGGCACCAGCGGCGGGCGCTGCCCCGCGGTCAGGTGGGTCACGGAAGTCATGCTGCCAGCGACACGCGGTTTGCCCTCGTAACAGGCGAATGGCCGTTGTGTCGCTCAAGATACGTTTATGTACTTTTCCGCCCAGAGCTGCGCCGCGGGAGGTCGACCTCGATGAGTCCGACGAGTCCGTCCGTCGTGCTGCCCTCCCCCAAGGAGCGGCGCCGGCTGCGTGAGGCGCTCCCGCTGAGCGAGGAGCAGGTCGCCGAGGCCTTGGGCGTCACCCGCGCCACCGTCCGGGCCTGGGAGACCGGCCGCAGTTCCCCGAGGGGACGCAAGCGGGAGGCGTACGCGAAGCTGCTCGGCGTGTACGAGGAGCCCACCGCGCCCCGCACCGGGAAACCGGCCCGCCCCGCCTTCGCCGCCACCCGCCCCCGCGCGGCGGCGAAGGGCGCCGCCCGCCCGCCGAAGGCACCGGCGGTGCCGCTGACGAAGGGCCCGAAGGCCGTGCCAGGACGGGGCGAGGAGCGCCTGAAACCGGCCCCGGAGCCCGCGGCGCCGGCCGGACGGGGCGGACCGGCCGCCGCGGACCCGCGGCCGGCGGCGGCCGCGCACGGGGCCGCCGGTCCCGTACCGGCGGATCCGCGGGCACCCGGCTCCGCCGAGGAGCCGGAGGCGGCTCCCGGGCTCACGCCCGAGGGCGCGTTCGACGCGCTCTACGCGTACGCCGCGCCCGGGCTCGCGCACCAGACGTATCTGCTCACGGGGCGCCGCCGGCTCTCCCGGGAGTCCGTCGAGTACGCCTTCCTGCACGCCTGGCGGCACTGGCCCGAGGTCGCGCGCGACCGCGATCCGGTGGGCTGGGTGCGCGCGGCCGCGTACGAGTACGCGCTGTCGCCCTGGCACCGCTTCCGGCGCCGCCACCGGCACCCGGACGCGGCCCCGACCGAGGCGTCCCGGCAGGCCCTCCTCGGGGCGCTCCTGGAGCTGCCGGCGCCGTACCGCCGCACCGTCCTGCTGTACGACGGGCTCGGCCTCGACCTGCCGGAGACGGCGGCGGAGACCGAGGCGAGCACCCCGGCCGCCGGGAACCGCCTGCTGCACGCCCGGACGGCCATCGCGCGCCGGATCCCCGAGCTCGGCGAACCCGAGGTGCTGCAGCAGCGGCTCGGCGCGCTCGTCGCGGAGGCGCCGACGGCGACGCTGCCCGAGGCGCGCGCGGTGCGTACGGGCAGCGAGCTGCGGTCGCGGCGGCTGACCCGGGCCGTGGTCGGGGTGTCGGCGGCGCTGATCGCCGTCACGGCGTTCACCGCGGCCACCGCGCCGACCCGCTACATCCCGGTCAACGCGCCCGGCGAGGTCGTCGACGGCGTCCCGGTCCGCGGCGGCCCGCAGAAGCTGCGCCCGGTGGACGTGGTGATCCGCGAGCTGCTGCGCACGGCCCCGAACCCGGGCCCGGAACGCCTGATCCCCCGGGCCGAGTGAGCGGCGTGAACGCGCGAGTGGGCCCCGCCCCCGCCCGGTTTCCCGGGAGGGGCGGGGCCCACTCGTTCACGGCCTCACGGCCTCACGGCCTCACGGCTCGTGACGGCCTTGCGGCTCGTCGCGACCTGACGGCCGCGTGGCCCGTCGGGCTGCTGTGCGAGGTCAGCCCGCGAGGATCGCGCGCGCCAGCTTGGCGGTCTCGGTCGGGGTCTTGCCGACCTTGACACCGGCGGCCTCGAGGGCCTCCTTCTTCGCCTGGGCGGTGCCGGAGGAGCCGGAGACGATGGCGCCGGCGTGGCCCATGGTCTTGCCCTCGGGCGCGGTGAAGCCCGCGACGTAGCCGACGACCGGCTTGGTGACGTTGGCCTTGATGAAGTCGGCCGCACGCTCCTCGGCGTCGCCGCCGATCTCGCCGATCATGACGATCAGGTCGGTGTCCGGGTCGGCCTCGAAGGCCGCCAGGGCGTCGATGTGCGTGGTGCCGATGACCGGGTCGCCACCGATGCCGACGGCGGAGGAGAAGCCGAGGTCACGGAGCTCGTACATCATCTGGTACGTCAGCGTGCCGGACTTCGAGACCAGGCCGATGCGGCCCGGCTTGGTGATGTCGCCCGGGATGATGCCGGCGTTCGACTGGCCCGGGGTGATGAGACCGGGGCAGTTCGGGCCGATGAGGCGGGTCTTGTTGCCCTTCTCGACGGCGTACGCGTAGAACGCGGCGGAGTCGTGAACGGCGATGCCCTCGGTGATGACGACGGCGAGCGGGATCTCGGCGTCGATCGCCTCGACCACGGCGGCCTTGGCGAAGGCCGGCGGGACGAAGAGGACGGAGACGTTGGCGCCCGTCTTCTCCATCGCCTCGGCGACGGTGCCGAAGACCGGGATCTCGGTGCCGTCGAAGTCGACGGACGTGCCGGCCTTGCGCGGGTTCACGCCGCCGACGATGTTCGTGCCGTCACCCAGCATGAGCTTGGTGTGCTTCATGCCCGTGGCACCGGTCATGCCCTGGACGATGACCTTGCTGTCCTTGTTGAGGAAGATAGCCATGGCTGTTTAGTCCTCGTCCCTTACTTCGCAGCCGCGAGCTCGGCGGCCTTGTCGGCCGCGCCGTCCATGGTGTCCACGCGCTGCACCAGCGGGTGGTTGGCGTCGGACAGGATCTTGCGACCCAGCTCCGCGTTGTTGCCGTCCAGTCGCACGACCAGCGGCTTGGTGACCTCTTCGCCCTTCGAGGCGAGGAGCTCCAGGGCCTGGACGATGCCGTTGGCGACCTCGTCACAGGCGGTGATGCCACCGAAGACGTTGACGAACACGGACTTGACGTCCTTGTCGCCGAGGATGATCTCCAGGCCGTTCGCCATGACCTCGGCGGAGGCGCCGCCACCGATGTCGAGGAAGTTGGCGGGCTTCACGCCACCGTGGTTCTCACCGGCGTACGCGACGACGTCCAGGGTCGACATGACCAGGCCGGCGCCGTTGCCGATGATGCCGACCTCGCCCTCCAGCTTGACGTAGTTGAGGCCCTTGGCCTTGGCGGCAGCCTCGAGCGGGTTGGCTGCGGCCTTGTCCTCGAGCGCCTCGTGCTCCGGCTGGCGGAAGTCGGCGTTGGCGTCCAGGGACACCTTGCCGTCGAGGGCGATGACGTCGCCGGAGGCGACCTTCGCGAGCGGGTTGACCTCGACGAGGAGCGCGTCCTCGGCGACGAAGGTCTTCCACAGGGTCACGAGGACCTCGGCGACCTGCTCGGCGACCTCGGCCGGGAACTTCGCCAGGGCGACGATCTCGCGGGCCTTCTCGATGTCCACGCCGTTGTTGGCGTCCACCGGGACCTTGGCGAGCTTCTCGGGGGTCGTCGCGGCGACCTCCTCGATGTCCATGCCACCGGCGACGGAGGCCATCGCGAGGAAGGTGCGGTTGGTGCGGTCGAGGAGGTACGAGACGTAGTACTCCTCGAGGATCTCCGGAGCGGTCTCCGCGATCATCACCTTGTGGACCGTGTGGCCCTTGATGTCCATGCCCAGGATGTCCGTCGCGCGGGCGACGGCCTCGTCCGGGGTGGCGGCGAGCTTGACGCCGCCGGCCTTGCCGCGGCCGCCGACCTTCACCTGCGCCTTGACGACCGACTTGCCGCCAAGCCGCTCGGTGGCCTCGCGCGCCGCCTCAGGCGTGTCGATGACTTCACCGGCCAGCACCGGTACACCGTGCTTGGCGAAGAGGTCCCTCGCCTGGTACTCGAACAGGTCCACGCGCGTCCCTTTTCTAGATGATCGCGGTTCGTTGTCTGCGTGGGCGTGCCGCGAAGGGCAACGTGACTGCGCTGTCACTAGGGAGGCGTACACGGTGACCGTGGACGCGGCATGTCCGTCTCGCAGGTTATCCCCGTGGGACGTGCGGCCCTAAATCGCAGATCACAACCTGGCGGTGATACGGGTCACAGATCGTAGGGGCGGCGGGGCTTTCCGTAGAACCCGGGGTGGTGCCCCCGGACGCCCTCGCGGCAGGCTGGGGGCGGGGGTTGCCCGCCTCACGGCACGCCGGGCGCCGGAGCGAGGGCCGACCGGACACCACTGTGATATGGGCCTCAGTGACGGTCCACACGTCCGTCCGAGTGGTGCTCCGGCGACGGATTCCGCACCGGGCGGCCTGCGGAATCCGTACCCGCCCCGCCTGACCCGTCCCTCCTGGCGGACCGGTGCCGTCACCGCTCGGGTATCGGCAGCGGGCGCTTCTCCAGGGCGGCGGCCATGACCTCGGGGAAGAGGTCGGGGGTGCAGGCGAAGGCGGGGACGCCGAGCGCGGCGAGGGCGGCGGCGTGCTCCCGGTCGTAGGCGGGCGCGCCCTCGTCGGAGAGCGCGAGCAGCGCCACGAACCGCACGCCGGACGCCTTCATCGCGGCGACCCGCTTCAGCATCTCGTCACGGATTCCGCCTTCGTAGAGGTCGCTGATGAGGACGACGACGGTGTCGGCGGGGCGGGTGATCCTCGACTGGCAGTGGGCGAGCGCCCGGTTGATGTCCGTGCCGCCGCCGAGCCGGGTGCCGAAGAGGACGTCGACGGGGTCGTCGAGCCGGTCGGTGAGGTCGACGACGGCCGTGTCGAAGACGACCAGGCGGGTGGCGATCGACCGCATGGAGGCGAGGACGGCGCCGAAGACGGAGGCGTAGACGACGGAGGCGGCCATCGAGCCGGACTGGTCGACGCAGAGCACGACCTCCTTCCGGACCGCCCGCGAGGCCCGGCCGTGGCCGATCAGCCGCTCGGGCACGACCGTGCCGTGCTCGGGCAGGTAGTTCCCGAGGTTGGCGCGGACGGTCCGGTCCCAGTCGATGTCCCGGTGGCGCGGCCGGCTGATCCGGGCCGAGCGGTCGAGCGCGCCGGTGAGTGCGGCGCGGGTGCGGCTCGCGAGCCGCCGCTCCAGGTCGTCGACGACCTTGCGCACGACGGCCCGCGCGGTCTCCTTGGTCGTCTCCGGCATGGCCTTGTTGAGGGACAGCAGCGTGCCGACGAGGTGGACGTCCGCCTCGACGGCCCGGAGCATCTCCGGCTCCAGGAGCAGCGCGGCGAGCCCGAGCCGGTCGATCGCGTCGCGCTGCATGACCTGCACGACGCTGCTGGGGAAGTACGTGCGGATGTCGCCGAGCCAGCGCGCGACGGACGGCGCGGAGCCGCCGAGCCCGGCGGAACGCTCCGTGCCGCGCGGCCCGTCACCCGGTCCCTTGTCGTACAGCGCGGTGAGCGCGCCGTCCATCGCGGCGTCGGCGCCGGTCAGCGCGCGGCCGGTGCCGTCGGCCGGTCCGCCGCCGAGGACCAGGCGCCAGCGCCGCAGCCGCTCGTCGTCGCTCGTGGGCGTGCTCATGAGTGGACCTCCGTTCCGGGAATCATCCGAGGATCAGCTGGAGCAGGGGCAGTACGGCATCGGCGCGCTCCTCGTCGAGCGCGGCGCCGAAGCCGGGTGTCGCCACGGCCGGGCTCGCGGCCCCGCCGCGCGCCGGCCCGCGCGCCACCAGCTCGCCGAGCGCGCGCCGCACCCCGGGCTCGTACGCGCCGAACGTGCGCCGCAGCAGCGGCAGCACCCCGGTGAACGCGTCCGCCGGTACGGCGCTCAGCCACGCGTCGACCAGTCCGAGCAGCCGCTCGTCGTGCACGAGCAGCAGCCCGCCCCCGGAGCCGCCGCCCACGAAACCCTCGATCCACGCGGCGCCGTCGGCGGGCGCCGTCCCCGGCGACAGCGCGAGCCCCATCAGCCGCGCGGCCTCGTCCTCCCCGAGCCGCCCGTCGTCGAGCAGCAACCGCACGGCCCGCCCCCGCAACACCCCGGGCACCCGGTCCCGCGTGGCAAGGCGGTGCAGCGCGCCGCCCCACCGCTCGGCGAGCCCGGGAGCGGGCGGGGGCCCGGGGACCGGTGAGGGGGGCCGGGTGGTGGCGGGCGGGGCGGTGCCTGGGGCTTGGTCGGCGGGCCGGGCGGCGCCTGGGGCCTGGTCGGCGGGCCGGGCAGCGTCGGGCAGGGCCGCGGGCCGGGCGGCGCCTGGGGCCTGGTCGGCGGTGACCGGGAGCGTGGTGGGCGGGGTGAGGGGCCGACTGGGCACGGCGGCCTCCCCGGCGCCACCGGATGCTCCGGCGCCTCCCGTACGGGCTCCGGGAACCCGGCCGGTGTCGGCCGGGGCGGCGGTCGAGCCGTCCGCGGCGGATCGCTCCGGTGCTGCTGGTGGGCGGGCCGGCAGGAGGGCGATCGCCGCGTGGACGCCGTCGAGGCGGCCGCGCATCTCGGTGGCGGCGTCGGCGTCCAGGCCGGCGCAGGCGGGCGGGAGGCCGACGCAGACGCGTTCGGCGAGGCCGGCGGCGACCTCGCCGAGCGCGGTGGTGTCGGTGGCGCGCACGTCCCCGTAGCGCAGCGAGCGGGCGAGGGCGGGCAGGGCCTGGGCGAGGTGGGCGACGTCCGCGTCGAGCGCGGCGCGGTCGGCGAGGGCGCGCAGCACGGCGGGCAGGGCGTCGGTGAGCCCGGCGAGCAGGCACTGCTCGGCCAGCGCGGTGACGGCGGCCAGGTCGTCCGCCGCGGCGGCCAGCGCCTCGGCCTTGGCGGTCGCGGCGGCCTCGACCGTGGTGCCCCAGACGCCCGCCTCGGCGACCCGCACATGGAGTTCGGGCTGCCAGTACAGCCGCCAGCTCTCCCGGAAGGTGCCGGTCGAGGCACGGCCGGGGACCGGGACGCCCCAGTCGACGCCGAGGAGGCGCAGCCGGTGCAGCAGCCGGCCGCGCGCCGCGTCGGTCTCCTTGCGCAGGTCGAGGTCGAGCTCCCGCTCGTGCGCCTCCGGCTTGAGCCGCAGGGAGCGCTGGAGCCGTTCCAGGTCGCGCTGGAGCGGGACGGCGGGCGCCCCGTCCGGGACGACGCCGAGGACGTCGCCGACGACGAGCCGGTCGCGGACCAGGCCGAGCGGCACGTCGGAGCCGTCGCACATGACGGCCCGCACGGCGTCGGTGGTCTCGTCGAGCCCGGGCAGCGGCCGGCCGCGCAGCACGGCGAGCGTGTCGGCGAGCCGTACGGCCTCGATGACGTGCGCGGAGGAGACCGGCACGTCCTCGTCCCTGAGCAGTCCGGCGACCTTGGTCATCCAGCGGACGACCGGCCGGTCGGCGGCGGTGAACAGGTGCGCGTACCAGCCGGGAGCGTCGATGCCCGCCCCGTAGCCGGAGTGGCGGGCCAGCCGGCGGTGCGTCCACGGCACCCAGGTCAGCGCCGTCCGCACCTTGGGAAGCCCCTTGAGCAGGGCCCGGTCGGCGGTGAGGGTGGTCCGGCGGCGCAGGGCGGGGACGTGCCAGGCGCCGCACACGACGGCCACGTCGTCCCCGAACTCCTTGCGGGCCGCCCGGAGCCGGATCCGCATGTGCGCCTCGCGCACCAGGTCGCGGGCGTGGCCCCCGTGCCCGTGTTCCTCGCGCAGCGCGCCCATGGCCTCGGCGAGCGCCTCGAACGGGGCGAACGGGTCGGCCGTGCCGCGCAGTTCGACGACGTCCTCCCACCAGCGCTCGGCGTCGTCGTACCCGGCGGCCGCGGCCAGCTCCGCGACCGGGTCGACGCGCGGCCCCGCCGCTTCGCCGTCGCCGGCGGCGAGGGTGTGCGCGGCGGGCAGGTCGACGAAGCGGACCTCCGCGCCGTGCGCGAGCGCCCAGCGGATGGCGACCCACTCCGGCGAGAACTCGGCCATCGGCCAGAACGCGGCCCGCCCCGGGTCCTCCACGGCATGCGCGAGCAGCGCCACCGGCGGCCGCATCCCCTCCTCCGCGGCCAGCGCCACCAGTCCGTCGGCCTCCGGCGGCCCCTCCACGAGCACGGCCTTGGGCCGCCCGGCCTCCAGCGCGGCAAGCACGGCCCGGGCGGACCCGGGCCCGTGGTGCCGGACGCCGAGGAGGAGCGGACCGGGGACGGGGCGGCCAGGGGACGCCGCGGTGGCGGCCGTGACGGGCGCGGTGGCCGCCGTGACGGGCGCGGTGGCGGCAACCGCGGCCGCCGGGCCGGGCACAGGTCCGGCGGAAGCAGTCGCCGCGGTAGCGGTGAGTCCGGGCGCGACGCCGGCAGGATCCGTCGCCGCCACGGCCGTCGCCCCAGGCACAGGTCCGGCGGAAGCAGTCGCCGCGGTAGCGGTGAGTCCGGGCGCGGCTCCGCCAGGAACCGTCGGCGCCACGGCCATCGGCCCGGGCACAGGGCCGGCAGGCGCGGTCGGCGCTGTTCCGGGCGTCTCCGGCGTCTCGGCGACGTCTTCGCCGGCCGGGGCGCCGGCGCCCCGGCCACACGTCATCGAGTCCGCCGCCCGGCCGACGGCGAGCGGGCCGCTGCCCGCCGGGCGGGTCACGCGCTCACCTCGCGGCAGGCGCGGTAGAAGTCCTTCCAGCCGTCTCTCTCGCGGACCACCGTCTCCAGGTACTCCTGCCAGATCAGCCGGTCGGCCGCCGGGTCGCGGACCACCGCGCCGAGCAGCCCGGCGGCGACGTCGCCGGCCCGCAGCACGCCGTCGCCGAAGTGCGCGGCGAGCGCGAGCCCGCCCGTCACGACGGAGATCGCCTCGGCCGTCGAGAGCGTCCCGGAGGGCGACTTGAGCTTCGTCCGGCCGTCCACCGTCACGCCGTCGCGCAGCTCGCGGAAGACGGTGACGACCCGGCGGATCTCCTCGACGCCCTCCGGTACGGCCGGCAGGTCGAGCGAGCGGCCGATCTGGTCGACGCGCCGGGCCACGATGTCGATCTCGGCGTCAGGGGTGGCGGGCAGCGGCAGCACGACCGTGTTGAAGCGGCGGCGCAGCGCGCTGGACAGGTCGTTGACGCCGCGGTCGCGGTCGTTGGCGGTGGCGATGAGGTTGAAGCCGCCGACGGCCTGGACCTCCTCCCCCAGTTCGGGGATGGGCAGGGTCTTCTCGGACAGGATCGTGATGAGGGTGTCCTGGACGTCCGCGGGGATCCGGGTCAGCTCCTCGACCCGGGCGGTCATGCCCCGCGCCATGGCCCGCATGACGGGGCTGGGCACGAGCGCGGCGCGGCTGGGGCCCTTGGCGAGCAGTTCCGCGTAGTTCCAGCCGTAGCGGATGGCTTCCTCGGGCGTGCCGGCGGTGCCCTGCACGAGCAGCGTGGAGTCGCCGCTGACGGCGGCGGCCAGGTGCTCGGACACCCAGGTCTTGGCGGTGCCTGGGACGCCGAGCAGGAGCAGGGCGCGGTCGGTGGCGAGCGTGGTGACGGCGACCTCGACGGTCCGGCGCGGGCCGACGTACTTCGGTGTGATCACCGTGCCGTCGGGCAGCGTGCCGCCGAGGAGGTAGGTGGCGACGGCCCACGGCGAGAGCCGCCAGCGGGCCGGGCGGGGCCGGTCGTCGGCGGCGGCGAGCGCGGCGAGTTCATGGGCGAAGGCGTCCTCGGCGTGCGGCCGCAGGGCCAGAGCCTGCTCGGTGGCGGTGTCCGTGGCGTTTTCGGGCAGGTTCATGGGTCCCCCTCCAGATCGTTCGACCTGCTGTGCGTTCCACGGTGCACCACGCCACTGACAATCGGCCCGTGCCTGTGGACGGCACATGGAAACCGCAGGTGGGAGGCGTGCCGGGACGATTGTCAGTGGCGGCCCGTACGGTCGTTCGCATGACTGAGCAGGGGGTGCGCTGGACGTCTGATCAGGTGCTGGCACTGGCTCCTGACGACGCGTCGCGCAGAGCGGGAAGCACGCTGGGCACGCCGGGCCCGTGGTCCGGGACGGGGGCCGGGGCAGGGGTCGGCACGGGGGCCGGAACGGAGGTCGGCGCGGGGGGCGGGACCGGCGGGGAGGCCGCGGCCGGCGGTGGTACGGGCGGGGAGGCCGCGGCCGGCGGTGGGGCCGGGGCCGTCTGGGGGCTGTGCAAGGGCAGCGGGCGGACGCCGTACCGGACGGTCGTGGACCTCACGGGCCCGGCGTACGCGTGCAGTTGTCCGAGCCGGAAGTTCCCGTGCAAGCACGCGCTGGGGCTCCTGCTGCTCTGGGCCGAGGGGGAGGTCGGGGCCGCCGCCGCGCCGCCCGACTGGGCGCGGGAGTGGCTGACGGCCCGGCAGGAGCGGGTGGCGGCCGACGGCGCGGAACCGGGTCCGGCCGACCCGCAGGCGGCGCGGCGGCGCGCCGAGCGGCGGGCGGCCAGGATCACGGCGGGCGCGCGGGAGTTGGAGCAGCGGCTGGCGGATCTGCTGCGCGGCGGCCTCGCCGCGGCCGAGCAGACGGGGTACGGGCAGTGGGAGGAGACGGCGGCCCGCATGGTCGACGCGCAGGCTCCCGGACTCGCCGCCCGGGTCCGGGAGTTGGGCGCCCTGCCGGGCTCGGGTCCCGGCTGGCCGGTCCGGCTCCTGGAGGAGTGCGCGCTGGCCCATCTCCTCGCCCGGGCGTGGCTGCAAGCGGACCGCCTCCCGGCCCCGCTGGCCGCGACCGTCCGCACCCGGGTCGGTCTGACGGCCCCGCAGGACGGGCCGGTGGTGCGCGACCACTGGCTGGTGATGGCACAGTACGACTCGGCCGACTCGCGTCTGACGACTCGTCGCATCTGGCTGTACGGCAAGGAGTCGGGCCGCACGGCCCTGCTCCTCTCCTTCGGCGCGGCCGGCCGCGCCCCGCAGCTCGCCCTCCCGGTCGGCGCCGTACTCGACGCCGCGCTCCGCCCGTACGAGGGCGCCGCCGCCCTCCGCGCCGAACTGGTCGAGCAGTTCGCCTCCCCTGCCGCCTCCCCTGCCGCCGCCGCGACCCCGCCTCCTGGCGGCCCCGTCGCCGCCGCCCTCGCCGCCTACGGCCGCGCGCTGAGCGAGGACCCGTGGCTGGACGCCTGGCCGGTCACGCTGGCGGACGTCGTCCCGGCGCGCGCGGAGTACGGCTGGCAACTGGCGGACGCGGGGCCCTTCCAGGCCGGCGAGGGAGACGAGGACAGGGGCGGGGACGAGGACGGAGATGGGGTCGGGGTCGCAGAGGGCATACCCCTCACCCGCGCCGCCCAGGGCGGCCCCGGGCTCTGGCGGCTCGTCGCGCTCTCCGGCGGGGAGCCGGTGACGGTGTTCGGCGAGGTCGGGCACGAGGGGTTCAGACCGCTGGCCGCCTGGGGTCCCGCGGCACCCGGCGAGACGGTGCCGCTCGTCTGACCGCGAAACCGCGTCGGTCCACCCATCTCTCTATCTCTGGAGGAGTCCATGGACGCCTGGGAAGAGCTCGTCACCTCGGCCCTGCTGGGCACGGACCGCAGGCCGCCCGCGCGCACCGCCGGGGACGCGGCACCCGCCGCGCTGCTCGACGCCGCCGCGGTGCACACCGTACGGCGCAGGGCCGGGCTGCGGCCCGGACCGGCCGCGCGGCCACCGGAGCCGGCGCCGCCGGACGGGCGGGCGGCGCTGCCCGCGGCGGCCGGGCGCAGGCTGGGTCAGTTGCTCGCGGGCCGGGCCGCGCCCGCGCCGTCCGGGGGGCGGCGCGGGGCGGCGCCGGATCTGGCGGAGCTGCTGCCGCAGTGGCTGGCGGCGGCGAACGAGCGGGGCTACCGCGCGCCCGCCACCGCGCTGCCCGCGCTGCTCGACGCTGCCCGGGCTCGCACCGATCTGCGGCCGCAGACGCTGGCGTTCGCCGGTCCGCGGGGGCTGTGGCTGGCCCGGCTGAACCCGGAGTGGAAGTTCGCGCTGCGCGGCGCGGGCGCGGGTGGCGCGCTGCCCGACCCGGCGGACCGGGAGGCCGTCCTCGCGCTGTGGGACGAGGGCCTGTTCGCCGAGCGGGTCGCGCTGCTCTCCGCCGTACGGGCGCACGATCCGGACGGGGGCCGGGGCCTGCTCGCGTCGACGTGGGAGGCCGAGCGGGCGGAGGACCGGCTGATGTTCCTGGACTCGCTGCGCGCGGGGCTCGGCCCGGCGGACGAGGAGTTCCTGGAGGCGGCCCTGTCCGACCGCAGCCGCAACGTGCGGGCGACGGCCGCCGAGCTGCTGTCCGCGCTGCCGTCGTCGGCGCTGGCCGCGCGAATGGCCGAGCGGGCCGTGTCGTGCGTGTCCCTCGACCGTACGGAGGGGGCGGCACAGATCGTGGTGGAGGCGCCGCACGAGTGCGACGCGGGCATGCGGCACGACGGCGTGTCGGCGACGCCGCCCTCGGGGCGCGGCGAGCGCTCGTGGTGGCTGGGCCAGCTGGTGGAGGCCGCGGCGCTGCACTGCTGGCCCGCGCGGTTCGGGGGGCGGAGCCCGGAGGAGATCGTGGCCCTGCCGGTCGCCGACGACTGGCGCGGCGAGCTGCACGCCGCCTGGTGCCGGGCGGCGGTGCGGCAGCGGGACGCGGACTGGTCGCGGGCCCTGCTCGGCACGCCGGCCGCGCCGCAGACGGCCGGCCCCGGCACGTCCTCGCTCGCGGAGCGCGCCCAGCTGCTCTCGACGCTCGCGCCCGAGGAGCGGGCGTCCTGGGTGGCCTCGTTCATCGCGGCGCACGGCTTGTCGGAGGCGTTCCAGCTGCTCGGGGTGTGCGCGGTGCCGTGGTCGGAGCCGCTGGGTCGGGCGGTGGTCGACGCCCTGGACATCGCGCGGGACGCGGGCAGCTATCCGTGGAGCTTCAGCGGGGTGATGGGCCTGGCCGAGCGCTGCCTCGCACCTCGGACCGCCGGCCGCCTCGCGGCCCTGACCACGCTCCCGGCCGAAACGGAGGACGCCTCCCCCGGTGCCGGCGGCTACTGGTCGGAGGCGTTCCAGCGCCTGGTCTCCACCCTGGAACTGCGCGCCGCGATGCACGCGGAGCTGATGGAGGCGGAGACGGAGACGGAGCCGACGGCCACGTGACGCGGCGGGAGCGGGGATGCGGGGCCGTGCGGGGCACGACGCGGCGGGAGCGGGGGGTGCCGGGGGGCGTGCGGGGCACGACGCGGCGTGACACCGAGCCGGACGAACGCAACGGGGCGGCCGCCCGTACGGCGGTCGCCCGGTCACGTGACCAGGTCACGGAGCCGGGGCATGTCACCGGCTCGCGTCACCCGGTCACGTCACGGGGTGCGGAAGGACCGTCAGGCCGCCACGCGCACGTTGGCGTTGACCCACTCCACGATCGACGCGGTGGTCGCGCCCGGCGTGAAGATCTCCGCGACGCCCTTCTCCTTCAGCGGCGGGATGTCCGCGTCGGGGATGATGCCGCCGCCGAAGACCTTGATGTCCTCCGCGTCGCGCTCCTTCAGCAGCTCGATGACCTTCACGAAGAGCGTGTTGTGCGCGCCCGAGAGGATCGACAGGCCGATGGCGTCGGCGTCCTCCTGGATCGCGGTGTCGACGATCTGCTCGGGCGTCTGGTGCAGGCCCGTGTAGATGACCTCCATACCGGCGTCGCGCAGCGCCCGCGCGATCACCTTGGCCCCGCGATCGTGGCCGTCGAGACCCGGCTTGGCGACCACCACGCGGATCGGACCGGTCACACCCATCACTGCCTCCACATGCGACCCCCGCGCCTGATTGCCGGGGAGGTGAACGAACGTTATCGCCAGCATCCCGCACCTGGCCGTTTCGCGGTGGCCGGGGAGGGGGAAATCACACGTGGGACGTTTGATCGCCCCCGGAGGAGCCGCCACGGAGCCGCCGTACGCCCGCGCCGTCAGCCGCACGGCACGGGAGGTGCGGCGGCCCGCCGCACCGTACGGAGGTCGGCGATGGAGCCCACCCCCACCCCGTCACCCACCGATCCGCCGGCCTCGGGCGAGTCCGACGGCGAGCGATCGGCCGACACGTACTCCGCCGACGAGCACTCCGCCGGCGCGCTCGCCGACCGGATGAAGGCCGCCGCCCTGGAGCTCGCGGTCCTCGCCGGCCATCTGGTCCTCTACCCCTCCGGCCTGATCACGGAACGCCGCCGCCCGGCCACCGCCGCGACGGCCGCCGCGAGCGGCCCGCGCCCGGTGATCCTGCTGCACGGCTTCGTGGACAACCGCTCCGTCTTCGTCCTGCTGCGCCGCGCCCTCGCCCGCGACGGACGGAGCCGTGACCGGGTCGATTCGCTCAACTACTCCCCGCTCACCGACGACCTGCGCACCGCCGCCGAGCTGCTCGCCCGCCGGGTGGAGGAGCTGCTGGAGCGCACCGGGCACACCGAGGCCGATCTGGTGGGCCACAGCCTGGGCGGCCTCATCGCCCGTTATTACGTACAGCGCCTGGGCGGTGACGCGCGGGTGCGCACGCTCGTCATGCTCGGCACCCCGCACTCCGGCACCACGTTCGTGCCGCTGGCCGACGCGCATCCGCTGGTGCGCCAGATGCGGCCGGGCTCGGAGGTGCTGCGCGAGCTGGCGGGTCCGGCGCCGGGCTGCCGTACGCGGTTCGTGAGCTTCTGGAGCGATCTGGACGAGGTGATGGTCCCGGTGCAGACGGCCCGGCTCGACCACCCGGACCTCCTCGTGGAGAACGTGCGGGTCAGCGGTGTCGGGCACCTCGCGCTGCCGGTCCATCCGGCGGTGGCGGCCGGCATCCTGCGGGCGCTCTCCGACGGCGGTCCGGCGGCCGGCGCGCAAAACGGGGACGGAGACGGCCGCGGACACGGCCCGCACGCCGGCCCCGGAGCCGCTTCCGTCGCCTGACGGGCCGCCAGAAGCTGCCGTTCCGGTCGCCGTTCCGGTTGCCGTTCTTCGAACGTTCTTCGAACACAGGGCCAAGGCTGTCTCCGCTACCCCCCGAAACGCGGCCGATTGCCCGTTTCCCCGTGGCTCGAAACCCTCCGAAGATTGTCCGCCCCGTGTACCGCCGGGTACAGTCACGCCACTGCTTGACCCCCCGCTCCACCCAGCTCCACCCCCTGCTGTCGAGGCGAGAGAGAAGTTGGTGAACGACCAGCACCCCCACGCCGGGTACGACACGGACGCCACCCGGACCACGGGCAGCTACACGGTCGACCCCCTGTTCGGCACCTACGCCGAAACCGGTTACGACGCAGGTCAGAGCGGTCACACGCAGTACGCGCAGTACGACTACGGCCACACCGGCCAGTGGGACGCGAACGCCTACGGCTCGTACACCGCGACCGCCCAGTGGGACGCCACCGCCTGGACCGGGGCCCAGCCCCAGCAGTCCGTCGAGTACGGGCAGTGGACGACGCCGGGCTACGACACCGGGGCCTACGACGCCGCCGCCTGGAACCAGGTCCCGGCCGAGCCGCTCGTACCGCAGCAGTACACCCCCGAGCCCGCCGCCGAGTACGCCTACGACCCGGCCGCGTACCAGGGCCCGTACGACGAGCAGTACCAGGAGTCGTACCAGGAGCAGTACCAGGAGTCGTACGAGCAGCAGCCGCAGGCCCCGGAGGCGGAGGCCGAGCCGGAGCACGCGCCCGACGCCTTCCACGACGCCGAGACCATGATCGCCCTGGAGCTCGACCCGGACCTCCTCGGCGCCGGGTACGCCGAGGACGAGACCGCGTACGACGGCGAGCACGACGACGCCGGCCTCGCCACCGCGCCCGCTCCGGCCGCCGACGTCGCCCACGGCGAACTCCCGGCCCGCTCCGTGCGCCGCTCCGGCGGCGGCAGCCGCGGCCGGCGCCGTACGCCCGCCAAGCGCTCCGCGCTCCTGACCGTCGCCGTCCCCTCCGCCTGCGTGATGGGCGTGGCCGGCATCGCCGCCGCCTCGGTCGGCGGCCTCACCGACAGCGGCGGCGACACCAAGGACGACACGACGTCCATGGCCGCCGCCGACCCGGCCTCCGTCAAGCAGGTCGCCGCCAACAGCAAGCTGGACACCCAGCTCGCCGCGCTCAGCGCCGACGCCCGCGACTTCGGCGACCGTGCCAGCCGCACCCAGGAGCGCATCGACCTGAAGCTGCGCCAGGAAGCGGAGCGCAAGAAGCGCGAGGAGGAGGCCGCACGCAAGGAGGCGCTGCGGCCCAAGTACCTCCTCCCGGTGAAGCTGCACCAGCTCAGCGCCCGCTTCGGCCAGGCCGGCGTCAACTGGATGTCGCTGCACACGGGCATCGACTTCCCCGTGCAGTACGGCACGCCCGTGATGTCCGCGACCGACGGCACCGTCCGCACCCAGTGGAACAGCGCCTACGGCAACATGGCGATCGTGACCTCCCCGGACGGCACCGAGACCTGGTACTGCCACCTCAGCAGCACCAAGATCCGCTCCGGTCAGGTCAAGGCCGGCGACGTCATCGCGTACTCCGGCAACTCCGGCAACTCCACCGGCCCGCACCTCCACTTCGAGGTCCGGCCGAACGGCGGCGCGGCGATCGACCCGCTGCCCTGGCTGCTCAGCCACGGCCTCGACCCGCTGAGCTGACCCGTCACGCGCACACGAGAGGGCCCCGACCGCCGAAGCGGCCGGGGCCCTCTCGCACAACGGCCGTGGCTACAGCTTCTCGACCGGCGCGTACCGCAGCAGCAGCCGCTTCGGCTTCTCGTCGCCGAAGTCGATCGTGGCCTGCGCGTCCGCGCCCGCGCCCTGCACGGCCATGACCGTGCCCAGGCCGAACTGGTCGTGGGTGACCCGGTCGCCGACCTGGAGCGAGATCACCGGCTTGTCGCTGGTGCGGCGGGTGGCGAAGCCGGAGGGGCCGGAGCGGGAGCGCGAGGACGACAACGAGGAGGTGATCCCCGAGGTCGGCCCGGCGGGCTTGGCCATCGGGCCGGTCCGCTTCCACTCCAGATACGCGGGCGGGATCTCCTCCAGGAAGCGCGAGGCCGGGTTGTACGAGGGCTGGCCCCAGGCGCTGCGCATCGCGGAGCGGGTCAGGTAGAGCCGCTCGCGGGCGCGGGTGATGCCCACGTACGCCAGGCGGCGCTCCTCCTCCAGCTCCTTGGTCTGGCCGAGCGCGCGCATGTGCGGGAAGACGCCGTCCTCCATGCCGGTGAGGAAGACCACCGGGAACTCCAGGCCCTTGGCGGTGTGCAGGGTCATCAGCGTGATGACGCCCGCGCCCTCCTCGTCCTCGTCGGGGATCTGGTCGGAGTCGGCGACGAGCGCGACCTGCTCCAGGAACTCCGGGAGGGTGCCGCCCTCTTCGCCGCGCTCCTGCTCGAACTCCAGGGCCACGGCGGCGAGTTCCTGGAGGTTCTCGATGCGGGTCTCGTCCTGCGGGTCGGTGGACGCCTGCAGCTCGGCGAGATAGCCGGTCCGTTCGAGCACGGCCTCCAGGACCACGGCGGGTCCGGCGCCCGAGTCGACGATGGTGCGCAGCTCCTCCATGAGCGTGTTGAAGCGCTTGACGGCGTTGGCGGAGCGGGCCGCCATGCCGTACGCCTCGTCGACGCGCTTGAGTGCCTGCGGGAAGGTGATCCGCTCGCGCAGTGCGAGGGCGTCGATCATCGCCTCGGCGCGCTCGCCGATGCCGCGCTTGGGCACGTTGAGGATGCGGCGCAGCGGCACGTTGTCCTCGGGGTTGGCGAGGACGCGCAGATAGGCGAGGACGTCCCGGACCTCCTTGCGCTCGTAGAAGCGCACGCCGCCGACGACCTTGTAGGGCAGGCCGACGCGGATGAAGATCTCTTCGAAGACGCGGGACTGGGCGTTGGTGCGGTAGAACACGGCGACGTCGCCGGCCTTGGCGTCGCCGGCGTCGGTGAGCCGGTCGATCTCGTCGGCGACGAACTGGGCCTCGTCGTGCTCGGTGTCGGCGACGTACCCGGTGATCTGCGCGCCGGCGCCCGCGTTGGTCCACAGGTTCTTGGGGCGGCGGGACTCGTTGCGCTCGATGACGGCGTTGGCGGCGGACAGGATCGTCTGCGTGGAGCGGTAGTTCTGCTCCAGGAGGATCGTGGTCGCGTCCGGGTAGTCCTCCTCGAACTGGAGGATGTTGCGGATGGTCGCGCCGCGGAAGGCGTAGATGGACTGGTCGGCGTCGCCGACGACGCACAGCTCGGCCGGCTCCAGGTCCTCGTACCCCTCGCCGACCAGCTCGCGGACGAGCGTGTACTGGGCGTGGTTGGTGTCCTGGTACTCGTCGACGAGGACGTGGCGGAAGCGGCGGCGGTAGTGCTCGGCGACGTCCGGGAACGCCTGGAGCAGGTGGACCGTCGTCATGATGATGTCGTCGAAGTCCAGCGCGTTGGCCTCGCGCAGCCGCGCCTGGTACATCCGGTAGGCCTGGGCGAGCGTCTTCTCGAAGCCGTCGGCGGCCTGGTCGGCGAAGCTCTCCTCGTCGATCAGCTCGTTCTTCAGGTTGGAGATCTTGGCGCTGAAGGACTTCGGCGGGAACTTCTTCGGGTCGAGGTCCAGGTCGCGGCAGACCAGCGCCATCAGGCGCTTGGAGTCGGCGGCGTCGTAGATCGAGAAGGAGGACGTGAAGCCGAGCTTCTTCGACTCGCGGCGCAGGATGCGGACGCACGCGCTGTGGAAGGTGGACACCCACATGGCGTTGGCGCGCGGGCCGACGAGCTGCTCGACGCGCTCCTTCATCTCGCCGGCGGCCTTGTTGGTGAAGGTGATCGCCAGTATCTGGCCGGGGTGGACGTGCCGGGTGGCCAGCAGGTGGGCGATGCGGTGGGTCAGCACCCGGGTCTTGCCGGAGCCGGCGCCGGCCACGATGAGCAGGGGCGAGCCGATGTGGACGACGGCGGCGCGCTGCTGCTCGTTCAGCCCGTCGAGGAGCGCGGCGGGGTCCACGACGGGGCGGTGGGCGCCGTCGCGGTAGTACGGGTCCCGGTCGGCCGGGGGCGCGTCGAAGTGGTCCCCGAAGAGGTCGTGCGGGACCTCCTCCGCGGCCGGGGCGCCGTGGTGGTCGTCCTCGGGCAGGGGCGGGGGCTCCTCCGCGTGGTTCTGGAGGCTCGCCAGGAAGCTGTCGTCAAAGAGGCTGTTGCTCATCGCCTATCGAGTCTAGGGCGCCCCACTGACACCCGGTCCCCGTCGCGCGAAGTGAGACCGCGAACACGGCGGTGAACGTGATGAACGTGACCGCGGATTCACGGAGGGCGATGATCCGCTTCAGGTCACGAAAACGTATCGGACATATGGCGCACCGGCCTTCCCACCCGTCCCACGGCTCGCTAGCGTGCTCGCCCAAGCGGCCCGTCCCCTACCCCTCGCTTCCGTCGGCGAACCGCGCCGAGCGGGCGGCCCACGCCGAACCCCCACCCTCACCGGTCGGCGTCCACGGAAGGAGATGCCGCCTTGGCATCCCATCGCAAGCCGCGCAGCACCCGCCCCCACGCCACCGCCGTCGGTGTCACGACGGCCGCGCTCGCCTCGGTCACCCTGCTGCCCGCGCAGGGCGCCGAGGCCGCGCCCGCGGCGCCGAAGCCGTCGGTCGAGGAGATCCAGAAGAAGGTCGACCGGCTGTACCGGGAGGCCGGGGTGGCGACCCAGCAGTACGACCGGGCCAAGGAGGCCACCGACCGCCAGCGGCGCAAGGTGGGCCGGATCCTCGACGACGTGGCCCGCCGCACGGAACAGATCAACGTCTCGCGCCGGGCCCTCGGCTCGTACGCGGCGGCCCAGTACCGCGCCGGCGCCGTCGGCCCGACGGCCACCCTGATCTTCGCGGACAGCCCGCAGGACTACTTCGAGCAGCGGCACCTGATGGACCGGCTCTCCGAGCGGCAGGGCACGGCCGTCGAGGAGTACGAGTCACAGCGCGCGGCGGCGGCGAAGGAGCGCACCGAGGCGACCCGCAGCCTGGCCGGGCTGACCGCCTCGCAGCAGGCGCTGCGCACGAGCAAGCGGACCGTGCAGGACAAGCTCGCCGAGGCGCGCGCCCTGCTGGCGAAGCTGACGGCCGAGGAGAAGGCCCGGCTCGCGGAGCTGGAGCGCGAGCGGGAGGCGGCGGCCCGCTTGGAGGCGGAGGAGCGGGCGAAGGCGGAGGCCGCCGCGGCCGCCCGCAAGCGCGAGCAGCAGAACGCCACACCCGCCCCCACCCCGGCCCCGACGACGTCTCCCACCACGCCGCCGCCGTCCTCCGGCGGCTCCTCGTACGCGGCCAAGGCCGCCGACGCGCTGGCCTTCGCGCGCGCCCAGATCGGCAAGCCGTACGTCTGGGGCGCGACCGGCCCGAGCTCGTACGACTGCTCCGGCCTCACCCAGGCCGCCTGGCGGGCCGCCGGGGTGACGCTGCCGCGGACCACCTGGGACCAGGTGAAGGTGGGCACCCGGGTCGCCACCGCCGATCTGCTCCCCGGCGATCTCGTCTTCTTCTACGACGACATCAGCCACGTCGGGATCTACATCGGCGGCGGCAAGATGATCCACGCGCCGAAGCCGGGCGCGTACGTGCGCGAGGAGTCGATCTACTACATGCCGATCTACGGTTCGGTGCGCCCGGCCTGAGGGACCGCGCCGGCGGCGGTCAGACCCAGAGGGTGGCGATGAAGATGTTCGCCATGGTCAGGCCGCCGACGGCGCCGAAGAGGGCCTTGTCGACCCGCTCCTCGTCGCGCTTGACGTAGACCAGCCCGAGGACGACGACCAGGATCGCCATCTTTATGCCGATCTTGATGTTGTTCAGGGTGTGGCCCTCGGCCTGGTGGATGCCGACCAGGACGGCGCCGGTGACCAGCATGGTCAGGGCGCCGTGCAGCATCCCCGGGGTGAAGCGGGCCGTACCGGCACCCATCGCCTTCATCTGGGCGAGGAATCCGCCGAGCAGCGCGCCGATTCCGATGATGTGCAGGGCGACGAAGACATTGATGAGTACGTCCATGGGGCGGAGCCTAACGGGGCCCATAGCACCGCCTTCGGGGCGGGTCCAGGTTGTCCGGGGCTTCGGTCAGGCGGCTGCCCGATGCGCTGTCCGACCTCACGCCGGCCGAAGGAAAGCGGTCCCGGAACGTCATCTGGCGCCAATAGCGGTCAACTCCCGCTCGCGGTCGACGGCCAGGTTTAGCGTCCTCACCCAGGTGACCGGCTCCCCACCTCCGCCGCTTCCGGCGGTTGTCGGCCACCCCCGCCGAGAAAACCGGCGGCGGCCCGTCTCCCCTGTGCGGACCGCCGCCGGCCCCGGCGGGCAGCGTCCCCCACAGGGAGAGGATGTGACCGCCCTCGTGGCAGCGCACCGCAAGCCCAAGCACTCCTCCTTCGGTGGCCAGGCGGTCCGCACCGCCGCCACCCTGGCCCTCGCCTCCGCGGCCACCGCGACCGTCTTCGAGGGCTCCGGGCACGCAGCGCCCCGTCCCACCCCCGCACAGGTCAAGGCAGACGTCGACCGGCTGTACGAGGAGGCCGAGGCCGCCACCGAGAAGTACAACGGCGCGAAGGAGCAGGCCGACCAGGCACGGGCCGCCTTCGACCGGCTGCGCGACGAGGCCGCCCGCCGCACCGAGCGGCTGAACCGCTCCCGCGACTCCCTGGGCGCCGTCGCCGCCGCCCAGTACCGCTCCGGCGGCCTCGACCCGGCGATCCAGCTCGCCCTCACCTCGAACCCGGACCAGTACCTGGAGCGGGCCGCGCTCGCCGAGAAGGCCGGCGACCGCCAGGCCGCGGCCATCGCCGCCGTACGGCGTGAGCTCGCCGCCGTGCACCAGCTGCGCGCCCGCTCGGCGGACCGGCTGCGGGAGCTGAAGGCCCACGAGGCCGAGCTGCGCACGCAGAAGGCGGCCGTACGGACCAAGCTGGACGCCGCCCGTGCCCTGCTCGCCCGGCTCACCGCCGAGGAACGCGCCCGGTACGAGGCCGCCGTGGCCGCCGGAAGCCATGACGCGGCGGGCGCGTCCGCCTCCGGCCCGGCGGGCGGCGCGGCCGCGGACCGGGCCGACCGGGCCTCGGCCGACCGCGGGCCGCTCACGGCGCCGACCGGCCGGGCCGCCGCGGCCATCGCCTTCGCCGAGGCCCAGCTCGGCAAGCCCTACGTGTGGGGCGCGACCGGCCCCTCCGCCTACGACTGCTCGGGGCTCACCCAGGCCGCCTGGCGGGCGGCCGGCGTCTCGCTGCCGCGCACCACCTACACCCAGATCAACGCCGGCACCCGGGTCTCCCGCTCCGAACTGGCCCCGGGCGACCTGGTCTTCTTCTACTCCGGCATCAGCCACGTCGGGCTCTACATCGGCGGCGGCCGCATGATCCACGCCCCCCGGCCGGGCGCCCCGGTCCGGATCGCCCCGATCGACGAGATGCCCTTCGCGGGCGCCACCCGCGTCGGCTGACCCGGGCCCGGGGCGGCTGGCGCGGGCCGGGCGCTCTGGACCGGCTGGCGCGGACCCGGCGCCCGGGCCGGTTCTCGCGGGCCTCAGACCAGACGGCGGGCGGCCGCCCAGCGGGTCAGCTCGTGCCGGTTGGAGAGCTGGAGCTTGCGCAGCACCGCCGAGACATGGGACTCGACCGTCTTCACGGAGATGAAGAGCTGCTTGGCGATCTCCTTGTACGCGTACCCCCGGGCGATCAGCCGGAGCACCTCGCGCTCGCGCTGGGTGAGCCGGTCCAGGTCCTCGTCCACCGGCGGCGCGTCCGTCGAGGCGAAGGCGTCGAGGACGAAGCCGGCCAGGCGCGGGGAGAAGACCGCGTCGCCCTCCTGGACCCGGAAGACCGAGTCGACCAGGTCGGTGCCGGTGATCGTCTTGGTGACATAGCCGCGGGCGCCGCCGCGGATGACCCCGATGACGTCCTCGGCGGCGTCGGAGACCGACAGGGCGAGGAAGCGGACCGGGTTCTCGGCGGCCGTCATCAGGCTCGCGCAGCGGCGGAGCACCTCGACCCCGCCGCCGCCCGGCAGGTGCACGTCGAGGAGGACGACCTCGGGGCGGGTGGCCGTGATGACCGTGACCGCCTGGTCCACGTCGGCGGCCTCGCCGACCACCTCGACGCCCGTCACGTCGGTCCGGCCGATCTCGGCCTGCACTCCGGTGCGGAACATGCGGTGGTCGTCGACGAGCACCACCCGCACCCGGCGCTCCGGGTCCCGCCCCGCCGTCTCCGTGCCGTTCCCGTCGCTCATCCGTCCGCCCTCTCCATCTCCAGCTCCACTTCGGTGCCCCCGCCCGGCACGGATCTCAGCCGTGCCGATCCGCCGTTGCGCTGCATCCGGCCGATGATCGATTCTCGTACGCCCATCCGGTCGTCCGGCACCGCGTCCAGGTCGAAGCCGGGCCCGCGGTCCCTGACGGAGACGAAGACCGTCCGGCCCTCCACCTCCGCGTAGACCTGCACCGGCCCGCCCTCGCCACCGTACTTGGCGGCGTTGACCATCGCCTCGCGCGCGGCCTGCATCTGCGCGGCGAGTTTCTCGTCGAGCGGGCAGTCGCCGACGACCACGACCTCCAGCGGGACACCGTGCTTGTCCTCGACCTCGGCCGCGGCCCGCTTGACCGCCTCGGCGAGGGTCGTCGGCTCCTCCTCCTTGCCCGTGCCCTCCGGCTTGTACAGCCAGTTCCGCAGCTCCCGCTCCTGGGCGCGGGCGAGCCGGCGGACCTCGCCGGCGTCGTCGGCGTTGCGCTGGATCAGGGTCAGGGTGTGCAGGACCGAGTCGTGGACGTGGGCCGCGACCTCGGCGCGCTCCTGGGCGCGGATGCGCAGGGTGCGCTCCTCGCTGAGGTCCTGCGACATGCGCACCAGCCAGGGCCCGGCGAGCAGGGCTATGCCGGTGAGCACGGCGACCGCGGCGGTGAGCGCCGTGCCGAGCTCGGTGACGGAGCCGCGCAGGACGAGGAAGACGGCGAGGCCGGTGCCGACGAGGGCGACGCCGACGAGGCCGCGGGCGAGCTGGAAGGCGTGCCGGCGCCGGTCGGGGTCGGTCCAGCTGGCCCGGCGGGCGTTGTCCGCCTGCCGCCAGACGAGGACGACGCCGACGCCGATGAGGAGGGTCGGCCAGATGTAGCGGCCGGCCTCCTGGTCGATCTTGACGCTGCCGAGGAGCGCGGAGACGCCGAGCCCCAGCACGATGAGCGCGAGCACCTGGCCCTTGTCGGGCTTGCGCAGGCGCCTGCGGCCCTCGGGCGTGGTCTCGAACATGGGGCGCGGGGCGGCGCGGCCGCCGACGCCGAGCGGGACGACGATCCAGAACACCGCGTACAGCAGCGCGCCGAGGCCGTGCGTGAAGCCGAGGGCCACGAAGAAGGCCCGGACCCAGACCACGGGCAGGCCGAGGTGTCCGGCGAGACCGCGGGCGACACCGCCGAGCCACCGCCCGTCGGCGCTCCGGTAGAGCTTGCGGACGGGTGGTTCGTCGAGGTCGGCGACGCGAGCGGCTGCGGACATGCACTGATCGTCACACGTCCGGCGGCCCCCGGACATCAGGGTCGGCCCGGATATCGACCCTGGAAACGTCTCAGGGTGCCCGCGGCGCGGAAGATCAGGGTCGGGCCAGGGTCGGTCCCGGTGCCGTTCCGGGGTCCGGGCCGGTCACCATGGACGCATGACGAGTTCGATGCCTTCGCAAGCCGAGGCGCCGCCGCCGGCGGACGCCCCTCCCGCCCCGCCGCTCCGGCGGTCGCGCGGGCAGAAGGTCGTGGCCGGCGTGTGCGGCGGTCTCGGCCGGCACTTCGACCTGGACCCGGTGATATTCCGGGTCGTGCTGGGCGTGCTCGCGGTGACCGGGGGCGTCGGACTGATCTTCTACGGCTTCGCGTGGCTGCTCGTCCCGCTCGCGGGCGAGGAGGACAACGAGGGGCGCAGGCTGCTGACCGGCCGGGTCTCGGGCTCCTCGCTGTCCGCGGTGCTGATGGCGCTGGTGGGCTGCGGGATCTTCCTGTCCACGCTGCACAACGGCGGCCTGCTGGCGTTCACGCTGGTCCTGTCGCTCGCGGTGAGCGGTGCGGCGGTGTGGTCGCAGCGGCGCCGGGCGGTCGCGGCGACCGCCGAGGAGGGCGGCCGGATAGACCCGGCCGCCGCCCTCGCGGTCGCCGAGGCGCCGCCGGAGACGATGGCGCCGCCGCTGGTGGAGTTCCCGTCCTGGTGGCGGGACCCGATAGTCAAGGACGGCTCGACCGGGAAGGTGGCCATCGGCTATCTCTGGGGCCCGCACGGGATCGTCGACAAGGACGGTCTGGTCCACGGCGAGGTGCCCAAGCCCGGCCAGCAGTGGGGTCCGCCCCGGACCGCGCCGGGCCGGCCGGCGGCCCCGGCGCGCAGGGCGGACGACAGCCAGGTGTCGATCGGCGGTCTGGTGTTCCTGCTCGCCCTGCTCGCGGGCGGTCTGGGCACGGGGCTGACGTGGCACAGCCATCCGCTGGGCACCAGCCTGCAGATCGGTCTGGCGGCCGCGCTCGCGGTGATCGGCGCGGGTCTGGCCGTCAGCAGCTTCCTGGGCCGCACGGGGTTCGGCACGCTGTTCCTGATGGTCCTGACGACGGGTCTGCTGGCGGTGGCGTCGGTGCTGCCGAAGGACATCTCGACGGTCTGGGCGCGGGAGACCTGGCGCCCGGCCACGGTCGCGGCCGTGCAGCCGAGCTACGAGCTGGGCACCGGGATCGGCACGCTCGACCTGTCGCATCTGGCCGTCCCGCCGGGCACGACGGTGACCACGCGGGTGGAGGTCGGCGCGGGCAAGCTGAAGGTGATCGTGCCGCTGAACGCCACGGTGCGGTTGCGGGCGCGGGCGAGCCTGGGCGATCTGCGGCTGCCCCCGCAGCACGTGCCGGCGCCGGCGGCCCCCACCGCCCCGGCGGCGACCCCGTCCGGCCCGGCGGCGACCGCGGCCACGCCCGCGGCGCCGACCGCTCCCGCCGCGCCGACCCCGCCGGCGCCGCCGGTCCCGCCGGCGCCGCCGGTCCCGCCGGCGCCGTCCTCGTACTCGTCCCCGAAGGGGGACATCGACATCGCGCCGGATCTCGACGAGTCCCGGACGCTTCTCCCGCCGCCGGGCGTCACCCCGGGCGGCACCCTCGACCTCTCGCTCGAGGTCGGGCTCGGACAGGTGGAGGTCATCCGTGCTGCTTCATGAGTTCCGCCCGGGCCGGCTGGTCCTGGGCGCGGCGGCCCTGGCCCTCGCGGCACTGTTCGCGGGGGACGCGGCCGGCGCCTGGTCCGTCGCCTGGTACGTGGTGATACCGGTGCTGAGCGGCGGCCTCGGGCTCGCGGCGTTCGCCTCCTGGACGGCCTACCGGATACGCCGGCGCGCGGCGCGGAGGGCGTCCAGCGAGAAGACGGGGGCACCGGCCAGCAGCAGCGGCAGCCAGGCCATGAGGTAGGCGAGGTCGTTGCCGAGGTAGTAGGGGCTCGCCTGCCAGCTGACCGTCAGCCACAGGCTCAGCGAGATCAGCGCCCCGCCGAGCGCGGCGACCCGGGTGAGGAGTCCGAGGAGCGTGCCGATGCCGACGGCGAGCTCGCCGAGGGCCAGGGCGTAGCCGAAGCCGACGGGGCTGTGGAGGGCCAGGTCGACGAGGGCCGGCAGGGCCGAGGTGTCGCGGACGCCCCGCATCATCTCGCCGATCGACTGGGAGCCGGTGGCGGAGAGGAAGGCCGGATCGGTGAGCTTGTCGAGCCCGGCGTAGAGGAAGGTGACGCCCAGGAAGATCCGCAGCGGGACCAGGGAGTAGCGGGAGGCGACCGCCCGCAGGCCGCCGAAGCCGCCGAAGCCAACGGCGCCGCTGGTGGCACGTGCACCGGCTGCGGCCACCGCCGCGGCCCGCGCGGGCGCGGGCCCGGCCGTCCCGGTGGGCGCCGTCGCTCCGTCGGGCCCGCCGTCGCGGCCGTCGCCCCCGCCGGTCGTCCCGTGCGTGGTCCCGTCCGTCGCCCCGCCCGTCCGTTCCGTCATCTGAGGCCGCCTCTCCGATCTCGCACCCCTGTCCGAGGACCGATTGTCCCCGGAGTTCCTGTGCCGGAGACAGGGGAGGTCAGTCGACGACGTCGATCGTGACCCGGTTGGTCTCGACTCCGGCGGCGGTGACGGCCCAGACCTCCACCCGGCCCGGTTCCACGTCGGCGGGGAGCGGGACGGTGAGGGCGGTGTCGGTGGGGTTGGCGAAGCCGCCGGGGACCGGGACGAGCGGGACGTGGGCGTGGACCGGGCCGATGCGGACGACGAGCCGGGTCATCGGGTCGGGGGCCGTGGCGCCGGGCGGGACGAAGCCGATGCCGCGGATCTCGATGTCGTCGCCGGTGCGGATCGGGGCGTCGAGGTCGCCGGCCTCGCGGGCCCGGACCACCGAGAAGATCTTGGGCCGGCCGCCCTCGGCGCACTTGCCGAAGAGGTAGCCGGTCACCGAGACGGCGACGAGCAGCACGAGCGCCCAGGGCAGTTCCGGCAGCCGGTCGGGGGCGCGGCCGAGACGGACGGCGGCGAAGGCGAGGACGGCGGTGGAGACCAGGACGTACTGGACGTCGGTGAGGGAGGCGCGGCCGTCGTCGTCGCAGAGCAGGTCGGCGGGGCGGGGCCGGTCGGCGCGGACCTTCTGCAGGCGCCGGGCGGCGACCCGCAGGGAGACGATCAGCCGGGCGGTGACGGTGGTCCAGCCGACCAGGGCGAGGACGGCGAGCAGTCCGGCGCCGCGCCGCAGGCCCAGGTCGACGTGGGGTGCGCCGGTGGCCTGGCGGACGGAGAGGAACAGGACGGTGTAGCCGGAGAGGAGGAGCCAGCCGGCGGCGACGGTTCGGGAGGTGGAGAGCCGGTTGTCCTCGCCGAGCAGCGGGGCGAGGACGCCGCCGCGGTCGCGGTGCGGCCGGGCGGCCGCGGTCAGGGCGGCGGCGAGCAGCAGCGCGGTGCCCAGGGCGGCGCTGCGGGTGCCGGTCCAGCCGGTGCCGAGGGCGGTGAGGGTCTGTCCGAGGAGGAGGGCGAGCACGGCGCCCCACACGGTGGCGAGGGTGGCCCGGCGGATCCGGTCGCGGCGGGCGTCGCCGGTCTCGCGGCCGCGGGCGGTGACGGTGCGGGCGGACTGGGCGAGTTCGTCGGAGACCCACTGGCGGGAGGCGACCGGCGAGTGGGCGAGGGCGGCGGGCACGCCGTGACCGGTGGCGAGTTCGTCGCGCCGGGCGAGGAAGGCGGCGACGGCCCGCCGGTGGCCGGAGCGTTCGCAGTGCGGGCAGCCGCCGTCCGGCGGGTGCCCCGCGTCCGTCCCGTACTGTCTCGCCTCTTGCACCGCCACGGCGCCGCCCACTTCCCGATCCGTCCGTCGCCCGTTGCCCACGGTTCGTCAACTGGCTGTCGATTCCCGGGAATTGTGTCGCATCCCCTGCCCGCATAGCGGGCGTACCACCCTTGTCACACGAGTGATTGGAGAGTCATCACATTGACGGAAAGGCGTGTTCTACGACGTTCACTACGACAGGAGTTCGGGTTCCGTGCGGCTGATCCGCCGCCACAGGGGCTGGTAGTTGATCCAGGCCACCAGGTCGCTGCCGAGCTGTTCGCGGGTGGCGACGGCGTCGCGGTGGTCGATCACGACCGGCTTGCCCGCGGCCCGCGCGGTGAGCTGCACCTGGGCGCAGCGTTCCATGGCGATGAACCACCAGGCGGCCGCGTCCACGGAGGAACCGACCGTGAGCAGACCGTGGTTGCGCAGCACGAGCGCCTTGAGGCCGCCGAGGGCGACCGCGATCCTCCTGCCCTCCTCGGGGTCGACGGTGACACCGGTGTAGGCGTCGTAGAGGGCGTGGTCCTGGTAGAAGGCGCACGCCTCCTGGGTGATCGGGTCGAGCAGTTCGCCGAGCGCGGCGAGGGCCCGTCCGTGCGTGGAGTGGGTGTGCGCGACGGCGACGACGTCGGGCCGGGCCCGGTGGACCTGGGCGTGCACGGTGAAGGCGGCCTGGTTGACGTGGTGGGCGCCGTACACGACCTGGCCGTCGCCGTTGACCAGGATCAGATCGCTCGCGGTGAGCTCGGCGAAGGGCGCGCCGAAGGGGTTCACCCAGTAGCAGTCGGGGTGTTCCGGGTCGCGCGCGGTGATGTGCCCGGAGACGCCCTCCTCGTAGCCGAGCCGTCCGAAGACCCGGAGCGCGGCGGCCAGCCGGCGCTTGCGGTGGGTGCGCTCCTCGGCGCTCGTCGCGTGGACGGGCGGCATCGCGAAGTGGAGCTGGTCGACGGGGACGGGCGCCGGGACGGACACCGGTATCTCGGTCATGGGCCGGAAGGTAACGCCCGGCCGGTCAACTCACCAGAGTCCGGACGGAGCCGGGTCCCGCGGGCCGCGCCACGGAGCGTCCCGGGAACGGCGAAGCCGCCGCCCCTGGTGCGAATCAGGGGCGGCGGCTTCACGCACGGGCCGGCGGGACTACTCCCACTCGATGGTGCCCGGCGGCTTGCTGGTCACGTCGAGAACGACGCGGTTGACGTCGGCGACCTCGTTGGTGATGCGGGTCGAGATGCGGGCGAGCACCTCGTACGGCAGGCGCGACCAGTCGGCCGTCATGGCGTCCTCGGAGGACACCGGACGCAGCACGATCGGGTGGCCGTAGGTGCGGCCGTCGCCCTGGACGCCGACGGAGCGGACGTCGGCGAGCAGCACGACCGGGCACTGCCAGATCTCGCGGTCGAGACCGGCGGCCGTCAGCTCCTCGCGGGCGATGGCGTCGGCCTCGCGCAGCAGGTCCAGGCGCTCCTTGGTGACCTCGCCGACGATGCGGATGCCGAGGCCGGGGCCGGGGAACGGCTGGCGCTGGACGATCTCCTCCGGCAGGCCGAGCTCCTGGCCGACCATGCGGACCTCGTCCTTGAAGAGCTGCCGCAGCGGCTCGACGAGCTCGAACTCGATGTCGTCGGGGAGGCCGCCGACGTTGTGGTGGGACTTGATGTTGGCGGTGCCGGTGCCGCCGCCGGACTCGACGATGTCCGGGTACAGGGTGCCCTGGACCAGGAAGGCGACCTCGGGGCCCTCCTCCTGGAGGATCTCCAGCTGCGCCTGCTCGAAGACGCGGATGAACTCGCGGCCGATGATCTTCCGCTTGGTCTCCGGGTCGGAGACGCCGGCGAGCGCGTTCAGGAAGCGCTCCTGGGCGTCGACGACGACCAGGTTGGCGCCGGTGGCGGCCACGAAGTCCTTCTCGACCTGCTCGGTCTCGCCCTTGCGCATCAGGCCGTGGTCGACGTAGACGCAGGTGAGCTGGGAGCCGATGGCCTTCTGCACGAGCGCGGCGGCCACGGCGGAGTCGACGCCGCCGGACAGACCGCAGATGGCGCGCTTGCCGCCGACCTGGGCGCGGATGGCCGCGACCTGCTCCTCGATGACGTTGCCGGTCGTCCAGGTGGGCTCGATGCCGGCGCCGCGGTAGAGGAAGTGCTCCAGGATCTGCTGGCCGTGCGTGGAGTGCAGCACCTCGGGGTGGTACTGGACGCCGTACAGCTTCTTCTCGTCGTTCTCGAAGGCGGCGACCGGCACGACGTCGGTGGACGCGGTGACGGCGAAGCCCTCGGGCGCGGCGGAGCAGGCGTCGCCGTGCGACATCCACACGGACTGCTCGACCGGGGTGCCCTCGAAGAGGGTCGAGCCGGCCTTGGAGACGTGCAGCGGCGTGCGGCCGTACTCGCGGGCGCCCGTGTTGTCGACGGTGCCACCGAGGGTGGTCGCCATCAGCTGGAAGCCGTAGCACATGCCGAAGACGGGGACGCCGGCCTCGAAGATCTCGCGGTCCAGGCGCGGGGCGCCCTCGGCGTACACGGAGGACGGGCCGCCGGAGAGGATGATCGCCTTCGGCTTCTTGGCCAGCATCTCGGCCACCGGCATGGTGGACGGGACGATCTCGCTGTAGACCCGCGCCTCACGGACGCGACGGGCGATGAGCTGGGCGTACTGGGCGCCGAAGTCGACAACGAGGACTACGTCCGGGTTGGTGACGTCGGGCGCGGCAGCGGGAGTCGCTGATGACACTACGGCGGCCTTCCGGCGGTAGGAGAGGGTTCCCCGAGAGGGGGGCTATTTGTCGATTCTACCGGCGCGGCGCGCTTGCCCTTCGTCTCACCATCCGAACCGGGGTGGCCTTCGTCTCACCATCCGGGCCCGGGTTGCCGCCGGGCGCGCCGCGGGGGCCATACTGTGCCCCATGCGCAAGCTCACGACCTTCGTCTTTACCTATGGCACCGGCCGGTCCGGATGCCATGGTCGTGCTGCTTGAGCAACTGACAAGCGACTTCCCAGGCGCCCCGGGCCGACAAGGCCCGGGGCGCTTGTCGTTTCCCGGGCCGTGCCGCTCCGGGGCAACCCCGTCCAGCACCGAGGAGCCCCGCCATGACCGCCACGACCACCATGACCGCCACGACCGCGAGCACCGCCACCAGGACCGCCGCCGAGCAGACCGGCGCCCGCACCGACGAGGCCGCGGCCCTGATCGGCGACGCCCGCGAGCGGATCGACGCGCTCGACGACCGGATCATCGGGCTGATCCAGGAACGGATGGCCGTCTCGGCCGTCATCCAGGAGGCCCGGATCTCCTCCGGCGGCCGCCGGGTGAACCTGGCCCGCGAGATGGAGGTCCTCGGCCACTACCGCGACGCCCTCGGCAAGCCGGGCACCGCGCTCGCGATGACGATGCTGGAGCTGTGCCGCGGCCGCGTCTGACGTCCCGGGCGGCCCGGCGCGCCCCCGGCCCGTACGGGGGTGGTCACCGCACCCGAGTTCGGTCGCCGTCTCACCCGTACGGCGCGTGACCGGGCCGGGCGCCGGTTCGTTGGTGGTGGTGTCCGTGCCAGCCAGGGGCGGGCCCGATGAAGACCACGCGTGGCTTCGCTGGGGCGTGTGGCGTACCTCTCGGTACGTCGTGGGACCTCGCTCCAGCGCGTGTGACCGGACGGCAGGGGACAGCAGCCCGGTCACCCAGAAAGGGCGGTCGGTCCCGGGGACGCCCGGGGCCGACCGCAACCGGCCGAACGATCCGACCTCCCCGCGTCCCCGCTCCCACACCCCCACACTCGTTCCCTCCCTTCCCGCGTGGCGCCCGCCTCCCCCGGCGCCCGCACCGGGGTCCCGCGCCGCGACCGGAATCGCGCCGCGGGGCCCCGGCTCCGTGTCCGGACACCGCACCCGCCCGCACGTGACGCGCGTCACATAAAGATTCCGTGAGAGCGCTACAACCAATCCCCCAGGTCACCGGTCTCCTATGCAGCACCACCCAGAAACTGGAGAGGCGCTGCACTCGGAGGGGGGTGCAGCGCCTCTTCTGTTTTCCGGAATCCGTTCCGGCAGGGGACCGGCCGGGCTCACGCCTTCTTCGGCGGGACCGCGGGGATGCCCAGGAACGGCAGCTTCAGCGCGCCGAAGGCGTCGGCCGGCACCGCCGGGGACTTGGGCTCGACGGCGGCGACCCGGACGTACGCCTCGCCCTGCCGCGGCCGCGGGTCCTCCTCGCCCTTGTTGGGCCAGAAGGACATGGCCCGCTCCGCCTGCGCCGTGATCGTCAGCGACGGGTTGACGCCCAGGTTGGCGGAGACCGACGCGCCGTCGACGACGGAGATGCCCGGGTGGCCGTAGAGCCGGTGGTACGGGTCGATGACCCCGGACTGGGCGTCCGCGCCGATCGGGCAGCCGCCGAGGAAGTGCGCGGTGAGCGGGGTGCCCATGAGCTCGCCGACGTTGGAGCCGGCGAAGCCGTTGATCTCCTCGGCGAGCAGGGTGGCGGCCTCGGTGGCCTCCGCGATCTGGACCGGGTTCGGCGCGCCGTGGCCCTGGCGGGCGGTGAGCAGGCCCTTTCCGAGGCCGCCGGACTTGCGGTAGGTGGTCAGCGAGTTGTCCAGGGACTGCATGACCAGGCCGATGATGGTGCGCTCCGACCAGTGCCAGTTGGACAGCGAGCGCACGGCGAGCGCCGGGTGCCGGACCAGGCCGAGCAGCCAGTTGCGGACCCGGTGGGCCCCGTAGGGCACCTGCAGGACGGTGAGGCTGCCCATCGAGTTGGAGCCCTTGCCGTAGCGCACCGGCTCGATGTGGGTGTTCTCGTTCGGGTGCACGGACGAGGTGATGGCGACGCCGCGGGTGAAGTCGGCCTTGGCCTTGCCGTGCCGCTTGCGGTAGCGGCGGTCGGTGGTCTGCGCGCCGACCAGGCCCTCGGAGTTGGTGCGGGTCAGCTCGCCGAGGCGGCCGGAGATGTGCGGCAGCAGACCGGTGTCCTTCATCCGGTGCAGCAGCGTCTGGGTGCCGTAGGTGCCGGCGGCGATCACGACCTTGCGGGCGGTGAAGGTGCGGCCGGCGCCCTTCTTGCGGTTGTCGGTGGGCAGGGTCCTCACCGCGTAGCCGCCGCGGGAGTCCTCGGTGACGGCGACGACCGAGGTCATCGGGTGGACCACCGCGCCCGCCTTCTCGGCGAGGTAGAGGTAGTTCTCGTTGAGGGTGTTCTTGGCGCCGTGCCGGCAGCCGGTCATGCACTCGCCGCACTCGACGCACGCCTTGCGCGAGGGGCCGGCGCCGCCGAAGAACGGGTCGGCGACCTCCGTGCCCGGCTTCACCTTCGCCGCGCCGCCCTCGCCCTCCGCGCCGTCGCCGCCGGCGTCCTTGCCGTCGCCGAAGAAGACGCCGACCGGCGCCATGTGGAAGGTGTCGCCGATGCCCATGTTCTGGGCGGCGGCCTTCAGGTGCACGTCCGACGGGGTCATCGTCGGGTTGAGCCGGACGCCCAGCATCCGCTTGGCCTGGTCGTAGTACGGCGCGAGCTCGGAGCGCCAGTCGGTGATGTCCTTCCACTGCGGGTCGTCGAAGAACGGCGCGAGCGGCTCGTAGAGGGTGTTGGCGTAGTTGAGCGAGCCGCCGCCGACGCCCGCGCCGGCGAGCACCATGACGTTGCCGAGCAGGTGGATGCGCTGGATGCCGTAGAGGCCGAGGGCCGGGGCCCACAGGAAGTTCTTCAGGTCCCAGGAGTTCTTCGGCAGCTCGGCGCGCGCGAAGCGGCGGCCGGCCTCCAGGACGCCGACCCGGTAGCCCTTCTCGGTCAGCCGGAGGGCGGTGACCGAGCCGCCGAAGCCGGAGCCGACGACGACGACGTCGTAGTCGTACGCGCCGTCCGAGGCGTCGGGACCGTCCGATTCCTGGTTCCGGGCAGGGGGTACCGCGGTCATGGCTCTCCTCGTACGCGATCGGGCAGGCGGGTCGGGGCGGGTCAGCGCAGGCGCAGGGCCTTCATGACCTTCAGGGACGTGCTCATGAAGGCCGCGTACCTCTCGTCGTCCATCCCGAGGGACGGGGCGAGCGGGAGCAGCCGCTGCTGGGCGACGGTCTGCGCCTCGGTGTACTTGAGGATGCCTTCGGAGCCGTGGCGCCGGCCGAGGCCGGAGTCCTTCATGCCGCCCATCGGGGACTGCACGCTGCCGTACGCGGGCGCGTACCCCTCGTTGATGTTGACGGTGCCGGTGCGCAGCCGGGCGGCGATGGCGTGGCCGCGGCGCGAGTCGGTGGTCCAGACGGAGGAGTTCAGGCCGTACGGGGTGGCGTTGGCCAGCTCGACGACCTCGTCCTCGTCGGTGAAGCGGTAGATCGAGACGACGGGCCCGAAGGTCTCCTCGGCGCAGACGGCCATCGGCGCCTCGACGCCGTCGAGGATGGTCGGCTCGAAGAAGTACGGGCCGATGTCGGGGCGGGCGACACCGCCGGCGACCAGCCTGGCGCCCTTGGCGACGGCCTCCTCGACGTGCCGGGTGACGGTGGCCAGCTGGCGCTCGCCGACGAGGGAGCCCATCTCGGCGCCGTACGCGAGCGTGTTGCCGAGCCGCATGGCCTTGGTGCGGGCGGCGAAGCGGGCCACGAAGTCGTCGGCGACGGACTCGTGCACGTACAGCCGCTCGATGGAGATGCACAGCTGGCCGGCGGAGGAGAAGCAGGCGCGGACGGCGCCGGCGGCGGCCTTCTCGACGTCGGCGTCCCCAAGGACGATCATCGCGTTCTTGCCGCCGAGTTCGAGGCTGACGCCGACGAGCCGGGCGGCGGCGCCCTGGGCGACCTCGCGGCCGGTGCGGGTGGAGCCGGTGAAGGACACGTAGTCGGCGTGCCGGACGACCTCGGGGCCGACGACCGGGCCCTCGCCGAGGACGACCTGGAAGACCTCGGCGGGCAGGCCGGCCTCGATCAGCAGGTCACGGGCCCACAGGGCGGTCAGCGCGGTCTCGGTGTCCGGCTTCATGACGACGGCGTTGCCGGCGACGAAGGCGGGCAGGGCGTCGCCGACCGACAGCTCCAGGGGGTAGTTCCAGGGCGCGATCTGGCCGACGACCCCGCGCGGCTGGCGCAGCTCGGTGACCTTGGTGAGGGTCGGCACGACGCCGGTGTGGTGCTTGGGACGCAGGTACGCGGGGGCCTTGCGGCCGTAGTGGCGCGCGGCGACGGCGACGGCCTGGATCTCCTCGTGCGCGTGCAGCCGCGCCTTGCCGGTCTCCAGCTGGATGAGGTCGAGGACCTCGGCCTGGCGGCGCAGGACCAGGTCGTGGAAGCGGAGCAGCACGGCGGCGCGGGCCCGGACCGGGGTCGCGGCCCAGGCGCGCTGGGCGGCGCGGGCGCGCGCGTAGGCGTCGGCGACGTCCTCGGGGGTGGACTCGGGCAGGTCCGCCAGCTTCTCGCCGGTGAACGGGGTGTGGTTGGCGGTACGGCCGGAGCCGGCGACCCCGCGGGTGAGCCGGGCGACCAGCTCGGGCGTGACGACGTCGGCGGCGCCGCGGGCGCCGGCGGGCGCGGGCGCCACCGGGTTGGTGCCGGCGGCGGCGAGCGAGGTCGCGGCCTTCGTCGCGGTGGGCCGGTCCGTGCCGGGGAGGGCCTGCGGTTCCGTCGAGTCCGTCGGGGCGGTCGAGTCCGTCATGAGGGTGAGGGTAGGCCGCATTCCGGGCTTTGGGTACCCGGCGGTAACGTCTTTTCACCCCCTGCGCACATCGCGCCAGCGATCGCTGGCACATAAGCCCTGATCAGGGGCTCGTCAGGGACTTACGGCATCTCCAGGAGTCCGCCAGTACTTCTTCACGATGTCGAACTGTTCCCTCGTACGGGCCCAGTCCTCCTCCGGCGAGGACATGTAGACGGCGTACTCCGTGCCGTCGTCCTCGTAGTACACCTGGTCGATCGCGTGGCGCGGTCCGGGGAAGGTCGTCCGCTCCTGCCAGGTGAACTCCCACACGCAGGAGTCGACCTGGTCGCGGAAGGTGTTCTGGTTCAGGACCACGCGCTGGTAGGCGGGCAGCCGCTTCTCCAGGCTCTTCTCGACGTCGAGCATGTGCACGTACGGGTTCTCGAAGTCCGGGGACTTGTCGATGCTGATCCGGATGCGGTGGCGGCCCTTGTCCGGTGTGTAGTCGATCGAGTCGCCGTCCTTCTGGCGCTTCCAGCCGTCGGGGACGAGCAGGCTGACGCCCGCCGGGTCGTCGACGCGGTGCCAGCCGACCGGGATGGCGCCCTTGGGGCCCTTGCTCGCGGCGGAGGTCGGGTCGGTCGTGGGGTCGGTGGTGGGGTCGGTCTTGCCGTTGCGGTCGCCGCCGTCCCTGCCGCCACCGCCGAGACCGCCCAGGTGGGTCATGGTGGCGAAGACCGCGCCGCCGGCGAGCAGGCCCGCGGCCACGGCGGCGAGCAGCGCGACGCGCCAGCGGCCGCGGCGCGCAGCGGGCGGGCCGGACAGGACGGTGGAGCCCGTGGGCGCCGGGGCGGGCGCCTCGGCAGGCCGGGGCGCCTCGTGCGGGACGGGCTGCGGCGTCGTCACGGACGGGGCGGCGGCGGCCAGTTCCTCGGCCGGCACCGGGCGCGTCGGCACGTACGCCTGCGCGGCCTCGGGTCTGCGGCCCTCCATGGCGTCGAGCAGCATGCGCTCGGCCTCGTCCGCGCGCGGGCGCTGGTCCGGGTCCTTGCGCAGCAGCGCGACGATGACCGGGGCGAGCGGACCGGCCTGGTCCGGATACGGCGGCTCCTCGGTCACCACCGCCTGCATGGTGCTGATCGGCGAGCCGCGGCGGAACGGCGAGGTGCCCTCCACCGCCGTGTAGAGCGTCGCGCCCAGCGACCACAGGTCGGAGGCCGGGCCAGGGTCGCCGCCCCGCACCCGCTCGGGCGCCAGATAGTCGATGGAGCCGACGAGTTCGCCGGTCCGGGTGATCGAGCTGTCGCCCTCGATCGCGGCGATGCCGAAGTCCGTGATCAGCACCCGGCCGTCGCGCGCGAGCAGCACGTTGCCCGGCTTCACGTCCCGGTGCAGCACGCCGGCCGCGTGCGCGGCGCGCAGCGCGCCGAGGACGTGCAGGCCGATCCGGGCCGCCTCGCGCGGCTCGATCGTCCCGTCCGCCTTGGCGGCGTCCGCGAGCGAGGGCCCGTCCACGTACTGCATCACGATCCACGGACGGTCGTCGTGCTCCAGGACGTCGTGCACGGTGACCACGCCCGGATGGGTGATCCGGGCAGCCGCCCGGGCCTCCTTCTGGGTCCGGGCATGCAGAACCAGCCGGTCGGCCTCGGCCACGAACCGGCCCGCCGTCAATTCCTTGACGGCCACCACACGGTGCAGCACCTCGTCGTGCGCGCGCCAGACCTTGCCCATGCCGCCACGCCCGATGGACTCGCCCAACCGGTAACGCCCGGCCAGCAGAAGTCCGGTTCCGGTGCTCTCAGACTGTTCCACGTGCCCCCGCCTGTTTGCTTCGGAAACAAGGGTACGGAGCACAAGGCCGTGCGCGGAACCTCGGGGCGGGTTAAGGAACAACACTGTGACCGGGGGTGACTTTCAGCCAGTCCGACACGCCCTGTTCGCCACCGTACGAGCGCCGTTCGAGCACCGTTCAAGCGCCATTCCGGCGCCGCTCAGGGGCGATCGCGCGCCACGCGGAGTGCCGTCAGCGCGTGACGCGGTACGCCTTCGTCGCCTGCTCGTAGATCTCCGAGACCTTGTCCCGCTCGCTCGACGGGCCGATGACCTGGACCACGTGATAGCGGCCGCGGTCGATCAGCGCCAGGTTGCGCACGAAAACCTCGCGCCCGGTGCTGTCCTGCCAGGTGAACTGCCCCTCGGCCGTGGCACGCCGGCCGATGTCGACACGGCGCAGGCCGGAGGCGCTCGACCAGGAGGATTCGCGCCACGGAGTCAGCTCGCGCTCCTTGGTGCTCTGGTACGCCAGCGGGTCGTCACCATTGGCCTGAACCGCATCCCTGCCCGGGACGACGACCAGGGTGAAGTCGCCGCCGGTGAAGCGGACTTGCCCGGCGTCGTTGATCGGGCTGCGCCGCCAGCCCTTCGGCACGCCGACCTGGAAGCCCTCGGGATCCTCGCGCAGGTCGTAACCGGGGGCGAGCGCGGGCGCCGAGGGGTCGCCGGCAGGCGGGGTGGTGGCGGCAGGCGGCCGGGAGGACGCGGGCGGGCGGGTGGCCGGGGCGCCGGTGGACGCGCCGGAGGACGGCGCGGCGGAGGTCGGTGCCTGGGACGGCGCCGCCGACGATCCGTTCTTGCCGCCCTGTTCCCGCCCGGGCAGGACCAGCACGGCGTACGCGACGGCCCCGCCGAGCAGCAGCAGGATCAGGACAAGCAGCGTACGGCCGAGGGAGCGTGGGGATCCCGAGGGGCGCCCGGAGGCGCGAGGGGCTCGTGGGGCGCGCTGGGGGATCTCGTCCAGCACCGGCTCGTGGTCGTGCGTCAGTTCCTCGCCGCGCGCCGTCTCGTGGCCGTGCATCAGGTCGTGCAGCGAGGTGTCCTGGTGCGGGGTCTCACGTACGGCGCGGCCCCGGGCGTGCCGGTGCCGCCCGTTCGCGGCCGCGCCCTTGCGGCGCCGTCGCACCAGCTCGCCGCGTCGGCGCACGATGGGCAGCCGCTTGGCGTCGGGCGACGGCAGCGGTACGACGCCGAGGCCGGCGTCCGGTTCGGGCGCCGACCGCACGAGGGAGCGCAACCAGCCGCTCAGCTCCTCCACGTCGGGGCGCTCGGTCGGGTCCTGGCGCAGCAGCGACTCGACGACCGGCCGCAGCGGGCCGGACTCCTCGGCGAACGCGGGCGGCTCGGCGCAGACCAGCTGGACCAGCTCGGCGGCGCTGTCCTCGGGGTACGGGGCATGGCCCTGCACGGCCCGGTACAGCAGCGCGCCCAGCGCCCACAGGTCGGTGGCCGGGCCGATGGGCGGGGCCAGCCGCCAGTGCTCGTGCACCGGGCCGGCCTGCTCGGGCGCCCAGCGCTCGGTGACCGCGCCGACGAGGGCCATCCGGGTCTGCCGGGCCCGCTCGGCGGCGAGCCGGGTCACCGGGCCGCGGTACGGCTCCGCGCCGGGCGCTGCGGCGGAACCGGAGCCGGAGCCGGAGCCGGTGACGGGCTCGGAGGCGGGGCGCTGGGCCGGTGTCGCCGCCGTGTATCCGGCCGGCAGCGCGGGCAGCGCGGGGCCTCCGCCACCCGCCGGAACGCTGCGCCCGCCGTCGCGTGAGGCGTGCGGCCCGTCGCTCCAGCTCCCGGCGAGGTACGCGCGGGGCGGCGGGGTCGGCCCGCCCTCGTCGTCCTCGTCGTCGAGGTCGGCGTCGTCCCCGTCGTCGTCCGTCCGCGCCCACCACCGTGGCTCGGGCGGAACGGGCGGCCCGCCGGGGGACGGGGTGGACGGCGCGGTGGAAGGGGCGGGCGGGGTGGACGGGGTGGACGGCGCGGGCTGGGCCGCGCGCTGGACCGGCAGCGCCCCGGTGTCCCCGATGCTCGCCGCGGCCCTGGCCCCCGCCCGGTACGCCGCGATCGCCCCGGCCCTGGCCGCCCGCACGTCGGCGTCCGCCGGCACCCCGGACGCGGGCACGCCGGACGCGGCGGGCAGCTCGGGCCTGCCGCCCGCGCGTCCGGCGTCGCCGTAGGGCGTGCCACCGTGGGGCCCGTAACCGGTGCGTCCGGGCGCGTCCGGTTCACCGGACCCGTCGCCGTCGCCCTGGTCGGCCTCGCCGGCCTGGCCGTGGACCGGCTCGACGCCGCGCGGCGGCACGACGGAGGTGCCGTACGGGGTGCCGTGGGGGCCGTAGCCGGTGCGGGCGGCGGGGAGTCCGGGCACGCCGGGGTCGGACTCGTACGCCCCGGACTCGTAGGTCTCGGAGCCGTACGCCTCGGACTCGTGGTTCTCGGACTCGTACGCCTCGGCCTCGTACGTCTCCGGGGCCTCCTCCGCGTACGCCTCGGGCTCGTACGCCTCCGGCTCGTACGGCTCCGATGCGTACGCCTCGAACGGCTCGGGGCCGAACTCGTCCTCCGGCGGGACCGGGGCGTAGCCGCACAGCGCCTCCTCGGCCGCGCCGGCGGCGAGGCCCGTCAGGACGACCCGGCCGTCGTCGCAGACGAGGACGGTGCGCGCGGTGACGTTGCGGTGGGTCCAGCCGTGGGCGTGCAGGGCGCGCAGGGCGGTGAGGAGGTCGGCGCCGATCTCGGCGGCCCGGTACGGGCTGAGCGGGCCCTCGGCGAGGAGCCCGGCGAGCGAGGTGGCGGGGACGGACTCGCTGACGATCCAGAGCGAGCCGGCCTCGGCGAACACGTCGAAGACCTGGTCGAGGCGCGGGTGGTCGGGGATGCGGGCGGCGGCCTGCGCGGCCTCGACGGCGCGCCGGACGGCCGGGTCGGCCGGTCTTCGGGTGGCGCGGCCGGGGTCCGTGTAGGGCCGGCCGTCGAGGAGTTCGGCGTCGACGACCTCCGGCAGCGGCACCTGACGGATCCGCACTTCCTGGCCGCTGTAGGTGTCGAAGGCGCGCGTCTCGACGTGTTCGTACGCGTCGGCCGGAGGCAGGGGCAGGCGGTAGCGGTCCGCGAGCACCCTTCCCGAGTAGTCGTCCACGACGCCTCCCCACGCGCCTGCCGTCCCCCGTGCCCCGCCCTCACGGTCTCGGGACGGGGCCTCTCACGATACGTCCGCCGGTCAGTCCTTGGGGCTGAACGTGGCGAACGCCGTCTCCCGCAGCGTCTTGCACTCCGCCGCGTCCCACTGGTCGGCGCGGCAGCTGACCATGATCGAGTAGCCGCGCTCGCCGTCGACCTTGAAGCCGCGGTTGAGCACGTGGACCCGCTGACCGCCCTGGTTGCGCTCGAACTCCCAGTCGGCGACGGTCGGATAGCCCTTGTACGAGACCGGGTGTATGCCGATGTGCCGGTAGCCGTTGCTGGTCGCGGCGACCGCGGCCATGGCGGCGCGCCAGGCGGCGGCCGCGTCGTCCTTGGGGCTGTCGTTGAAGTCGACCTGGACGCGCGGGAAGGCACCTTCGGCGGCGTTGAAGATGCCGCCCGAGTTCTGTCCGGCCACGGCGGTGAGCCGGAAGGCGGTGGGCATCGCCATCGAGAAGTGGAACCGGTCGTTGGTGACCATGGCGTACCCGGCGGGCAGCGTCGCGCCGCCGCCGTTGCCCTTGCCGCCGCCGTTGCCGTTGGCGTTGCCGTCGCCGCCCTGGTCGCCGCCGCCGGGCGTGCTGGGCGCGCCGCCGCTCTGGCCGCCGCTGTTGGCGGCCGGCTTGCCGCCGCCACCCTGCTGGGTCGGGCCGCTCGGCGAGTTGTCGGTGTTCCCGCCGCCGGACGCGGCGCCCGCGGTGGCGGCGGTGCCGCCGGTCTTGCCGCCCTTGCCCTGGTCGGTGCCGTCCTGGCCGCCGCCGAGGGAGGCGTACAGGATGATGCCGAGCAGCGTGAGCAGCACGACGCCGGCGATGATCACCAGGGTGCGGCGCGGCACGACGTCGGTGAGCGACGCCCTGGCCGCCGCGGGCCGGTCCGGGGTGCCGGGGCCGGCCGGGCGCGCGGGGCCGGCCGGGGCTGCGGCCGCGTTCCGCACCGACTTCAGCGCGCCGCGCAGCCGCTCGGCGGTCGCCTCGCCGGCCTTCTCACGGGCCGGCTTCCTCTCCTTGCCGGACGTGACCGGGGGCGCGGCGGGGCGCTCGGGCAGCGGCGGGAGTGGCGGCAGCGGTACGACCCTGGTGGCCTCGGGGCCCGGCTCCGGCGGCGCCTCCGGCGCGTCGAGCACGGCGCGCAGCAGCGCGCGGGTGCCGGCGTCGTCGAGCCGGTCGGCCGGGTCCTTGGCGAGCAGGCCGTAGATGACCTTCTCCAGCTCCGGGCCCGCGTTCTTCGGCGGGTCGACGGGCTCGGTCATCACGGCGGTGAGCGTGGCGATCGCGGAGCCCTTGTCGTAGGGCGGGCTGCCCTCCACGGCCGCGTAGAGCAGGCCGCCGAGCGACCAGAGGTCGGCGGCGGGGCCGGGCTTGTGGCCGCGGGCGCGCTCGGGCGAGATGTACGAGGGGGCGCCGACGAGCATGCCGGTGGAGGTGATCGACGGGTCGCCCTCGACCTGGGCGATGCCGAAGTCGGTGAGGACGGCCCGGCCGTCCTCGGCGATCAGCACGTTGGACGGCTTCACGTCGCGGTGCAGGATGCCCTCGCGGTGCGCGGAGCGCAGCACGTCGAGGATGGCGAGGCCGACCTCGGCGGCGCGGCGCGGGGTGAGCGTGCCGTCCTCGCGGATCGCGTCGGCGAGGGACTTGCCCTCGATGAGCTCCATGACGATCCACGGGCGGTCGTCCTCGTCGACGACGTCGTAGACGGTCACGGCGCCGTTGTTGCGGATCCGGGCGATGGCCTTGGCCTCGCGCAGGGTCCGGGTGATGAGGCGTCGCTTCTCGTCGTCGTCGATGCTGTTGGGGAAGCGCAGTTCCTTGACGGCGACGGTCCGGCCGAGCGTCTCGTCGACCGCGCGCCACACCGTGCCCATGCCGCCGCGTCCGAGGACGACGCCGAGCCGGTACCGTCCGGCGAGCAGCCGGCCCTCGGCGGACGGGGCGTCAGCCTTGCGGCTCCGCACGCCCGTTCCGGTCGCGTCGGCCCCGAAGCCGGTCGCCGGTGCGGCGCCGTCGGTCGACCCGCCGCCGGCGGCGGTCTTGGCCAGCCCGACCGCCGGCCGCTCGGCGCGCGGCGCGGCGCCCTGGCGCCGCGGGTCGGCGGCACCCGTCTCGCCCTTCCCGCCCGCCGCTTCGCCGCCCGCCGGGCGCGCGTCCGTGGGCTCCTCGGGCGCGACGGCGCCGTCGGGCTCCGCCGCGGCCCGCCCGGCGTCCTCCGCCCGCGCGTCCGTCTGCTGCCCGGCCTCGGCCGCCGCCTCGTCCTGCTCCGCCGCGCGCGCGGCCGGGATCCTGTCCCGGTCGGCGTCGGTGGCGGCGCCCGCGGCGGCGTTCCGCCGGGGGGCCTGCCCCGTGTTCCGCGACTGCTCCGCCTCCGACATGCGTCCCCTCTGCGATCCCTGTTTCTCGCCCGCGTCCGGAGCTCCCGCGTTCTGCGGCAACCCGCCCTGGAAGAGAGCTCATTGTCCCTCACTCCGCGACCGCTGCCTCCCCCGGGTCCGAACTGCGAGAAGCCCGAGACGCCCCTGACACGCGCCTGAGACGCCCCTGAGACGCCTCTGAGACGTGTCCGGACAGGCCCTAAGGCCTGATCGGCACGATGTCCGGGGCTCCGAGGCGGGCCGCGTCGGCCGTCAGGTCGTCGGGCTGGCGCTGCGATTCGCGCTCGGCCTCGACCCGCTTCTCGTAGTGCTCGACCTCCTTGTCGATCTGTCCGGAGTCCCAGCCGAGCACCGGCGCCATGAGTTCGGCGCACATGCGGGCGCTGAGGGTGCCCCGGTCGAAGGTCTCGATGGAGATGCGGGTGCGGCGGGTGAGGACGTCGTCGAGGTGGCGGGCGCCCTCGTGGGAGGCGGCGTAGACGATCTCGGCCTTCAGGTAGTCCTCGGCGGCCGGGAGGGGTGCGGCGAGGGCGGGCTCGGCGGCGACGAGGTCGAGGATCTCCTCCGTCAGGGAGCCGTAGCGGCCGAGGAGATGCTCGACGCGGGCGACGTGCAGGCCGGCGCGGGCGGCGATGCCGGCGCGGGCGTTCCACAGGGCCTTGTACCCCTCGGCGCCGAGGAGCGGGGTGTCCTCGGTGACGCAGGCGGCGACGCGCTTGTCGAGTCCGTGGACGGCCTCGTCGACGGCGTCCTTGGCCATCACGCGGTAGGTCGTGTACTTGCCGCCGGCGACGACGACCAGGCCGGGCACGGGGTGGGCGACGGTGTGTTCGCGGGAGAGCTTGCTGGTGGCGTCGGACTCGCCGGCGAGCAGGGGGCGCAGGCCCGCGTAGACGCCCTGGACGTCGTCGCGGGTGAGCGGGGTGGCGAGGACGCCGTTGACGTGTTCGAGCAGGTAGTCGATGTCGGCGCTGGAGGCGGCGGGGTGGGCCTTGTCGAGGTCCCAGCCGGTGTCGGTGGTGCCGACGATCCAGTGGCGGCCCCAGGGGATGACGAACAGGACGGACTTCTCGGTGCGCAGGATGAGTCCGGTGGTGGAGTGGATGCGGTCCTTGGGCACGACGAGGTGGATGCCCTTGGAGGCGCGGACGTGGAACTGGCCGCGCTCGCCGATGAGGGCCTGGGTGTCGTCGGTCCACACTCCGGTGGCGTTGACGATCTGGCGGGCCCGGATCTCGTACTCGCCGCCGGTCTCGACGTCCTGGACGCGGGCGCCGACCACCCGCTCGCCCTCGCGCAGGAAGCCGGTGACCCGGGCCCGGCTGGCGGCCCTGGCCCCGTAGAAGGCGGCGGTGCGGACGAGGGTGGTGACGAAGCGGGCGTCGTCCATCTGGGCGTCGTAGTACTGCAGGGCGCCGACGAGGGCGTCCTTGCGCAGGCAGGGGGCGACGCGCAGGGCGCCCCGCCGGCTGAGGTGGCGGTGGACGGGCAGGCCGCGGCCGTGGCCGGAGGAGACGGACATCGCGTCGTACAGGGCGACGCCGGAGCCCGCGTACAGCCGCTCCCAGCCCTTGTGCTGGAGGGGGTAGAGGAACGGGACGGGTCTGACCAGGTGGGGGGCGAGCCGTTCGAGGAGGAGGCCGCGCTCCTTGAGGGCCTCGCGGACGAGCGCGAAGTCGAGCATCTCCAGGTACCGCAGGCCGCCGTGGATGAGCTTGCTGGAGCGGCTGGAGGTGCCGGAGGCCCAGTCGCGGGCCTCGACGAGGCCGGTGGAGAGGCCTCGGGTGACGGCGTCGAGCGCGGTGCCCGCGCCGACGACCCCGCCGCCGACGACCAGTACGTCCAGTTCGCGCTCGGCCATGGCCGCGAGCGCCTCGGTGCGCTCGGCGGGCCCCAGTGTCGCTGTCCTCACGGTTGCTGCCTCCCGTCGTCCTCCGTCTGACCGGTGCACGGACCGGGCCTGTGTGGCCCGGCTCACAGTCCTGATTCTGTCCCGCCCCGCCGACTTCAGCCACCGCCCCCGCCCCACCCTGTGGATAACACTCGGCGACCTTCACCCTCGCAATGCCACATATCGGTCATATTTACGCTTAGTCTGACATTGCGTCGGCCACCTTCGGTCCACAGGGCTTGCGCACCGCGTCCCCTCCGGCTAACCGGCTCCTGGGAAGGACGGCCCATCCCCCATGCCCGCTGATCTCGCCGTCATCGGCCTCGGCCACCACGGACTCCCGCTCGCCCAGGCGGCCACCGCGGCCGGCATCGACACCATCGGCTACGACACCGACCCCCGCCCCGTCGCCGAACTCACCGCCGGACGCCCCCCGGTCGACGGGTCCCTCACCGCCGCCGAGATCCGCCGGATGCTGTCCGCGGGCTTCCGGCCGACCACCGACACGGGCGAACTCGGCCGGGTCCGCACCGCCGTCATCTGCGCCCCCACCCCGCCCGCGCCCGACGGCACGCTCGACCTCGGCGCCGTCACCGCGGCCGCCCGCGCCCTCGCCGCCCGGCTGCGCCCGCACACCACCGTCCTCCTGGAGTCCCCGGTGCCGCCCGGCACCACCGAGGGCCCGCTGCGCGAGCTCCTGGAGACCGGCTCGGGGCTGCGCGCCGGACGCGACTTCCACCTCGCCTACTCCCCCGGCCGGCTCGACCCGGGCGGCCGGACGCACGGCGGGGCGCGCGACTTCTCCGCCACCCCCAAGGTGATCGGCGGCCTGACCCCCGCCTGCACCGAGTCCGCCGCGGCCTTCTACGGCCGCCTCACCGACAAGGTGGTCCGCGCGCGCGGCCCGCGCGAGGCCGAGACCGTCAAGCTCCTGGAGACCAACTTCCGGCACGTGAACATCGCCCTCGTCAACGAGATGGCGGTGCTCTGCCACGAGCTCGGGGTCGACCTCTGGGACGTCATCCGCTGCGCCGAGACCAAGCCCTTCGGCTTCCACGCCTTCCGCCCGGGGCCCGGCGTCGGCGGCCACGGCGTGCCCGTGGACACCGTCGGCGCCCACCGCCCGCTGCGTCTGGTGGAACTCGCCGGCCAGGTCAACGAGCGGATGCCGGGGTACGTCGTGCAGCGCTCCGCCACCCTCCTCAACGAGCACGGCAAGTCCGCCCGCGGCGCCCGGATCCTGCTGCTCGGCATCACGTACAAGCCCGACCTCGCCGACCGCCAGGGCTCCCCCGCCGACGAGATCGCCCGCCGCCTGATGGACCTGGGCGCGAGCGTGAGCTACCACGACCCGCACGTCCCCGACTGGCGCGTCCGCGACCTGCCGGTCCCCCGAGCCGACTCCCTCTACGAGGCCGCCGCCCACGCCGACCTCACGATCCTGCTCCAGCACCACCGCACGTACGACCTCCAGGGCCTGGCCGTGAAGGCCCAGCTGCTCCTCGACACGCGCGGCGCGACCCCGGCGGGCGCGGCCCACCGGCTCTAGGGCCTGTCCGCCCCCGGCCCCTCACGTACGGCGAAGGGCCCCGCACCACCCGGTGCGGGGCCCTTATGCGTACGCCGGTGGCGTCAGCGCTTGTGCTGCGCGTCCGCGACCGTGACCTCGACGCGCTGGAACTCCTTGAGCTCGCTGTAGCCGGTGGTGGCCATCGCGCGGCGCAGGGCGCCGAAGAGGTTCATGGAGCCGTCCGGGGTGTGCGACGGGCCGGTGAGGATCTCCTCGGTGGTGCCGACGATGCCCAGGTCGACCAGCTTGCCGCGCGGCACGTCCTCGTGGACGGCCTCCATGCCCCAGTGGTGGCCCTTGCCGGGCGCGTCCGTGGCGCGGGCCAGCGGGGAGCCCATCATGACGGCGTCGGCACCGCAGGCGATGGCCTTCGGAAGATCGCCCGACCAGCCGACGCCGCCGTCGGCGATGACGTGCACGTAGCGGCCGCCGGACTCGTCCATGTAGTCGCGGCGGGCGGCGGCCACGTCCGCGACGGCGGTGGCCATCGGGACCTGGATGCCGAGCACGTTGCGCGTGGTGTGCGCGGCGCCGCCGCCGAAGCCGACCAGGACGCCCGCGGCGCCGGTGCGCATCAGGTGGAGGGCGGCCGTGTAGGTGGCACAGCCGCCGACGATGACCGGCACGTCGAGCTCGTAGATGAACTGCTTCAGGTTCAGCGGCTCGGCGGCGCCGGAGACGTGCTCGGCGGAGACGGTCGTGCCGCGGATGACGAAGATGTCCACGCCGGCGTCGACGACGGCCTTGGAGAACTGCGCGGTGCGCTGCGGGGAGAGCGCGGCGGCGGTGACCACACCCGCGTCGCGCACCTCCTTGATGCGCTGCCCGATCAGCTCCTCCTTGATCGGCGCGGCGTAGATCTCCTGCAGACGGCGGGTCGCGGTGGCCTCGTCGAGCTCGGCGATCTCGTCGAGCAGCGGCTGCGGGTCCTCGTAGCGGGTCCACAGGCCCTCGAGGTTCAGCACGCCGAGGCCGCCCAGCTCGCCGATGCGGATGGCGGTCTGCGGCGAGACGACCGAGTCCATGGGGGCGGCCAGGAAGGGCAGCTCGAAGCGGTAGGCGTCGATCTGCCAGGCGATCGAGACCTCCTTCGGGTCCCGGGTGCGCCGGCTCGGCACGACGGCGATGTCGTCGAACGCGTACGCCCTGCGGCCGCGCTTGCCGCGCCCGATCTCGATCTCAGTCACGTTTGTGTGGCCTTTCCCTCTGTGTCTGCGCCTACCAGTATCCCCGACGCACGCGGAAGGGGCGGCTCCGGCCACCTGCCGGAACCGCCCCTCGTGTCGCCGAGCCTTACTTCCTGCTGTAGTTCGGCGCCTCGACCGTCATCTGGATGTCGTGCGGGTGGCTCTCCTTGAGACCCGCGGCCGTGATCCGGACGAAGCGGCCCTTCGACTCCATCTCCTCGATGGTGCCTGCGCCCACGTAGCCCATGGTCTGGCGGAGACCGCCGACGAGCTGGTGCAGCACGTTGGCCAGCGGGCCGCGGTAGGGCACCTGGCCCTCGATGCCCTCGGGCACGAGCTTGTCGTCGGAGGCGACCTCGGCCTGGAAGTAGCGGTCCTTCGAGTACGACCGGGCCTGGCCGCGGGACTGCATGGCGCCGAGCGAGCCCATGCCGCGGTACGACTTGAACTGCTTGCCGTTGATGAAGAGCAGCTCGCCGGGCGACTCCTCACAGCCCGCGAGGAGGCTGCCGAGCATCACGGTGTCGGCACCGGCGGCCAGCGCCTTGCCGATGTCGCCCGAGTACTGCAGGCCACCGTCGCCGATCAGCGGGATGCCGGCCGGACGGGCCGCGAGGGACGCCTCGTAGATGGCGCTGACCTGCGGGACGCCGATGCCGGCGACCACGCGGGTGGTGCAGATGGAGCCCGGGCCGACGCCGACCTTGATGCCGTCGACACCGGCGTCGATCATCGCCTGCGCGCCGTCACGCGTGGCGACGTTGCCGCCGATCACGTCGACGTTCACGCTGGACTTGATCTTCGCCATCCAGCTCAGGGCGTTGCTGTTGTGGCCGTGCGAGGTGTCGACGACCAGGAAGTCCACACCGGCCGCGGCGAGCGCCTGGGCGCGCTCCAGCGACTCCGGGCTGGCGCCGACGGCGGCGCCGACGAGGAGCCGGCCCTCCGAGTCCTTCGCCGCGTTCGGGTACTGCTCCGCCTTGACGAAGTCCTTGACGGTGATCAGACCCTTGAGCACGCCCTGGTCGTCGACCAGCGGCAGCTTCTCGATCTTGTGGCGGCGCAGCAGCTCCATGGCGTCCACGCCGGAGATGCCGACCTTGCCGGTGACGAGCGGCATCGGCGTCATGACCTCGCGGACCTGACGGCTGCGGTCGCTCTCGAAGGCCATGTCGCGGTTGGTCACGATGCCGAGGAGCTTGCCGGCCGGGTCGGTGACCGGGACGCCGCTGATGCGGAACTTGGCGCACAGCGCGTCCGCCTCGGCGAGCGTCGCCTCGGGGTGCACGGTGATCGGGTCGGTGACCATGCCGGACTCGGAACGCTTCACCAGGTCGACCTGGTTGACCTGGTCCTCGATGGAGAGGTTCCGGTGCAGCACGCCGACGCCGCCCAGGCGGGCCATCGAGATCGCCATGCGGGACTCGGTGACCTTGTCCATCGCCGCGGAGAGCAGCGGGATGTTGACCCGGACGTTACGAGAGATGCGGGACGAGGTGTCGACCGCGTTGGGGAGCACCTCGGATGCACCCGGCAGCAACAGCACATCGTCGTAGGTCAACCCGAGTGTCGCGAATTTCTCGGGCACTCCGTCGATGTTGGTCATGACACCTTCCCCAGTGGCCTTGATCGGTGCGGATGTCCATGCTAACGGGCTGCGGCCGTGTCTCATTCCACGAGCAAGATCAGTAAGGATCTTTGGACGTTCGCACGTGTACGTGAGGGACACCTGTCCCTCGCGAGCCTTACCGGTCCGGACTACTGGCGGGGCTACTGCTCGGCCAGTGCCCGCAGCCGGCTCAGCGCGCGGTGCTGCGCCACCCGGACCGCACCCGGGGACATGCCGAGCATCTGCCCGGTCTCCTCGGCCGTCAGCCCGACGGCCACCCGGAGCACGAGCAGCTCGCGCTGGTTGTCCGGGAGGTTGGCGAGCAGCTTCTTGGCCCACTCGGCGTCGTCGCTGAGCAGTGCCCGCTCCTCGGGGCCGAGGGAGTCGTCGGGCCGCTCGGGCATCTCGTCGGAGGGCACCGCCGTCGACCCCGGGTGCCGCATGGCGGCCCGCTGGAGGTCGGCGACCTTGTGTCCGGCGATGGCGAAGACGAACGCCTCGAAGGGCCGGCCGGTGTCCTTGTAGCGCGGCAGCGCCATGAGGACGGCGACACAGACCTCCTGGGCCAGGTCCTCGGTGAAGTGGCGGGCGTCACCGGGCAGCCGGTTCAGCCGGGTGCGGCAGTAGCGCAGGGCGAGTGGGTGCACGCGCGCGAGGAGGTCGTGCGTCGCCTGCGCGTCCCCCTCGACGGCACGGCGTACCAGCGCACCGATCTCCCCCTGCCCGGCGGGCACGGGTGACCCCACGGCATCGTCGTCGCGCATCGCTCCATGGTGCCCCGGCGCCGCTTCGTTCGCGGCACCGCGCTCGTACTTGTGCACCGAAGCGTTATGAGCAGGTGCGCCGGCACTCATCTCCTGCGCCCTCCCCTTCCGCTTGTCTTCTTCCGTCGGCTCGCTCGTCTCGTCCCCGAGGAACTCCACGTCTTCAAGGATGCGGCATTCCGCGGGGAAGTGACACAAGCCCACCCCGTCCGCCCCGCGGCGGACGGGGATGCGGCCGACGGCCGCAGGTCAGCGCACCAGGCCCCAGCGGAAGCCGAGCGCGACGGCGTGCGCCCGGTCCGAGGCGCCCAGCTTCTTGAAGAGGCGCCGTGCGTGCGTCTTGACGGTGTCCTCGGAGAGGAAGAGCTCGCGCCCGATCTCCGCGTTGGAGCGGCCGTGGCTCATGCCCTCCAGGACCTGGATCTCGCGGGCGGTGAGGGTGGGTGCCGCGCCCATCTCGGCCGAGCGCAGCCGGCGCGGGGCGAGCCGCCAGGTCGGGTCGGCGAGGGCCTGGGTGACGGTGGCCCGCAGCTCGGCGCGCGAGGCGTCCTTGTGCAGATAGCCACGGGCACCGGCGGCGACGGCGAGCGCGACGCCGTCCAGGTCCTCGGCGACGGTGAGCATGATGATGCGGGCGCCGGGGTCCGCGGAGAGCAGCCGGCGGACGGTCTCCACGCCGCCCAGACCGGGCATGCGCACGTCCATGAGAATGAGGTCCGAGCGGTCCGCGCCCCAGCGGCGGAGGACTTCCTCGCCGTTGGCCGCGGTGGTCACGCGCTCGACGCCGGGCACGGTCGCTACCGCACGGCGAAGGGCCTCTCGGGCAAGCGGGGAGTCGTCGCAGACGAGGACGGATGTCATGACTGACCTCCGCGGCTCTCGCAGCTGATGCGCGTCACCTTGAGCCTCCAGGGCTGGTACGTCGGGTCACCTGTGCGGTTGACGCCCTCGGACACCTGCCCGAGCGCTTGTTCCTTCAACCGCCTCGCACTCTCAACGATGGTCACTCGAAAGAGTTACGGGTCGGACGGCGACCTTCGGCACTCTACGTGAGGGACCGTACGCGGAGGAGAGCGCCGCAGGTCATCCGCCCTTCACCCGAACCTATGCCCCATTTAGCGGGTTTTCTTCCCTTTTTGCGGTGTCTGTGGCTAGATTCGCAATGAGTCATATTTACATCTACTTAGACAGTAGACGGTAGGTATCCGAGACCCGCGGGGGCGAAGGGCCCCCGTCGATCAGCCATCCACCCGCCCACCAATCCGTATCCGCTCGACACGGTTTCAAGGGGACTAGCGCAATGGCAGATTTCTCCCGCCTTCCCGGACCCAACGCCGATCTGTGGGACTGGCAACTCCTCGCGGCCTGCCGCGGAGTGGACAGCTCCCTGTTCTTCCACCCCGAGGGAGAGCGCGGCGCGGCACGGAGTGCGCGCGAGAACTCGGCGAAAGAGGTCTGCATGCGGTGCCCGGTACGCGCGGAGTGCGCGGCACACGCGCTCGCCGTACGGGAGCCCTACGGCGTCTGGGGCGGCCTCACCGAGGACGAACGCGAGGAACTCATGGGCCGGGCGCGCAACCGCCTGGTCACCACGACCACGACCGCGACGGCGAGGGCGGCCGCCACGACCTGAAGTCCTGAAGGAACGTTTCCTCATCCGGTGCTTCCCGTACGGGACCTGACGGGCCGGCACACCGGGCGCCGCACCGCGCGCGGCCCGGGGGCGCGCGACGCGGTCAGGGCCCCGTCCGGCCCCCGGCCCGCCGGACGGGCCCTCACCCGTACGGCCCGACCCTCTCACCCGTACGGTCGCGGCCCGCGCCCGCGGTCGTCCCCCGTACGGCGGCAGGGCCCTCACCCGTACGGACCCGGGGCACTCACTCCGACGGCCCGCACCGTCTCACCCGGACGGCCCCGGGGCGCACGCCCGTACGACCCCGCGCGCTCGGCCGCGCGAGGGCGTGACCTCACCCGTACGGCCGCGCCGCGGACCACTCGTACGGCCCCGCGCGCCCGTCACCCGAACGGCGTCGGGCGGGGCCGGAAGAGCGGGGCCCGGCGCGCCGCGGGGCGCCGCGCCGGGATCGCGTGCGGCGCCCGCGCGGGGCCGGCCCCGGCGCGCGGCCGCCCCGGCCCGCCACCGTGCGGCGCGGTCGCGCGCGGATCCGCCGAACGGCGGCCCGGCCCGCGTTTCCCGGCCCCGTACGGCCGGCGCCTACGCGCCCGCCGGCCTCGATCCCGTCGACGCGCGCGTGGCCGCGCGGGCGAGTTCGTCGAGGGTGGCGGCGACGGCCGGGACCTGGGCCAGGTCCGGAAGGGTCAGGGCGACGATCTCGCGGTCTACGGCCGGTTCGACCGTGACGGTGACCGCGCCCCGCGGCCGTACGGACTCGATGGCGAGGGCCGGCAGGACGGCGACGCCCAGGCCCGCGCCCACCAGGCCCACCACGGCCGGGTAGTCGTCGGTGGCGAAGTCGATGCGGGGCGTGAAGCCCGCCGCCTCGCAGACGTCGACGAGCTGGCGGCGGCAGCGCGGGCAGCCCGCGATCCAGGGGTCCTCGGCGAGCTCGCCGATCGCGACCGGGTCCGCGCCGGCCAGCCGGTGGCCCTCGGGGACCAGGCCGACGAGCCGGTCGGCGAGCAGCGGGCGCACGACGAGGTCGTCCCAGGCCTCGCGGCCCGCGGCGTCCGGCCCGCTGCCGTAGCGGAAGGCGAGCGCCACGTCGCAGTCGCCCTCGCGCAGCATCTCCACCGAGCGCGGCGGCTCGGCCTCGACGAGGGAGACCCGGGTGCCGGGGTGGGCGGCGCGCAGGGCGGCGAGGGCGGTGGGGACGAGGGTGGAGCTGCCGCTGGGGAAGGAGACCAGGCGGACCCGGCCGGCCCGCAGGCCCGCGATGGCGGCGACCTCCTCCTCGGCGGCGGTCAGCCCGGCGAGGATGCCGGAGGCGTGCCGCACCAGGGCCTCGCCGGCCTGGGTGAGCCGCGTCTCGCGGCCGGTGCGGACGAGCAGCGGCGTGCCGGCGGAGGCTTCGAGCGCCTTCATCTGCTGGCTCACCGCGGGCTGGGTGCAGCCGAGTTCGCGCGCGGCGGCGGAGAAGGAGCCGGTGGCGGCGACGGCGCGCAGGACACGGAGGTGGCGGGCCTCGATCATGCGTCGAGCATAAGCGGGTCTTGGGTCCGCAGGCGAATTTCGCTGGTCAGCTTTGAGGTGTTCGGATTAGGGTGCGGCCATGGAGTCGATGGAGCTGCTGAGCGTGAACGCGGGCCGGGCCAAGGCCGTGGAGTACACGAACGCCCCCTCGGGCGAGACGGGCATCGACAAGCGGCCGGTCGCCGGGCCCGTGCGGCTCGACGCGCCGGGCCCCGCCGGCACGGCGTCGAGCGGGGTCGCCGGGGACGACGTCTGCGACCTGCGCTTCCACGGCGGGAACGACCGCGCCGTGTACGCCTTCGCGCGCGAGGACCTCGACCACTGGGAGCGCGCACTCGGCCGCGACCTCGCGCCCGGCTCCTTCGGCGAGAACCTCACCACCCGCGGCCTCGACGTGAACAACGCCCTGCTCGGCGAGCGCTGGCGGATCGGCGGGCAGGTGGTCCTGGAGGTGACCGGCGGCCGCATCCCGTGCCGCACCTTCGCCGGCTTCCTCGACGAGGCCGGCTGGGTCCGCCGCTTCAACGAGTCGGCGGCCGGGCCCGGCGCGTTCTGCCGGGTGATCGTCCCGGGCGAGGTCCGGGCGGGCGACGGCATCGAGATCGTCCACCGACCCGCCCACGACATCACCGTCGCCCGGCTGCACCACGCGGCGACGACCGACCGCTCGCTGCTGCCGGAGACGCTGGTGGCGGCCGAGTGGATGGAGTCGGGGCTGCTCGGGCTCGCGCGCACGTACGCCGACAAGTACGCGAAGCGATAAGGCCGCCGCCCGAGGGCGGTGGATTCCCGCACACGGCCTCCACACGGCGCGGGCTAACGTGCCGCGTATGACGACTGCACTGATTACGGGCGCGACCGCCGGCATCGGCGCCGCCTTCGCGCGGCGGCTCGCCGCCGACGGACATGACGTGGTCCTGGTGGCCCGGGACATGAAGCGGCTGCGCGAGCAGGCCACCGAGCTGCACGACCGGCACGGGATCGAGGCCGAGGTGCTCACCGCGGACCTCTCCACGGAGGAGGGCATCACGGCCGTCGAGGCGCGGCTCTCCGACACCAAGCGCCCGGTCGACCTGCTCGTCAACAACGCCGGGTTCGGCAACAAGGGCCGCTTCCTCGAAGTGTCCATGGCCGACGAGCTGACCATGCTGAAGGTGCACTGCGAGGCGGTGCTGCGGCTGACCTCGGCGGCGTCCGCGGCGATGCGCACGCGCGGCCGGGGCGGGGTGGTGAACGTCGCCTCGGTGGCCGCGTTCGTGCCGCGCGGCACGTACGGCGCGTCCAAGGCGTGGGTCGTGCAGTTCACCCAGGGCGCGGCCCGGGACCTCGCGGGCAGTGGCGTGCGGCTGATGGCGCTGTGCCCCGGCTTCGTGCGGACGGAGTTCCACGAGCGGGCGGGGATGGGGACGGACAACATCCCGGGCTGGATGTGGCTGGACGCCGACAAACTGGTGGCCGCGGCGCTGACCGATCTGGCCCGGGGCAGGACGCTGTCCGTCCCGGATCCCCGTTACAAGGCGCTGATGGGCGTGGTGAAGCTGGCGCCGCGCGCGCTGCTCGGCGGCGTGTCGTCGAAGGCGGGCCGCAAGTACGGCCCGCAGTGACCCCGTACGGGGTCTTACGGGGCCTTACGGGGCCTTACGGGGTCATGGGAACCCTTACGGGATGGGGTACGGGACTCCCTTACGAGGCGCTCCGCGCCTGGGCCCTCGTACCGCTTACGTGAATGCCTCGGCACAACGCGAGATCGCATCATGCACGTCCGCCTCCACAGTCGGAGTCGGCGAGATCGAGACGTGCGGTGGTGCCGTTCTGCCAGGTCACCGTGAGCGTGCGGGGGCCGGTGACCCGGACGTCAGCGAGGCCGGCCACGGGGGCCGGGTCGGGTTCTGCCGTGAGGGAGGCGAGGGCGACGAAGAGGGTCTCGGGGCCGTGGGTGGTGCCGTGGAGTGCCGGGGTGCGGGTCGGGCCGGGGCCCTGGAGGGTGGCGCCGGTGGGGAGTCGGGCGACCTCGGGGGCGTAGCCGTGGACGGGGTGGAGCTGGGAGACCGGGGTGTCGGCCGTGGTTCCCGTGGTCCAGCCGGTCTGCCGTACGGGGGTCCCGTCCGGGGCGCCGAGGACGAGGTGGGCGCGGACCTCGGCGCGGCCGTGGACGAGGACGGCGGAGACGACGCGGACGCCGGGCAGCGGATGGTGTGCGGACAGGGCCCGGTCGGGGCCGGTGCCGAGCGGGGTGGCGGGGCCGCGGGCGGTGGCGGTGCCGTCGGGCAGGAGCAGCGCGAAGTGGTTGTCGGCGGGGTCGGGGGCGGTGGTGGGTCCGGTACGGGTGGAGTAGGCGTGGCGGGCGTAGCCGGGGTCGTCGGCACCGGACCCGGGGCTCTCGGCAGGCCGTACGTGGTTGCTGCCGTGGTTGTGGAGGCGGACGAGTCCGTCGGCGGCGGTGGTCTGGGCGAGCAGGCCGGTGGGGCCGAAGGGCCGTACGGTGTCGGCGCGTTCGGCGGGCAGCGGTTCCTCGGTCGCGGTCCACACGGGGTGGTCGGCGGGGAGCAGCAGGCCGAGGAAGCCCTTGGACGCCCAGTAGGGGGAGCCGGGTCCGGAGTAGGGCTGGAGGACGGGCTCGTAGGGGCCGTGCCAGCCGAGCGTGAGCAGGCCGCGCTCGTCGGTGGCGCCCCGGTCGAGGAAGTGGCGCAGGGCGCCGGAGGCGAGCCGGCGGGTGGCGCCGGGGGTGAGCGGGGTGTGTCCGGTGAGGGCGCCGAGCCAGGGGGCCGCGGCGGCGGCGAAGCGGTAGGTCAGGGACCGCCCGTACGGGACGGGGGCGCCGTCGGCGTCGAAGAGGTGGACGTGGTCGTCGAGTTGGGCGCGCAGCCGGGGGCCGTGGCGGTCGAGCAGTGCGCGGTCGCCGGCGAGGTGGGCGTGCAGGACGGGGTAGAGGTGCAGGGCCCAGGCGTTGTAGTGGTCGAAGGCGCGGTTGTCGCCGTCGCTGTACCAGCCGCCGCCGAGGTACCAGCGCTCGATCCGGTCGAGGGAGCGGGTGATGGTGGCGGCGGCGCGGTCGGTCTCGATGCCGGCGTCCTGGAGGAAGCCGGCGACGGTGAGACCGAAGAGCCACCAGTTGTTGTCGACGGGGGACGGGTCGAGGGCGGGGAGCAGCCAGTCGACGGTCCGCTGCCGGACGGGGTCGTCGAGCCGGTCCCAGAGGCGGGTGCGGGTGAGGCGCAGGGCGAGGGCGACGGAGGCGGACTCGACGACGGCCTGGCGGGTGTCGGCCATGAGCGGCCAGTCGTCGGGACCGTCGCCGCCGGGCTTCGCGGTGCCGGCGGCGAGTCCGGCGGCGTAGCGGTCGAGATGGGCGTCGGCGCAGGGTCGGGCGGCGGCGCCGAGGAGGGCGGCGGCGGGCCGGGTGGTGTCCGCGCCGGGATGGGCGTCCGCGCCGGGATGGGCGTCGGCGCCGGGCCGGGTGGTGTCCGCGCCGAGGAGGGCGGCGAGGAGGAAGGTGCGGGCGTAGCCCTCCAGGCCGTCGGAGCGGGCGCCGGACCAGCTGGGGCGGGGTCCGGGGAGGCCGATCAGGCCGCCGCCGGGCGAGGCGTGGGGGCGGACGGCGCGCAGCAGCCGGTCGGCGGCGTGCTCCCAGTGGGCGCGGGTCCAGCCGGTGTACGGACTGAGCTCCCGGTTCTCGGGCGGCGGTTGCATGATGCTCCCTGGGATTCCGTGCTTCCGCGGGGTGACGTCGGCGTCGCCCGGAATCCTGAACACGCTTCGATCGAACGTCAAGAGGAATCGGAGCGAATGATCGAAACTTCTTCCGTTCGATCATTTCGACTCGACCTGCTCTAAGGTCGGGGGACGACCACCACCGCAAGGGGGAACCGCGCCGTGCGCGAGAGTGCTGCCGAACGACACGACCGACTCCTGGCCCTGGTGCGCGAGCGCGGCACGGCCCGCGTCTCCGACCTGGCCGGACTGCTCGGGGTCTCCCCCGTGACCGCGCGCCGGGACGTCGAGGCGCTGGCCGCGAAGGGCCTGCTCGACCGGGTGCACGGCCAGGTGTCCTGGCCCGAGGGCGCCCCGGGGCCCGCCGGATCCGGGCCCGGCGCCGGCGGCCTGGTGCTCGGGCTGCTCGCGCCCTCCGCCACGTACTACTTCGCCGAGGTCATCCGCGGTGCCCACGAGGCCGCCGCGCGGGCCGGCGCCCGGCTGATCCTGCGGATCTCCGACTACCGGCCCGAGGACGACCGGGCCCGCACCGAGGGGCTGCTCGCGGCGGGCGCCGAGGGCGTCCTGGTGGCGCCGGGCTGGCGCGGCCCGGAGGACCGGCCGGCCTACGGGGACTGGCTGGCCGGGCTGCCGGTGCCGGCCGTGCTCGTGGAGCGCCGGGCGGATCCGGGCAGCCCGCTCGACGTCCTCGACCGGGTGTCGTCGGACCACGCGCACGGGGTGCTGCTCGCCGTGCGCCACCTGATCGGACTCGGCCACGCGACCCCGCTCCTGGTCGCGCGCGGCGACAGCCCGACGGCGCTCGCGGTGCGCGCCGGCTACGCCGAGGCGCTGCGCGCCCTGGACCTCGACGCGCCCCGGGCGGTGATCGACTCCGTGCCGGCCGAGACCGATCCGGAGGGCTTCGAGCGGGCGGTGCGGGCGCTGCACGGGGCGGTGACCGGGGGGCGGGCGAGCGCGGCGCTCGTGCACAACGACGTGGACGCGATCCAGATCGTGCAGCGGCTCGCGGAGCTGGGCGTGCGGGTGCCGGAGGACCTGGCCCTGATCGCGTACGACGACGAGGTCGCCGCGCTCGCCGACACCCCGCTGACGGCGGTCGCCCCGCCCAAGCGGGAGGTGGGCCGGCAGGCCACGGAGCTGCTGGTGGAGCGGGTCCTGGAGAGCGGCGGGGAGGAGCGGGCGCAGCGGCATCTGAGCCTGCTGCCGCGGCTGCGGGTGCGGGACTCGTGCGGGGCGCCCCGCGGGTAGTCGGCCACCCCGTTCGGTTTGATCTTTTTTCGATCAATCAATCTTTCGCTCTTGACTTCGCTCATGAACCGTCCCAGGATCACGGCCAACCCGTCCACGCCGCCGTGTCAGGAGCCGTGCCGTGAGCAGCAGTTGGAGCAGTCGGACCAGAACCACCCGTGTCATAGCCGGCACCGCCGCCGCCCTGGCCGTCCTCACGGCCTGCGGCGGAAGCGGTGACTCCGGTACCTCCAAGGACTCCGCCGGGCCCGTGACCCTCACGTTCTGGGGCTGGGCCAAGGGCTCCAAGGACGTCGTCGCCGCCTTCAACGCCTCGCACGACGACATCCGGGTCGTCTTCGAGGAGATCCCCTCGGGCACCGCCGGCGGCTACGCCAAGATCTCCAACGCGGTGAAGGCGGGCAACGCCCCCGACCTGGTCTCCATCGAGTACTCCTCGCTCCCCGAGTTCGTCTCCTCCGGCGCCCTGCAGGACATCGGCGACCGATTCACCGAAGCGGACCGCGCCAAGCTGCTGCCGCAGGCCGTCGAGCTCACCACCCTCGGCGGCAGGAGCTGGGCCGTGCCCTTCGACGCGGCCCCGCAGGCCTTCTACTACCGCAAGGACCTCTTCGCGAAGTACGGCGTCGAGGTCCCGAAGACCTGGGACGCGTTCAAGTCGGCGGCCGAGAAGGTGAAGAAGGCCGACGCCAAGGCCCGGATCGCCACCTTCTTCCCGGACGACCCGACGACGTTCGAGGCCATGGCCTGGCAGGCCGGCGCCCAGTGGTTCAAGGCCGAGAACGACACCTGGAAGATCGACACCACCGACCCGGCCACCACCAGGGTCGCGAACTACTGGCAGGGCCTGCTCGACGCCGACCTCGTCCACATGGACGCCTCCTTCAGCCCCGAGTGGACCGGCTCGCTGAAGAACGGCACCACCATCGGCTACCTCGGCGCCTCCTGGGGCGCGGGCGTCCTCAAGGGCACCCTGCCCGAGCAGAGCGGCAAGTGGGCCGTCGCGCCCATGCCGAACTGGGGCACCCCGGCCAGCGGCATGCTCGGCGGCACCTCCTTCGCCGTCACCAAGGGCAGCAAGAAGAAGGCCGCGGCGGTCGAGTTCGCCGAGTGGATGTCCACCACCGAGGCCGGCGTGAAGGCCCGCATCGCCTCCGGCACCTCCAGCGCCTTCCCCGCCGCCACCGCGCTGCGCCCGGTCGCCAAGTCCGTCTTCGACGCGAGCTACTACGGCGGCGAGGACATCTACGCCCTCTTCGAGCAGTCCGGCGCCACCATCCAGAAGAACTGGGCCTGGGGGCCGAGCACCGGCACCACCAACACCACCATCAAGGACCAGTTCGGCAAGATCGCCCAGGGCGGTCCGACCATCGCCGACGCGGTGAGGGCCGGCCACGACGCCACCGTCGCCGAGCTCACCAAGCGCGGCCTGAAGGTCGAGGGCTGATCCCGTGAAGGCCCGCACCCGCGCGGCGGCGACCCTGCTGGCCCCGTTCTTCCTGCTGTTCACCGCGGTGATGGTGGTGCCGATCGGCTACGCCGGCTGGCTCAGCCTCTTCACCGAGAAGCAGTCGGGGCTCGGCTTCGGCGGCACCGAGACCGTCTTCAGCGGACTCGACAACTACACCGCGGCGCTGGGTGACCGGGCCTTCCGCGAGGGCTTCGGCGTGCTGCTCGGCTACTGCCTGCTCTACATCCCGCTGCTGCTCACCGGGGCCCTCGGCCTCGCCCTGCTGCTGGACTCCGCCCTCGCCCGCGCCCGCCGCCTCTTCCAGCTGGCGCTCTTCCTGCCGCACGCCGTCCCCGGCATCATCGCCGCGCTGATCTGGGTCTACCTCTACACGCCCCAGCTCAGCCCGGTCGTCCAGGCCATGGAGGCCGGCGGCACCGGCTTCGACTTCTTCTCCCCCGAGGGCTCCCTCCCCTCCGTCGTCAACATCGCGCTGTGGGAATGGCTCGGCTACAACGTGGTGATCTTCTACGCCGCGCTCCAGGCCATCGACCGCTCCGTCCTGGAGGCCGCCACCGTCGACGGCGCCGGCGCCTGGCGCACCGCCCTCGCCATCAAACTGCCGCTGATCAGGCCGTCGTTGGTGATGGTGGCGCTGTTCACGGTCATCGGCTCGCTCCAGCTCTTCACCGAACCGCTGATCCTCAACAAGGGCACGGGCTCGGCCGTCACCTCCACCTGGACGCCCAACATGTACGCCTACACCGCCGCGTTCGACCGCAACGACTACGGCCTGGCCGCGGCCACGGCCGTCCTGCTCGCGCTGACGGCGGCGCTGCTGTCCTTCGCCGTGACCCGGCTGACGGGCGCCCGCCGGAAGGAGCAGGCCGCATGAGCAGCCGGTCCCGCAACCGCCGCCCGAGCATCTGGCTCTCCAGGACCGCCGTCAACGGCGCCCTCGTCCTCGCCGCGGGCTACATGCTCTTCCCCCTCGCCTGGCTGCTCACCGCCGCCACCAAGGACGCCGGCGGACTCCTCGCCGGAAACGCCTTCTCCTTCGAGGGCTTCGACCTCGGCGGCAACCTGAGCCGGCTCGCCGCTCACGACGACGGCATCTACTTCCGCTGGTACCTCAACAGCCTTCTCTACGCGGTGGTGGGCGCCCTCGGCTGCTCGCTGGTGAGCGTCGCCGCGGGCTACGCCTTCGACAAGTACGACTTCCGGGGCAAGGAGAAGCTGTTCGGCGTCGTCCTGCTCGGCGTGCTCGTCCCGACCACCGCGCTCGCCCTGCCCATGTACCTGCTCGCGAGCGAGGCGGGCGTCGTCAACACCTACTGGGCCGTCCTCGTCCCCGTACTCGTCAACCCCTTCGGCGTCTACCTCGCCCGCGTCTTCAGCGCCGGCTACATCCCCGACGAGGCCCTCGAAGCCGCCCGTATCGACGGGGCCGGCGAGCTGCGCACCTTCTGGTCCATCGGGCTGCGCATGATCATGCCGGGCTTCGTGACCGTCTTCCTCTTCCAGTTCACCGCGATCTGGAACAACTTCTTCCTCCCCCTGGTGATGCTCTCGGACCAGAAGCTCTTCCCGCTGAGCCTCGGCCTCTACGCGTGGAACAGCAACGCCCACGCCGAACCCGGCTACTACCCCCTCGTCGTCACCGGATCCCTGCTCGCCGTCGTCCCCCTCGTCGTCGCCTTCGTCTCCCTCCAGCGCCACTGGAAGGCGGGTCTGACCGCCGGCAGCGTCAAGTGAGGAGCGCAGTTCCCAGCATGCACCCCACCACTGACAACCGCCCCGACCACAGGCCCGGACTCCTGCTGGCCATGGGCCCGGGCGTCGCCGAGCACCTCCTCACCGACGCCCACCGCACCCGTCTCGCCGCCCTCGCCCGCACCGATCCGCACCTCGTCGCCCACGACCTCACCGCGCCCACGCCCGCGGCCGCCGCCGCGCTCGCCGGGGCCGAGGTCCTCCTCACCTGCTGGGGCGCCACCCCGCTCACCTCCGACGTCCTCGCGCGCGCCCCGCGCCTCAAGGCCGTCGTCCACGCCGCCGGCTCGGTCAAGCACCACATCACCGACGCCTGCTGGGAACGCGGCATCCACGTCACCTCGGCCGCCGCCGCCAACGCGCTGCCCGTCGCCGAGTACACGCTCGCCGTGATCCTCCTCGCCGGAAAGCAGGTGCTGCACTCCGCCCGGCGGTACGCCGAGCTGCGCACCGACCGGTCCTGGCTCACCGAGTCCGCCACCTGGGGCAACCACCGCCGCACCATCGGCATCATCGGCGCCTCCCGCATCGGCCGCCGCGTCCTCGACCTGCTGCGCCCCTTCGACCTCGACGTCCTGCTCCACGATCCGTACGTCACCACGCCCCCGCCCGGCGTCGAACTCGTCGGCCTCGACGAGCTGTGCGCCCGCAGCACCGTCGTCTCCGTCCACGCGCCCCAGCTCCCCGCCACCTACCGCATGATCGGCGCGGCCCAGCTGGCCGCGATGCCCGACGGCGCGACCCTGATCAACACCTCGCGCGGCTCGCTCGTCGACGAGGACGCCCTGCTGCCCCACGTCACCAGCGGCCGACTGCACGCCGTCCTCGACGTGACCGATCCCGAACTGCCCGCCGCCGACTCCCCGTTGTGGGACCTGCCCAACGTGCTGCTCACCCCGCACGTGGCCGGCTCGCTCGGCAACGAGCTGCACCGGATGGCCGACCATGCCCTCGACGAGGTGGCCAGGTACGCGCGGGGCGAGCCGTTCGCCGAGGAGGTGCGGGCCTCAGATCTGCAGCGCTCGGCGTAGCCGCTCGGCCTCGGCGACGACGAGGGGGACGGCCTCGGGGGCGTGGGCGAGGAGGCCGGGCAGGGCGTCGTACCAGGGGCCGAGGTGGAGGGCGTGGGCGGCGAGTTCGCGGCCGGAGGCCGCGTCGGGGTGCTCGGCGGCGAGGTGCGCGTACGCGGGAGTGCACAGGCTGCCGAGCGGGGCGAGCGAGCCGAGCAGGCGCTCCGCGCGGGCGTGCTCCCCGGCCCGGGCCAGGACCCGGACGAGGCTCAGCTGATCAGCGATGTCGCCCCTGGAGTCCGCCGGGCCCAGGTCGCGCATGAGGGACACCGCCCGGTCGGGGAAGCCACCGGCGACACAGGCCCGGGCCAGATGCGCGAGCTCCCGCTGCCCGGTGAGAAGTCGTACGTACGTCTCCGCCTCGTCCAGGAGCGCGGCCAGCTCCGCCGTCGTTCCCAGCTCCCGCTGGGCCCGCACCACGGTCGCCAGCGGCGCGGCCGTGCGCCGCAGCACCCGGCGCATCGCCGCCACCGCGTGGTCGAGCGCCGCGGCCGCCTCTTCCTCCCGGCCCTCCGTGTGCAGCGCCCGGGCCCGCTCAGCCGCCGTCTCCGCGTCCGAGGGGAGGGCGGACGGGAGGGGCGCGGGCAGCGGGCGCGGCACGTCCTCGTGCACCTCGACGGTCACACAGCCCCGGTCGGCCACCGGCCGGTCGAACTCCTCGGCGAGTTGACCGGCTCCGCGCACGTCCCGGCAGCGGGCGACCAACTTCCGGAGGTAGTCGCGCTGGTTGGACCGGGCCCCCTCCGCCTCCCGGGCCGCCTCCTCGTGCCGGCCCGCCGCGACCAGGCCCCGCACCACCCGCAGCAGTTCGGGCTCCCGGTCGGTCCCGGCCGTCAGGCCCTCGGTGAGCCGGTGCGCTTCTTCCCGGTGGCCCGCCAGCGTCAGCTCCTCCGCGACGGCGCCGAGAACCGGGGCCGCTTCCTCCGGCCGGGGCTCCCGGCACTCGGCCTCGACCCGGCCGAGGAGCTCCCCCGCTCGCTCCCCCCGTCCCGCCGCCGTCAGCGCCCGCACCAGGCGCACCTTCAGGGCGAGCCCGCGCCGGTCGGCCGGCGCCGTCTCCCGCCAGGCCAGCGCCTCGGCGTCACCTTCCCGCCCCGCCATGACCAGGGCCCCGATCAGCGCCTCCACGAGGCGGACGCGGAAGAAGGGGTCGGTCACCCCGTCCAGCAGGGGCTCGATCCGCTCCACCGCGCCCTGCCGGGCCCAGTGCTCGGCGAGCTCCGCCATGACCCGACCCCGGTCGTGGGGCGCGCCGAGCAGGCCGAGCAGCGACTCGGCGCGGTCCGGCTCGCCCGCCCGCACCAGGCCGAGGAGCAGCGCCACCCGCATCGACGCGAGCGGGAGCCCGTCCACCGGCAGCCGCCGGTCGCGCCGCTCCAGTCGTACCCGTGCCTCCGCGACCAGCCGCTCGGCGTGCTCGACCGCCCCGTCGGCGACCAGCACGGTGACCAGGTCACCGGCGAAGCGCGTGTCCTTTTCGAGGTCCTCCCACGCGACGTGGGCGAGCCCCTCCTCGACCAGCGCGTCCGCCGCCGGCTCCCGGCCGGGCCCGCGCCGGGCACCTCCGATCCGGATCAGGGCCAGGGCACGGGCGCGGCCCTCCGCCCCGCGCGCGAGGTCGAGCGCCTCGGCGCCTCGGCCCGCGGCCTCAAGGGCGCCGCAGACGACCGCGAAGCCCTCGTCCCGGGTCCGCCGGTCCTTCTCGTCGCGCGCCGCGCCGAGCGCGCGCTCGACGTCGCCCGCGCCGGCCCAGGCCCCGATCAGGTCGAGCAGCAGGCGGCTTCGCGAGCCCTCGGGCAGGGCGTGCATCACGCGTTCCGTCCGGTCGAGGTCGCCCGCCTCCAGCCAGGCCGAACCCACGGTCCAGAGCGTGAAGGTCCGCTCGGGCTCCCGGGTGCCCAGGGCCGCCGTCCCGGCCTCGGTGAGCACGGCGTACGCCTGCCCCGGGTCGCCCGCGCCGCGCAGCACCTCCGCCACGGCGCACAGCGCACGTGCCCGGTTCGCCGGTTCGAGCCCGCGCGCGAGGGCCAGCGCCCGGTCCGTCTCACCCAACTCCGCCCAGGCCGCGGGCAGCTGCGCCGGGACCACCCCGTTACGGGCCTTCAGCGCCGAGCGCCGCAGCGCCAGCCGCAGCATCACGACGAGGGCGTCCGGCCGTGACGACCGGGCAAGCAGCTCCTCCCCCGCCGCCGCGACCTCGTCGAGCGCCGCCGCGTCCCCGCCCGTCGCCGCCAGCATCCGGTCGTGCCGTACGGCGTCGAGCGCGCAGCCCGTCAGCCGGTCCACGTCCTCGGCGGCCCGCAGCATCGCCACGTACCCGCGCAGCAGGTAGTCCGGCGTGCCCTCGGGCCAACCGCGTGCCCGCCACTCCTCGGCCCAGGCGTGCAAGGCCTCGCGCCACCGGGCGAGTTCTCGCTCACCCAGCATCTCCCTCGCGCCGACGGCCAGTTCCTCGTGGGCGAGGAGGTAGCCGTCGCCGCGCAGCGCGAACGTCCGGCCCGGTCCCGTACGCAGCAGATCCTTCACCCGGTACGGGACCTCACCGGTCAGGCCGGCCAGGTCGTCCGCCGTCAGGCCGCCGCCGGAGGCGGTGAGCAGGGCGAGGAGTTCGTAGGGCAGGCCGCCGCCGGCGAGGAGGTGCTTCAGTTCGCGTTCGGCGTCGGCGCGGATGGCGCGGGCCGCCGGGGACGGGGCCAGGAGCCGTACGACGGCCGGGTCGCGCAGCGGGTGGCCGTCGGGGACGTCGGGCGGGAGCGGCGGGTTGAGGCGGCCGGAGACGATCACGCGGAGGCCGTCGGCGGGCAGCAGGCCGGCGATCGAGTGGGCGTCGGCGCCCGTGGTGACGCCGCGGTCCTCGTCGAGGCCGTCGACCAGGAGCACGAGCCGTTCGCCGCGCGCCGCGCAGGCGCGGGCGGCGGTCCCGTACAGGCGCAGCAGATGGGCCTCGCGGGTGGCGGCGGTGAGCAGCGCGGGGAGGGGTTCTCCGGCGATTTCGGCGAGCTGTTCCAGGACGACGTCGGTGAAGGCGGTGGTGTCGTTCTGGGCGGCCATGCGGGCGGTGACGAAGAAGGAGACGAGCCGCACGCCCGGCGGCGGGTTCAGGGTGAACCAGGCGAGCAGGGCGGTCTTGCCCGCCCACGCGTCCGCCCGCCACCACACGTACGCCGGCCCGGAGCCGGCCCCGGCGCCCGGGCGGCAGAAGGCTTCGAGCTCGGCCAGCTCCCGCTCGCGGCCGACGAGTTCGTCGGGTGCGAGACGCCGCACCTGTTCCCGGTAGCCGGAGCGGACGGGGTGCGCCGCACCCGTACCCACCGCGACCCGGTTGCCGTCGCCGATCACCACGACGCCCTCGGCGTTCTCGACGCCGATCCCCCGCTCGGTCCCCCGTTCCATGGCCTCCATGCTGCCAGGGCATCCCCCGTTCCCGGACCTAGACTGGAAGGGTCCTACCGGGCTCGCTGACGTCTCCGGGAGGCGCCATGACCTTCGTACAGATCATCGATCTCAAGACCAGCCGGGCCGAGGACCTGAACCGGCTGATGGACCGGTGGGTCGAATCCACCAAGGGCAAGCGCACCGCCACCCACAGCATCGTCGGCACCGATCGCTCCGACGCCTCGCATGTCGTGGAGATCGTCGAGTTCCCCTCGTACGACGTGGCCATGCGCAATTCGCAGCTCCCCGAGACGGACAAGATCTTCCGGGAGATGGTCGCGCTCTGCGACGAGATGCCCACCTTCACCGACCTGGACGTCGTGCGGGACGAGGCCCTCTACAAGACCAACGCCCGTCGGCTCCTGGAGCTGCTCGGGGCGGAGGGTGAGCTGCCGCCGCTCGACGAGGTGGTCGCGGAGTCGTACCACGACCACGATCCCCACAACGAGCAGGACACCATCGGCATGGACGCGCTGCGGCGCGAGGCCGAGATGTGGCGGAAGGGCTTCGACTTCAGTTTCGAGATCGACGACCAGATCGCCGAGGGCGACCGGGTGTGCACGCGCTGGACCTGGAACGCGACCCACACGGGCGACTTCATGGGGCTCCAGCCCACCGGCATCAAGGTGGCCATGACCGGGATGACCATCTACCGCTGCCGGGACGACGGGAAGATCGTCGAGGGGTGGTGGCAGTACGACCTGCTCGGCCTGATGGGGCTGCTCGGCGTGATCGAGTCCTAGCGCCCGTCCGGCGGATCATGGCCGGACAGGCCCTGGCGGCGTGCACTCGGGAAACGGGCGAGGCCCGGTGCTCCCGCGACGGGAACACCGGGCCTCGGCCTCATGAGCTACGGAGAGCTACCGAGGCTGGGGGCCTCAGTGGGAGTGGCCGTGGCCGTGGCCGTGGCCCGCGTCCGCCGGCTCCTCTTCCTTCTTCTCCACCACGAGGGTCTCGGTGGTGAGCAGCAGGGAGGCGATGGAGGCGGCGTTCTCCAGGGCGGAGCGCGTCACCTTGACCGGGTCGATGACGCCGGCCTTGACCAGGTCGCCGTACTCGCCGGTGGCGGCGTTGAAGCCGTTGCCCTTCTCCAGCTCCGCCACCTTCGAGGTGATGACGTAGCCCTCGAGGCCGGCGTTCTCGGCGATCCAGCGCAGCGGCTCGACGGCGGCGCGGCGGACGACGGCGACACCGGTGGCCTCGTCGCCCTCCTTGCCGAGGTTGCCCTCGAGGACCTTGACGGCGTGGACGAGCGCGGAGCCACCACCGGAGACGATGCCCTCCTCGACCGCGGCGCGGGTCGCGGAGATGGCGTCCTCCAGACGGTGCTTCTTCTCCTTCAGCTCCACCTCGGTGGCGGCGCCGACCTTGATCACGCACACGCCGCCGGCCAGCTTCGCGAGGCGCTCCTGGAGCTTCTCGCGGTCCCAGTCGGAGTCCGTGGCGTCGATCTCGGCCTTGATCTGGTTGACGCGGCCCACGACCTCCTCGGAGGAGCCGGCACCGTCGACGATGGTGGTGTCGTCCTTGGAGACGGTCACGCGGCGGGCGGTGCCCAGCACGTCCAGACCGGCCTGGTCGAGCTTGAGGCCGACCTCCTCGGAGATGACGGTGGCGCCGGTGAGGACGGCCATGTCCTGGAGCATCGCCTTGCGGCGGTCACCGAAGCCGGGCGCCTTGACGGCGACGGCGTTGAAGGTGCCACGGATCTTGTTGACGACGAGAGTGGAGAGGGCCTCGCCCTCGACGTCCTCGGCGATGATCAGCAGCGGCTTGGAGGCGCCGGACTGGATGACCTTCTCGAGCAGCGGCAGGAGGTCCTGGATGGAGGAGATCTTGCCCTGGTTGATCAGGATGTACGGGTCGTCGAGGACGGCCTCCATACGCTCCTGGTCGGTCACCATGTACGGGGAGAGGTAGCCCTTGTCGAAGGCCATGCCCTCGGTGAAGTCGAGCTCCAGGCCGAAGGTGTTGGACTCCTCGACGGTGATGACACCGTCCTTGCCGACCTTGTCCATGGCCTCGGCGATGAGCTCGCCGACCTGCTGGTCCTGCGCGGAGAGCGCGGCGACGGCGGCGATGTCGGCCTTGTCGTCGATCGGGCGCGCGGTGGCGAGGAGCTCGTCCGAGACGGCCTTGACGGCGGCGTCGATGCCCTTCTTCAGGGACGACGGCGAGGCGCCGGCGGCGACGTTGCGCAGACCCTCGCGGACCAGGGCCTGGGCGAGCACGGTGGCGGTGGTGGTGCCGTCACCCGCGATGTCGTTGGTCTTGGTCGCCACCTCCTTCACCAGCTGGGCGCCGAGGTTCTCGTACGGGTCCTCGAGCTCGACCTCGCGGGCGATGGTGACGCCGTCGTTGGTGATGGTGGGCGCGCCGAACTTCTTGTCGATGACGACGTTGCGGCCCTTGGGGCCGATCGTCACCTTCACCGTGTCGGCAAGCTTGTTGACGCCGCGCTCAAGGGCGCGACGGGCGTCCTCGTCGAACTTCAGGATCTTCGCCATGGGAGCGGTTCAGCCCTCTCGGAAATCGTTGGAACGAAACTGCGCCCCGCGACGCCCGCGGGAATCCAGGGGGTCGGGGGCGCAGTTCAAGGCATCTGCAAGGTGCCTGGGATGGTCCTTGGTGACTTACTTCTCGATGATCGCGAGAACGTCGCGAGCCGAGAGGACGAGGAACTCCTCGCCGTTGTACTTCACCTCGGTGCCGCCGTACTTGCTGTAGAGCACGACGTCGCCGACCTGAACGTCGAGCGGCAGGCGCTCGCCGTTCTCGAAGCGGCCCGGGCCCACGGCGAGGACGGCGCCCTCCTGGGGCTTCTCCTTCGCGGTGTCCGGGATGACCAGGCCGGAGGCCGTGGTCTGCTCGGCGTCGAGCGGCTGGACCACGATGCGGTCCTCAAGCGGCTTGATGGCAACCTTGGAGCTGGCGGTCGTCACGATCCGACCTCCCCCTTCGGAGATCTCACGGGGTTAACTGTCTGAGGTGGCGACCAGGTCGATCCGTCGTCGCGGGTGCCGGACCTGCCCGTCGCTGTGTTGGCACTCTCCTGCGGGGAGTGCCAGAGCCGAGACTATGGCCGCGATTAGCACTCGGTCAAGCGGAGTGCCAATTCACGACCCCGTGGCGTGCGCGGCGGCCCGAACGGAGGGAACGTCCGGACGGATTCCGCGGTTCCGTACGAGAGGCCCGAGAGACCCGCGGGATCCGAGGGGCACCAGGGGCCCGAGGGGCACGATGCGAGGCGCGGCGGACCGCGAAGGGCGCACCGCGGCCGGCTTGGGGCGCGGCCGCGGGGTGACCTTCTCCGCCGCCTTGCGGCCGAGCCGTTCGATCGGGTCGACCGAGGACGCGCAGGCCGGGAGGGCGAACAGCGCGCCGGCCAGGGCCAGGGCGGCGGTGAGCCGGCGCGCCCGGCTCACACGTAGTCCTCGAGCTTCGCCACCGCGTACCCCTTGTCCGTCACGACCTTCATCAGCCGACGGACCATGTCCGGCATGGTGCCCTTCCAGTCCGCCTTGCCCCGGAAGTGGGTGAGGATGATGTCCCCGGGGTGCAGGTCCTGGTCCCATTCGCGCCACTCCATGTGGTCCACGAACGCCTCTTCCGCCCACAGCGGGACCGCCTTCACGCCGCACTTCTTGGCGGCCTGCAGGGTGTCCTCGTTGTAGTTGCCGTAGGGCGGGCGGAAGAGCTTGGGGCGGGTGCCGAACTGCTTCTGCATGATGTCCTGCATCCCGCAGATCTGCTCCTTCTGGTCGTCGTAGTCGAGACCGGGCAGATAGGGGTGGGTGAGCGTGTGGTTGTAGAGCGCGACGCCGGAGTCCCGCATCTTCCTGAAGTAGCCGTAGTCGTCCTTCACCAGGTAGTTGCTGAGGAAGGCGCTGTACGGGATCTTCAGGTCGCTCATCATGCGGATCAGGTCGGGATCCTTCTCCGCGCCGTCGTCGATCGTCAGGAAGACGACCTTCTGCTTGGTCGGCACGGTGGTGAAGACCGGCGGCATGTCCTCGCCGTCGGTCTCGAAGCCCTTGCGGGTGGTGATCTCCGGCTTCACGGCGGGTGGCTCGGGCGCGTCGAGCGGCGGCTTGGCCAGGCCCCACTTCTTCGCCGCCGCCACGCGCGCGGCCCGCGCCTCGCGCACCCGGCGCACGTAGGCGTCGAGCGCGGCGGCCGCGCCCTGCTTGCCGGCCGCCGGCTGCCCGGGCGGCTGTTTGCCCGGCGGCTGTTTGCCCGGTGCCTGTTTGCCCTGTTTGCCCGCCTGCTCGCCGGCCGCCTGCTGGCCGGCGGCCGGCTTGGCTCCGGGGTCGGTCCCGGGCTTGGCCCCGGGCTTGGCTCCCGGCTGCGCTCCCTGCTTGGCGGGCGCGGCGGCGGGGGCCGGGGCGTCCTTGTCGCCGGGGCCGGCGCAGGCGGAGGCGAGTGCGGCGGCGAGCAGGGCGGCGCCGGTCACGCGTACGGCGCGCGCTCGCCCTCGTCGCCCCTGTTGTCCCTTTTGTCGTACTAGCTGCATGGCGCCGCATCCTGTCAGCGCCGCGCCCCCGCGCCGCCCCGACACCACCGTCGCCGCCCGCACCGTCCCCCGGGCGGCCCACACCGCCCGCGACCACGACAATGGGTGGGGTGACCGACCTCGACGCCTTCGCCGCCCTGCTCGCCCCCGAGGGGCAGGCCCTGCTCGACGCCCTGCGTGACTACGACCCCGCCCAGGAGCTGGCGGTCGCCTCCCGGCTGCGCCGGGAGCATCCCGCCGAGCTGGTGTCGGCGGCGCTCGGGCAGGCCCGGCTGCGGCAGCGGGCGGTGGCGAAGTTCGGCGCCGAGGACGCGTACCGGATGTACTTCACGCCCAACGGCGTCGAGCAGTCCACCCGCGCCACCGTCGGCGCCTACCGCGCGGCCCGCCTCGAGGCGCTCGGCGTCCGCAGCGTGGCCGACCTGTGCTCCGGCATCGGCGGGGACGCGATCGCGCTCGCCCGGGCCGGGATCTCGGTGCTCGCCGTCGACCGCGACCCGCTGACCGCCGAGACCGCGCGCGCCAACGCGGCGGCGCTCGGGCTCGGCGACCTGATCGAGGTGCGGTGCGCGGACGTGACGGAGATCGACACCAGCCCGTACGACGCCGTGTTCGTCGACCCGGCGCGGCGCGGCGGCCGGGGCCGGATCTTCGACCCGGAGGCGTACTCTCCGCCGCTGTCCTGGGCGATCGAGGCGGCCCGGAAGGCCCCGCACGCGGCCCTGAAGATCGCGCCGGGCGTCCCGCACGAGGCGGTGCCGGCGGAGGCCGAGGCGGAGTGGATCTCGGACGGCGGCGACGTGAAGGAGGCCGTGCTCTGGTTCGGCACCGAGCCCGGCGCCCGCCGCGCCACCCTGCTGCCCGGCGGCGCGTCGCTCACCGGAGGCACGCTCCCCGACCCGGCGGTCCGGCCCGTCGGCCGCTATCTGTACGAGCCCGACGGCGCCGTCATCCGTGCGCACCTGGTGGCCGAGGTCGCCGAGCAGCTCGGCGGCGGGCTGATCGACGGGACCATCGCGTACGTGACGGCGGACGAGCTGCGCCCCACCCCGTACGCCGCCGCCTACGAGATCACCGACGAACTCCCCTTCAACCTCAAGAAGTTGAAGGCCCTGCTGCGGGAGCGGGAGGTCGGCACGCTCACCGTGAAGAAGCGCGGCTCGGCCGTCGAGCCCGAGGAGATCCGCCGCAAGGTGAAGCCGAAGGGCCCCCACTCCGCGACGGTGCTGCTCACTCGGGTCGCGGGAGCGCCGACGATGCTGATCGGTCACCCGGCGGGCCGCTGACCGGGCCGGTGAGGCGGACCGCGATCCGGTAGTGGCCGGCGGCCTTGGCGAGGCCGGTGAGGCCGGTCACCCACAGCAGGAGCGCCGCGCCCATGCCGTACACGACGAACGGGTAGCCGCCGTTGTCCCGTGTGGTGGTGAGCGGCACGGCGAAGGCCGTCCACAGGCCGACCGCGCACAGCGCGAAGGACAGCAGCAGCCAGCAGACGCTCAGGCCCGGCGCGCGCAGCCGGGCGTCGGCCACGGGGTCGCGGTCGAGGGCGGCCCACTGGACGAACCGCTCGTGCACCACCCGGTCGCGGCGCAGGCTCCGTACGGTCAGCCAGACGCCCGGGACCAGCACGCCGAGCCCGAGGACGCCGCTGAACATGCAGAGGATCCAGGAGATCGGGTCCACGATCGCACCGCCGTCGAAGGCCGTGAGGCCCACGCCGACGAGCCCCCAGCCGAGTTGGAGCAGCGCGAGCCAGGTCAGGAACAGCGCGAGCCGTCCGATGCCGAGCGCGCGCCGGGCCAGGTCGTCGAGGGCGAGCGCGCGGTCGGCGAGCCGGGCCGCTCGGTCCGGCCAGCTCTGCAGTGCGGCGGGCGGCGGGGGCGGCGGAAGCTGCGGCAGCGCGGTTCGGCGGGGCATGCGAAGGAGCCTAGGACACGTCGTCGTCCCCCATCCGGGCGGCCCGTGCGGCCCGTTGGAGCAGCAGGGCCCGCTCGCGCTCGTTACGGGTCAGGGCGGCGGCCCGCTCGAACTCGGCGCGCGCCTCGGTGCCCCGGCCGAGGCGGGCCAGCAGGTCGCCGCGGACGCTCGGCAGCAGGTGGTAGCGGTCGAGGTCCGGCGCGGCGGCGAGGGCGTCGACGAGCGCGAGGCCGGCCTCGGGGCCCTCGGCCATGGAGACGGCGACCGCCCGGTTGAGCTCGACGACCGGCGAGGGGGCGACGGCGGCGAGCCGCCCGTAGAGCGCGGCGATGGTGGCCCAGTCCGTCTCCGCGTACGTCACCGCGCGCGCGTGGCAGGCGGCGACGGCGGCCTGCAGGGCGTAGGGCCCGGTGGCGCCGCCCGCCTCGACGGCCCGCTCCAGGGCCGCGTAGCCGCGCCGGATCAGCAGCCGGTTCCAGCGGGTGCGGTCCTGGTCGGCGAGGAGCACGGGCGCCCCGCCGGGCCCGGTCCGGGCCGCCGTCCGCGACGCCTGGAGCTCCAGGAGGGCGGCGAGGCCGTGGACCTCGCCCTCCTTCGGCATCAGGGCGGCGAGCTGCCGGGCCAGCCGGAGGGCGTCCTCGCACAGGCCGGGGCGCAGCAGGTCGTCGCCGGCGGTCGCCGCGTACCCCTCGTTGAAGATCAGGTAGATGACCTCGAGGACCGAGCCGAGCCGGGCCGCCCGGTCGGCTCCGTACGGCACTTCGAAGGGCACGTCCGCCTTGGCGAGCGTGCGCTTGGCCCGCACGATCCGCTGGGCGACCGTGGGCTCGGGGACGAGGAAGGCGCGGGCGATCTCGTCGGTGCGCAGGCCGCCGACGAGCCGCAGGGTGAGCGCCGTGCGGGCCTCGGCGGAGAGCACCGGGTGGCAGGCGGTGAAGACGAGCCGCAGCATGTCGTCGTCGATGTCGCCGGGCCCGGACGGCTCGGGGTCGTACGCCGCCTCGTCGAGCGTGCGGCCCAGCTCGGCCAGCTTGCGCGCGTACGTCTCGCGGCGGCGCACCAGGTCGACGGCGCGGTGCTTGGCCGCGGCCGTGAGCCAGGCTCCCGGACGCTCCGGGACGCCCGACTCGGGCCACTGCTCCAGGGCGGCGACCAGCACGTCCTGGGCGATCTCCTCGGCTATGCCGACGTCACGCACGATCCGGGCCGCGGTCGCGACGATCCGCGCCGACTCCAACCGGAAGACCGTCTCCAGCGAACTCTCCACCGTCACACTTCACACTGTGGCAGCCGCCTGTGACATCGGCGTGCGCCGTCAGCCCTCGTCGAGCTGGCGCAGCTCCAGGCCGACGGTCCACTTCGCCGGGTGGACCTCCAGGAAGCGGCGGCCCCACTCCAGGGCCTCGGCCTTGTCCTTGCACTGCATCAGCGCGTAGCCGCCGACGACCTCCTTGGTCTCGGTGAACGGGCCGTCGGTGTACGACAGCCTGCCGTCCTGCCAGGTGATCCGGGTGGCCTCGGCGGTCGGCGTGAGGCCGGCCGTGTCGAGCATGACGCCGGCCTTGGTGATCTCCTCCAGGAGGGCGCCCATGCGCTCGCCGAACTCGGGACCGGCCTCCGCCATGTCGATGGTGTTCTCCTCGATGCGGACGAGGGACATGAAGCGCGGCATGGTGACTCCTCGGGGTGCGGTGGCGGGGCCGTTCCCCGCCTTCCACTCATACGTCGAACGGGCCGCGGCCGCATCGACACCCGTGCCGAAGTTTTTTCCGGGCCCGTTCCTCCGGGCCCGTTCTCCTAGAGGTAGTCCTCCAGGCGGGCCACCGTGAAGCCCTGCTCCTGGATGTGCCGGAGCAGGTTGGTCATCATCTGCGTCATGGTGCGGCCCTTGAGCTCGGACGGGCCGCGGAAGTGGGCCAGGATGATGTCGCCGGGGTGGAGCCTCCGGTCGGGGCGCTGGTACTGCATGTTCTGGATCTGCATGGACTCGCGCCAGAGCACGATCGCGTCGAGGCCGCACCGGGCGACGGCGGCGCGGGTGGCCGCGTTGAAGTTGCCGTAGGGCGGGCGGAAGAGGCGCGGGGCCTTGCCGTACTCCTTGGTCAGCTTCTCCTGCTGGCCGCAGATCTCCTTGTGCTGCGCCTCGGCGGAGAGGGTGCGCAGGTTGGGGTGGGTGAGGGTGTGGTTGGCGATGCCGTTGCCCTCGGCGGCGAGGCGCGTGAAGTACGGGTAGTCCGAGCGGATGGCGGCGTCGGTGAGGAACATCGTCACCGGGATCTTCAGGTCGCGCATCATCGCGACGAACGCGGGGTCCTTCTCGGCGCCGTCGTCGATCGTGATGAAGACGATCTTCTCGGCGGTGGGGATGTCGCTGACGACGGGCACGGACCCGCCGGCCGTGCGCAGGGCCGGCTTCTTCGCGGGCGGGGCGGGCGGGGCCGCAAAGGGCTTGAGGCCCCATTTGCGGTACGCGGCGGCGCGCGCGCCGGAGGCACCGGCGCCGGAGGCACCGGCGTCCGGGGTCCTGTCGCCCGGCGAGGCGGTCGCCGTGCGGGCGCCCGGAGCCGGGGCGTCGGCGTCGGCCGCCGTGCACGCGGTCGTCGCGAACAGAGCCACGGCGGTCAGCGCCGCCCACAGCGCGATCGTCTTCTTCACGCGCTGTGGGATGCCCGGAACCGCCGAAAGGTTGCCTTAGATACGACTATCCGACTGATCGTTCACCTGATCGTCGAGTGATTCGAAGCGCCAGCGGTGGACCGGACGGGAGATCAGGTCCCCGTCCGGCTCCGGCAGCTCCGGCAGCTCGGCGTCCAGACCGTCCGCCGTCTCCCACCAGGTGAGGACGAGGACCCGGTCCCCGGGAGCGCGGAAGGTCTCCCGGCGCAGCGGCTCACCCGGCAGCTCCTGGGCCCGCGTCCAGTCGAGGAGTTCGGCGCCGCGCCCCTCGGCCGCCCGTGCCTCCCACATCAGGGCGATCCTCATGAGTAGAGGTTCTCCTTGCTGACCTCGTGCACGTGGTCGTGGTCGTGGTCGTGGCCGTGGTGGTGCGCCCCGGGCACGTGCGACTCCGTCACCGGCAGCGAGGAGTCCGCCGACAGCTCCAGGTCGGAGGCCGCCCGCCCGCGCGCCACCATCTCGGCGCCGAGCGCCGCGACCATCGCGCCGTTGTCCGTGCACAGGCCCGGCCGCGGCACCCGCAGCCGGATGCCGGCCCGCTCGCAGCGCTCCTGGGCCAGCGCCCGCAGCCGCGAGTTGGCGGCCACGCCGCCGCCGATCATCAGGTGGTCGACGCCCTCGTCCTTGCAGGCCCGGACGGCCTTGCGGGTGAGCACGTCGACGACGGCCTCCTGGAAGGAGGCGGCCACGTCCCGCACCGGCACGTCCTCGCCCGCGTTCCGCTTGGCCTCGATCCAGCGGGCCACGGCGGTCTTCAGACCGGAGAAGGAGAAGTCGTACGCCGGGTCCTTGGCGCCGGACAGCCCGCGCGGGAAGGCGATCGCGGCCGGGTCGCCCTCCTTGGCGAGCCGGTCGATGACCGGACCGCCCGGGAAGCCCAGGTCGAGGACGCGGGCGATCTTGTCGAAGGCCTCGCCCGCCGCGTCGTCGATGGTCGCGCCCATCGGCCGCACGTCGGAGGTGATGTCGCTGGACAGCAGCAGCGAGGAGTGCCCGCCGGAGACGAGCAGCGCCATGGTCGGCTCGGGCAGCCGGCCGTGCTCCAGCTGGTCGACGCAGATGTGCGAGGCGAGGTGGTTGACCCCGTAGAGCGGCTTGCCGAGGGCGTACGCGTACGCCTTGGCCGCCGACACGCCGACCAGCAGCGCGCCCGCGAGGCCGGGGCCGGCGGTGACGGCGATGCCGTCGAGGTCCTTCGGCGAGACGCCGGCCGTCTTCAGGGCGCGCTCGATCGTCGGGACCATCGCCTCCAGGTGCGCGCGGGAGGCGATCTCGGGCACCACGCCGCCGAAACGGGCGTGGGTGTCGACGCTGGAGGCGACGGCGTCGGCCAGCAGGGTCGTGCCGTGGACGATGCCGACGCCGGTCTCGTCGCAGGAGGTCTCGATGCCGAGTACGAGCGGTTCGTCAGCAGCCATCTGAATCAGTCTCTGTTCCTTGAACGGTGTGTCGCATCACGAGCGCGTCCACGTTGCCGGGCTGGTAGTAGCCGCGGCGGAAGCCGATGGGCTCGAAGCCGAAGCGCTCGTAGAGCTTCTGGGCCCGGGTGTTGTCCACGCGCACTTCGAGGAGGACCTCCTCGCATTCGAAGGCGGTCGCGGCCTGCAGGAGGTCGGTCAGGAGCCGGGCGCCGAGGCCCGTGCCCCACTGGTCGCGGGCGACGGCGATGGTCTGGACGTCGCCGAGGCCGCCGGCCGCGGCGAGCCCCGCGTAGCCGACGAGCCGGCCGGCCCCGTCCTCGGCCACCACGTAGTGCCGGGTCGCGCGCGGCCCGCGGGCGTGCGCCAGCTCCGACCAGAACATCCCCTCCGACCAGGCGTCCTCCGGGAAGAGCTCGGCTTCGAGCGCGAGCACGGGAACCAGGTCCCACCAGCGCATCTCACGGAGCACGGCGCTCACTTGGGCGTGACCACCTTGTAGTTCTTCGGCACCTGGGCGTCGGGGCGGCGCAGGTACATCGGCAGCGGGTCGAGGAAGCCCTCGCCGCCCGCCGCCAGCTTCTCGGCCGCGAGGGCGGCGAGCGCGGCGGCGGACTGGTGCTCGGGGTCGCGGGCGTCGGGGAAGGCGTCCGGGTAGAGCCGGGCCCCGGCGCCGACGACGGGCAGGCCGGCGAGCTGCCCGGCGATGTCGGCGGGCCGGTCGACGGACGCCTCGGTCACCCGCGTACGGGAGTCCTCGTAGCGCGCCCAGTAGACCTCCTTGCGCCGCGCGTCGGTGGCGACGGCGAAGGGCTCGTCGATGCCGGAGGCGTGGGCGAGTCCGTCGAGCGTGCACAGGCCGTGCACCGGGACGCCGAGCGCGGAGCCGAAGGCGGCGGCGGTGACGAGGCCGACGCGCAGTCCGGTGTACGGGCCGGGGCCGACGCCCACGACGAGTCCGGTCACCGCGTCGAGCGTCAGCCCGGCCTCCTTGAGCACCCGGTCGACGGCGGGCAGCAGCAGCTCCCCGTGCCGGCGGGCGTCGACCTGGCTCGTCGCGGCGACGACGGAGTCGCCGTCGTGGAGGGCGACGGTGACGGCGGGTGTGGCGGTATCCATGGCGAGCAAGAGCACGCGAACAGCCTACGGCGCCGGGCGTGGGGGTGCGGCGCCCCGTCCCGCGGCCGGGACGGCTGCTACGGTCAGCCCGTCAGATTGACACCGATACGTACGTACGACAGAAGGGGCGCGCGGTGGCACGGAGCAGCTCGGGATTCGTGGCCGGGCTCACCGCGGCGGCCGTCGCCGCGGTCGGTTTCCTCGCCTATCAGGCGTCGGCGCACGCGCCCTCGCCGGCCGAGCTCGCGGCCCGGCCGCGGACGCCCGCCGCGGCGCCCTCGGCCGTGCCGAGCGGCAAGCCGGCGCACCCGCGGAAGGACCCGTCGGCGCTGCCCGCGAACTCCGGCACGGGCGAGCGCGTGGTGTACGGGCTCGGCGAGCGCCGGGTGTGGCTGGTGGACGCGCGGAACCAGGTCACGCGCACCTTCTCGGTCATGCCGAGCACGATCTCGCCGGCTCCGGGCGCCTACGCGGTGACCTCGCGGTCCGGTTCGGTGCGCGGCTCCGACGGCGTGCAGATCGAGCACGTGGTGCGGTTCACGACGGCGCAGGACGTGTCGGTCGGCTTCAGCGCGGCGGTGGACGGCTCGACGCCGGCCCCGGATCCGGCGAAGAAGACCGGCGGCATCCGGATGAAGCGGGCGGACGGCGACGCGCTGTGGACGTTCGCGTCGATCGGCGCGAAGGTCGTCGTGGTCGCGTAGGGCCTGTCCGGTCCCCTGCCGTACGGCTCGGCGCCGTACGGCTCAGGCGGCTTCGTCGCGTGCGGGCCGCACCGGGCGCACGGCCTCGGGCTCGTCGTCCGCCACCGCCGCGGGCTCCGGCGTCTCGCGCTCGCGCGGCGGGGTCGACACGGCGCTGGCGGCGGCGCAGGCGGCGAGCAGCTCTCTCATCGAGACGTTCTCCGCCCGGTGCGCGCTGCTGCCCTCGCGGTCCTCACGCTCTGGCGTCGCCATGCCTGCCTCCCGTAGGTTAGGTACACCTAACCAGCTCGTGCCTCCATGTGACCACGGTTGGGAGCGCGGGCGCAACATTTTCCCGACAGGTTGTCGGAACCTACGTACGTTCAGGTCAACGCCAGGTCGGCGGCCGCCCACCGCGCGCCGATGCCGTTCAGGACCAGGGTCCGCCGGTCGTCGTCCGTGTCGCCCACGACGCGGTGGATGAACACGTGCAGCCGGTCGTCGGTCAGCTCCTCGACCTTGCCGTCGCCCCACTCCACGACCACCACCGAGTCGGGCAGCGAGACGTCGAGGTCCAGGTCCTCCATCTCGTCGAGACCGCCGCCGAGCCGGTACGCGTCCACGTGGACGAGCGCCGGGCCGCCGGAGAGGGACGGATGGACGCGGGCGATCACGAAGGTCGGCGAGGTGACCGCGCCGCGCACGCCCAGGCCCTCACCGAGGCCGCGGGTCAGCGTGGTCTTGCCCGCACCGAGCTCGCCGGTGAGCATCACGAGGTCGCCGGGGCGCAGCAGCCCGGCGAGACGGCGGCCGAGCTCCTGCATGCGCTCGGGAGAGTCGACTTCGAGGGTGACCTGGTTGACCGGAGCGGCCTGGTCGAGCGGAGTGTCCATTGCGCCAACCTACCTACCCAGGGGGTGCCTGGCCCGCGACGGGCACCGCGCCGGCCCGCGCCAGCAGGTCGGCGATCCGGTCCGTGACCGCCTCCGGGTGCTCCAGCATCACCAGGTGGCCCGCGTCGGGCACGATCACCAGTTCGGCGTCCGGCAGCAGGTCGGCGATGGCCTCGGTGTGCGAGCTGGGGGTGACCAGGTCGTGGTCGCCGGCGAGGGCGAGCACCGGCAGGTCCCGGAAGGCGGCGAGCGCCGCCGTCTTGTCGTGCTCGACGAAGGCCGGGTAGAACTCGGCGACCACGTCGATCGGCGTCGACTCGATCATCCGCTCGGCGAACCGCACGACCGCCGGGTCGACGTCCTTCGACGAGAACGAGTACTTCTTGATCAGCCCGGCGAACAGGTCGGCCGTGGCCCGCCGCCCGCGCTCCACCAGCTCCGCCTGCGAGCCGAGCGCCCGCAGCACGCCCGGCAGCACCCGGCGCACCGCGTTGACGCCGGCCACCGGCAGGCCGTAGCTGACCTCGCCGAGCCTCCCCGCCGAGGTGCCGACCAAGCCGACGCCGACGACCCGCTCGCGCACCAGGTCCGGGTAGCGGTCGGCGAGCGCCATGATCGTCATGCCGCCCATGGAGTGCCCGACGAGCACCAGCGGCCCCTCGGGCGCGGCGGCGTCGAGGACGGCCTTCAGGTCGCGGCCCAGCCGGTCGATGGAGACCGGCACCCCGTCCGGTCCCGACTGCTCGACGCCGTGCCCGGAACGGCCGTGGCTGCGCTGGTCCCAGTACACGGTGCGGACCAGGCCGCGCAGGGCGGCGCGCTGGAAGTGCCAGGAGTCCTGGCTGAGGCAGTAGCCGTGACTGAAGACGACGGTGACGGGGGCGGGGGTCCGGCGGCCGAAGAGCCGGCGCCGGCGGGGCGCGGACGGGTCCGGCTCCACGTCGTCGACCTCGTAGTACAGCTCGGTGCCGTCGTCGGCGACCGCCCGGCCCGGCGTGCCGCGCAGGGCGCCGTACGGGCCCTCGGCGTCCAGCGCCAGCCGTGCCTTCTGGCGGACGGAGCGGCCCACGGTGAGCCGTTCGAGGGCGACGCCCGCCGCCGCGCCGGCGGCGAGCACGCCTATCGCGGCACCGGCCCAGCCGGCCCGCCGCCAGGTGTCGTCGGCCACCGCCGTCCTCCTCAGTCGCCCACGTAGACGCGCGGGACGCGCGCGCCGATCCGGGTGACGATCTCGTACGCGATGGTGTCGGCGGCCTCGGCCCAGTCCTGCGCGGTCGGCTCGCCCCGGTCGCCGGGGCCGAAGAGCACCGCCTCCGCGCCCGGCTCGGGCGTGTCGCCTTCGAGGTCGACGACGAACTGGTCCATGGCGACCCGCCCGGCCACCGTCCGCACCCGGTCGCCGACCAGCACCGGGCCGCGGTTCGAGGCGTGGCGCGGGATGCCGTCGGCGTAGCCGAGCGGGATCAGGCCGAGCGTGGTCTCGTGGGGCGTGACGTAGTGGTGCCCGTACGACACGCCGTGGCCGCCCGGCACCTGCTTGACCAGGGCCACGCTCGCCTTCAGCGACATCACCGGGCGCAGCCCGAAGTCGGCGGGGGTCCCGACGGCCGGGTCGGGCGACACGCCGTACATGGCGATGCCCGGGCGGACCAGGTCGAAGTGGGTCTCGGGGAGGGTGAGCGTGGCGGGCGTGTTGGCGAGGTGGCGCACCTCGGGCTCGACGCCGGCCTGCTCCGCGAAGTCGAGCATGGAGCGGAAGACGTCCAGCTGGGCGGCGATCGACGGGTGCCCGGGCTCGTCGGCGCAGGCGAAGTGCGACCACAGGCCGGTGATCCGCACCAGGCCCTGCGCCTCGGCCTTCAGCGCCTCGGAGACCAGCTCGGGCCAGTCGGCGGGCTGGCAGCCGTTGCGGCCGAGGCCGGTGTCGGCCTTGAGCTGGATGCGGGCGGGCCGGCCGACGGCCTGCGCGGCCTCGACGACCTCCCGCAGTGCCCACATGCCGCTGACCGACATGTCGAGTCCGGCCTCGATGCCCTGGTCCCAGGGGTCGCCGGGCGTCCACAGCCAGCACATGATCCGCGCCTCGGTCAGGCCCGCCGCCCGCAGCGCCAGCGCCTCGTGCGGCGTCGCCGTGCCCAGCCAGGTCGCGCCCGCCTGCAGCGCGGCCCGCGCGCACCGCACGGCCCCGTGTCCGTACGCGTCCGCCTTGACCACGGCCATCACCTGGACGTGTGGCGCGACCAGGGCGCGCAGCGTGCGGACGTTCGCACGCAGCGCCCCGAGATCGATCTCGGCGCGGGCTCGGCGGGGCGGCTGTGTCTCAGTCATCGTCGCCCAGTCTCTCAGGTCGGGGGGCGGGGGCCGCGTACCCGGTCGCCCTCGGGCGGGGCCGCGCCCCGCTCAGCCCCCCGTCACGTCCCGCCAGGCCGCCCGCAGCGCCGCCCCGACGTCGCCCGCCGCGATCGGCGCCGTGCCCTCGCCGTGCGGGCCGCCCGAGGCGCGGCGGGCCGCCAGGCCGTGGAGGTACGCCGCCGCCGAGCCGGCGTCCACCGCCCCGAGGCCCGCCGCCAGGAGCGAGCCGGCGAGGCCGGAGAGGATGTCGCCGCTGCCGGCCGTGGCCAGCCAGGGGGTGCCGGTCGGGTTGACGCGGACCGGGCCGGCGCCGCCGGGGCCGCAGACCAGGGTGGTGGAGCCCTTGAGCAGGGCCGTGGCGCCGAAGCGGGCCGCCAGTTCGCGGACCGCGGTGAGGCGGGCCGACTCGACCTCCTCGCGGGAGGTGCCGAGGAGGGCCGCGGCCTCGCCGGCGTGCGGGGTGAGGAGGGTGGGCGCGGTACGGGACTTCACGGCCTCGGGCGTGAGGTCGCGCAGGCCGTCCGCGTCGACGAGGACGGGGACGTCGGAGGCGAGCACCTCCGCCACGCCGGGCCCGTCGCCGAGGCCCGGCCCGACGACCCAGGCCTGGACCCGGCCCGCCTTCGCCGGCGGGCCGGCGTGGACGAGGGTCTCGGGGTGGGCGGCGATGACGGCGTCGGCGGCCGGGCCGACGTACCGGACGGCGCCCGCGCCGCCGCGCAGCGCGCCCGCGACGGCGAGGACGGCGGCGCCGGGGTAGCGGGCGGAGCCGGCGACGACGCCGACGACACCGCGCCGGTACTTGTCGCTCTCCGCGGCGGGTACGGGCAGCAGCCGGGCCACGTCCTCGTGCTGGAGGGCCTCCAGGTCGGGTACGGACGGCAGGGTGGCGGCGAGCCCGATGTCGACGAGCCGCAGCGCGCCGGCGTACTCGCGGGCCGGGTCGACGAGCAGTCCGGGCTTGTACGTGCCGAAGGTGACGGTCGCGTCGGCGCGCAGCGCCTCGCCCGCGACCTCGCCGGTGTCGGCGTCGACGCCGCTGGGCAGGTCGACGGCGACGACGACGGCGTCGGAGCCTCGCGCGGCCCGGGCGACGGGCACGGCGTCGGGCCGCAGCCCGCCCCGGCCGCCGATCCCGGTGATCCCGTCCAGGACCAGGTCGGCGGAGGCGAGCACGTCATAGGGGTCGTCGTGCGGGCCGACCACGCGGCCGCCCGCGCGGCGCAGCGCCGCCATGCCGCCCTCGTGCGCCCGCTCCCCCAGCGGCACCGCCGTCACCCCGGCGCCCCGCCGGGCCAGCCGCGCGCCCGCGTACAGCGCGTCGCCGCCGTTGTCGCCGCTGCCGACGAGCAGGACGACCCGGGCGCCGTACACCCGTCCCTTCCCGAGCAGCGAGCAGCAGGCGGCCGCGAGGCCGGCCGCGGCCCGCTGCATCAGGGCGCCCTCGGGCAGCCGGGCCATCCGTTCGGCCTCGGCGGCCCGTACGGTCTCCACGCGGTAAGCGGTACGCATGGGATCAACCCTCCGCGATCACCACCGCCGACGCCACCCCCGCGTCGTGGCTGAGGGACACGTGCCAGTGCTTCACGCCCAGTTCGGCGGCGCGGGCGGCGACGGTGCCGCGGACCCGCAGCCGCGGCCGGCCGCTGCCCTCGACGTACACCTCGGCGTCCGTCCAGTGCAGGTTCCCGGGCGCGCCGAGGGCCTTGGCCAGTGCCTCCTTCGCGGCGAAGCGCACGGCGAGCGAGGCCGTGCCGCGCCGCTCGCCGCTCGGCAGCAGCAGCTCGCGTTCGACGAAGAGGCGCTGGACGAGCCCCGGCGTACGTTCCAGTGACGCGGCAAAGCGGTCGATCTCCGCCACGTCGATCCCCACCCCGATGATCATCTGTCCACTACCTCACTCACTCCACGGTCACGGACTTGGCCAGATTGCGCGGCTGGTCGACCTCGTTGCCCCGGGCCGTGGCCAGTTCGCAGGCGAAGACCTGGAGGGGCACGCTGGCGACCAGCGGCTGGAGCAGCGTAGGCGTCACCGGGACGCGGACGAGGTGGTCGGCGTACGGGACGACGGCCTCGTCGCCCTCCTCCGCGATGACGATGGTGCGTGCGCCCCGGGCGCGGATCTCCTGGATGTTGGAGACGATCTTGTCGTGGAGGACGGCGCGGCCGCGCGGTGAGGGCACCACGACGACGACCGGCAGGCCCTCCTCGACGAGGGCGATCGGCCCGTGCTTGAGCTCGCCGGCGGCGAAGCCCTCGGCGTGCATGTAGGCGAGTTCCTTGAGCTTGAGCGCGCCTTCGAGGGCCACCGGATAGCCGACGTGCCGGCCGAGGAAGAGGACCGTGTCGTGGCCGGCGAGCGAGCGGGCCAGCGCGCGCACCGGCTCCATGGTCTCCAGGACCTGCTCGACCTTGTCGGCGCTCCCGGCCAGTTCGCGGACGACGGCGTGGATCTCGTCGCCCCACTGGGTGCCGCGGACCTGGCCGAGGTAGAGCGCGAGGAGGTAGCAGGCGACGAGCTGGGTGAGGAACGCCTTCGTCGACGCGACGGCGACCTCGGGGCCGGCGTGCGTGTAGAGCACGGCGTCCGACTCGCGCGGGATCGTGGAGCCGTTGGTGTTGCAGACGGCGAGCACCTTGGCGCCCTGCTCGCGCGCGTGCCGCAGCGCCATCAGGGTGTCCATGGTCTCGCCGGACTGGGAGATCGCGACGACCAGGGTGCGCTGCCCGAGGATCGGGTCGCGGTAGCGGAACTCGCTGGCCAGCTCCACCTCGCAGGGGATCCGGGTCCAGTGCTCGATCGCGTACTTGGCGATGAGTCCGGCGTGGAAGGCGGTGCCGCACGCGATGATGACGATCTTGTCGGCCTCGCGGAGCACGGCGTCGTCGATGCGCAGCTCGTCGAGGCGGAGCCGGCCCTCGGCGTCGATCCGGCCGAGCAGGGTGTCGGCGACGGCCTTCGGCTGCTCGGCGATCTCCTTGAGCATGAAGGAGGCGTAGCCGCCCTTCTCGGCGGCGGAGGCGTCCCAGTCGACGTGGAAGGCGCGCACGTCGGCGGGGGCGCCGTCGAAGCCGGTGACGGTGACGCCGTCGCGGGTGAGCTCGACGACCTGGTCCTGGCCGAGCTCGATCGCCGAACGGGTGTGGGCGATGAAGGCGGAGACGTCCGAGGCGAGGAAGTTCTCGCCCTCGCCGACGCCGACGACGAGCGGGGAGTTGCGGCGGGCGCCGACGACGACGTCCGGCTGGTCGGTGTGCACGGCGACCAGCGTGAAGGCGCCGTCGAGCCGCTTGCACACCAGGCGCATGGCCTCGGCGAGGTCGCCGACGGAGGAGAACTCCTCGGCGAGCAGATGGGCCACGACCTCGGTGTCCGTCTCGGAGAGCAGATCGTGGCCGCGCTCGGCGAGTTCGGCCCGCAGGGCGGCGAAGTTCTCGATGATGCCGTTGTGGACGACGGCGACCCGGCCCGCGTTGTCGAGGTGCGGGTGGGCGTTGGCGTCGGTGGGGCCGCCGTGGGTGGCCCACCGGGTGTGTCCGATGCCGGTGGAGCCGCCGGCCAGCGGCCGCTCCACCAGTTCCTTCTCCAGGTTGACGAGCTTTCCGGCCTTCTTGGCCGCGGCGAGGCCGCCGTCGGAGAGCACCGCGACTCCGGCCGAGTCGTAGCCGCGGTATTCGAGCCGCTTCAGGCCGGCGATCACCACATCGAGCGCCGACTGTCCGCCGACGTAACCCACGATTCCGCACATAGCGGCAGCCTACGGCGGAACCCGGCCCACCGGCCGGACTGACTCAGCCGGACTCGGCCGGAGTCAGCGCAGCCTGGCCGCCTGCGCGTCGGCGACGGCGGTGGGGAGTTCGCCGGCGGTGACGGCGACGAGGCTGTTGCCCTTGCGGAAGACCAGCAGGGCGCCGGCGCCGGTCTTCTTTCCGGTGACGGTCCAGGCGAGGGCCTCGTCGGCGGCGGCCACGGTCACGGGCTTCGGGGCGAGCGCGGTGATGTCGTCGGTCCCGGCCGCCGACACCAGGCGGAAGCCCCGGGCGCAGTCGGTGCCCGCGGCCCTGAGCGACGCGAACGCCCGCTGCGCGCCCTCCCCGTCGTACGAGCCGAGCACCAGGCCCGTCGTCGCCCGCGCCTTCACCGCCTCGCGGTGCGCGGTGGTCGTCGGCGTGCCGGGCGCGGCGCCGGCCAGGGCCTCGGCCAGCGGCTCGCAGGCCGGCTTGTCGGAGCTGACGTCGCCGACGTTGACGACGCCCGCGCCCGCCACCTTCGTCACCCGGTAGCCCCTGAGGTCGGCCGGGCCGACGGCCAGCCCGTCGAGCGCGGCGGCGGGCAGCGCCCGTACGTCGGGCCTGGCGGCGGCGGACGCGGAGGCGTCGGCCTTCCCGCTGTCCTCCCTCGGCTTGTCGTCACCGCCGCAGGCGGTCAGCACCAGCGCCAGGACGGCGGCGGAGGCAGCGGCGACGGCGGGACGGCGGAGCGGGGTGGGGCGCATCTCTGACTCTCTCGGCAGGGGACCAGGCGGGGAACTCGGCGGGGAAGCGGAATCGGTAGGCACCCTATGCGCGCCCACCCCTGTCATGACCACGCGGTACCGGATCGCGACGGCGCGGCGCCCCGCCGAGCGCCGCCTCCGCCGAGTGACCCACCCCACCCCCCGCTCGCGCCAGGCACCCACGACAATGGGCGGGTGATCGATTCGCCGCCACGAAGCCCCAAGGGGAACGGGAACAGCAACGGCTCCGGCTCTCGCCGGGTCGCCGAGCCGACGCCGTACGTCGACCTCACGCGGGCGCAGTGGAGCGCGCTGCGGGACAAGACGCCGCTGCCGCTCACCGCCGACGAGGTGGAACGGCTGCGCGGGCTCGGGGACGTCATCGACCTCGACGAGGTGCGGGACATCTACCTGCCGCTGTCGCGCCTGCTCAATCTGTACGTCCAGGCCACCAGCGGGCTGCGCGGCGCGCTCAACACCTTCCTCGGCGAACGGGCCGAGCAGCGCGGCACGCCGTTCGTCATAGGCGTCGCCGGATCCGTCGCCGTCGGCAAGTCGACGGTCGCCCGGCTCCTGGAGGCGCTGCTCGCGCGCTGGCCCGAGCACCCGCGGGTGGAGCGCATCACCACCGACGGCTTCCTCTACCCGATGGAGGAGCTGAAGGCGCGCGGGCTGATGTCCCGCAAGGGTTTCCCCGAGTCGTACGACCGGCGGGCGCTGACCCGGTTCGTCGCGGACGTCAAGGCGGGCAAGGACGAGGTCTCCGCGCCGGTCTACTCGCACCTCATCTACGACCGGGTGCCCGACGAGAAGCTCGTCGTGCGCCGCCCCGACATCCTCATCGTCGAGGGGCTCAACGTGCTGCAGCCCGCGCTGCCCGGCAAGGACGGGCGGACGCGGGTCGGTCTCGCGGACTACTTCGACTTCTCCGTGTACGTGGACGCGCGCGCCGAGGACATCGAGCAGTGGTACCTCAACCGCTTCCGCAAGCTGCGCCAGACCGCCTTCCAGGACCCGTCCTCGTACTTCCGGCGCTGGACGCAGGTCTCCGAGGAGGAGGCCCTGGACTACGCGCGCACGATGTGGCGGACCATCAACAAGGTGAACCTCCTGGAGAACGTGGCCCCGACGCGCGGCCGGGCGACGCTCGTCGTGCGCAAGGGAGCGGACCACAAGGTGCAGAAGCTGAGCCTCCGCAAGCTCTGAGTCCCCGTAAGTCCTGGGACTCCGCAAGGACTGGGACTCCGCAAGGACTGGGACTCCGCAAGGACTGGGACTCCGCAAGGACTGAGTCTCCGCAAGGTCCGGTCCGAGCTTCGGCTGATACGGCGTCGGCCCCCGCGCTCACGAGGAGCGCGGGGGCCGACGGCGCGTCACGCGGCCTAGCCGAGCGCCGACTTCACCGCGTCCGCGAGGCGTCCGGCGACCGACCGGGCCTGCTCGATGTCCGCCGCCTCGACCATGACCCGCACCAGCGGCTCGGTGCCCGAGGGACGCAGCAGCACGCGGCCGGTGGTGCCCAGCTCGCGCTCGGCGTCGTCGACGGCGTGGGCCAGCTCGGCGGAGGTCTGCACGCGGGTCTTGTCCACGTCCGGCACGTTGACGAGGACCTGCGGCAGCCGCTCCATCACGCCGGCGAGGTCGGCGAGGGTCCGGCCGGTGGCGGCGACCCGGGCCGCGAGCATCAGACCGGTCAGGGTGCCGTCGCCGGTGGTGGCGTGGTCGAGCACGATGACGTGGCCGGACTGCTCGCCGCCGAGGGCGTAGCCGTGCTCCTTCATGGACTCCAGCACATAGCGGTCGCCGACCGCGGTCTGGACGAGCGAGAGGCCCTCGCGCTCCATCGCCAGCTTGAAGCCGAGGTTCGACATGACGGTGGCGACGACGGTGTCGCCGCGCAGCGTGCCGGCCTCGCGCATGGCGAGGGCGAGGACGGCGAGGATCTGGTCGCCGTCGATCTCGGCGCCCGTGTGGTCGACGGCCAGGCAGCGGTCGGCGTCGCCGTCGTGGGCGATGCCGAAGTCCGCCTGGTGCTCGACCACGGCGGCCTTGAGCAGGCCGAGGTGGGTGGAGCCGCAGCCGTCGTTGATGTTGAGGCCGTCGGGCTCGGCGCCGATGGTGACGACGGTGGCGCCGGCCCGGGAGAAGGCCTCGGGCGAGACGCGGGAGGCGGCGCCGTGCGCCTCGTCGAGGACGATCTTCAGACCGTCGAGCCGGTTCGGGAGGACGGCGATGAGGTGGGCGACGTAGCGGTCGAAGCCCTCGTCGTAGTCGCTGACCCGGCCGACGCCCGCGCCGGTGGGCCGGTCCCAGGGAGCGCCGGTGCGGTGCTCCTCGTACACGGACTCGATGCGGTCCTCCAGCTCGTCGGCGAGCTTGTGGCCGCCGCGGGCGAAGAACTTGATGCCGTTGTCGGGCATGGCGTTGTGCGAGGCGGACAGCATGACGCCGAGGTCGGCGCCGAGCGCGCCGGTGAGGTATGCCACGGCCGGCGTGGGCAGCACGCCGACGCGCAGCACGTCGACGCCGGCGCTGGCGAGGCCGGCCACGACGGCGGCCTCCAGGAACTCTCCCGAGGCGCGCGGGTCACGCCCCACCACGGCGGTCGGCCGATGGCCCTCGAACGTGCCGGCCTCGGCGAGCACGTGAGCGGCCGCGACCGACAGGCCGAGCGCCAGCTCCGCCGTCAGGTCGGCGTTGGCCACGCCACGCACCCCGTCCGTGCCGAAGAGTCGTCCCACAGCTGTCCTCCGAAAGTGCTCCGAAAATGCGATGCCCAGATTATGAAAGCAAGAAGTGAAAAAGCCGTACGCCCCGGCAGCACGGGAGTGCCGCCGGGGCGTACGGATGACCAAGCAGGCCGCAGGCGATTAACGCTTGCTGTACTGCGGGGCCTTACGGGCCTTCTTGAGACCGGCCTTCTTGCGCTCGACCGCACGGTCGTCGCGGGAAAGGAAGCCGGCCTTCTTCAGCGCCGGGCGGTTGTTCTCGACGTCCGCCTCGTTCAGCGCACGGGCCACGCCGAGGCGCAGGGCGCCGGCCTGGCCGGACACGCCGCCACCGGCGATGCGGGCGACGACGTCGTAGCGGTTGTCGAGCTCGAGCACCTTGAAGGGCTCGTTGACTTCCTGCTGGTGCACCTTGTTGGGGAAGTAGTCCTCAAGGGTGCGACCGTTGATCTTCCACTTGCCGGTGCCCGGAACGATCCGGACGCGGGCGATGGCGTTCTTGCGACGGCCCAGGCCGGCGGCCGGCTGCGGGTCGCCGAAGCGGGACGCGAGGGACTCGGAGGTGTAGTCACCCTCGACGATCTCGGTCTCGGTGGTGTACTCCTCGACGCCCTCGAACTCGTCGACGGGGGTCTCGGGGGTGGTCTCGGCCACGATGCTCCTCAGATTTCTTTCGTTCTTAGGGGGTGTGGCCGGAACTACTGCGCGACCTGGGTGATCTCGAACGGGACCGGCTGCTGGGCAGCGTGCGGGTGGTTCTCGCCCGCGTAGACCTTCAGCTTCGAGAGCATCTGACGGCCCAGGGTGTTCTTCGGGAGCATGCCCTTGATGGCCTTCTCGACGGCCTTCTCGGGGTTCTTGTCGAGCAGCTCGTCGTAACGGACGGAGCGCAGACCACCCGGGTAGCCAGAGTGGCGGTAGGCCATCTTCTGGGTCTTCTTGTTGCCGGACAGGTGCACCTTGTCGGCGTTGATGATGACGACGAAGTCACCCATGTCCATGTGGGGCGCGTAGACGGGCTTGTGCTTGCCCCGCAGGAGGGTCGCAGCCGTCGTCGCGAGACGGCCCAGGACGATGTCCTGAGCGTCGATGATGTGCCACTGGCGAGTGACATCGCCGGGCTTGGGGCTGTACGTACGCACTTCGTAGCCTTCGCTTCTTCAGTGGATGGAGTCCAGACACACCTGAAGCGATCATGCAGCTGGGGCCTGCACTGCCGGGAACACTGCCCGTATGCGAGCCACTGGTAACTGCTCCAGGGAACTTGCGTAAGGGCTCTTTCGCGTGAGAACGACGAAGCCAATACGCATAACAAAGCAGAAGCGTACCCGGGCTCCCCCGGGCGGGTCAAAACGCGTCGGCGCCCCCGTCGTACGCCTCCCGGGCGGCGGCGACCTCCTCGATGTGCCCGTCCGCCCACTCCTTCACGGCCCGCACCACCGGCAGCAGGCTCTCCCCCAGCGGGGTCAGCGCGTAGTCGACCCGGACGGGCACGGCCGGGGTGACCGTACGGGCGACGAGACCGTCGCGCTCCAGGCCCCGCAAGGTCTGCGTGAGCATCTTCTGGCTGACCCCGGCGACCTTCCGCCCCAGCTCGGCGTAGCGGCGCGGGCCGTCCGCGAGGGCGTTCAGGAGCAGCGTGACCCACTTGTCGGAGAGCCGGTCGAGGAGCTGCCGGGCGGGGCACTCGGCGAGATAGGCGTCATAGGCGCGCCGGGCCTCCTCGCGGCGCTCGGCGGCGGTGCGGGTGCCCATCGGCACGCTCCTTCCGGTGCGGTACGCACTCCCGGGTACGTACTTCCCCACGGAGAGTAGCTCTCCCTAGGTTCGTGGCGTCAGCACACCGCTCCCCAGGGAAGGCCCCGGCCATGCGCGCTCTCGTCATCGACACCTTCGGCGGCCCCGAGGTCCTGCGGATCGCCGAGGTCCCGGTGCCCGCGACCGGACCCGGACGGGTCCTGATCAGGGTCGAGGCCGCCACCGTCCACCCGGTCGACCTCGCGACCCGCGCCGGCGTCCTCGCACAGGCCGGCCTGATGGCCGGCCAGGGCCGCACCGGCCTCGGCTGGGACGTCGCCGGCGTCGTCGAGGAGACCGGTCCGGGCGTGAGCGGCCTCGCACCCGGCGACCGGGTCATCGGCATGAACGACCGCCTGGACGTGCCGCTCGGCACCCAGGCGGAGTACGTGGTCCTGGACGCCCAAGCGGTCGCCCCGGCCCCTTCGGAGCTCGGCCCGGCGGCCGCCGCGACCCTGCCGCTGGCCGGGCTCACCGCCCTGCAGGCCCTGGACGCGCTGGACCTGCCCGCCGGAGAGACGGTCCTGGTCACGGGCGCGGCGGGCGCGGTCGGCGGCTACGCCGTGCAGCTGGCCGCCGCGCGCGGCCTGCGGGTCGTGGCGACGGCCCGTACGGGCGACGAGGACCTGGTGCGGGGCCTGGGCGCCGGGCTCTTCGTGCCCGCCGACGCCCCGCGCCTCGGCGAGGCCGTCCGGGAGCTGGTCCCCGGCGGCGTGGCCGCGGCCCTGGACGGCGCCGTCCTCGGGGCCGCCGCCCTCGACGCGGTCCGCACCGGCGGCGGCTTCGCGGCCCTGGTGGCGGGCGGCGCCCCGTACCCCCTGCGGGGCATCCGGGTCGTCCCGGTCTGGGTCCGCGCCGACCGGGCGGGCCTGGCCCGGCTGGCGGCCCTCGCCGACCGGGGCGCCCTCACCCCGCGCCTGGCCGGGACCCTCCCCCTCGCGGAGGCCGCCCGGGCGCACGCCCGCCTCGCGGCGGGCGGCCTGCGCGGCCGGCTGGTGCTGGTCCCGTAGAGCCCCTCCCGGCCCCGGCCCCGGCCCCGATCCGCCGGACAGGCCCTAGCGCGCCCGCTCCACCCGTCGCTCGTCCCATACCGGCTCGCTCGTCTCGCGCACGACGCCGTCCGAGCCGAAGACCAGATAGCGGTCGAAGCTCTTCGCGAACCAGCGGTCGTGGGTGACGGCGAGGACCGTGCCCTCGTAGGACTCCAGGCCGTCCTGGAGGGCCTCCGCGGACTCCAGGTCCAGGTTGTCGGTCGGCTCGTCCAGGAGCAGCGCCGTCGTGCCCGCCAGTTCGAGCAGGAGGATCTGGAAACGGGCCTGCTGGCCGCCGGACAGCTTGTCGAAGGGCTGGTCGCCCTGGCGCTCCAGCTCGTAGCGGCGCAGCATCGACATCGCCGCGCCGCGGTCCTTGGCGTGCTCGGTCCACAGGATGTCGACGAGCGGGCGGCCCTGGAGTTCGGGGTGGGCGTGGGTCTGGGCGAAGTGGCCGGGGACGACCCGGGCGCCGAGCTTCCACTCGCCGGTGTGGGCGACCGTCGGGTCGCCGGCGAGGAGTCGCAGGAAGTGGGACTTGCCGGAGCCGTTCGAGCCGAGGACGGCGACCCGCTCCCCGTAGAAGATCTCCAGCGAGAACGGCTTCATCAGGCCGGTGAGCTCCAGGTCCGTGCAGGTCACGGCCCGCACGCCGGTGCGGCCGCCGCGCAGCCGCATCCGGATGTCCTGCTCGCGCGGCGGCTCCGGCGGCGGGCCGGCCTCCTCGAACTTCTTCAGCCGGGTCTGCGCGGCCGCGTACCGCGAGGCCATCTCGTGGCTGACCGCGGCCGCCTGCCGCAGGTTGATCACGAGCTTCTTCAGCTGGGCGTGCTTCTCCTCCCAGCGCCGCTTCAGCTCCTCGAAGCGGGCGAAGCGCTCGCGCCGCGCCTCGTGGAAGGTGTCGAAGCCGCCGCCGTGCACCCACACGTCGGAGCCGGCCGGGCCGGGCTCGACGGCCACGATCTTCTGGGCGGCGCGGGAGAGCAGCTCGCGGTCGTGGGAGATGAAGAGCACGGTCTTGCGGGTCTCCCGCAGCCGCTCCTCCAGCCAGCGCTTGCCGGGGACGTCCAGGTAGTTGTCCGGCTCGTCGAGGAGCAGCACCTCGTCGGCGCCGCGCAGCAGGTACTCCAGGACGAGCCGCTTCTGCTCGCCGCCGCTGAGCGTGCGCACCTCGCGGAACTGCGCCTTGTCGTACGGCACGCCCATCGCGGCCATGGTGCAGATGTCCCAGAGGGTCTCGAACTCGTAGCCCTGCACCTCGGCCCAGTCGCTGAGCGCCTGCGCGTACGCCATCTGCGCGGCCTCGTCGTCGACCGTCATGATCCGGTGCTCGGCCTCGTCGACCGCCTTCGCGGCCGTGCGGATGCGGGCGGGCGCGACCGAGACGAGCAGGTCGCGGACGGTGGACTCGTCGCGCACGGAGCCGACGAACTGCGGCATGACACCGAGGCCGCCGCTGACCGTGACGGTGCCGCCGTGCGGCTGCAGCTCGCCGGAGACCAGCCGGAGCAGGGTCGTCTTGCCCGCGCCGTTGGCGCCGACCAGGGCGACGACGTTGCCCTCGCCGACCCGGAAGGAGACGTCCCCGAGCAGGACCCTCCCGTCGGGCAGGTAGTACTCAAGATGTGCGGCTTCGACGTGTCCCATAGGGGGCATTGTCACCGGCCGCACCGCCGTATCCCAAGCGGTTTAGGATGCCGCGCATGAGCTTTGGGGGACCGCAGTGGCCGCAGCAGGGCCAGGGGCAGGGACAGCAGCCGTACGGACAGCAGCCGCAGCAGCCGGGCCAGTGGCAGCAGTCACAGCCCTACGGACAGCAGCCGGACCCGTTCGCCGGCGCCCGGGCACCGCAGTCCGGCTCCGGCACCCCTGACTGGGGCGCGCTCGCCGACGCCTCCGCCGCGAGCGGCCGGCGCAGGCGCAAGCTGGTGGTGATCGGCGGCGCGGTCGCCGCGGTCGCCGTGGGCGCGGTGGTGGCGACCGCGATCGTCGCCACGAACAAGAGCAACGACGAGGCGAAGAACGGCGGCCCGACGGCGACCGGCCCGGCCGTCCCCTCGGACAGCGCGACCCCGGCCCCGTCGTTCTCCTCGGTCGCCCCGCTGCCGCCGCCGAACCCGCGCGACTACATCTCCGACGCGAAGAAGGACAAGGCGCCGCTGAGCGCCGAGGGCCTGTTCCCGGGCCGGAAGCTGACCATGAACGGCCGCGCGTACGCCAAGGGCGCGACCTCCTCCACCGCGAGCTGCGCGGCGGTCACCCAGGGCGGCCTCGGCCCGGTCCTGAACGCCAACGGCTGCACGAGGGTGCTGCGCGCCACCTACGTGAAGGACGGCGTCGCCGTCACCGTCGGCGTCGCCGTCTTCCCCACCGACGAGCAGGCCATGAAGGCGAAGAAGCAGGCCACCGGCGGCATCGCGCCGCTGACCGGCGGGGGCGTCGGCGACTTCTGCCACGCCACCGTCTGCCTGCGCCGCACCAACTCGATCGGCCGCTACGTCTACCTCACCCAGGCCGGGTTCCTCAGCGGCAAGAAGGTCACCACCGGTGACCAGGCTGTCTTCAAGGCCAGCGACGACCTGGGCACCTTCGCCTTCAACCAGATCTACGCCCGCGGCCGCGCCCAGGCGTCGGCGGCGGCCGGGGCTCCCGGTCAGTGAGTGCGGCGCTGCAGCAGCTGGACGGTCACATGGCGCAGCCGCTCGGTGCGGGCCACCGTGTAGCCGTCCTTGAGGGCCCTCTCCTTCGCCTCGACCATGTAGGCGTACGGGTCCTCGTCGCCGGGTGAGACGAACCACACGCGGTCGGTGCCGGCCAGGTACTGGTCGGGGGTGTCGTACTCGTGGGCCGCGAACCAGCCGGTCAGCTGCGGGGCACGCTTCATCAGCACGTCCGCGGGCCGGGCGCCCTCGCGCAGCTGGTACGTCATGGCGATCCGCGCGTTGAGGGTGTGGTGGTAGACGATGCCGTCGCCGGGGCGCTGGCCGGCCTTCACGATCCGGGCCGCGCCCGCGTAGTCGGGCTCGTACGGGAGGTCCTCGCGGACGCTGCGCAGGTTGGGCAGGCTCAGCAGGACGAATCCGGCCACGGCGGCCGCCACGAGGGCTCCGGTACGAAACCGCGCCCACGGCGTGCCGCGGCCGGCGGCGGTCACCAGGTCGGCGACCCGGACCAGCCCGGCCGCCGCGAGGAGCACCCACGCGGGGAGCGTGAACAGCAGGTAGCGCGGCAGGAAGAGGTGCAGCCACTCGCCGGTCGCGGCGGTCAGCACCGGCGGCACCAGCGCCCAGGTCGCCAGCGCGCCGGCGGTGGAGCGGCCGGCCGCCCACAGCCCGAGGAGGGCGAGGGCGAGCACGACCGTGGCGACGGGCCAGTTCCCGAGCAGGTCGGACGCGTACCAGAGCAGGTCGCGGCGGGAGACGTCGTTCCAGCCGATCTGGCTGCTCTGCGCCGTGCTCCGGTACACCATGGGCAGGACCACGGACGTCCCGCCGACCGCGGCGGCGGCGAACGCCCAGTGCGCGACGTGGTTGCCGGACCGCCGGGCCCGCAGCACGATCACGCCGTGCGCGAGGAGCACGCTCAGCGCGACCAGGTGGCTGAAACCGGTCAGCGCGACGGTGACGGTGTAGGCCGCCCAGATCTTCAGCGAGGGACGTCCGACGGCGCGCAGCAGCAGGAGCGTGGCGAGCAGCGAGAAGAACATCGCGAAGGCGTACGGGCGGGCCTCCTGGCCGTACCGGCTGACCGTCGGGAGCAGCGCGAAGAGCAGCCCGGCGACGGTTCCGGCGCGCGCGGAGAACAGCCGGCGGCCGATGAGCCCGACGAGCCCGGCGGCGGCCGCCATGGCCAGCGCCCCGGGCAGCCGCAGCGCGGTGGTGGAGGTGCCGGCGAGCCACGTCCAGGCGTGCATGAACGAGTAGTACGGCACGAAGACGATGTCGACGTGCTCGGTGAGCCGGTGGAAGGCGGCGGACGGCAGCGAGGACGCCCACCAGGTGGCGTACTCGTCGAACCACGGCTGGCGGTGCCCGAGCCGGGTGAGGACGCACAGCAGCGCCACCGCCGTCGGCAGCAGGAAGGTCACGAGCGCGCCGCGCCGGGCGTCCCGCACGGTCGGCGTGCTCATCGTCTCACCCAGATCCGGTAGGAGCCCTGGCCCTCGCCCAGCCGGAACGGCAGGGTGCCGAGGAGCCGGTACTTGTCGCTGTCCCGCAGGGCCGTGGCGATGACCTTGTCCTTCTGCGGGACGGTGACCCCGTCGAGCACGATCAGGTCGAACCAGCCGTCGGCGATCGCCCTGCGGTAGCCGTCGTCGTCGTGGTGCTCGACGCCGTCGGCGTCCCGGTAGCCGATCCAGTAGAGCGAGGTCCAGTGCGTGTGGTCGGTGACGTCCCGCAGGTAGTACACGGGCACGTTGGGCAGCGAGGCGAGGTAGCGGCCCTCGCCCGGGGTGACGTACTGCCGGAGCGTCGCGGTGAGCTGGCCGGAGGGCGGCCAGCTGCCGAATCGCTCCACCGACTGCACCATGCCGAGACAGAGCATCACGACCCACAGGGCGCAGGCGAGCTGCGCGTTGCGGAAGTGCGCGCCGACGAGCCGGGTGAGGCCCACGCCGGCCAGCGGCGCGGCGAAGAACAGGCCGAAGCCGAGGTGCTTGTAGAGCGCGACCGACGTGTGCAGGTGGATCTGGTACGCCGGGGCGAGCAGCGCCGTGCCGCACAGCAGCACGCCGAGCAGCACCCGCCAGGCCCGGCCGGGCACCGGGTGGCGCCGGGTATCCGGGGACTCGTTCATCCGGCCGCGCCGGGCGTAGGCGACGGCGCCGCCGCACGCGGTCAGGAACAGCAGGCCCGACCAGGTCACCGACTTCTCGAGGAGGTGGAGCGCCTCTTCGTTGCCGTGCGCGCGGGCCGTGGTGGTCATCCGCACGCCCGCGAGCAGGTCCGTCCCGTACAGCCCGGCCGCGAGCAGCGCGCCGACGGCCAGCGTGAAGGCCGCGGCCCGCCAGAGGCTCGCCCGGCCGCGGTGCGGCCAGGCGACCAGGACGGCGAGGACGATCAGCGTCGGCAGGTACAGCGCGGCGGCGTACTTGGTTCCGGCGGCGAGCACGGCGACCGGCGCGGCGAGCGCGGCCCAGCCCGGGTGCGCCCGGTCGGTCCGGACGAGGATCCAGGCCGCGAGGGCGAGCAGCAGGATCGCCGCCGCGTCGTAGGTGGCGAACCAGCCGAGGGCGACCGTCGACTGGGTCACGGCGAACAGGGCGGCGGCGGCGAGCGCGGCCCGCTCGTTGAAGAGCCTGCGGGTCGTCCCGTACAGCAGCGTGGTGGCCCCGAGCATGCACGCGAGGCTCAGCAGCCGGGCCCCGGTCAGGCCGAGCCAGGCGTCGGCCAGGGCGGCCACGATCGGGTAGAGCGTCGGGGAGCCGGAGAAGTAGCTCGCGTAGTCGGTCAGCACCGGGGCGCCGTGCAGCAGGTGGGCCAGTTCCACGTGGCCGGCGGTGATGTAGAGGGCCTCGTCCGAGTAGGCCGTGTTGTCCAGGCGGAGCGAGAGCACCGCCTGCAGGAACAGGACGCCGAGCAGGACCCCGCGCGAGGCCCAGGTGCGCCGGGGGCTCCCGGCCGCGGTCCAGGCCGTCCGCGCCGGGCGGGGGACGCGATAGCCGGCGGGGGCCGCGGGCGGGGCGTGGGGGGCGGGTGGGACGGGCAGTACGGGGCGGTGCGCGGCGGCCTGCGGGGCCGCCGGGAGGGTCGCTCTGTGGCCTGGGTCTGTGGATGTCATCTGATCTTCCGCACGTCGAAGCCGTAGATGTCGTCTGCTGCCAGTTGCTTGAACTCGTCCGTCGTCTTCGAGTCCTCGTCGAGCCGCCAGTCCGCGCGGGCCGCCACGTGGTCGAACCAGACGAAGCCGAGGACGTCGGGATCCTCCGCGGCGCCCTTGACCAGCGCCCGCACGTCGGCGTCACGGCGCCAGCCGCGCTCGGCGGCCGTCTCCAGGAGGAGGAAGGGCTTGCCGCTGAAGGCCCGGACCTCGTCCATCGTCGGCCCGAACAGTTCCTTGAAGGTGTCCGGCGTCTCGTTGTAGGTGAAGTAGCCGATCAGGCCGACCCAGTCGACGTAGGCGTCTCCCGGGTAGTACGGCTGGAGGGCGACGCTCCGGACCGGGTTGACGACGTTCGGCGACCACGCCCAGATCACGTTGGCCGCGCCGACGTCCTGGAAGACGTCGTGGATGTGCCGCCACGCCTTGACGTACGCCTGGGGCGTGGTGCCCTCGGTGCCCCAGGTCTCCCAGGCGCCGTTCATCTCGTCGGCGAAGGTGATCGCGACGGGCAGGTTCAGCCTGCGCACGGCCCGCGCGTACTTCTGGATGTACTCGTCCGACGTGCCCGCGGCGATGTCCTCCGGAGTCGTGTCGAAGGGCTCCCAGGACACGACGGTCAGCGCGCCGGACTCCCAGGCGTTGCGCACCCCGCTGATGTCGAAGCCGTCGCCCCAGGCCGCGTAGTAGCCGATGAGGTTCGGCCGCTTGCCGACCTTCCGGGCGTACGCCTCCACCGGCTTCATGGAGTTCGGGGCGCCGGCGGTCGAGACGCCGAAGTACTTCTTCTCCGGCCGCAGCAGCGGACGGACGTCGTAGGGGACCTGGACCGCGGGCTGCGGGGCGGCCTGCTGACCGCGGACCCCGGCGGGCGGGCGGCCGTCCCGGTCCGGGGTGGTGCAGGCGGTGGCGGCGAGCAGCAGCGCGGCGAGCAGCGCGGCCGCCGCGGGGAACCGGATGCGCATCAGGCGACGGCCTCCGTCCGGGGCTGGACCAGGGCGCGGCAGACGATCAGCGCGTAGAAGAGCCCGGAGGACAGCAGCAGGGCGAAGTCGTACACGTCGACGGTGACCATCCGCCAGACCGCGGCGCCGACCCAGAGCAGGGCCGTGCCGCCGCCCCACGCCCACAGGCCGATCCAGAACCGCCGGGTGCCGTTGCGCCGCGCCTGGCTGGAGCCGGTGGCCTGCCAGCCCATGCGGGTGCCGGCGAAGATGTCCCAGATCGCGAAGACGTGGGCCCAGGAGTACATCATCCGCACCGCCCAGGCCTCCAGGCGGTACGGGACGCGGTGCCACAGCGGGAAGACGACGGTGGTGTACGCGATGCCGGGCAGCACCAGCCACACGTTCTCGAACCGGGGCTGGTCGGGGAAGGCGAGCAGCAGCACGATCGGCAGGAGCGGCGCGACGAAGGTGAACAGCGCCGTGTGGATGTAGTAGAAGAACCCGGACAGATAGCAGAGCCGGCTGCTGAGGCGGAGTCTGGCCTGCCAGAACTTCTTGCTGCCCAGCAGGCTCATGGAGCCCGCGCACCAGCGGTACTGCTGGTTGAAGAACGCTCCCGCGCTGTCCGGGCAGACGCCCGCCGCCACGGCGACCGGCACATAGCGCAGGTCCCAGCCGAGGCTGCGCAGGTCGAAGCCGGTGTGGACGTCCTCGGAGTGCTCGATGAGCGTGGTGCCGCCGTTCTCCTCCAGGGCCGCGCGCCGGTAGACGGCGCAGCTGCCGACGCAGATCGCGCCGTCGCGGCTCTGCCGGGAGACCTGGACGGCCCGGTAGAACAGCTCCTGTACGGCGCCGGCGCCGCGCTCGATCCAGTTCTGCGCGTCGAGCACCCGGAAGAACTGCGGCGACTGGACGATCGCGGTCCGGCTGTCCTGCTCCATGTACGGGAGGAGTTCCTCCAGGAGGTCGGCGCGCGGCGCGAAGTCGGCATCGAGGATGAGGACGTACGTACCGTCGGTCTGGTCGAAGCCGAAGCGCAGGTTGCCGGCCTTCTTGAACCAGCCGCGCCGGGAGCGGGTGCCGTAGCGGAAGCCGAAGTCCTCGGCCATGGCCCGCAGCTCGGGGCTGGCCGAGTCGTCCAGGACGAACGGCACGCAGACGCCCGGATAGCGGTCGGCGAGCGCCCGCACATGGGTCCAGGTGTTGTGCAGGACCTCGATGGGCTCGCCGCACACCGGCAGGAAGACGTCGACGCTCGGGTACTGCTCGGGTCGCCACTCGCGCACCAGGCGGCGGTGGCCCTCGACGTCGAAGTCGCGGGTGAAGGCGTTCACCCGGAGCGAGATCAGGTAGTAGACCACCGTGAAGGCCAGCAGCGGCGCGAACAGCCACAGCAGCGGCGTGGCGGCCGCGAGCCGGAACTGGCTCAGCGCCAGGCAGCCCATGCTCACCAGCGAGGTGGCCGTCAGCACCCACAGCCGGCGCCGGGCGTACAGGTACCTCTCGTCATCGGACGGCGGCGCCGGCAGCAGCCCGACGGCGCCCGGTCCCGGGTCGTCGTACGGAAGCCGCGGTTCGGCCGGTCGTGTTGCTGTGCCCGGCCCGATCAGACGGGCCTCAGTTGCACTCATCCCAGAACTCCCGACACCTTCTCCGCGCAGCGAAAGGGGGCGATGTGCGGAAACGTAAGCCGGGAGGGCACGCGCGAGGGCGCGACGCGACCGAAGGATAAGTCCTTTTAACCCGATTTGCCGGATTGGATGAAGGTCACCAGCCGTCAACGGGGACGAGCCGCGGTCACCCGGCGGGTGACCAGCGGGGACGAGCCGCGGGTGCGCGGCGGGTGATCAGCAGCAGCCGGCGCCGGGCAGCGACCGCTTGTTGCGGGCCGCGCGGCTGCGGGCCGCGAGCTGGTCGTCGGCCGGGTAGCCGACCTCTTCCAGGGTGAGGCCGTGCGGCCGTACGACGTGCACCGCCGAGTCCCGCACCCCGGCCGCCAGCACCTTCGCCGGCCACTCCACCGGACGGTGGCCGTCGCCGACGAACAGCAGGGCGCCCACCAGCGAGCGGACCATGTTGTGGCAGAAGGCGTCGGCCTTGACCGTGGCCTCCATGATCCCGTCGGGCCGGCGCTCCCAGCGCAGCTCCTGCAGGGTCCGGATGGTGGTCGCGCCCTCGCGCCTCTTGCAGTACGCGGCGAAGTCGTGCTCGCCGACCAGCCGCTCGGCCGCCGCGTTCATCGCGTCCATGTCGAGCGTCCAGTCGTGCCACAGCACGTGGCCGCGCAGCAGCGGGTCGACACCGCCCGGGTGGTCGGTGACCCGGTACGCGTAACGGCGCCAGACGGCCGCGAAGCGCGCGTTGAAGCCCGCCGGGGCCTCGGTCAGCCGCCAGATCCGCACGTCGTGCGGCAGCCGCCCGGCCATCCGCCGCAGCAGCTTCTCGCGGTGCTCCTGCCACAGCTCCTCCGGCAGGTCCACGTGCGCGACCTGGCCGCGCGCGTGCACACCGGCGTCGGTGCGGCCGGCGACGGTCAGCTCGAAGGTCTCCTGGGAGCGGGTCACGGTGCGCAGGGCGTCCTCGATCTCGCCCTGGACGGTCCGCCGGCCGCCGGCCTGCTTGGCCCAGCCGGAGAAGTCCGTCCCGTCGTAGGACAGGTCGAGCCGGATCCGCACGAACCCGGGCCGCACTTCGTCACGCACGTCAGTCACGCCGTAAATCCTCTCAAACACACGGGAGCGGGCCCGCACCCCTGGGGGTACGGGCCCGCAACACGAGACGAGATCGTCAGAACGCTCAGGCGTCCTGCGCGTCCGTGTTCTCGGCGGCCTGGGTCTCGACCGCGGCGGCCTCGTCGGCCTCCTTGACGGCGCGCTTGGTGGCGGCCTCGGCCTCGGCGACGGTCGCCTTCTTGGCGATCTCGCCCTCGACCAGCTCGATCACGGCCATCGGGGCGTTGTCGCCACGACGGTTGCCGATCTTGGTGATACGGGTGTAACCACCCGGACGCTCCGAGTAGCGCGGGGCGATCTCGGTGAAGAGCGTGTGGACGACGCCCTTGTCCGTGATCGACTGCAGCACCAGGCGACGGTTGTGGATGTCGCCCTTCTTCGCCTTGGTGATGAGGCGCTCGGCGACGGGACGCAGACGACGGGCCTTGGCCTCGGTCGTCGTGATGCGGCCGTGCTCGAACAGCGACTTCGCCAGGTTGGCGAGGAGCAGCTTCTCGTGAGCGGCGGAACCGCCGAGGCGGGCACCCTTCGCGGGACGCGGCATGGTGTTTCTCCTTGAGATCTGCACCGGCCGTATGAGGTACCGGTGTCAGGGCCCCGCAGGCGGATGCCTGCGGGCAGCTATCAGTACTGCTCGGTCTCGACGAAGCCGGCGTCGGCGTCGTCGTCCGCGCCGAACGCGTCGGCGGCGGCGGTCGGGTCGAACCCGGGCGGGCTGTCCTTGAGGGCCAGGCCCATGCCGGCCAGCTTCGCCTTGACCTCGTCGATCGACTTCGCACCGAAGTTGCGGATGTCGAGCAGGTCGGCCTCGGAGCGGGCGACGAGCTCACCCACGGAGTGGATGCCCTCGCGCTTGAGGCAGTTGTACGACCGAACGGTGAGCTCGAGCTCCTCGATCGGCAGCGCCAGGTCGGCGGCCAGGGCGGCGTCCGTCGGGGACGGGCCCATGTCGATGCCCTCGGCGTCGATGTTCAGCTCGCGGGCGAGACCGAACAGCTCGACCAGGGTCTTGCCGGCGGACGCCATGGCGTCACGCGGGCGCATGGCCTGCTTGGTCTCGACGTCGACGATGAGCTTGTCGAAGTCGGTGCGCTGCTCGACTCGGGTCGCCTCGACCTTGTAGGTGACCTTCAGAACCGGCGAGTAGATGGAGTCGACCGGGATACGGCCGATCTCCTGGCCCACCTGCTTGTTCTGGACGGCGGAGACGTAGCCGCGACCGCGCTCGACGGTCAGCTCCATCTCCAGCTTGCCCTTGCCGTTGAGCGTGGCGAGGACCAGGTCGGGGTTGTGCACCTCGACACCGGCCGGCGGGGCGATGTCGGCGGCGGTGACCAGACCCGGGCCCTGCTTGCGCAGGTACATCACGACCGGCTCGTCGTGCTCCGAGGAGACGACCAGCTGCTTGATGTTCAGGATGAGGTCGGTGACGTCCTCCTTGACGCCCGGCACGGTGGTGAACTCGTGCAGGACACCGTCGATGCGGATGCTGGTGACAGCAGCGCCGGGGATCGACGAGAGGAGCGTGCGGCGGAGCGAGTTGCCGAGGGTGTAGCCGAAGCCCGGCTCCAGCGGCTCGATGACGAACCGGGAGCGGAACTCGTCGACGACCTCTTCGGTCAGCGAAGGACGCTGAGCGATAAGCATGTCTTCGTTTCCTTCGTTTGTGGACGCCCACTATTTGACGTCCGACAGGTACTGCCAGGTGGTGCCAGTACTGCGAGGTACTGCCAAGGGTACGGGCGGCACGTCCCCTTTCGGGGTCGTACCGCCCGGACTCTCAAAGACGCACAGGCGTCGCTGCGTCAGACGCGGCGGCGCTTCGGCGGACGGCAGCCGTTGTGCGGGGTGGGGGTGACGTCCTGGATCGAGCCGACCTCGAGGCCGGTGGCCTGGAGGGAGCGGATCGCGGTCTCACGGCCGGAGCCGGGACCCTTGACGAAGACGTCGACCTTGCGCATGCCGTGCTCCTGCGCGCGGCGGGCGGCCGACTCGGCGGCCATCTGCGCGGCGAAGGGGGTGGACTTGCGCGAGCCCTTGAAGCCGACGTGGCCGGCGGAGGCCCAGGAGATCACGTTGCCGGACGGGTCCGTGATCGAGACGATCGTGTTGTTGAACGTGCTCTTGATGTGCGCGTGGCCGTGAGCGACGTTCTTCTTTTCCTTGCGGCGCACCTTCTTGGCAGCGCCCTGACGACCCTTGGGGGGCATCTATAACTCCTACGGGAGGTGGTCGGTCCTGCAGCGAAGACCGTGGGAAACGCGGGTTCGGGGGTCGCCCCCCGAAGGACCGCAGTGTCCGCTGAGGACTACTTCTTGCCCGGCTTCTTCTTGCCGGCGATGGCGCGACGCGGGCCCTTGCGGGTACGAGCGTTCGTGCTGGTGCGCTGACCGCGGACGGGCAGGCCACGACGGTGGCGCAGACCCTGGTAGCAGCCGATCTCGACCTTGCGGCGGATGTCGGCCGCGATCTCGCGGCGGAGGTCACCCTCGGTCTGGAGGTTGGCGTCCACGTACTCGCGGATCTTGACGAGGTCTTCCTCGGCAAGGTCGCGGACACGGGTGGACGGGTTCACGCCGGTAGCGGCGAGGATCTCCTCGGACCGGGTACGCCCGATGCCGAAGACGTAGGTGAGTGCGACCACCACACGCTTTTCGCGCGGGATGTCAACACCGGAAACGCGTGCCATTCAATGGCTCCTGTGTTCTCGGGGGTCTGCTGCAGAACCGGTCCCGATCGCCGTATGAGGTACGAATCGAGTCCCCGGCCCCCGCCGGAGGTGTCGCCGACCCTGATGGGCTGGGCGGGCTCTGCGTATGTACGTATTGCTATGCGTCGCGCGAAGAACTGCGAAATGCAGGTCGGTCGGCGTGCGTCAGCCCTGGCGCTGCTTGTGGCGCAGGTTGTCGCAGATGACCATGACCCGGCCGTGACGGCGGATCACCTTGCACTTGTCGCAGATCTTCTTGACGCTCGGCTTGACCTTCATGGGATGTGAGGTTCTCCGGGTCAGTGCCACCCCCCGCGTGGAACCGCGGGGTGCGGGCAAGATCTACTTGTACCGGTAGACGATCCGGCCACGCGTCAGGTCGTACGGAGACAGCTCCACGACGACCCGGTCGTCCGGAAGGATTCGGATGTAGTGCATCCGCATCTTGCCGGAGATGTGCGCGAGGACCTTGTGACCGTTCTGGAGCTCCACCTTGAACATGGCGTTCGGCAGGGACTCGATCACGGTGCCCTCGATCTCGATGGCACCTTGCTTCTTGGCCACGCTTCGCCCTTCGAATCGGCTACCTTGATCGACTCTCGCTCCGAGTGCGGACACACGGGTACACGAGAGCCGACGCATCAGTCTACGTCAGGCCCCGTGAAAAGACGAATCCGGGGAGTTTGCCCACCGTAGAAGATCGTTACGCGGGCGTTTACGCCAGCGGGTCCGGCGCCGCCACGACGCCCAGCTCCGCCAGCTTCGCCTTCCCGCCGTCGACCGCGGTGAGGACCAGCGGGCCCTCCTCCGTCAGTGCCACGCTGTGCTCCCAGTGGGAGGACCAGGTGCCGTCGGTGGTGATGACCGTCCAGTCGTCGGCGAGGACCTCGGTCTGCGGGGTGCCCAGCGAGACCATCGGCTCGATCGCGAGGCAGAGGCCGGGGACCAGCTTCGGGCCCTTGCCGCGCTTGCGGGAGACGTAGTTCAGCAGGTGCGGGTCCATGTGCATCTCGGTGCCGATGCCGTGGCCGCCGTAGTCCTCGATGATGCCGTAGCGACCCAGGCTGTGGTCGCCCACGGCCGGGCGCGGCTGGCGCTTGATGTACGTCTCGATCGCCTTCGAGATGTCGACGAGCCGCCCGCCGAGCTTCATCGCCGCGATGCCGGCCCACATCGACTCCTCCGTCACCCGGGAGAGCTCGACCAGCTCCGGTGCGTGACCGGCGCCCACGAAGCAGGTGTACGCGGCGTCGCCGTGCCAGCCGTCGACGATCGCGCCGGCGTCGATGGAGATGATGTCGCCGTCCTTGAGGACGGTCTTGTCGTCCGGGATGCCGTGGACGACGACCTCGTTCACCGAGGTGCAGATGGTGGCGGGGAAGCCGCCGTACCCGAGGAAGTTCGACTTCGCCCCGTGGTCGGCGATCACCTTGCGCGCGACCTCGTCGAGGTCCTTCGTCGTGGCGCCCGGCACCGCCGCCTCACGGGTGGCCGCGTGGATGGCCGCGACGACCAGCCCCGCCTCGCGCATCTTCGCGATCTGCTCGGGGGTCTTGATCTGCACCATCTCGGCCGCGGCCTTTCCGTCGGAGAACAGGGGTCGGAACAACGATACGGCCGCGGCGCCCCTTCCGGGCACCGCGGCCGTATCGCAGCGATCTTGGGTTACTTCTTCAGCGCGTCCATCGCCCGCGCCGTGACCTCGTCGACCTTGCCGAGAGCGGAGATCGTCGCGACGAGCCCCTGCTTCTTGTAGTAGTCGATGATCGGCTCGGTCTGCGTGTGGTAGACCTCCAGGCGCGTGCGGACCGTCTCCTCGGAGTCGTCCGGGCGCTGGAAGAGCTCGCCGCCGCAGACGTCGCAGACGCCCTCGGTCTTCGGGGCGTTGTACGTCACGTGGAAGACGTGCGCGGAGTCGGTGCGGCAGACGCGGCGACCCGCGATCCGCTTCACGACCTCGTCCTCGGGGACCTCCAGGTCCAGGACCGCGTCCAGCTGCATGCCGTCCTCCTTGAGGACGACGTCCAGCGCCTCGGCCTGGGCCACGTTGCGCGGGAACCCGTCGAGCAGGAAGCCCTTGGCGGCGTCCGCCTGCTCCATGCGGTCCTTGGCCATCCCGATGGTCACCTCGTCCGGGACGAGCTCGCCCCGGTCCATGTAACCCTTCGCCGCGAGGCCCAGCTCGGTGCCCTGCGAGATGTTGGCACGGAACAGGTCACCCGTGGAGATGTGCGGGATGTCCAGGTTCTTGGCAAGGAACGCGGCCTGCGTTCCCTTGCCGGCCCCGGGCGGTCCGACGAGGACGATTCGCATCAGCGGAGGAACCCTTCGTAATTGCGCTGCTGGAGCTGGCTCTCGATCTGCTTCACGGTCTCCAGACCCACACCCACGATGATGAGGATGCTGGTGCCACCGAACGGGAAGTTCTGGTTGGCACCACCGAAGCCTGCCAACGCCATCGTCGGCACGAGAGCGATCAGACCCAGATACAGCGAGCCCGGCCAAGTGATCCGGTTGAGCACGTAGCTCAGGTACTCGGCAGTAGGTCGACCAGCCCGGATACCCGGGATGAAGCCACCATACTTCTTCATGTTGTCCGCGACTTCCTCGGGGTTGAACGAGATGGCCACGTAGAAGAACGCGAAGAAGACGATCAGAAGGAAGTAGGCGGCGATGTAATACGGGTGGTCACCCTTGACGAAGTGGGCTTCGATCCAGGTCTTCCATCCCGCGGTCGAGTTGGAGAACTGCGCGATGAGCGCCGGGATGTAGAGCAGCGACGAGGCGAAGATGACAGGAATCACACCTGCCTGGTTCACCTTGAGCGGGATGTAAGTGGACGTACCGCCGTACGACCTGCGGCCGATCATGCGCTTCGCGTACTGCACCGGGATCCGGCGCTGGGCCTGCTCGACGAAGACGACGAGGGCCACCATCACGAAGCCGATGAGGATGACGGTGCCGAACTCGATCCAGCCCTTGGCGAGCTTGCCGCTCGTCTTGATGGCCCACAGGGCGCCCGGGAAGCCGGCCGCGATCGAGATGAACATGAGGATCGACATGCCGTTGCCGATGCCGCGGTCGGTGATGAGCTCGCCGAGCCACATGACCACACCGGTACCGGCGGTCATGGTGATGACCATGACGGCGGTGGTGAAGATCGACTGGTCCGGGACGACCTGGCTCGCGACGGTGCAACCGCTGAACAGCGCGCCGCTACGGGCGGTGGCGACGAGGCCGGTGCCCTGGAGGATCGCGAGGGCGACCGTCAGATAACGCGTGTACTGCGTGATCTTGGCGGTGCCGGCCTGGCCCTCCTTCTTGAGGTTCTCCAGGCGCGGGATCACGACGGTCAGCAGCTGCAGGATGATGCTCGCCGTGATGTACGGCATGATGCCGAGCGCGAAGATGGTGATCTGCAGCAGCGCCCCGCCACTGAACATGTTGACCAGGCCGAACAGGCTGTTGCTGCCCTGCCTCGCCTGATCCACACACTGCTGGACGGCCTCGTAGCTGACGCCGGGCACGGGGACGTGTGCCCCGAGCCGGTACAGCACGATGATGCCGAGCGTGAAGAGCAGCTTCTTGCGCAGGTCGGGCGTCTTGAACGCCCGGGCGAACGCGGTGAGCACGGTGCCTCCTGCGACCCCCGCGCACGTGCGTCAGAGGTGACGGTCTTGAGGTTCGACTGAGTAGTGATCGGTCCGGAGCACCCGCGGGCAGACCGCTCGCACTCTAGACAGTGGACGCCACCTTACCGGCGACATAGGTCCCCTAGGAACGACCAACCGGGGATGCCCCTTTTGGGAGGCATCCCCGGTTGGATGTTCAAGCCATCGAGTCGTCTCAGACGAGCTCGGTGACGGTGCCGCCGGCGGCGGCGATCTTCTCCTTGGCGGAGCCGGAGACGGCGTCGACCGTCACCTGCAGCGCCACGGAGACCTCGCCCTGGCCAAGGACCTTGACGAGCTGGTTCTTACGAACAGCACCCTTGGCGACCAGGTCGGCCACCGTGACCTCGCCACCCTGCGGGTAGAGCGCGGCCAGCTTGTCCAGGTTCACGACCTGGTACTCGGTGCGGAACGGGTTCTTGAAGCCCTTGAGCTTCGGGAGGCGCATGTGGAGGGGCATCTGGCCACCCTCGAAGCGCTCCGGAACCTGGTAACGGGCCTTGGTGCCCTTGGTACCACGACCGGCCGTCTTACCCTTCGACGCCTCACCACGACCCACACGGGTCTTGGCGGTCTTGGCGCCCGGGGCGGGACGGAGGTTGTGGATCTTGAGCGGGTTGTTCTCCGCCATGATCAGTCGACCTCCTCAACCGTCACGAGGTGGCGGACGGTGTGCACCATGCCGCGGAACTCGGGGCGGTCCTCCTTGACGACCACGTCGTTCAGGCGCTTGAGCCCGAGCGAACGCAGGGTGTCACGGTGGTTCTGCTTGCTACCGATGTACGACTTCGTCTGCGTGATCTTGAGGCGAGCCATTACGCACCCGCCCCAGCACGCGCACGAAGCAGAGCCGCGGGGGCGACGTCCTCGAGCGGCAGACCGCGGCGGGCCGCGATCTCCTCGGGACGCTGCAGGCCCTTGAGGGCCGCCACGGTCGCGTGCACGATGTTGATCGCGTTGTCGGAGCCGAGCGACTTCGACAGGATGTCGTGAACGCCGGCGCACTCGAGAACGGCGCGCACCGGGCCACCGGCGATAACACCGGTACCGGGGGAAGCCGGCTTGAGCAGGACGACGCCCGCAGCCTTCTCGCCCTGGATCGGGTGCGGGATGGTGCCCTGGATACGGGGGACCTTGAAGAAGTGCTTCTTGGCCTCCTCAACACCCTTGGCGATGGCGGCCGGCACCTCCTTGGCCTTGCCGTAACCGACACCGACGGTGCCGTCACCATCGCCCACCACGACCAGCGCAGTGAAGCTGAAGCGACGACCACCCTTCACAACCTTGGCGACGCGGTTGATCGCGACGACGCGCTCAACGTACGCGGTCTTCTCGGCGGCGGCAGCGCCACCGTCGCGGCCCTTCCGGTCCCGCCGCTCGCCGCCACCGGCACCGCTACCGCGGCGCTGGGGTCCAGCCATTGGAATACCTCTCTCTGTTACGTCCGTTAGTCCCGGAACCGGGGCTTAGAACTTCAGCCCGGCTTCGCGGGCGGCGTCAGCCAGAGCGGCAATGCGCCCGGCGTACCTGTTGCCACCACGGTCGAACACGACGGCCTCGACACCGGCGGCCTTGGCGCGCTCGGCGACCAGGGCGCCGACCTGCTGGGCCTGCGAGGACTTGGAGCCCTCGCCACCGCGGATCGAAGCGTCCAGGTGGGACGCCGACGCCACGGTGTGACCCTTGAGGTCGTCGATGACCTGCGCGGTGATGCCGCGGTTCGAGCGCGTCACGACGAGGCGCGGACGCTCCGCCGTACCCGACACGTTCTTGCGGATGCGCAGGTGACGGCGCGCCTTGGCAGCGCGCTTGTAAGCGTCGCCCTTGGCGATCTTGACACCGTATGCCATGGCTTACTTACCAGCCTTTCCGACCTTGCGGCGGATGACCTCGCCCGCGTACTTGACACCCTTGGCCTTGTACGGGTCGGGCTTGCGCAGCTTGCGGATGTTGGCGGCGACCTCGCCGACCTTCTGCTTGTCGATGCCCTCGACCGAGAACTTGGTCGGCGACTCGACCTTGAAGGAGATGCCCTCGGGGGCCTCCACCAGGATCGGGTGGCTGTAGCCGAGCTGGAACTCCAGAGCGGAGCCCTTCGCGGCCACGCGGTAACCGACACCGCTGATCTCGAGCGCCTTCGTGTACCCCGCGGTCACACCGGTGATCATGTTGGCCACCAGCGTGCGGGACAGGCCGTGCAGGGCCTTGTTCTGACGCTCGTCGTTCGGACGGGTGACGTTGAGAACGCCGTCCTCGCCCTTAACGATCTCGATCGGAGCGGCGACGGTGTGCGTCAGCGAGCCCTTGGAGCCCTTGACGGTGACCGTGCGGCCCTCGATGGTGACGTCCACGCCGGCGGGAACCGGGATGGGGAGCTTGCCAATGCGAGACATAGCTTTTCCTCCGTTCCCGACTACCAGACGTAGGCGAGGACTTCCCCACCCACGCCCTTCTTCTGCGCCTGCTGACCGGTCAGGAGACCGTGGGACGTGGAGATGATCGCCACGCCCAGGCCGCCGAGGACCTTCGGCAGGTTGGTGGACTTCGCGTAAACCCGGAGGCCCGGCTTCGAGATCCGCTTGATGCCCGCGATGGAGCGCTCACGGTTCGGACCGAACTTCAGGTCGAGAACGAGGTTCTTGCCGACCTCGGCGTCCTCGACCTTCCAGCCGGTGATGAAGCCCTCCTGCTGGAGGATTTCCGCGATGTGCGACTTGATCTTGCTGTGCGGCATCGTCACGGAGTCGTGGTACGCCGAGTTCGCGTTACGCAGACGCGTGAGCATGTCTGCGATCGGATCAGTCATGGTCATGAATTGGCCTTCGGCCTCTCTCGCCGGGGTTTCCTGGTGCACCATCCCTCTCCCCGATCCGAGACGGGGCGGGTGCGGTGCGGTGGACCTACGGCGTAGTAAGTCGTACGGGCGGCGGACGCCCAACCCTGCAAGCCTACGGCATTACGGGTGGGGCCTCCGCCAGCCCAATGCTTACCGAGAGACTCCGGTCATTCACCAACGCCCAGAGGGCGAAGGGGAATTACCAGGAGCTCTTGGTCACGCCCGGCAGCTCGCCACGGTGAGCCATCTCACGAAGGCACACGCGGCAGAGGCCGAACTTGCGGTACACGGAGTGAGGGCGGCCGCAGCGCTGGCAGCGCGTGTACGCACGCACACCGAACTTGGGCTTGCGGGCAGCCTTCGCGATGAGAGCCTTCTTCGCCATCTCGCTTACGCCTCCTTGAACGGGAAGCCGAGGTGACGCAGAAGGGCACGGCCCTCGTCGTCGTTGGTCGCCGTGGTGACCACGGTGATGTCCATACCCCGGACGCGGTCGATCTTGTCCTGGTCGATCTCGTGGAACATGACCTGCTCCGTGAGACCGAAGGTGTAGTTGCCACGGCCGTCGAACTGCTTCGGGGACAGGCCGCGGAAGTCGCGGATGCGCGGAAGCGCGAGCGACAGGGTGCGGTCCAGGAACTCCCACATGCGGTCGCCACGGAGCGTGACGTGGGCACCGATCGGCTGACCCTCACGCAGCTTGAACTGCGCGATGGACTTGCGGGCCTTGGTGACGGCCGGCTTCTGACCGGTGATCGTGGTGAGGTCGCGGATCGCGCCCTCGATCAGCTTCGAGTCACGGGCGGCGTCGCCGACACCCATGTTGACCACGATCTTCACGAGGCCGGGGATCTGCATGACGTTCTCGTACTTGAACTCGTCACGCAGCTTGCCCGCGATCTCCTCGCGGTACTTCGTCTTGAGACGCGGAGTGGTGGTAGCCATCAGATGTCCTCACCCGTCCGCTTGGCAACGCGGATCTTGTTGCCCTCGTCGTCGAAGCGGTAACCGACACGCGTGACGACCTTCTTGCCGTCCTTCTCCACGACCAGCTGGACGTTGGAGACGTGGACCGGAGCCTCGGTCGTCACGATGCCACCGGCCTGGTTGGGGCCGGCCTTCGTGTGCTTCTTGACCCGGTTGACACCCTCGACGAGGACGCGGTTCTCAGCCGGCATGGCCGCGATGACCTTGCCCTGCTTGCCCTTGTCCTTGCCGGTGATGACCTGTACCAGGTCGCCCTTCTTGATCTTCATGCTTACAGCACCTCCGGCGCGAGCGAGATGATCTTCATGAACTTCTTCTCGCGCAGCTCACGGCCGACCGGGCCGAAGATGCGGGTGCCGCGAGGGTCGCCGTCGTTCTTCAGAATGACGGCGGCGTTCTCGTCAAAGCGGATGTACGAGCCGTCCTGGCGGCGGCGCTCCTTGACGGTGCGAACGATGACCGCCTTGACGACGTCACCCTTCTTCACGTTGCCACCGGGGATCGCGTCCTTGACGGTGGCGACGATGACGTCACCGATGCCCGCGTAGCGGCGACCCGAACCACCGAGAACACGGATGCAAAGGATCTCCTTGGCACCAGTGTTGTCGGCGACGCGAAGTCGCGACTCCTGCTGGATCACGTCTATCTCCTGATTGTCTGCCGGTTCCCGGCGGGGGCCGCTAGTGACTAGCGGACCCCACCGAGCCTGGCGGAACTGTTCCTAGGGGGTCCCCCTAGGAGGGATTACTTGGCCTTCTCGAGGATCTCGACGACACGCCAGTGCTTCGACGCCGAGAGCTTCCGGGTCTCCATGAGGAGGACGCGGTCGCCGACGCCGGCCTGGTTCTGCTCGTCGTGAGCCTTGAGCTTGTTCGTACGGCGGATGACCTTGCCGTACAGCGCGTGCTTGACGCGGTCCTCGACAGCGACGACGACGGTCTTGTCCATCTTGTCGCTGACGACGAGGCCCTCACGGACCTTGCGGGCGTTGCGCTCGGTCTTCTCAGTCACGTTGTTCTCGCTCATCAGGCGTTCTCCACCGTCTCGATGCCCAGCTCGCGCTCGCGCATCAGGGTGTAGATCCGGGCGATGTCCTTACGGACGGACTTGAGCCGACCGTGGTTCTCGAGCTGACCCGTCGCCGCCTGGAAGCGGAGGTTGAACAGCTCTTCCTTGGCCTCGCGGAGCTTGCCAACAAGCTCCTCGTTGCCCAGCTCGCGCAGCTCGGACGCCTTGGTACCGGCCGACATCACAGCTCACCTGCCTCGCGCTTAACGATCTTGCACTTCATCGGCAGCTTGTGAGCCGCACGAGTCAGAGCCTCACGCGCGATCTTCTCGTTCGGGTAGGACAGCTCGAACATCACCCGACCGGGCTTGACGTTCGCGATCCACCACTCCGGCGAACCCTTACCGGAACCCATGCGGGTCTCGGCAGGCTTCTTCGTGAGCGGGCGGTCCGGGTAAATGTTGATCCAGACCTTGCCGCCACGCTTGATGTGGCGGGTCATCGCGATACGCGCGGCCTCGATCTGGCGGTTGGTCACGTAGGCCGGGGTGAGGGCCTGAATGCCGTACTCGCCGAACGCAACCTGCGTGCCACCCTTGGACATACCGTTGCGCTTCGGGTGGTGCTGCTTGCGGTGCTTGACCCTACGGGGGATCAGCATTTCGGTCAGGCCTCCGTTCCGGTGCTCTCAGCAGCCGGAGCGGCGGCGGGAGCGTCGGCCTTGGGGGCCTCGGCAGCCTGAGCCTGCTGCGGCTTGCGACCGCGACCGCCACGCTCGCCACCGCGGCCACCGCGGCCGGCCGGACGGTCAGCGCCGCCACGGGCCGGGCGGTTGCCCGCACGGGCAGCAGCGTTCTCGGCGCGGACCTCGGCGATGTTCTTGACGTCGCCCTTGTAGATCCAGACCTTCACGCCGATGCGGCCGAAGGTGGTCTTGGCCTCGAAGAAGCCGTACTCGACGTTCGCGCGCAGCGTGTGCAGCGGCACACGACCCTCGCGGTAGAACTCCGAGCGGGACATCTCGGCGCCGCCGAGACGGCCACCACACTGGATCTTGATGCCCTTGGCGCCGGCCTTCATGGCGGACTGCATGCTCTTGCGCATGGCCCGACGGAAGGAGACGCGGGAGGACAGCTGCTCGGCGACGGCCTGGGCCACCAGCTGAGCGTCGACCTCGGGGTTCTTGACCTCGAGGATGTTCAGCTGAACCTGCTTGCCGGTCAGCTTCTCCAGCTGGCCACGGATCTTGTCGGCCTCGGCGCCACGGCGACCGATGACAATGCCCGGGCGAGCGGTGTGGATGTCAACGCGGACGCGGTCGCGGGTGCGCTCGATCTCAACCTTCGAGATGCCGGCGCGCTCCATGCCGGACGTCAGCATCCGGCGGATGGCGACGTCTTCCTTGACGTAGTCCTTGTACAGCTTGTCGGCGTACCAGCGGGACTTGAAGTCCGTGGTGATGCCGAGCCGGAACCCATGCGGGTTAACCTTCTGGCCCATTACCGGGTTCCTTCCTTGCTGCTGACGACCACGGTGATGTGGCTGGTCCGCTTGCGGATCCGGTAGGCACGGCCCTGGGCACGCGGACGGAACCGCTTCAGGGTCGGACCCTCGTCGACGAACGCCTCGCTGATGAACAGCGAAGAAGCGTCCGTGTGGTCGTAGTTGTGCGCGGCGTTGGCAATGGCGCTGTCGAGCACCTTGCCGACCGGCACGGAGGCTGCCTGCGGAGCGAATCGCAGAACAGCCTGAGCCTCCGTGGCATCCATGCCACGGATAAGGTCCACCACGCGGCGGGCCTTCATGGGCGTAACGCGGATGTACCGCGCCTGGGCCCTGGCTTCCATGGTTGTCCCTCTCAGTTACTTACGTGTCTGAATGCGATCCGCTACTAGCGGCGCTTCGACTTCCGGTCTTCCTTGACGTGACCCCGGAAGGTGCGCGTCGGCGAGAACTCGCCGAGCTTGTGGCCGACCATCGACTCGGTGACGAACACCGGGACGTGGGTCTTGCCGTTGTGCACCGCGATGGTGTGACCCAGCATGCTGGGGATGATCATCGAGCGACGGGACCAGGTCTTGATGACGTTCTTGGTGCCGGCTTCGTTCTGGGCGTCCACCTTCTTTACGAGGTGGTCGTCGACGAAGGGCCCCTTCTTGAGACTGCGCGGCATCTAAACCCGCTCCTAGCGCTTCTTGTTCGTCTTGCGGCGGCGGACGATGTACTTGTTCGAAGCCTTCTTCGGCGAACGAGTACGACCCTCCTTCTGACCCCACGGGGAGACCGGGTGGCGACCACCGGAGGTCTTGCCCTCACCACCACCGTGCGGGTGGTCAACCGGGTTCATCGCCACACCGCGGACGGTCGGGCGAACGCCGAGCCAGCGCTTGCGGCCGGCCTTACCCCAGTTGATGTTCGACTGCTCGGCGTTGCCGACCTCACCGATGGTGGCGCGGCAGCGGGCGTCGACCAGGCGGATCTCGCCGGAAGGCATGCGGAGGTGGGCCATGGTGCCCTCCTTCGCGAGCAGCTGCACGGAGGCACCTGCGGAGCGGGCGAACTTGGCGCCACCGCCGGGACGGAGCTCGATCGCGTGGATCGTGGTACCGACCGGGATGTTGCGGAGGGCCAGGTTGTTGCCGGGCTTGATGTCGGCCGTGGGGCCGTTCTCGACCCGGTCACCCTGCGACAGACCACGCGGGGCGATGATGTAGCGCTTCTCGCCGTCCGCGTAGTGGAGCAGCGCGATGCGCGCGGTGCGGTTGGGGTCGTACTCGATGTGAGCGACCTTGGCCGGCACGCCGTCCTTGTCGTGACGACGGAAGTCGATCACACGGTAGGCGCGCTTGTGGCCACCACCCTGGTGACGGACGGTCACACGACCGGTGTTGTTACGGCCACCCTTGCTGTGCAGCGGGCGGACCAGCGACTTCTCCGGCGTGGACCGCGTGATCTCGACGAAGTCGGCGACGCTGGCGCCACGACGGCCCGGCGTAGTCGGCTTGTACTTGCGGATACCCATTTCTCAGTCCTCGTCCGATATCGGACGACTCGACCGCCGTTAGGCGGTCGGGCCGCCGAAGATGTCGATTCGGTTGCCCTCAGCAAGGGTCACGATGGCGCGCTTGGTGTTGGCGCGCTTGCCGAAACCGGTGCGGGTGCGCTTGCGCTTGCCCTGGCGGTTGATCGTGTTGACCCCGGCGACCTTGACCGAGAAGACCGCCTCGACGGCCTGCTTGATCTGGGTCTTGTTGGCGGTGGGCGCGACGATGAACGTGTACTTGTTCTCGTCGAGCAGCGCGTAGCTCTTCTCGGAGACAACCGGCTTGACGAGGATGTCGCGCGGGTCCGTGAAGGTCTTGCTGGTGATCTCGGCCATCAGGCTTCGTTCCCCTCGTTGTCATCGGCCTTGGGGCCAGACACGAAGGACTCGAACGCGGCCTGGGTGAAGACCACGTCGTCAGAGCGCATCACGTCGTACGTGTTCAGCTGGCCCGGCTCCAGGATGTGCACCTGGGGCAGGTTGCGGGCGGACAGCCACGCGGCCTCGTCGGTGCGCTCGGCGATCAGGAGCAGGTTCTTGCGCTCCGAGATCTTGCCGAACAGCGTCTTGGCGGCCTTGGTGGAAACGCCACCCTCGACCACGCCGGAGACGACGTGGATGCGGGAGTGGTTCGCCCGGTCGGAGAGGGCACCGCGCAGGGCGGCGGCCTTCATCTTCTTCGGGGTCCGCTGCGAGTAGTCACGCGGCACGGGACCGTGCACGACGCCACCACCGGCGAACTGCGGGGCGCGGGTCGAACCCTGGCGGGCGCGGCCGGTGCCCTTCTGGCGGTACGGCTTCTTGCCACCACCACGGACCTCGCCACGCGTCTTGACCTTGTGCGTGCCCTGACGGGCGGCGGCCAGCTGCGCGACGACGACCTGGTGGATCAGCGGGATGCTGATCTTGGCGTCGAAGATCTCGGCCGGGAGCTCGACGGTCCCGGTCTTGTCGCCGGAGGGCGACAGAATGTCAATGGTGCTCATATCCTCAGGCCCCCTTGGCCGCGGTGCGGACCAGGACGAGGCCGCCGTTCGGACCAGGAACCGCGCCCTTGATGAGCAGCAGGCCCTTCTCCGCGTCAACGGCGTGAACGGTCAGGTTCTGGGTGGTCACGCGCTCGTTGCCCATGCGGCCGGCCATGCGCATGCCCTTGAAGACGCGGCCCGGGGTGGCGCAGCCACCGATCGAACCCGGCTTGCGGTGCACGCGGTGGGCACCGTGGGAAGCCTTGCCACCACGGAAGTTGTGGCGCTTCATGACACCGGCGAAGCCCTTGCCCTTGCTCTTGCCGGTGACGTCGACCTTGATGCCCGCCTCGAAGACCTCGGCGGTGATCTCCTGGCCGAGGGTGTACTCGCTGGCGTCAGCGGTACGGATCTCGACGAGGTGACGGCGCGGGGTGACGTCGGCCTTGGCGAAGTGGCCCTTGAGGGGCTTGTTCACCTTGCGCGGGTCGATCTCGCCGAAGGCGATCTGGACCGACTCGTAACCGTCGACGTCGTTCGTACGCACCTGGGTCACGACATTCGGGCCGGCCTTGACGACGGTCACCGGGACGACCCGGTTGTTCTCGTCCCAGACCTGCGTCATGCCGAGCTTCTCGCCCAGGATGCCCTTGATGTTCTTAGCCATCTCGCGCGTCACCTCAGAGCTTGATCTCGATGTCGACACCAGCCGGCAGGTCGAGGCGCATGAGCGAGTCAACCGTCTTCGGCGTGGGGTCGAGGATGTCGATGAGGCGCTTGTGCGTGCGCATCTCGAAGTGCTCGCGCGAGTCCTTGTACTTGTGCGGCGACTTGATGACGCAGTACACGTTCTTCTCAGTGGGCAGCGGCACCGGGCCCGCGACCGACGCACCAGTGCGGGTCACCGTCTCGACGATCTTCTTCGCCGAGGAGTCGATGACCTCGTGGTCGTAGGCCTTGAGCCGGATGCGGATCTTCTGTCCCGCCATGGCTACTCAGTAGTCCTTTGTCTAGAAACGCTCTGGAACCCAGGGGATCTGCCGACTCCTCCTCCGACCCACGCGGTCGGGCGTGTCGCACTCCCTCTACGAAGAACTCCCGAAGGATTTCCCAACCAAGGGGGTGCGGGCCCTGAAAAACCCGCGGAGCCGGGGGTGGAACACCCACCGGGCGCCTGGTCGGTACCCCGCTGACACTTCCCGGAAGATTCCCGTACGTCCGCTCCTGAGAAGGGGCGACGAGTACTGTGGGACTCGCTTCCGGTCCTCCCGGCGGGAGGCGCGCAGCATCGGCACTCAACCGAGCAACCCCGCTAGTCTGCCATACCAGGCCTGGTGGCCGCCAATCGGGGCGAAGACTGTACCCCACGTCACGCTCAGGTACACACAGGGGCACGGTGCGCCCGGCGCGACTCAGCTGCGCGTGACGGTGCCGCAACCGCGCGGCAGCTCGCCGAGGGTCTTGCTCCGGTCGTACGGGTCGACCGCCGCGCCCGACCGGCTCGGCTGCGGCAGGGCGGCACGGTCCTCGTCGAAGGTGGGCCGGAGGAAACCGTTCCCCGGATGTGCGCAGTCGTTGTTGCCGAACTGCGCGTCCCAGTCGCTCACGCCCAGCTTGCCCGGGGTGGCCCGGAACCTGGCCGGGTCGACGAACGAGAACGTGAGCACACGGCGGACGATCGACCGCTCCACCGCGTCGGCGCCCGGCCGCGCCTTCACGACCGGGTAGACGAAGGTGTAGTCGGTGTGGACGAGCACCTGTCCGCTGTCCTTGCCCGTGCCCTTCTCCACGCTCATCCGCCCCCGGATCTTCACCACGGAGCCCACGACCCGCGCCTCGGCCGGGTCGAACCGGCTGAAGACGATCGTCGGGTCGTGCTCCTCGGTGGGCCGGGCCAGCGCCTGCTCCACCTCGGACCGGAGGTTCCCGAACTTCGGATCGATCAGCCTCAGCGCCGCGCTCGGCTTGCCGCCCTTCAGCACCGCCGGGTCCAGGTTCGACGCGACCAGGAAGTCCTTGGAGCGCTTCAGAGCGTCCTCGACCTGCTTCTTCGACATCCAGCCCGTCGCCTTCGCCGCCGGCGGCTCGATGCCCGCCGCCCCATCCGCCCACCGCACGGCCGGAGAGCCCCTGAAGGGCTCCTTCAGGGTCGGGCGGTCCGGGTCGACGTCGTCGGGCGCGGACGTCGGGGCGGCGGTCTCGGCGGCGAGCGGGGTGGTGTCCTCGGGACGGTCGCTCCAGCTGGACGGCAGGGCCGAGGTGACGTCGTCCGGCAGCAGACCGGTGAACAGCTGCGGGCGTACGGCGACGAGCGCGAGAGCGGCCGCCAGGGCGATGCCCACCACGCCCTTGACCTTCCGCCTGCGCGCGGCCCGGCCGTTCATCTCCTGCCAGGCCGGGCCGGTGCGCCAGCCCGCCGGCTCCTGCCTCTTCGGAGCCTTCGGAGCCTTCGGGGCCTTCGGGGCCTTCGGGGCCTTCTTCGGCCTGACCTTGCGCAGCGCCTTCGACTGCTCCTCGGTGCCGAGGCCCTGCTCGCGCGCGTTCTCGACGAACGCGGCCCAGTCCTCGTCGGAGACCGACGGCTGGTCCGACGGCTTGTCGCTCATCTTGTGTCCCACCCCTGGCTTGCCTGCCGCATCGTGCGAAGCGGACGCTCTCACACCGCCGGACGGGCGGAAAACCCAGGTCAGAGCCTCTTGATCAGTTCGTGACCGGTCGAATCCGGGCAGAGGCGGAGTATGCGCACCAGCGACGAGGTCTACCACCGGGTGCTCTGGGATCCGCGCCTCGACGCCGAGCGCTTCGTCATGGGGATCGCCGAGCGCGGCACCGACGCGCCGGCCCGTGTCGATCTGGTCGACTTCGTGCCCGGCGGCGAGATCCCCTGGCACCGGGTGGTGTTCTTCGAGGCGGACGGGGAGGTCGTCTGGGACCGGGCGGCGCATCTGGACCGGCTCGACGAGTCGGCGGCGGGACGGGTGCACACCGACGTGCTGGCGGCGGCGCCGACGTACCGGACGGCCGTGGCCTGGCTGCCGCCGGACTGGCTGTGGCCGGCGATCCAGGACATCCGGCGGGTGCACGACCGGCAGATCCGCCGCTGGCCGCCGCACGTCAACGTCGTCTACGGGTTCGTGCCCGAGTCCGCGTTCCTGCAGGCGATCCCGCTGGTCGCGGCCGCGCTGCGAACCGTGGAGCCGTTCCGCGCCCGGCTCCACGGCGTGCGCTGGTTCCGGCACCGCACGGACGCCACCGTGTGGCTCGACCCGGCCGCCGCGGGCGTCGGGCCCTGGCTGCGGCTGCGGGAGGCCCTGGAGGAGCGCTTCCCGCTCTGCGTGGACGAGCGGGCCTTCACCCCGCACCTGTCGCTCGGCCGCTCCCGTACGCCCGCCGTGCTCGCCGCCGAGTGCGCGGAGCTGCTCGGCACCGCCTCCGTGCGCGTCGAGGAGCTGGTGGTGCTCGCCCGGCGGGGTGACGAACCCATGAAGGTGCGCGCCACCGTGCCGCTGGGTTGAACCCGCGCCCTCGAAAATCCGTCTAGCCGGGCGCACGGGCTCGGCACGGAACACGCACACGAGGGACACACGACCGGTGGACAGCAGATCAGTGGCGCGGCGCAGCGTGCTCGCGGGAGCGGCGACGGCCTTCGCCGCCGCGGCGGTCGCGGCCGTCGCCGGATGTTCCGTACCCCAGCCGCCGCGGACCACCCGGTCGGCGGATCCCGCGCCGGGCCGGCCGATCGCGACGGGCCGGCGGGCGCTGCTCATGCAGTTCGCCGCGCACCCGGACGACGACCTGTACTTCATGAACCCGGACAGCCAGCGGCTGCTCGACGCCGGGGTGCCGCTGGTGTCGGTGTACGTGACGGCGGGCGAGCACATCGGCAAGAACGGGCTGCCGGGCATGCCGCAGGCCGAGCCCGACAAGGCCGCCTACTCCTCCGCGCGCCACCAGGGCCTGCGGCAGGCGTACGCGGAGGCGCTGGGCCTCGACAAGTTCACGGCCTGGGACCGGCGGGTCATCACGCTCACCGGCGGGCGGCGCGCCGAGCACGACGTCCTGGAGCACGACGGGCGCCGGGTCGAGCTGATCTTCCTCAACCTGCCCATGCACACCCCGCGCCGCTACATGGCCGTGCCCGCGCTGTGGGAGGACCGGGCCCTGGAGCTGCGCACCCAGTTCTCCACCGGCTCGCCCGTCACCCGCGCCGACACCTACGACCACGAGCAGCTCGTCGAGGTCCTGGCCGGGCTCCTGGCCACGTACCGGCCGACCGTCGTGCACACCCTCGACCCGGATCCGGACATCCAGACCGGCGACGTCGCCTCCGCCAACCGCAACAGCGAGCAGCCCGGCTACTCCGACCACGGCGACCACACCGCCGTCGCCTGCTTCACCTGGGCGGCGCTGCTGCGCTGGGTCGCCGACGCCACGGCGGACGGCGGGCCGGTGCCGGCGTTCACCACGACCGGCTTCCGCGGTTACTACAACCGGCACTGGCCCAAGAACCTGCCGCCGCAGGTGCTGAAGGAGAAGGCCGCGCACCTCGTCCCGTACGGCGGCGACCCGTCCTGGGACTGCGGCAATCCCGGCGGCTGCGGCGACTACGGGCAGGGCGGGAACCGTCCGATGACCAACCGCAAGGGCTGGGTGCGCGCCACCCACCACCGCTGGCCCGGCGCCCGCCCGCGGCTCGCCGAGGAGCCGGGCGGCCGGCTCGCCGCGTACGGGGTGCTCGGCCTGCGGGCGGTGCGCTGGCGGGAGAGCGCGCCGCACTCCGGGGTGTGGGGCGAGCCCGAGGACCTGGGCGGCGGGCCGCTGGTGCCCGCGCTGGGCTCGGCGGTGCTCGGCGACGGGCGGCTGCTGCTCTTCGGCGTGCGCTTCGCCGCGCTCGAAGGGCGCGGCGGCGCCAACCGGCGCGAGCTGGTCCTCCTCGAGCAGCGCTCCCCCGGCGGGCCGTTCCTGGCCTGGCGGGGCCTCGGCAACCCGGAGCGCGGCGACGACCGGGGGCGCCGAATCGGTTCTCCTGTGGCGGTCGCCGCCCCGGACGGCACGGTCCACCTCTTCGTGCGGAACGCCGACAAGGGCGTCTCCACCCGCGTGCGGGCCGCCGACGGCGGCTGGGGCCCGTGGCGGGCGCTGCCCGCCGACTCCGGCAAGGACGAGATCCAGGACGGTCTGACGGCCCTGGTCGACACGCACGGCCGGGTGCACCTGCTGGCGGCGGGCCGGACGGCCGTACGGCACTGGGTGGACGGCCGGCTCGCGGTCCCGCTGCCGCTCGCGGGCGATCCGGTCGCCGCGGTCCCGGCGGCGGGCCCGGACGGCGTCCAGGTCTTCTACCGGGCCCCCGCCGAGGGCCGGGTGCGCGCCACCACGGGTGGCGCGCCGGCCTTCGACGGTTACGGCGACCTCACCGCCGCGCCCGGCCCCGGCCCCGATCCGGTGCTGCTCGGCCGTGACGTGCACGGCCGGATCCAGCTGCACCGCGCCCGCCGGCTCCTCGTGCGGGCGCAGGGAGTGGTCCCGACCGGCGATCCGGCCCTGTACGGCGCCGGGACGGTGGTCGGGCTCGGGGCGGACGCGCGGCCGTGGGCGTGGCGCCCGCGATAAGACCCAACCCGCTCTGTACCGCGGTCAGTTGAGGAGGCCGAGCACTCCCCCGCCGCCCGCCGCGCGGTCGCGGAGCCCGGGCAGCTGCGGGTACAGGCTGTCGCCCGGGCACTCGGTGGCGAAGCCGCTGCGGTGGCCGGAGACGGCGTCGAACTCGTAGACCTGCCCGTAGGTGAACGCCTCGCCGAAGTAGTTCTTCTGCGTCGCGCCGGCCGTCAGCCGGACCCGGCCGCGCGGGTCGACCCCGTACTGCCCGAGCTTGTACGCGATCACCCGCGCCGCCGCCGCGAGCGCCGGCTCCGGCGCCGCCTGGGCGGTGAAGTCGCCGATGAAGGCGACGCTCGTCGACTCGGCGTTCCAGCCGTAGGTGTGGGCGCCGAGGACCGGCTGGTCGATGCCGCCCTTGCGGCCCTCGAAGACCGTGCCGCACTTGTCGACGAGGAAGTTGTAGCCGATGTCGCGCCACTTCTCGACGTCCACGTGGTAGTCGAGGATGCTCCGCACGATGCTCGCCGAGTCCGCGCACCGGTAGTCCGCGCCGGCCGTGTGGTGCACGAACACGGCCTTGATCCGGCCGCCCGGCAGGTACTGCGCGGGCTCCGGGGTCTTCTCCTCGATCTCCTCGCCGCCCCACTCGGCCCGGGAGACGATCTCCGGGCGCGGGGCGCTGGACGGCGGGCCGTCGGAGCGTCCCGGCAGGGCGGCGGTGAAGACGGCCGGCTCGGCGTCCGCGCCACCCGGCCGTCCGGCGGCGTCCGCACCGACCGGCCGTCCGCCCGCGTCGATCAGGTCCAGCACGAGCCCCGCGGGGAGCCGGCCCGGCACACCGCCGCCCCCGCCTCCGTCGCCCTCGCCGTTCCCGCCCCCGTCACGGTCTCCGCCCCCGTCACCGCCCCCGTCGCTGATCCGCACCTCCGCGCCGTCCGAGGCGCCGACCCAGACCGGCTCGGTGGAGCCGGGCGCGCCCGGGCGCGCGCCGTCCAGGTCCGCCGGATGCGGTGCGAGCGCGATCCAGTCGGACCACTCGCCGTCGTCGGCGTCCCGGGTGCGCACCTCGATCCGGCCGTGGATCTCCGCGTGCGGATCGGTCCAGCTCACCCCCAGCAGCTCGAACGGCTCGGTCGTGCGCCGGGTCAGCACGGCCTCGCCGCCACCCAGTTCGGTCAGCGCGAGCCGGCGCGGTCCGTCGTGTCCAGCGCGGTCGCCGGCCCCGCTGGCGGCCGCCTGGACCCCGAGCACCGCCGCGACCCCGAGGGCCGTCCCCAGCGCCGTACGGCGCACCCATCTCCATTCCATACCGGGAAAACGCGGAGGGCCCCGTACCACCGAAGTGGTACGGGGCCCTCGCAGCAGCTCAACGAGCTACCAGGTCAGACCGTAACGTTCGCGAGGAACCTTACTTCGTGATCTTGACGACCTGGCCGGCGCCGACGGTACGACCACCCTCACGGATGGCGAACTTGAGGCCCTCCTCCATGGCGATCGGCTGGATCAGCGCGACCGACATGGCGGTGTTGTCGCCCGGCATGACCATCTCGGTGCCCTCGGGGAGGGTCACGACGCCGGTCACGTCCGTGGTACGGAAGTAGAACTGCGGGCGGTAGTTGTTGAAGAACGGGGTGTGACGGCCACCCTCGTCCTTCGACAGGATGTAGGCCTGGGCCTCGAACTCGGTGTGCGGCGTGACCGAACCGGGCTTGATGATGACCTGGCCGCGCTCGACGTCCTCGCGCTTGATGCCACGGAGGAGCAGACCGACGTTCTCACCGGCCTGGCCCTCGTCGAGCAGCTTGCGGAACATCTCGATGCCGGTGACCGTGGTGGTGGTCTTCTCGGTCTTGATGCCGATGATGTCGACGGTCTCGTTGACCTTGAGGACACCACGCTCGATACGACCGGTGACGACGGTGCCACGACCGGTGATCGTGAAGACGTCCTCGATCGGCATCAGGAACGGCTTGTCGACGTCACGCTCGGGCTGCGGGATGGACTCGTCGACGGCGTGCATGAGGCCGAGAAGCTTCTCGCCCCACTCCTTGTCGCCCTCGAGCGCCTTGAGCGCCGAGACGCGGACGACCGGCAGGTCGTCGCCCGGGAACTCATACTCGGTGAGGAGCTCACGGACCTCGAGCTCGACGAGCTCCAGGATCTCCTCGTCGTCCACCATGTCGGCCTTGTTCAGGGCGACGACGATGTACGGAACGCCGACCTGGCGGGCCAGGAGCACGTGCTCCTTGGTCTGCGGCATCGGGCCGTCGGTGGCGGCGACCACGAGGATGGCGCCGTCCATCTGCGCGGCACCGGTGATCATGTTCTTGATGTAGTCCGCGTGACCCGGGCAGTCGACGTGGGCGTAGTGACGCGACTCGGTCTGGTACTCGACGTGCGCGATCGAGATCGTGATACCGCGCTGGCGCTCCTCGGGAGCCTTGTCGATCTGGTCGAAGGCCGAGGCCTCGTTCAGGTCCGGGTACGCGTCGTGCAGCACCTTGGTAATGGCGGCCGTGAGGGTCGTCTTACCGTGGTCGATGTGACCGATGGTGCCGATGTTGACGTGCGGCTTAGTCCGCTCGAACTTCGCCTTCGCCACTGGGGTCCTCCTGTGGAGTGGTTCTGTACGCCTTGGTTCATCGGCGCCAGGTGATCTTTGCTGGGGTGCCGTCCACCGGGGTCGTTCCCTTGTCGGGTCCGACCCCGGAGGTCGGTGTCAAGCCTAAAGCGTGTGAACGCGGTGCGTTAAACGCGGTGCGTTACTCGCCCTTGGCCTTCGCGATGATCTCCTCGGCGACGTTCCGCGGAACCTCGGCGTAGGAGTCGAACTGCATCGAGTAGCTTGCGCGACCCGAGGTCTTGCTGCGGAGGTCGCCGACGTAGCCGAACATCTCCGACAGGGGCACGAGGCCCTTCACGATGCGGGCACCGTGACGCTCCTCCATGGCCTGGATCTGGCCACGGCGGGAGTTGATGTCGCCGATGACCTCGCCCATGTAGTCCTCGGGCGTGGTGACCTCGACGGCCATCATCGGCTCAAGGAGCACGGGGGAAGCCTTGCGCGCGGCCTCCTTGAAGGCCTGCGAACCGGCGATCTTGAACGCGAGCTCGGAGGAGTCGACCTCGTGGTAGGCACCGTCGAGAAGGATGACGCGGACGCCAGTCATCTCGTAGCCGGCCAGGATGCCGAACTGCATGGCCTCCTGCGCACCGGCGTCGACCGAAGGGATGTACTCCTTCGGGATGCGGCCACCGGTGACCTTGTTCACGAACTCGTACGAGGCGTCGCCGCCCTCGATGGGCTCGATCGCGATCTGCACCTTGGCGAACTGACCGGTACCACCGGTCTGCTTCTTGTGGGTGTAGTCCACGCGCTCGACGGCCTTGCGGATCGTCTCGCGGTACGCGACCTGCGGCTTGCCGACGTTCGCCTCGACCTTGAACTCGCGACGCATGCGGTCGACGAGGATGTCGAGGTGAAGCTCGCCCATACCACCGATGATGGTCTGGCCGGTCTCCTCGTCCGAGTGGACCTGGAAGGAGGGGTCCTCCTCCGCGAGACGCTGGATGGCGACACCCAGCTTCTCCTGGTCACCCTTGGACTTGGGCTCGATGGCGACCTGAATGACCGGCGCCGGGAAGTCCATGGACTCCAGGATGACCGGGTTCTTCTCGTCGCACAGCGTCTCACCGGTGGTGGTCTGCTTGAGGCCCATGACGGCGACGATGTCGCCGGCGCCCACCGAGTCGATCTCCTCACGCTTGTTCGCGTGCATGCGGTAGATCTTGCCGATGCGCTCCTTCTTGCCCTTGACGGAGTTCAGCACCGCGGTGCCGGCCTCCAGGCGACCGGAGTAGATCCGGACGAAGGTGAGCTTGCCGAGGTGCGGGTCGCTCGCGATCTTGAACGCGAGGGCCGACAGCGGCTCGTCGTCGGACGGCTTGCGCTTGACGACCAGCTCCGCGTCCTTGACGTCGTGGCCCTCGATGGCCTCGACGTCCAGGGGGGAGGGGAGGTAGCGCACGACCGCGTCGAGCAGGGGCTGAACGCCCTTGTTCTTGAACGCGGTGCCACAGAACACCGGGGTGACCGTGGTGTCGCCGCCCTTGCCGGAGGCAATGGTGATGCGACGGATCGCGGTGTAGAGCTGCTCCTCGGTGGGCTCGACGCCCTCGAGGAAGAGCTCCATGAGCTCCTCGTCGTTCTCGGCGACGGCCTCGACGAGCTTGCCGCGGTACTCCTCGGCGAGCTCCTGCTTGTCGGCCGGGATGTCGACGACGTCGTACATCTCGCCCTTGGTCGCCTCGGCGGACCAGACGAGGGCCTTCATCTTGACGAGGTCGATGACGCCCTCGAAGTCGGCCTCGGCACCGATCGGGAGCTGCATGACGATCGGAGTGGCGCCGAGGCGGCTCACGATCATGTCGACACAGCGGAAGAAGTCGGCACCGGTGCGGTCGAGCTTGTTGACGAAGCAGATACGCGGAACGCCGTAGCGGTCCGCCTGACGCCAAACGGTCTCGGACTGCGGCTCGACGCCGGCCACGCCGTCGAACACCGTCACAGCACCGTCGAGCACGCGCAGCGAACGCTCCACCTCGACGGTGAAGTCGACGTGACCCGGCGTGTCGATGATGTTGATCGTGTGATCGACGTCCTCGAGCGGCCAGTGGCAGGTCGTCGCGGCGGACGTGATCGTGATGCCGCGCTCCTGCTCCTGCTCCATCCAGTCCATCGTGGCAGCGCCGTCGTGGACTTCACCGATCTTGTAAGAGACGCCGGTGTAGAACAGGATCCGCTCGGTGGTGGTCGTCTTGCCCGCGTCGATGTGGGCCATGATGCCGATGTTGCGCACCTTGGCCAGGTCAAGCGAAGTGGTAGCCATAAGGCTTCAGTCTTCTCTCGGTCTCGATGTGGGTTGCGACTACCAGCGGTAGTGCGCGAAGGCCTTGTTGGACTCGGCCATCTTGTGCGTGTCCTCGCGCTTCTTGACCGAAGCACCGAGGCCGTTCGAGGCGTCGAGGAGCTCGTTCATGAGGCGCTCGGTCATGGTCTTCTCGCGACGGGCGCGGGAGTAACCGACCAGCCAGCGCAGCGCCAGCGTGGACGCGCGACCCGGCTTGACCTCGATCGGCACCTGGTAGGTGGCGCCACCGACACGGCGGGACTTGACCTCGAGGGACGGCTTGACGTTCTCGAGCGCGCGCTTCAGCGTGACGACCGGGTCAGCACCGGTCTTCTCGCGGAGGCCCTCCATGGCGCCGTAGACGATGCGCTCGGCGGTGGAGCGCTTGCCGTCCAGCAGGATCTTGTTGATCAGCGACGTGACAAGAGGAGAACCGTAGACCGGGTCGATGATGACCGGGCGCTTCGGGGCGGGGCCCTTACGAGGCATTCTTACTTCTCCTTCTTGGCGCCGTAGCGGCTGCGAGCCTGCTTGCGGTTCTTGACACCCTGGGTGTCAAGCGAACCGCGGATGATCTTGTAACGAACACCCGGCAGGTCCTTCACACGGCCACCACGCACGAGCACGATGGAGTGCTCCTGCAGGTTGTGTCCCTCACCCGGAATGTAGGCCGTGACCTCGATGCCCGAGGTCAGACGCACACGCGCGACCTTACGGAGGGCCGAGTTCGGCTTCTTCGGGGTGGTCGTGAACACACGCGTGCAGACGCCGCGGCGCTGAGGAGAACCCTCAAGTGCGGGCGTCTTGTTCTTCTCGACCTTGTCCTGCCGGCCCTTACGGACCAGCTGCTGGATCGTAGGCACTACTTCTCCGGTTTCTGTGTGCCGTTCGGTAAAACTAACCTGGAACATCGCCGACCCACGCGGTCGGGTGTGTCGGATAGCGCGGACCTCCGCCGAGGGCGGAAAGGGGCGCTGATCGCGGTGGCCGGTCTCGGAGACCCACGTGCGGTTGAGGACACGCACACGGCTCCGGGCACACCCCAGGCACAAGGCATGAGCGTACCTATCGCATGCACTCCGGTCAAAACAAATGCCCACGCGCACGACGGTCCGGGCGACAGGGGAGAAGCCGGTCCGGCGCGGAGCCGGGGCGATTCCGGGGGTTGTTCCGGGGGCCACGGCGGGGACGGGACGAGATGCGGAGCGGTGTGCGGGAAGGGTACGCGAAGGGGTGCGGGTCCGGTGCCGGCGCACGGTCCCGAACGGGAGGTCCGGGACCGCGGGTCAGTCCTGGGCGGCGCGGCGCGCCTCGGCGGCGCCCGCGGCCCGGGCGTCACCGGCGTCGGCCGGCTCGGGCTCCAGGAACTGGTGGACCACCTTGACGAAGACGTCGAGCCGCTCGTCGGGGACCCCGAGCCAGCGCGCGAAGTCCTCCATGGTCGGCTGCCAGTCGCTCGGCGGCAGCAGGTCGGCGGCGACCGGAAGCTCTTCCGGGGTCACCCGCCCCGACCGGATCAGCATGTCGCGGACGGACACCCCGAGAAGCGGGGCGATCCTGCGCATGGTCTCCAGGTCGGGCATGCTCTGCCGCTGCAGCAGCCGCGTCACGGCCGCGCGGTGCACGCCCGCCTCGTCCGCGATCCGCGACTTGCCCCCGCCGCGGGGGCTGTCGATGTCGTATCCGCGCGCGCGCATCAGGCCCTCGACCCATGCCGCGAACTCGTCGAGCCCTTGAGTGCTCATCTGTACCGCTCCCTGTTTATTCCCCCACCCTTCGGGCCCCTTACTTTAGCGTGCTTGCGCGCACGGAATTACGTGCTTTCGAGCACGCAATCGTGTCGAATCGGTGAAGGGGTCGGGCAGGGGTCGACACGAAGGTAGTTGCGAGCTCGCACGCAACATGTCTATGTTGCTCGCCGCCGCACTCGTCGGCCTCACGAGTCCCACAGGCCCCACTGGCCCCAGGGGCAACGGGGCCCCGGAACGTGGAGAACCCCTTGCTCCAGCCCGACTCCTCCCCCTGGCAGGCCGCCGCCGCGTGCGCCGGCCTCGACCCGACCGTCGTCTTCTCCCGTCGCGGCAAGGAGGCGGCCCCGGCCCTGCGGGCCTGCGCCGTCTGCCCGGTCAGCCGCGAGTGCGAGACGACCGTCGCCCCCGCCGAGAGCTGGTTCGACGGCGTCTGCGCGGGCCGCCTGTGGCGCAACGGCCGCCCGGTGAAGCCCCGCAGGCGCCGCGGCCAGTCGTCCGCGGCACCCGACGAGGCGCAGGCGGCGGAGTTCGCCGCGGCCCTGGACGAGGCCGGCGACCGGCTGCCGCTCGCGAGCGTGGCGGGAGGCGGCCGTGGCTGAGGACGGCGACATCACCCAGGACGACATCACCCAGGACGACAGCACCCAGGACGACAGCACCCGGGACGCCACCAACCAGGACGGCATCCCCCAGGACGGCATCGCCCAGGACGGCACCATCCCGGACGCCACCACCCAGGACGGCATCACCCGCAACGCCATCCCCCAGGACGACACCACCCAGGACGCCACCACCCAGGACGGCATCGCCCAGGACGGCACCGCCGGGGACCCGGCCGCGCGGCGGACGGCCGACGAGCGGGTCGTGCGGGACATCGTGCTCTGGGCCGCCTCGCTCGTCCGGCAGTTCCCCGAGCTCGCCGAGGAGCTCGCGCCCGGCCGCAAGGCCCCCGCCGGGACCGCGCCGACCGCGCCGCACCCGGGGCGCGACGAGCTGATCCGCGCCGAGCGGCGCGAGGCGCTGCTCCTGGAGCAGCGGCACGGCCTGTCCGTCCCCGGACACGGGGCCGCGCCGATCCGGCTGCACATCTCCGACGCCATCCGCGACATCACCGACGGCGTGGTCGAGCTGGAGGAGGCCGTGTGCGCCCGCCTCGGGCTGCCCCGGCCGCGCCGGGCCGGCGTCGTGGAGCGGCTGCGCCGGATCGTCGGGCTGCTCGACGCGATCGCCGCGCACCCCGTGCTCGCCCGCCACGTGCGCGACGAGGTCCGCCGGATGGCGCGCCGCTGCGCGCGGACGCTCGGCGACGCGGAGACGGTGGTCCGGGTGGCGGGGCGCTGCCCCTGGTGCGACTCGGTGTCGCTGCGGGCCTTCCCGGACCGCCGGGCGGTGCTGTGCGTGAACCCGGCGTGCGTGTGCACGGACGCGGCCTGCGGCTGCCAGGACGACCCGGCGTACCGGCACTTGTGGCCGGAGGCGGAGTGGGCGGAGCTCGCGGACGCGTCCGGGGCGCGTACGGAGGAGATCGAAGCGGCGATGGACGACACGAAGGAGACCTCATGCTGAGCTCGACCGCGCTTTCCCTGCCGGCCCTGATCCCGGGCCCGCTCGCCGCCGAGGAGGCGGGGGTGGCCCCGGCGACCATCCGCAAGTGGGTCCAGCTGGGCCACCTGCGGGCCGCGGGGAAGGCCGGCCGGGCGCAGCTGTTCCGCCTGGAGGACGTGTTCGCGGCGGAGCGCCTGGCGCGGCGGCGGCCTCGTACCGCCTGAGCCGTGTACGGAGGAGACGAAGGGCCCCTGTCCCACCCGGGACAGGGGCCCTTCGTCATGCCGTCACGCCTTGAGGAAGGCGTGCAGCGACTCCGTCATGGCGGTGACGAACCGCTCCTTCGTCTCCTCCGGTACGCAGTCGAGGGACAGGTACGGGTTGAGGTCCTCCAGCTCCACGAGCAGCAGCTCACCGCCGGGCGCTCGGCAGGCGTCGACGCGCTGGATGCCGTGGTCGAGGGTGTTCCAGTCGACGAAGCGGCGGGCGAAGCGCAGGTCGTCCTGGGTGGGCTGGTACGGCTCCAGGACCCAGCGGCGCTCCGGGTCGGGGGCGTGGAGGGCGTACTGGAAGCGGTCGTCGACGAAGTAGAACGACACCTCGTAGCGGAAGTCGATCCGCGGCTGGACGAGGATCCCGGCGCCCTCGGCGTAGTCGAGTCCGGCGAGTTCCCCGTACGGGAGGAAGCGCAGTCCTATGGAGTCGGCGCCGGCCTTCGGCTTGACCGCGTAGGCCGCGGCGGCGGGGAGCCGGTCGAGGTCGGCGGCGCGGTCGACGGTGGGGATGACGGGGAGTCCGGCGGTGGTGAGGTCGAGCAGGTACTGCTTGCCGGCCATGTCGCCGCGCCCGTGCAGCGGGTTGTAGACGCGGATGCCGGTGGCCGCGGCCCGGGCCCGGAAGGCGTCGTAGGCGTCCTGGTAGTGCAGGACGGGGCCGCTGTTGCGGACGACGACGGCGTCGAAGCCGGCCATGAGGGCGGCGGCGTCGCGCGGGTGGCACAGGGCGAGGTCGAACTCGGCGCGCAGCCGGGCGGTGAGGTCGATGTCCTCGTCGCAGTAGCGCCGGCCGCGGGCCGGGTAGGCGAGGTCGGTGACGTAGAGGAGACGGGGGCGGGGGGTCACGGGCGGCATGGGGAGGCTCCTCCGGATCGGGGAGGCTCAACCTATCCCGACCACCTCATGCGCAAAACCCCAGGTCAGAGGCGCCTGGAGGACGCGTGTGCACGTTTCGAGGGAACTGGTCACCGAACTAGTTGCGTGCGCGCACGCTCTCTGTCACAGTTGGTGCAGCGGCGGAGCTGTGCCCGCGAGACGGGCCGCAGTCTCCGCCGTTCGCCGTCCGGGAGCGCTCCGCGCCCCCGCCCCTTCCCCGCGTCGAGCGCCCCGGGCGGCCCCCCGCACCACCCGCCTCATCTCCCCCTATCCCTGAGGAGAACCGTCATGACCACTCCCCCGAGTGCGTTCCCGGACGTCGAGAAGCTGGTCGTCGACGTCCTCAAGGCCGACCCGGCGCTGGCCGGCGCCACGATCGCCGCCCAGGCCCCGACCGGCTTCGACGGGACGCAGACCGCGGTCCTCGTCAACCGCCGCGGCGGCGCCTGGATCGGCGACCTGCACCTGGACAAGCCGCTGATCGAGTTCGAGGTCTACGCCCCGAACAAGCCCGCAGCCCACATCCTCGCCAACGCCGCCCGCAAGTCCCTGCTCATGACGCTCGGCAAGCAGATCGGCAACAACCTCGTCCAGGACGTGGAGGAGATGGACGGGCCGCGCTGGACGCCCGACTACCTCTACCGGGGCGCCAACCGCTACCTCTGCCTGATCCAGCTCTCCCTGACCGTCGCTCCGTAACGGTCCCGCCGCCCTCTGACGGGGGCGCGCCCCACAGACCAGGCCTCGCCGTCCGGCGGGGCCTTTGCCGTACCCGGGTCCTGACGGCCCGGGGCGGTGCCCTCACCCCTCTCATCAAGGAGAAACCCCACCATGGCTGGAAACAACGCCGCCGAGATCCGCGTCGCCGGACAGGGCAAGCTCTACGTCGCCACCGCCGGCAACGCCGCGCCGTCCTCCTTCGGTGCCGACTCCGCCGCCGACTGGACCGGCGCGGGCTGGAAGGACCTCGGTTTCACCACCGGCGACGGCGTCACCTTCTCGAAGAAGGACAAGCTGGAGGCCGTCGACTCGTGGCAGTCGGTCTCCCCGGTCCACTACATCTACTCGGCCCGTGACCTGTCGCTGAAGTTCTCGATGCTGCAGTTCAACGAGGACACGCTGCCGTTCTTCATGGGCGGCGACTCCGTCAAGCAGGACGCGGCTCCGGCGGTCGACACCTACCGCTACGAGATCGCCGAGCGTCCGTTCGTGGACGTGCGCGCCCTCGGCCTGGAGTTCACCGACGTCAAGGCCGGTGGCACGACCGTGGTCAAGTACCGCTTCATCATCCCGAACGGTCAGGTCACCGCGACCGACGACATCAAGCTGGCCCGCAAGGCCGCGTCCACGCTGGGCGTGACCTTCTCGGCCATGTCGAAGGGCGACGGCAAGCCGCTGGCCACCTTCATCATGAAGGACGCCCAGTACTCCCCCACCGTCTGATCCACGGACGGCTGAGCCATCCCCACCCGGGGCGGGGCGGTGAACACCGCCCCGCCCCACCCCTCTCCTCTCTTCACTCACTCGGACACAGGAGTACGCAACCATGGCCCGTTTCGACGTCAACGCCGCTCGCGCCCAGCGCATGGAGGCTTCCGGCCGCAGCTGGAGCTTCGAACTGGACGGCGAGTCCTACACCCTCCCCACCGAGCTCTCCCGCGCGACGGCGAAGGCCCTGCGCAAGCTCGACGACAACGACGTGGACGGGCTGCTCGAACTCCTCATGGGTGAGAAGCAGTTCGCCAGCTTCGAGCAGCACGACATCACCATGCAGGACATCGCCGCCATCCTGGAGGCGTACGGCAAGGAGACCGGGCTCGGCCTGGGGGAAGACTGAGCCTCGTCGAGTTCGTCGACGAACACGCCGAGGCCCTTGAAGCGGACCTGCTCCGCTACTTCAGCACCGATCTGCTCGACTGGTACCGCGGTGAGCTGTCCAGCCGGCGCCTCTCGGTACTGATCCAGCACCTGCCGACGGACAGCTCCGTGCAGCGGGAGCTGCACGGAGAGGCGGCCGAGTGGACGGTCACGGACCATCTGCTCGCGGCCACCGTGGACCATCTGGCGGTCGCCAACTGGATGTTCGCCTGTGTCAACACCGGCGAGGACGACGACCAGCCCGAGCCCCCGCAGCCCGTTCCGCGTCCGCGCGTCATGGACGAGGACGAGGACGATCCGGACGAGGACCTCCCGGAGGAGACCGCCGACGAGGTGGTCTCTCCCAGCGCCCTCGCCCGCTTCTTCGGCTGACGCCGCCCTTCGGTGCCATCCCCCACGGCCCTCGGCGCCCGTTCCCTGTTCTCAGGGAGCGGGCTCCGGGGGCGCTTCCTGTGCTCGCTCGGCGATCAGCTCCTCCTCCAGGGCCCTGGCCCGGTCGGAGAGCCGCCGCGTCCGGCCACCGCGTCCGCCCTGGTCCACCGAGTCCGTGTCCCGCCGGTCGGCGGCCGTTCCCGTCTGTGCGGGGAGGCTGTTGAGCGGCGGCACGATCGGCCGCCCGCCCTTGCCTCGTACCACCTTCCGCACCGGCTGGGCGGTCCTGCGCGCACGGCTCTCCTGAGCCGTCACCAGGACGTCCGGCTCCGGAGCGGGATCGGATACGGGCTCGGGCACGGGTTCGGGCGCGGCTTGCGCTACGCGCGCGGGCGCGGGCGCGGGCGGCGGCGGGGGCGGCGGAGCGGGAGCGGGCGCCGGTACGAGGTCGGGCTCGGCGCGCTGCTCGAACAGCTCGCGCTCGCGGCGGACGCGCTCCTCGGCCTCGACCACCACGGCCGGCGGTTCGAGCAGCCGGGCGAAGGGCAGCGCGATGACCCGGGCGCCGTCGCCCTGGTCGGTGTCGGTGCGCCGCGGCGGTCTTCGTATACCACGGGCGTCGCCCTGGCCCTGGGCGTACGCGTCGGCGACCCGCTTCTCGTACTCGCGGCGGATGCGCGGGAGTTCGTCCGAGACGGCCTCGGCCCAGCCCGCCGTGAACGCGGCGGTCTCGCGGCGGTCCACCTCGGCGCGGGGCACGACGACCAGGTCCTCCGGGGCGTACCCGGCGACGTGGACGAGCTCGCTGAGGCGGGCGAAGAGGTGGGGCAGGTCCGGATGGGCTTCGAGCCAGTCGATGACCCGCTCCCGCCGGCTAGCGCCCGGCTCCGTATCCATGCGTCCGCACTGCCTTCCAACCCCCCGGGGTCCCCACGCGCCCCTACGCGCCCCTCGCCCCCCGACTGTGTCAGGTGCAGGGAACGCGCCCTCCAGAGTACCCGGTCGAACACCAGCCCCGATCAAGGACCAACCCCTTGGGAGCACCGGCCGGAAGACGCACCGTCAGGCGTTTCGGACTCGACAAAGCTCGAACCTTTGTTCGACAATGCCCGTACGCACGTTCGATAGTGGAAGGCAGGGCACCATGACGTCTGAGACCGGGGGAAGCCGCTCAGAAAGCACGCTCCACGACCGCATCGACGTGTTGCTGCGCGGCCCCGGTCCCCTCGACAAGCGCACACTGCTCGCCACCCTCGACGCCGAGATCGAAGCTCGCGAGTTCCGCGCGTACACCGCCGGCTGGAACGACGCACTCGCCGAACTCCGCCGCCGCTGACACCCGTACACCACACCACGCCTCGCCGGCGGGACCGATCCCCGCCGCCCACGCTCACGAGCCGCCTGCACCCGCCCCGGGACAGGCGGCTCAGGTGTTTCCGGGTGCGCCTCGGCACGACCATCCGAATCGAGGACAGCCATGGCAACACCAAACCCCAACCACTCCCCCAGTTTCGGGGAGGACGTACTCACCACCATCGCCCCCTGGATCAGCCCTTCCGACTACACCGAGACCAAGAAGGCGGCCATCGGGGCGTCGAGCTCGGTATCGGGCATCAAGGGCGACATCACGCTCCTCAAGGCGGAACTCGCCGGCGTGACCCTCGCCTCCTTCGGCTACGCCTTCCTCAAGGTCGACGAGAAGGGCGTCACCTGGATGGGCAAGCAGCTGTGGGGCTGGAAGCGCGCCGACGCGGCCAAGCACTTCCAGCTGAGGATGGAACGACAGCAGAAGAGGCTCTTCAAGCGGCAGCAGGACCTCAAGGACGCGCTGACCCGGTTCACCGAGTCGCGGACCAACCAGGCCGACCGGCGGCGGGACGCGCAGACCGCCACGGACGCCCGCAACGCGGCGCGCCGGCCCGGCGGCCACACACAGGCCAGCCTTGACGCCTACTACGCCGCCGAGCGCAACGCGAAGAAGGCGGAACGAGAGGCCAAGAAGGCGGACCGCGAGGCCAAGAAGGCGGACAAGGCCGCCAGGAAGGTCGCGGACCGCGCCCAGAAGGCCCGGATCAAGGCCCGGTACTTCGCCGGTGAGGAAACGAATGCGAAGAACCTTCTGAAGAAGAACGCCGCGGAAGCGACGAAGGACCTCAACAACCTGAGAACCGCGCTTCGCAACGCCGCGAGTGCCGCCTGACGGGTCCCCGCCCGCCCGCGGCCGCATTCCTCCGCCCCCTCCTCCCCGCCCCCTGAACCCTGAAATCAGGTGACCATGTCCCTCGCGAGAGCACTGGCCGGCACGTCGTCGGCACTCAAGAACTTCAAGACCAACGCCGACCAGAGCGCCCAGGCGGTCACCAAGGTCGGCAGCGGCTCGACCTCCGCCTCGAACGGCGTCAAGCAGCTCAAGTCCTCCGCCGACTCCAGCACCTCTCAGCTCAAGAACCTGAAGACCGCCACGGACAACGCCGAGAAGTCCATGACGAAGGCCGGCAAGACCGGCGAGTCCGCGGGCGGCAAGCTCAGCAAGTACGAGAAGGGCGCCGGCAACGCGTCCAAGGGCCAGGACAAGCTCAACAAGTCCATGAAGGGCAACTTCCTGGCCCGCCTGCTCGAACTCTTCATGCCGCTCATCGAGAAGGTCGTCGAGATGGCGACCCGCTCGAAGACGATGCAGACGATCATGAAGAAGGCCTTCGACGTCATCAAGACGGTGATCAGCACCGTCATGAAGGCCATCGGGCCGATCATGAAGCAGGCCGGCGCCCTCATCAAGACGGTCTGGAACGGCATCAAGTCGGCCATCTCCAGCGTCGTCAAGGTCGTCGCCACCGTCATCAAGACCTACGTCAACATCTGGAAGACGGTCATCACCACGGTGATGAAGGCCATCAAGGCCGTCATCGGCACCGTGTGGAACGGCATCAAGGCCGTGATCACCCCGGTGGTCAACTGGATCAAGAGCACGATCCCCAACGCCTTCACCGCGGTGAAGGACAAGATGTCGGCCATCTGGGGCACCCTCAGCGGCATCGCGTCCCGCGCCTTCAACGGCATCAAGAGCGCCGTCACCACCCCGATCAACGCCGTGATCGGCCTGATCAACCGGATGATCGGCGCGGTCAACGGGGTCAAGGTCAGCGTCCCCGGCTGGGTCCCGCTCGTCGGCGGCAAGACCTTCGGCGTGCACATCCCGACCATCCCGATGCTCGCCACCGGTGGTGTCGTCATGCCCCGCACCGGCGGTGTCCCGGCGATCATCGCCGAGGCCGGCGAGGCCGAGGCCGTCCTCCCGCTCTCCAAGCTGGACCGGCTGCTCGCCCTCACCGCCCGCCGTGCCCGGATGCACGCGCAGCTGCAGGCGGGCCAGGGTGCCGGGCTGCACATCGAGCACTACCACGCGGCCCGTAACAGCGACCCGCAGTCGACCGCGGACGCGCTGATGTACCTGGCGAAGGCGCGCGGATGAGTGCGGCCGCCGCGCAGTTGCCGCTGACCCATCTGCTCGCGGGAGTCGCCCCCGCCCTGCAGCGGATCAGCAGGGACATCCGGGAGGCGACCGCCGCGCTGCGCGGAACCACCGCGAAGTTCCGCGACGCCGAGGGCAAGGTCAAGCGCATCGCCGACCAGGCGAGCGGCGCCGGCACCACCCTGAAGCGCTTCCGCGCCGAGGCCACCTCCGCCGGCGACACCGTCACCAAGCTCGGCCGCTCCAAGGCCCACAGCGGCGTCAAGTCCATCGGCACCAAGGCGGGCACCACGAAAGGCGCCCTCGGCAAGCTCGGCAAGGGCCTCGGCGGCATCCTCACCTTCCTGCTGCCCATGCTCCCCATCGCCGACATCGTCACCGGCCTGATGGACAAGTTCGGCCTGGTGATGGAGATCGCCTCCGTCGCCATGACCGGCATCAACCTCGCCATGCGCAGCAACCCGCTCGGCTTCCTCCTCGGCATCCTCATGCCGGTCGCCGGCTGGCTCATCGACTACGCGATGAACTCCGAGACCGGCCAGCGGATCATGAAGCAGGTCTTCCAGCAGGCCCTCAAGGTCTTCCAGTCCATCTGGAAGTTCCTCCAGCCGATCCTGAAGCTCATCGGCACGCTCGTCATGAACTACTTCAAGGCGTACCTGACCGTCATCACCACCGCCCTGAAGATCATCGCGGACGGGATCCACGGCTTCTCCCACGTCCAGTCCATCGTCACCTCCGCCACCCACCAGCTGCACGGCATCGCCTCCAGCACCATCGGCGCCATCAAGAACGTCATCCACCCGCTCCTGTCGTTCTTCACCGAGTCCGTGCCCGGCTTCTTCAGCCACGCCAAGGACGCGGTCGGCAACGCCCTGCACGGCATGGGCGAGCTCATCAAGGGCGCCCTCACCGCCGTCATCGGCGTCGTCAAGGGACCGATCGACGGGCTCATCGCCTTCGCCAACTGGATCATCGACGGGCTCAACAAGCTGAGCTTCGACTTCCTCGGCAAGCACTTCGGCGTCGACATCCCCAAGATCCCGATGCTCGCCGAGGGCGGTGTCGTCTTCCCCGGCGCGCCCGACGCCCCGCGCATCGACCCGCTCACCGCTCTGGAGAGCCGGCGCGTCCCGGCGATCACCGAGGCGCCGCGGCAGCCGCACCGGATCCGGGACTTCCACGAGGACCCCGGGGCCGGCCCCCGGTCGACCGCGGAGGACCTGCTGTTCCTCGCGGGCGCCCACTGCTGAACCTGCCCACCCTGACACCCCCTCAGAAGTGAGGTGAACGGCCCATGGCCGAGACCACAACCGCATACGCCGGATCCAGCTACACCGCCGACCTCGCGCCCGGCTCGCTCATCACCCAGGACGGGCAGATGCAGTGGGCCGGGCTTCTCATCGGCCCCGGCACGCCCTTCGCCGTCGACCGGACCGGCCTGTCCGGCTGGGAGGACCTGCCGGAGTACGACTCCTCCGACGCCGACCGGCCCACCTCGCACGGCGCCTGGTCGGGCTCCCGCTACGCCAAGCCGCGCAAGGTCGGCGGCACGGTCGTGCTGATGCCCGACTTCGACGGCGTGCCCGAGGCCGTCCGCGCGCTGCGCCAGGCGCTCGGCCTCCTGGAGGAGGAGCGCTGGCTCACCGTCCGGCTGCACGGCGAACTGCTCGCCGTACGCGCCCGGATCGCCCAGCGCGTCGTCCCCGCCGACCAGGGCTTCGCCACCCAGGGCAGCACGCGCATGTCGGTGCAGTGGCTCGCCTCCGACCCGCGCCGCTACGTCGTCAACGAGCAGTCCGCCACCACCACCGCCCCGCAGCCCGAGTCCGGTCTGACCTGGGTGCCGAACGGGCTGACCTGGCCGCTCAACTGGGGCCAGGCCAAGTCCACCGGTGACGCCGTCGCCGAGAACACCGGCTCCGCGGCCACCCACCCGGTGATCGTCTTCCGCGGCCCCTGCTCGATGCCGACCGTCACCGAGCGGGTCAGCAAGCGCCGGCTGCGGTACGCGATCGACCTGGCCGCCGGCGACGAGCTCGTCGTCGACACCGCCGCGGGCACGGTCACGCTCAACAACACCGCGTCCCGCCGTCACACCGCGATGGCCGACTCCAGCCCGGAGGAGCTGTTCCTGCTGGAGCCGGGCCGCACCGAGCTGGCGTTCCGCCCCGACTCCGCCACTCCCGACGCGCTGATGACCGTCCGCTGGCGCAGCGCCGAGTGGTGACCGAAGCCCCCGCCCCGACCCGTAAAGGAGTGACCCCATGACCGTACGGGCCGCCTGGCTCCAGTCCACGGGCCAGACCCGCGAGGACACCCGGATCGCCCTGTCCGCGCTGCTCACCCCCAGCAGCGGCAGCGCCACCGCTCCCCCGCTGCGCTCGCGGCCCGGCATCGTGCCGGGCGGCTTCGCTCTGACCGGCGACTCCGCGATGCAGTGCACGGTCGGCACCGGCCGGGCCGTCATCCAGGGCAACGAGACCGCCCAGGGCGCGTACATGATCGCGGTGACCGCCCCCGAGTCGATCACCATCCCCGACGGTGACCCGCAGTACGGCCGGATCGACGTGATCGAGCTGGCCGTACTCGACGACACCTACGACAAGAGCGGCGCCACCGACGCCGTGATCCGGCTGATCAAGGGCACGCCCTCGGCCACCCCGCAGGTCCCGGCCTCGGGCCCCGGCAGCTCCTTCCAGCTCTACACGATCTCCGTCCCGGCGGGCACCTCCGCCGGCACGGGCGGCATCGGCTGGACGACGGGCGCCGTCACCACCAAGCACTATCCGATGACGGCGCTCGGCGGCATCATGCCGACCAGCGGTTTCAACGGCGTGTACGCCGGCCAGTACCGCGACGTCTCGGGCCAGTTGCAGCGCTGGGACGGCACCGCCTGGGTCGGGTACTCGAAGGCGACCGGCGGCATCGCGCCCAACGGCACGGCGACGACCGGCAGTTACGTCGGCCAGTACCGCGACAACGCCGGCATCCTGCAGCGCTGGGACGGCGCGGCCTGGCAGTACGCCGAGGGCAAGGCGACGATCCTCTTCAGCGTCGCGCAGACCGCGATGCAGAGCGTGCCGCCGAACGCGTGGACGCCGATCACGATGAACTTCCTCGACATCGACGACTTCAACGGCTGGAACGGCACCGACACGTTCGTCGTCCCGCGCACCGGCTGGTGGCGGGTCACCGGCAACATCACCTGGAACGGCGACTCCACCAACGGTGTGCGCGGTGCCCGCATCACCGTCAACGGCGGCGTCGGCGTGCCCCGGATGACCTGGATGACCGCGGCATCCATGGGCGCCACCAGCGTCGGCGGCGAGGGCCTCATGAAGTTCAACGCGGGCAACACGGTCCAGCTCGCGGGCTACCACAACCAGACGGCCGCGGTCCGCACGCTCGGCGGCTCCGGCTACTACACCTCCCTCACCGCCCAGTGGATCCGGTCCTGACCCGGTCCCGAACCGTCCTGCTCGAATTCCCGACGAGGAGAACCCCATGAACCTGCGCAGCAGCTGGGTCGCCGAGACCGGCCAGACCCGCGAGGACACCCGCCTCACCCAGACCCCCACCACCATGATCAACCCCGTCCAGGTCCGCTCCGGCATCCTGCCGGGGTCCTACAGCGGCCAGTGGAAGGTCTCCGGCTTCTGGATGACCGGCGCCTCCGCGATGACGGCGACCGTCTCCGAGGGCCGCGCCGTCATCCAGGGCGACATCTCGCAGGGCGTCTACCCGGTGACCCTGCCGGCCGCCGAGCAGGTCACCTTCGCGGCCGGCTCCGCCACGTACGGCCGCCTCGACCTGGTGGTCCTGCGGGTCTACGACAAGCTCTACGACGGCGGCACCCGCAACGAGGCCGTCATCGAGGTCATCCAGGGCGTGCCCGAGGCCGCCCCGAAGCTCCCGGCCGTCCCGCCGCGCAGCCTCCCGCTGTACCAGGTGCTCGTGCCGGCCAACGCCAGCGCGGGCAACGGCGGCATCCCGTGGGCCACGTCCCTGACGGACCTGCGCACCCCGGTCGTCGCGGCCGGCGGCATCATCCCGGTCGAGGGCCAGATCCTGCCGGGCCCCCACCCGGGCGCGTACATCGACTCCCCGAACAACCAGCTGCAGCGCTGGGACGGCGGCAAGTGGGTCGCGTACCCGGAGGCCCTCGGCGGTGTCGTGCCGAACTCCGCCTCCACCCTGCAGGGCTCCTACGTCGGCCAGTACCGGGCCGTCTCGGACGGCCCGCTCCAGCGCTGGACCGGTTCGGCGTGGGCTCCGGCGTACCCGGGGCCGTACTTCAACGACTCGCTGGACGCGGGTTACACGCTCTCGACGACCTACGTGAACACGCTCATCGAGCGGGCCGAGAACCCGATGGCGGTGACCTTCGTCGCCCCCTCGTCCCGGCAGGCGATCCTCACCTTCGGTTCGCGCATGGAGCTGAGCCTGAACAGCGGCACCACGGGCATCGCCAGCTCGGCCTACATGTGCGTGCGGATCACCCAGGGCTCCACCGTCATCCGTGACCTGGACGACGAACTGGCCGCGATGGCCTCGAAGTCCTCCTCCCCGACGGCCGCCGTCTCGGCCTCGACCACCCAGCGCCTCTACAACCTGACGCCGGGCCAGACCTACACGGTCACCTCGTACTACCGGACCTCCGACGCCAACGTGCGGGCCTGGTTCGACAACTCCTTCATCCAGGTCACCCCGCAGTACTAGCCGAGCGCCGCTCCAGCCGCCCGACCGCCCCGATCCACAGGAGACCCCATGCCCGTACGCTCCGGCTGGCTGCTGCCCACCGGCCAGACCCGCCAGAACACCCGCGTCACCAACATCGGCGCCACCACCCCCGTCAACCCGCTGGGCGTCCGGTCCGGCATCCTGCCCGGCACGTACGACGGCAAGTACCGGGTCGGCGGCCTGTGGATGGCCTCCTCGGGCCCGATGACGGCCACCGTCTACCACGGCAAGGCCGTCATCCAGGCCGGCGCCGTCACCGACGGCGCCTACCCGGTCGCCCTCGACGAGGACATCACCATCACCTTCGCCGACGGCGACCCGCTCAACGACCGCATCGACCTCGTCGTGGTCCGCGTCTACGACCACGACGTCGACGCCCTCGGCAAGTACGACGCCGTCGTCGAGATCATCAAGGGCCAGCCGTCGGCGACTCCGGTCGCCCCGGCCGCGCCCGTCCGCTCGATGGTCCTGTTCACCGTCAAGGTGAAGAAGGGCGCCTCCGCCGGCAACGGCGGCATCGACTGGGCCGGCGGCGCCGCCACCGACCTGCGCCAGACGACCGTCTCGTCCGGCGGCATCATGCCCGTCTACAACAACGCCGGCGTGCCCGGCTCGTACCCGGGCCAGTACCAGGACAACGACAACGCGCACTTCCTGCAGCGCTGGGACGGCACCGCCTGGGTCGCCTACCCCAAGGAGATCGGCGGCATCGCGCCCAGCGGCACCGTCACCACCGGCAGCTACACCGGCCAGTACCGCGACTACAACGGCGGCCAGCTGCAGCGCTGGAACGGCAGCGCCTGGGTGGCCTACCAGCCGCCGGTCGAGGTGGAGACCATCACCACCGGCGCCACCCCGCTGCCCAACTGGACGGTCTACTCCTACAACGCCCGCCGCACCAAGAGCGGCCTGTGCACCATGACCGTCACGGTCGTGCGCAACGGCGCCGACATCACCTCCAACGCCGCCGGCAACATCACCGACGAACCGGTCTGCACCCTCCCGGCCGGCTGGCGCCCCACCTGGGACTTCGAGGCCGTGGCCTGCGACGGCTTCGGCTCCGGCGGCGCCAACATCTACAACAACGGCCAGGTCAACCTGCGTACCTGGTCGCCCAACGGCGTACTGACCGCCGGGCGGTTCGTCCGCATCTCCGCCACCTACGTCCTGTAAGGAGGCCCGCTCATGGCACTCGACACGCCCTACCGGGCCATCTTCACCGACCTGCTCACCGACCAGACCCTGGACATCCTGCCGCTGCGCGACGTCCAGTTCGACGACTACATCGGCAAGCCCGGCTCCCTTTCCGGCACCATCCCCATCCCCGACAAGGCCATCGCCGAGCGGGTGAAGAAGGTCCGCGAGGGCCGCACCGCGGTCTACCTGGAGCGCGGCGGGGACCTGTGGTGGGGCGGCATCGTCTGGACCACCACGCTGCAGTCCAGCGGCCGCGGCGTGCTGACCCTCGGCATCCAGGCGGCGACCTTCGACTCGTACGCGAGCCGGCGCCGCATCCGTACCGAGATCAAGTACGACACCCCCACCGACCAGCTGGAGATCGCCCGCCGGCTCTGGCAGGAGCTCGACGTCCAGAACTACCCGGGCGCCCCCGCCGGCGAGGAGCCCCGCCGGCTCGGCATCACCTTCGGCGAGGAGTCCTCCGACTACAAGCGCACGGTCTCCTGGCGGCTCGGCGACGAGACCGTCTACCAGGACGCGCTCGACCAGATCTCCAAGCTGGAGAACGGCTTCGAGTACCAGATCCTGGTCTACCGCGACCCCGACCCCAACACGAACGGCGCCCGGATCAAGCAGCTCCGGCTCGGCGCGCCCAAGATCGTCAACGGTGCGACCGACCTGATCTTCGACCGGCCCGGCGTCATCCTGTCGTACTCCTTCCCGTACGACGCGACCCGCGGCGGCACCACCGCGCTGGCCCGCGGCGCCTCCGTCAACTCCAACGCCGCCACCGAGTCCCGGCCGCTCTACTCCAACCAGCAGGTCGCCACCGACCTGCTCGTCGACGGCTGGCCGCTGATCGACCTTTCCTCGGACCACAACGAGGTCACGGACCCGCTCGCGCTCGACTCCATCGCCGGCCGCGAACTCGGCGAGTCCCGGGGCGCCGTGGTGATCCCCCAGGTCAGCATCCACCTGGGCGGCGTCGTCCCGCCGCAGCTCATCGGCCGCGTCGCCCGCATCCGGATCACCGACGAGTGGTTCTCCCAGGGCCTCGACGCCCGCTACCGGATCATCGGCGTCAAGGTCACTCCCCCGGAGCGCGGCCGTCCCGACACCGCCGAGCTCTACCTTGAGGAGGCCTGATGCCCCAGCTGCCCGAGGACATCATCGACCGGCTGAACCAGATGGAACGCCGGCTGAAGGCACTGTCCACCGCGGTCAACACCCGCCCGGCCGCGAACGAGTTCCGGCCCGCGACGCAGACCGCCAACATCACCCTCACCCGGCCGCTGATCCGGGTGTTCGACGGCTACAGCCACGAGATCTTCTCGGACGACATCATGACCGGCGGCCTGGCCAGGCCCTGGCTGCAGCTGATGCCGCCGCTGGCCGTCGACCCGGCCAAGTGGCCCTCCACCACCAGCGCCTCCTTCACGACCATCGCCCGCTGCTCCAACCCGATCTGGCAGCCGAAGATGCGGCTCGCCATCAGCACGGCGGCGTCGACCGGCGGCACCGGCCAGGTGCGGGTCCTCGTCGACAGCACCCCGTTCGGGCCCACCGTCACCGCCGGCACCACGTACGACTACACCGGCCTGCTGCCCGGCGACATGAAGACCCGGTTCGGCCAGACCATGAACATCGAGATCCAGGCCCTGGCCACGGCCGGCACGGTCTACGCCCAGCCCGTCCTCATCCACGGCACGCAGACCTGAGGAGCACACCATGAACATCGACCCCACCCAGCCCTGGGGCGTCACCATCGACTACGCGGGCCGCGCCGTCATCACCGAGAACGGCCACACGCTCAACGTCCGCGTGTACGACAACAGCCTCGGCTACACCCTGGAGCGCGACCCGGTGACCGGGCAGTACCCGGCGGTGTACGTCACCGCCGAGGTCAACGAGAAGGGCACGGGCGACTCCCTCCTGCGCGGCTCCGGCCTGGTCATCATCCAGGCGCAGAACGGCGTCCCCGCCGTCCCGGACCAGACCGCCGTGCAGCGGGCCGTCGGCGCCGCCCTCGCCGACTTCGAGAGCCGCCGCGCCGCCTACGCCGCGCTGTGCGCCACCTGGGCCCCGGCCACGCCCGCCCCGTAGCGGACATTCCGAGCCCACCCCGTACGTCCCGCCCCGCGCCGACCGAACCGGCCGGGGTTTTCTCATGCCCGGAGGAAACATGGCAGCCCCCCTCACCGCGGACCGGTTCGTCGCCGCGCTCCGCGCCGAAGGCGTCACCGTCGTCGAGCACGACGGCTGGCGCACCCACAACCGCGACGGTCACGGGGCCTGGGGTCCCGTGGTCGGCGTGATGATCCACCACAGCGTCTCCAGCGGCACCGAGCACACCGTCTCCATGTGCTACGACGGCTACGAGGGCCTGCCCGGCCCGCTGTGCCACGGTGTCATCGCCAAGGACGGCAGCGTCCACCTGATCGCCAACGGCCGCGCCAACCACGCGGGCGGCGGCGACCCGTCCGTCCTCCAGGCCGTGGTCAGCGAGACGTACGGGGACCGGCCGCCGGTCCCGCGCGAGCACCAGGGCAGCTCCGGCGCCGTCGACGGCAACTCGCGCTTCTACGGCTTCGAGTGCGTCAACCTCGGCAACGGCACCGACCCCTGGCCGGCCGTCCAGCTCGACGCCATCGAGCGGGTCTCGGCCGCGCTCTGCCGCGCCCACGGCTGGGGCGCCAAGTCCGTCATCGGCCACTCCGAGTGGTCCGACTGGAAGAACGACCCGCGCGGCTTCGGCATGCCCGTCATGCGCGGCCGCGTGCAGCAGCGGCTCGGCAAGGCCCCCGCGGCCAAGCCCACCGCCCCCGCCCAGCCGGCCACGCCGCGCTACCAGCCGTTCCCCGGCACCGCCTTCTTCAAGACCACCCCGAGCTCCCCCGTCGTCACCGCGATGGGCCGCCGGCTGGTCGCCGAGGGCTGCGGCCGCTACCAGGTCGGCCCCAGCCCGCGCTGGTCCGAGAGCGACCGCCAGTCCTACGCGGCCTGGCAGCGCAAGCTCGGCTTCTCCGGCTCCGACGCCGACGGCTGGCCGGGCGCCGCCTCCTGGAACGCGCTGAAGGTCCCCTTCGTGCAGTAGCCCCCACCACGCGAGACCCCCCACGCAAGGAGAACCACCATGTCCGAAGCCGCCAAGCGGACGGCCCGCACCGTGCTGCAGGCCGCCGTCGGCATCGCCGTCGTCCTGCCGGAGATCGTCGACGCCTCCGGTCTCCCCGCCACCCTGCCCTGGGTCGCCGGGGGGCTCGCCGTCGCCGGCGCCCTCACCCGGGTGATGGCCCTGCCGGCCGTTCAGCGCCTGCTCCCCGGCTGGCTGCGCACCCTGCCCCAGGCGCTCCCGGAGGCGGCCGCCGATGACCGAGTCTGATCCGAACGACCCGGTCGCCGTGGCCCTCGAACTGGAGCGGCTGCGCGGCACCCTGGAGGCCGGCTTCGCCCGCGTCGACGGCTCGCTCGCCCTGCTCGTCCAGCGCAGCGACCAGACGGACAAGCAGCTCGCCGACCACGAGGCACGGCTCGACGCCCTGGAGCGGTCCCGCTGGCCGCTGGCCAGCATCGGCGCGCTCGCCGCGGTGGCCACGGTCGCCGTCGCCGCCTGGGAGCTCACCGCGCGCTGAGCCCCCCGCGGCACGAAACGCCGAAGGGCGGCACCCCTCGCGGGGTGCCGCCCTTCGGTTCGCACTACTTACTGGTTGTACGGACCGTAGTCGTAGTCCTCCAGCGGAACGGCCTGGCCGGAGCCGGAGCCGAACGGCGAGTAGTCGATGTCGTCGTAGCCGACGGCCGAGTACATCGCGGCCTTGGCCTCCTCGGTCGGCTCGACCCGGATGTTGCGGTAGCGGGACAGACCCGTACCGGCCGGGATGAGCTTACCGATGATGACGTTCTCCTTGAGGCCGATGAGGCTGTCGGACTTGGCGTTGATCGCCGCATCCGTCAGGACTCGGGTCGTCTCCTGGAAGGAGGCGGCCGACAGCCAGGACTCCGTCGCGAGCGACGCCTTGGTGATACCCATCAGCTGCGGACGACCCGAGGCCGGGTGACCGCCTTCCTGGACCACGCGGCGGTTCTCGGTCTCGAACTTCGAGCGCTCGACGAGCTCGCCCGGCAGCAGCTCCGCGTCGCCGGACTCGATGATCGTCACGCGGCGGAGCATCTGCCGGATGATGATCTCGATGTGCTTGTCGTGGATCGACACGCCCTGCGAGTTGTAGACCTTCTGGACCTCGCCGACCAGGTGGACCTGGACGGCACGCTGACCCAGGATGCGCAGCACGTCGTGCGGGTTGGTGGCACCCACGGTGAGCTTCTGGCCTACCTCGACGTGGTCGCCCTCGCCCACGAGCAGACGGGCACGCTTCGAGATCGGGAACGCCGTCTCGTCGGTGCCGTCGTCCGGGGTGACGACGATCTTCTTGGTCTTCTCGGTCTCCTCGATGCGGACGCGACCGGCCGCCTCGGAGATCGGGGCGACACCCTTGGGCTGACGCGCCTCGAAGAGCTCGACGACACGCGGCAGACCCTGGGTGATGTCGTCACCGGCCACACCACCGGTGTGGAAGGTACGCATCGTCAGCTGGGTACCGGGCTCACCGATGGACTGGGCGGCGATGATGCCGACCGCCTCACCGATGTCGACCAGCTTGCCGGTGGCGAGCGAACGGCCGTAGCAGAACGCACAGGTACCGACGGCGGACTCACAGGTCAGGACCGAACGGGTCTTGACCTCCTCGACGCCCGCGTTGACCAGGGCGTCGATGAGCACGTCACCCAGGTCGACGTTGGCCGGCGCGATGACCTTGCCGTCGACGACGACGTCCTCGGCGAGCATCCGCGCGTACACGGAGGTCTCGACGTCGTCCGTCTTGCGCAGGACACCGGCCTCGTCCTTGGCCGCGATCCGCAGCTTCAGACCGCGCTCGGTGCCACAGTCCTCCTCGCGGATGATGACGTCCTGCGAGACGTCCACCAGACGACGGGTCAGGTAACCCGAGTCGGCGGTACGCAGGGCGGTGTCGGCGAGACCCTTACGGGCACCGTGCGTCGAGATGAAGTACTCGAGGACGGACAGACCCTCGCGGAAGGACGCCTTGATCGGACGCGGGATGGTCTCGTTCTTGGCGTTCGACACCAGACCACGCATACCGGCGATCTGCCGCATCTGCATCATGTTTCCTCGGGCACCCGAGTCAACCATCATGAAGATGGGGTTCGTCTTGGGGAAGTTCGCGTTCATCGCCTCGGCGACCTCGTTGGTCGCCTTGGTCCAGATCGCGATGAGCTCCTGAGTGCGCTCTTCCTTGGTGATCAGACCGCGCTCGTACTGCTTCTGGACCTTCTCGTCCTGCGCCTCGTAGCCGCGGACGATCTCCTTCTTCGCCTCGGGAACGACGACGTCGGAGATGGCCACGGTGACACCGGAACGGGTCGCCCAGTAGAAGCCCGCCGCCTTCAGGTTGTCGAGCGTCGCCGCCACGATCACCTTGGGGTAGCGCTCGGCGAGGTCGTTGACGATCTCGGAGAGCTGCTTCTTGCCGACGGAGTAGTCGACGAACGGGTAGTCCTCGGGCAGCAGCTCGTTGAAGAGCGCGCGGCCCAGGGTCGTGCGCAGGCGGAACGAGTCACCCTGCTGCCACTCCGGCTCGCCCTCCTCGGCGACCGGGGGAACCCAGCCGCGCGGCGGAACGGTGCCGATCGGGAAGCGGATGTCGATCTGCGACTGCAGCGCGAGCTCGCCGGCGTCGAACGCCATGATCGCCTCGGCCGTGGAGCCGAACGCGCGGCCCTCGCCCTTGACGTCACGGAGCTCACCGTCGGTGGTGAGGAAGAACAGACCGAGGACCATGTCCTGGGTCGGCATCGTCACCGGACGGCCGTCGGCCGGCTTGAGGATGTTGTTCGAGGACAGCATCAGGATGCGGGCCTCGGCCTGCGCCTCCGCGGAGAGCGGCAGGTGGACGGCCATCTGGTCACCGTCGAAGTCCGCGTTGAACGCGGTGCAGACGAGCGGGTGGATCTGGATGGCCTTGCCCTCGACGAGCTGCGGCTCGAACGCCTGGATGCCGAGGCGGTGCAGCGTGGGGGCACGGTTCAGCAGAACCGGGTGCTCGGCGATGACCTCTTCGAGGACGTCGTACACGACCGTGCGGCCGCGCTCGACCATCCGCTTCGCCGACTTGATGTTCTGCGCGTGGTTCAGGTCGACCAGGCGCTTCATCACGAACGGCTTGAAGAGCTCCAGCGCCATGGCCTTCGGCAGACCGCACTGGTGCAGCTTGAGCTGCGGGCCGACGACGATGACGGAACGCGCGGAGTAGTCCACACGCTTGCCGAGCAGGTTCTGACGGAATCGACCCTGCTTGCCCTTCAGCATGTCGCTGAGGGACTTCAGCGGACGGTTGCCGGGGCCCGTGACCGGGCGACCACGACGGCCGTTGTCGAAGAGGGCGTCGACCGCCTCCTGGAGCATCCGCTTCTCGTTGTTCACGATGATCTCGGGGGCACCGAGGTCGAGCAGACGCTTCAGACGGTTGTTGCGGTTGATGACACGGCGGTACAGGTCGTTGAGGTCGGAGGTCGCGAAGCGGCCACCGTCGAGCTGCACCATCGGACGCAGGTCCGGCGGGATGACCGGCACGCAGTCGAGAACCATGCCCTTGGGGCTGTTCGCGGTCTGCAGGAACGCGGAGACGACCTTGAGGCGCTTGAGCGCACGGGTCTTCTTCTGGCCCTTGCCGGTGCGGATGATCTCGCGGAGCTTCTCGGCCTCTTCCTCGAGGTCGAAGGACTCCAGGCGCTTCTGCAGCGCCGCGGCACCCATCGAGCCGTCGAAGTACGTGCCGAAGCGGTCACGCAGCTCGCGGTAGAGGAGCTCGTCGCCCTCCAGGTCCTGGACCTTGAGGTTCTTGAAGCGGGCCCAGACCTCGTCGAGACGGTCGATCTCGCGCTGCGCACGGTCGCGCAGCTGCTTCATCTCGCGCTCGGCACCCTCGCGCACCTTGCGGCGCACGTCGGCCTTGGCACCCTCGGCCTCCAGCTCGCCGAGGTCGTTCTCGAGCTTCTTGGCGCGGGCCTCCAGGTCGGAGTCGCGACGGTTCTCGATCTGCTGGCGCTCGACGGAGACGTGCGCCTCCAGCGAGGGCAGGTCACGCGTACGACGCTCGTCGTCGACGTACGTGATCATGTACGCCGCGAAGTAGATGACCTTCTCCAGGTCCTTCGGGGCGAGGTCGAGCAGGTAGCCAAGGCGCGACGGGACGCCCTTGAAGTACCAGATGTGGGTGACGGGAGCGGCGAGCTCGATGTGGCCCATCCGCTCACGGCGCACCTTGGCGCGGGTGACCTCGACGCCACACCGCTCACAGATGATGCCCTTGAAGCGGACACGCTTGTACTTGCCGCAGTAGCACTCCCAGTCCCGGGTCGGACCGAAGATCTTCTCGCAGAAGAGTCCGTCCTTTTCGGGCTTCAGGGTGCGGTAGTTGATGGTCTCCGGCTTCTTGACCTCGCCGTGGCTCCACTGACGGATGTCGTCAGCGGTGGCCAGACCGATCCGGAGCTCGTCGAAGAAGTTGACGTCGAGCACTATGCGTCAATCCCTCTCAGGGTTGTAAGGCTGTGGGTCTGATACGGGGGTCCTGGGGCCGGCGGGGGACTCAGTGGTTCGCACCGAGTCCCCGCACCGGACTCCCGTCAGACCTCTTCGACGCTGCTCGGCTCGCGCCGGGACAGGTCGATGCCGAGCTCCTCCGCTGCGCGGAAGACGTCCTCGTCGGTGTCGCGCATCTCGATGGACATGCCGTCCGAGGACAGCACCTCCACGTTGAGGCACAGGGACTGCATCTCCTTGATGAGCACCTTGAAGGACTCGGGGATGCCGGGCTCAGGGATGTTCTCGCCCTTGACGATGGCCTCGTAGACCTTCACGCGGCCGGTCACGTCGTCGGACTTGATCGTCAGCAGCTCCTGGAGGGCGTACGCGGCGCCATAAGCCTCCAGCGCCCACACCTCCATCTCACCGAAGCGCTGACCACCGAACTGGGCCTTACCACCCAGCGGCTGCTGGGTGATCATCGAGTACGGGCCGGTCGAACGGGCGTGCAGCTTGTCGTCGACCAGGTGGTGGAGCTTGAGGATGTACATGTACCCGACCGAGATCGGGTCCGGGAACGGCTCGCCGGAGCGGCCGTCGAACAGGCGCGCCTTGCCGGACGGGAGCACCATGCGCTCGCCGTCACGGTTCGGGATGGTGTGCTGGAGCAGACCCGCGAGCTCGTCCTCACGCGCACCGTCGAAGACCGGGGTGGCGACGTTGGTGCCGGGGGCGACCTGGTCGGCACCGATGGCCTGGAGGCGCTGCGCCCACTCGTCGGCGAGGCCGGAGACGTCCCAGCCGCGGCTGGCGAGCCAGCCGAGGTGGATCTCCAGGACCTGTCCCGGGTTCATTCGGGACGGCACACCGAGCGGGTTGAGGATGATGTCGACCGGGGTCCCGTCCTCGAGGAACGGCATGTCCTCGATGGGCAGGATCTTGGAGATGACACCCTTGTTGCCGTGGCGGCCGGCGAGCTTGTCACCGTCGGTGATCTTGCGCTTCTGGGCGACGTAGACGCGGACCAGCTGGTTCACGCCCGGGGGAAGCTCGTCGCCCTCCTCGCGGTCGAAGACGCGGACACCGATGATCTTGCCGGTCTCGCCGTGCGGCACCTTCAGCGAGGTGTCGCGGACCTCACGGGCCTTCTCACCGAAGATCGCGCGGAGCAGGCGCTCCTCCGGGGTCAGCTCGGTCTCACCCTTCGGGGTGACCTTGCCGACCAGGATGTCGCCGGCCGTGACCTCGGCACCGATGCGGATGATGCCGCGCTCGTCGAGGTCCGCCAGGACCTCCTCGGAGACGTTCGGGATGTCCCGGGTGATCTCCTCGGGGCCGAGCTTGGTGTCACGGGCGTCGACCTCGTGCTCCTCGATGTGGATCGAGGAGAGGACGTCGTCCTGCACGAGGCGCTGCGACAGGATGATCGCGTCCTCGTAGTTGTGACCCTCCCACGGCATGAACGCCACGAGCAGGTTCTTGCCGAGCGCCATCTCACCGTTCTCGGTGGCGGGGCCGTCGGCGAGGACCTGGCCGCCGATCACGTGGTCGCCCTCGGAGACGACGACCTTCTGGTTGACCGAGGTGCCCTGGTTCGAGCGGGAGAACTTGTGCAGGCGGTACGTGATGTACGTGCCGTCGTCGTTGGCCACGGTGATGTAGTCGGCGGAGAGCTCCTGGACCACACCGGCCTTCTCGGCCTTGAGCACGTCGCCGGCGTCGGTGGCGCAGCGGTACTCCATGCCGGTGCCGACGAGCGGGGCCTCCGACTTAATCAGCGGAACGGCCTGACGCATCATGTTCGCGCCCATGAGGGCACGGTTGGCGTCGTCGTGCTCGAGGAAGGGGATCATGGCGGTCGCGACCGACACCATCTGGCGCGGCGAGACGTCCATGTAGTCGACGTCGGTCGGCGGGACGTAGTCGACCTCGCCACCACGGCGGCGGACCAGAACGCGGGGCTCGGTGAACTGGAGCTCGTCGTTCAGGGTCGCGTTCGCCTGGGCGATGACGAAGCGGTCCTCCTCGTCGGCCGTGACGTAGTCGACCTCGTCGGTGACCTGGCCGTCGATGACCTTGCGGTACGGCGTCTCGATGAAGCCGAACGGGTTGACCCGGCCGTACGAGGCGAGCGAACCGATCAGACCGATGTTCGGGCCTTCGGGGGTCTCGATCGGGCACATGCGTCCGTAGTGGGACGGGTGCACGTCTCGGACCTCGAAGCCGGCCCGCTCACGGGACAGACCACCGGGACCCAGCGCCGAGAGACGACGCTTGTGCGTCAGACCCGACAGCGGGTTGTTCTGGTCCATGAACTGCGACAGCTGGCTGGTGCCGAAGAACTCCTTGATGGAGGCGACGACCGGCCGGATGTTGATCAGGGTCTGCGGCGTGATCGCCTCGACGTCCTGGGTGGTCATGCGCTCGCGCACGACGCGCTCCATGCGGGCGAGACCCGTACGGACCTGGTTCTGGATCAGCTCGCCGACGTTGCGCAGGCGGCGGTTGCCGAAGTGGTCGATGTCGTCGGTCTCGACGACGATCGTCTGACCGGAGGTCGCGACGGCCTCGGTCTCACCGGCGTGCAGCTGCACCAGGTACTTGATGGTCGCGATGATGTCGTCGGTGGTGAGGACACCCGCGTCCAGCGGCTCGTCGGCGCCGAGCTTCTTGTTGACCTTGTAGCGGCCGACCTTGGCGAGGTCGTAGCGCTTCGGGTTGAAGTACAGGTTCTCGAGCAGCGTCTGGGCGGCCTCGCGCGTCGGCGGCTCGCCCGGACGGAGCTTGCGGTAGATGTCGAGCAGCGCGTCGTCCTGGCCCTGGGTGTGGTCCTTCTCCAGGGTGGCGCGCATGGACTCGTACTCGCCGAACTCCTGCAGGATCTGCTCGGTGGTCCAGCCGAGGGCCTTCAGGAGGACGGTGACGGACTGCTTGCGCTTGCGGTCGATGCGGACGCCGACCATGTCGCGCTTGTCGATCTCCATCTCCAGCCAGGCACCCCGGGACGGGATGATCTTGGCGGAGAAGATGTCCTTGTCGGACGTCTTGTCGATGGAGGAGTCGAAGTACACGCCCGGGGAGCGGACGAGCTGCGACACGACGACACGCTCGGTGCCGTTGATGACGAACGTGCCCTTGTTGGTCATGAGCGGGAAGTCGCCCATGAAGACCGTCTGGGACTTGATCTCGCCGGTCTCGTTGTTCGTGAACTCGGCGGTGACGAAGAGCGGGGCACCGTAGGTGAAGTCACGGTCCTTGCACTCGTCGATCGAGTTCTTCGGCGGCTCGAAGCGGTGGTCGCGGAAGGTCAGCGACATCGACCCGGAGAAGTCCTCGATCGGGGAGATCTCCTCGAAGATCTCCTCCAGACCGGACTTCGTGGGGACGTCGTAGCCCGACTCGAGGGCGGCCTCGACGCGAGCCTTCCACGCGGCATTGCCGAGCAGCCAGTCGAAGCTCTCGGTCTGGAGCGCGAGGAGGTTCGGAACCTCGAGGGGCTCCTTGATCTTTGCAAAGGAGATGCGCAGCGGGGCGGTGCTGGCGCCGTTGTTCGTATTGGTCGAGGCGTTGCGCGAGGCGGCCAAGAGGGGGTCCTTCCGAGGGCTCGGACTCACTGCGCGCGTACCGGTCCCTAGCGGAGCTCCTTGGAAGACGATTACCCGATTGGCCAAAAGGCCAGGTCAGAGTGGGTCGACCAGCGAAGCGGTTGCGAGGGTATGCCCCTGGTGACGGGCAGGGGGCAGCTAACAGGCAGCGCAAAGGGTCAGTGTAGCCACTTGGCCCACTGATGTCCAGGGCGAGTTCTTCGCGACCCTCGTTGCTCTCAACTCCGCGGTACGGCGCGCCTTGCGGCGCACCTCGATACTGCCCGTTCGGTCGTCGATCCATGCCTCGGAATCGGATCGATGTGACGACGCGTCCTGAGAATTGCGCGGTCCGTGCTGTTCGTCAAGGCCCCCGCCGCTGAGCGGCGCACGGCGAAGATCACCATACTCCGCTTCCGGAGCCCCGCACGACCACCGCCACGCGGTTCCGGGAACGCCGAAAGGCGACCACCCAGATGGATGATCGCCTTTCGCACCGAGAGCGTTACACCCTCGGCAAGGAGTCGCTGCGCGCGACGAGGTGTTACTTGACCTCGACGGAGGCGCCGGCGCCCTTGAGGGCCTCGGCGGCCTTCTCCGCGGCGTCCTTGGCAACCTTCTCGAGGACCGGCTTCGGGGTGCCGTCGACGAGGTCCTTGGCCTCCTTCAGACCCAGGGAGGTCAGCTCACGCACGACCTTGATGACCTGGATCTTCTTGTCGCCGGCGCCGGTGAGGATGACGTCGAACTCGTCCTTCTCCTCGACGGCCTCGGCGGCACCGGCGCCCGGGGCACCCGGAGCGGCAACGGCGACGGCCGCGGCGGCGGTGACGTCGAACTTCTCCTCGAAGGCCTTGACGAACTCGGAGAGCTCGATGAGGGTCATGCCTTCGAACTGCTCGAGCAGCTCGTCCTGGGTGAGCTTCGCCATGATGGGCGATCCTTCCACTAATTCGGCAGGTGCCGGATGTACTGGGTGAGGCGGGCGTACGTCGGGCCCGCTGCGACCCGGGCCGCTAGGCGGCCAGGATCAGAAAGCGAGCCGAATTACTCGGCACCGCCCTGCTCGGCCTGCTTGGCGCGAAGAGCGTCCACGGTGCGGACGAGCTTCGACGGCAGCGCCTGGAAGAGCGAGGCAGCCTGAGACTGCTTGCCCTTGAAGGCACCGGCCAGCTTGCTGAGCAGAACCTCGCGGGACTCGAGGTCCGCAAGCTTCTTGATGTCATCGGCGGAGAGAGCCTTACCGTCAAGGACACCAGCCTTGATGATGAGGTTCGGGTTCTCCTTGGCGAAGTCACGCAGAGCCTTGGCCGACTCCACCGGGTCACCGGTGATGAAGGCGGCACCCGTCGGACCAGCGAACTGGTCGTCGAGCGAGGTGATCCCAGCCTGGTTGGCCGCAATCTTGGTCAGCGTGTTCTTCACCACGGCGTACTGGGCGTTCTCACCGAGCGAACGGCGCAGCGTCTTGAGCTGCGCCACGGTGAGACCCCGGTACTCGGTCAGCACGACGGCGTTGGAGCTCTGGAACGCGTCCTTGAGCTCGGCCACCGATGCAGCCTTGTTGGGCGTCGGCATAGTGCGTCGGCCTCCTTCCGGGTGATGAGGACCGCTCAGAAGGGGCTGAACAAACGAAAACGCCCCGGGCGCAGGCGCACGGGGCTCAGCTCGACCGAATCGAAACGACCCGGGAACTCATCCACAGTCACCTGCGCGGGTCGTTCGCGTCTCTCAGCGAATCCTTCGGCCTCCGTGCCCTTACGGGCGCGGCGACGACCAGCGGTCTTTGGCTTCTGGGGAAGCGTACGTGACGGGGACGGCCGGGGGCAAATCGGCCCCCGGGCCCAGGCGGGCTGCCTGCGGTCAGGACGGGGCGCCGGCCTTGCCGAGCTCCTTCATCATCGCCATGAAGTCGAAGGTGTCCTTGGCCGGCGGGGCCTGGACGGTGGCCTGGGTGCCGTAGTCGGAATAGTTGGCAGTCACCTTCATGGCGCCCTGCGGCATCTTCATGCCGACGACCATCCTGGCCGGGTAGCCGTCCTCGTTGACCCACAGCTCGGTGTCGTAGCCCTTCACGCCGGCCTTCTTCACGCTGTCGGCCAGGGCCTTGCGGTCCTTCTCCGGGAGGCCCTTGAACGCCTTGTTGCCGTTCACGGCCTCGTCGAAGGTGATCGAGCCCTTGTAGTGCTCGGTCTGGACGCCGTCGACCTTCTCCGGGCCGATGTGCTTGATGCCGGGCGACTGCAGCAGCAGGGCGAGCTGCTGCGCCGGGTCCTGGTTGGCGCCGCCCAGGCCCTGGGTCATCTGCTTCTGCAGGGCCGGGTCGCCGGACTCCTCGGCCATGGCCGCGAAGTCCATCTTCATCCAGCGCTTGCCGTCCATCTGCGCGGCCTGCTTGGCGCCCATGTCCATGTACATGACGTTGTCCCGCATGATCATGCGGATCTTCCCGGGACCGCCGGCGCCCTTGCCGAACATGCCGCCGTCCATGGTGACGTCCATGACGGCCGGGTCCCAGCCCTGCACACCGGACATGGTGGTGGTGCCGGCCCCGGCGCCCGCGCCCGCCATCTCGATGGTCATCGTGAACTTGGCCGACTTCGCGGCCGACGTCTTCTCGTACGCGGCCGTGAGGACCTTCGTCACGTCCCCCAGGCCCTCCGCCTTCGCCGGCGCCGCCGCGGGCTTCTTCTGGCCCTCGTCGCCGTCGTCCTGACAGCCGGCGACGCCCGTCACGACGGCCACGGCCGTCAGCGCCACACCCGCTCGCTTCCATGCGGACACGGAAACGGTCATGAGTCCCACCCCTTGTGGATCGCTTGTCTTGCCTGGACCGACCGTAGCCCAGGGCACCGACAGCGCCCCAGCGAAAAAACCGCCCCCCGGGCCTCCGAAGAGGCCCGAGGGGCGGTTTCAGGACGCTGGAGCCGCAGGCGCGGCTCCCGAGCCGTCAGGCTCAGACCGCGGCCGGGTCCTCCTCGACGAGGAGGTTGCGGGTGCGGTTCGAGTCGACCGGAATGCCGGGGCCCATCGTGGTGGCGATGGCGGCCTTCTTGATGTAGCGACCCTTGGCGGCGGACGGCTTCAGACGGAGGATCTCCTCCAGAGCCGCGGCGTAGTTCTCCACCAGCTTGGTGTCGTCGAAGGACACCTTGCCGATGATGAAGTGCAGGTTCGAGTGCTTGTCGACGCGGAACTCGATCTTGCCGCCCTTGATGTCGTTGACAGCCTTGGCGACATCCGGGGTGACGGTGCCGGTCTTCGGGTTCGGCATGAGACCACGCGGACCGAGCACGCGGCCGAGGCGGCCGACCTTGCCCATGAGGTCCGGGGTGGCGACGACGGCGTCGAACTCGTTCAGGCGCTGGCCCTTGGAGATCTCGTCGATGAGCTCGTCGGAACCGACGATGTCGGCGCCCGCGGCGATCGCGGCCTCGGCACGGTCACCGGTCGCGAAGACCAGGACCCGGGCGGTCTTACCGGTGCCGTGCGGAAGGTTCACGGTGCCACGGACCATCTGGTCGGCCTTGCGCGGGTCGACGCCCAGACGGAAGGCCACCTCGACGGTGCCGTCGAACTTGGTGGTGGAGGTCTCCTTGGCCAGACGCACGGCCTCGAGCGGGGCGTACAGCTTCTCCCGGTCGATCTTGGCGTCGGCAGTCCGGAGGGACTTGCTGCGCTTCACTTCTGCTCCTGTGGGTTCAGGTTGGAGTCGTGGTGCGGGCCAGCGCCGGCCCTACCACTGGGTGGTGCCAATGTCCGGCTACCGCCGGGCGGCAAGGGGGGCTGATCAGCCCTCGACCGTGATGCCCATGGAACGGGCGGTGCCGGCGATGATCTTGGACGCGGCGTCCAGGTCATTGGCGTTGAGGTCGGGCATCTTGGTGGTGGCGATCTCGCGGACCTGCGCCTCGGTGATCTTGGCGACCTTGGTCTTGTGCGGCTCGCCGGAGCCCTTCTCCACACCCGCGGCCTTGAGGATCATCTTGGCGGCCGGCGGAGTCTTGGTCACGAAGGTGAAGGAACGGTCCTCGTAGACCGTGATCTCCACCGGGATGACCCAGCCACGCTGCGACTCGGTCGCGGCGTTGTAGGCCTTGCAGAACTCCATGATGTTGACGCCGTGCTGACCGAGCGCGGGGCCGACCGGCGGGGCCGGGTTGGCCGCACCAGCGTTGATCTGGAGCTTGATAAGCCCCGTGACCTTCTTCTTCTTGGGAGGCATAGCTCTCTCCGGGTCCTAGTGAGAGTTTTCAGCCGATCCATCCGGTCATCCGGATGGAGGCATACCGCACCACGATAACGGGTATAGCAGTGCGGCTAAAAACCGAGCAGGTCAGAGGGGCTGTCACAGCCCCTCTGACCTGTCCGGAAACCTGGTGTGTCAGTTCTTCTGGATCTGGTCGAAGCTGAGCTCGACCGGGGTCTCGCGACCGAAGATCTCGACGAGGCCCTTGACCTTCTTCGAGTCGGCGTTGATCTCGTTGATCGTGGCCTGGAGGGTGGCGAAGGGGCCGTCGGTGACGGTGACCGAGTCGCCGACCTCGAAGTCGAGGACCTGGACCTCGACCTTGCGGGCGGGAGCCGGGCGGCCCTCGGCCTCGGCGGCCTCGCGGGCGGCCTTCTCCTCGGCCTCCGGGGCGAGCATCTTGACGATCTCGTCCAGGGTCAGCGGGTACGGGTCGTAGGCGTTGCCGACGAAGCCGGTGACGCCGGGCGTGTTGCGGACGACGCCCCAGGACTCGTTCGTCAGGTCCATGCGGACGAGCACGTAACCGGGCAGCTTGTTCTGCCGGACGTTCTTGCGCTCGCCGTTCTTGATCTGGACGATCTCTTCCTCGGGGACCTCGGCCTGGTAGATGAAGTCCTCGACGTTGAGCGAGACGGCGCGCTGCTCCAGGTTGGCCTTCACGCGCTTCTCGTAGCCCGCGTAGGTGTGGATCACGTACCACTCGCCCGGCAGGCCGCGCAGCTCGTCACGGAGGGCGGCGACGGGGTCGACGGGAGCGGCGGGCTCGGCCTCGGCCTCTTCCTCGGCCTCCTCGGCCTCTTCCTCGGCGGCCTCGAGGTCGGAGACCTCGGTGTCCTCGTCCTCGTCAGCCTCGTCCTCGGCGACCTCGTCCTCGTCGGACTCGGTCTCCAGGGCGGCTTCCTCAGCGGCCTCGCCGGCCTCGGCGTCCGCAGCCTCGGCCTGGTCCTCGTCGGCCGCCTCCACGATGTCCAGCTCGTCCTCGACGGACTCGGACTCGAAGGCGTCGTTCAGGTTCGCGTCAGACACGGTGGCTGCTTCTTCCTGCGATACAGATGGGGTGGAACAAAAAGTCAGCCGAAGACGTACTTGACTGCTTCCTGGATGCCATAGTCAACCACGGTCACAAGGCCGATCATGATGACGACGAAGACAATCACCACGGTGGTGTACGTCGTCAGCTGATTGCGCGTGGGCCAGACGACCTTGCGGAGCTCGGCGATGACCTGGCGGTAGAACGTCGCGAGACGACCCAGAGGGCCCTTCTTCCCGCGCTTGCCGCCCTTCCGAGTCTTCTTGGACTCGGGCACTGCATCCTCGGCATCAGGCATGTCGATGGAGCCTACGGCGTCCGTCACGATCACTCACCTGATTCCGGGTCGTGGCCGTGCCGCGCCCGGAATGGAGCCGCACGGCGGTGCATTGAAGTACGTACATGCGCACACAACCAGGTGGTGTGTGTAGCAGGGCCGGAGGGACTTGAACCCCCAACCGCCGGTTTTGGAGACCGGTGCTCTACCAATTGAGCTACGACCCTTTGTGGCTTCCCCAACCTACCGCATCGTGAGATGTGGTCTGTGAGGGCCAACGAGCAGTGAGTGTACGTGGTCATGGGGCCTTACGTCGAACAGGTAACTCGCCGGCCTGCCGACCGGCCCTCTCCGGACCCTGCCGAAACCCTGACGAAACCCTGCCGAAAGCCCGCTCGGCGGGCGTGTACGACCGGGAATGACCGTTCCTGTCCGCTCCGTGAAACCCGCTTACACGCGCCTGAAGAGGTCTGGGACGATGGCCGCATGAGCGCTGCTACCCCTCCCACCGAGCGCCGGGTCTCCGCCCGGATCGGTGCGATCTCCGAGTCCGCCACCCTCGCCGTCGACGCCAAGGCCAAGGCCCTCAAGGCCGCCGGGCGCCCGGTCATCGGCTTCGGCGCGGGTGAGCCCGACTTCCCGACGCCGGACTACATCGTCGAGGCGGCCGTGGAGGCGTGCAAGAACCCGAAGTACCACCGCTACACGCCGGCCGGCGGTCTGCCCGAGCTGAAGGCCGCCATCGCCGCGAAGACGCTGCGCGACTCCGGCTACGAGGTCGACCCGTCCCAGGTCCTGGTGACCAACGGCGGCAAGCAGGCCATCTACGAGGCGTTCGCCGCGATCCTCGACCCGGGCGACGAGGTCATCGTCCCGGCCCCGTACTGGACCACCTACCCCGAGTCGATCCGCCTCGCCGGCGGTGTCCCGGTGGAGGTCGTGGCCGACGAGACGACCGGCTACCGCGTCTCGGTGGAGCAGCTGGAGGCGGCCCGCACGGAGCGGACCAAGGTCGTCCTGTTCGTCTCCCCGTCCAACCCGACCGGCGCCGTCTACAGCGAGGCCGAGACCGAGGCGATCGGCCGCTGGGCCGTCGAGCACGGTCTGTGGGTCCTCACGGACGAGATCTACGAGCACCTGGTCTACGGCGACGCCTCCGCCGTGTCCCTGCCGGCGGTCCTGCCGGAGCTGCGCGACAAGTGCATCGTGGTCAACGGCGTCGCCAAGACGTACGCGATGACGGGCTGGCGCGTGGGCTGGATCATCGGCCCGAAGGACGTCGTGAAGGCCGCGACCAACCTCCAGTCGCACGCCACCTCCAACGTCTCCAACGTGGCGCAGGTGGCCGCGCTGGCCGCCGTGTCGGGCAACCTGGACGCGGTCGCCGAGATGGGGCGCGCCTTCGACCGCCGCCGCCAGACGATCGTGAAGATGCTCAACGACATCGAGGGCGTCGTCTGCCCGACGCCCGAGGGCGCGTTCTACGTGTACCCGTCGGTGAAGGCGCTGCTCGGCAAGGAGATCCGCGGCAAGCGCCCGCAGACCTCGGCCGAGCTGGCCTCGCTGATCCTGGACGAGGCCGAGGTCGCGGTCGTCCCGGGCGAGGCCTTCGGCACGCCGGGCTACCTGCGGCTCTCGTACGCGCTGGGCGACGAGGACCTGGTCGAGGGCGTGTCCCGGATGCAGAAGCTGCTCGCCGAGGCGCGCGACTGAAGCTCCCCTTGACGTTGAGGTGTGAGGGCCCCTGCTTCCCGGAGCAGGGGCCCGTTTTTACGTTCTAGCAAGGTCCCGATCGGGGAAACGGACTGTATTCGTCCATTCGGGTGCGGCAGGATCGGCCAATGGAGCACGTTCACCGCGATCTCAGCACCCTTCCGAAGGCCCATCTGCACCTGCACTTCACCGGTTCGATGCGGCCCACCACCCTGATCGAGCTGGCCGACAAGTACGGGGTGCACCTCCCCGAGGCGCTCAAGAGCGGGACACCGCCCAGGCTCCGGGCCACGGACGAGCGCGGCTGGTTCCGGTTCCAGCGGCTGTACGACATCGCCCGCTCCTGCCTGCGCGAGCCCGAGGACATCCAGCGCCTGGTGCGCGAGGCGGCCCAGGAGGACGTCAGGGACGGCTCGGGCTGGCTGGAGATCCAGGTCGACCCCACCTCGTACGCGCCGCTGCTCGGCGGCCTCATCCCGGCCATGGAGATCATCCTGGACGCGGTGGACGCGGCCTCGCGCGAGACCGGGCTCGGGATGCGGGTCGTGATCGCGGCGAACCGCATGAAGCACCCGCTGGAGGCGCGCACCCTGGCCCGGCTCGCGGTGCGGTACGCGGAGCGGGGCGTGGTCGGCTTCGGGCTCTCCAACGACGAGCGCCGGGGCATGGCCCGCGACTTCGACCGGGCCTTCGCCATCGCGCGCGAGGGCGGACTGCTCGCGGCCCCGCACGGCGGCGAGCTGACCGGCCCCTCCTCCGTGCGGGACTGCCTGGACGACCTGCGGGCGGCCCGGGTCGGCCACGGCGTGCGGGCCGCGGAGGACCCGCGGCTGCTGCGCAAGCTCGCGGAGCGTCAGGTGACGTGCGAGGTCTGCCCGGCGTCGAACGTGGCGCTCGGCGTGTACGAGAAGCACGAGGACGTGCCGCTGCGCACCCTGTTCGAGGCGGGCGTCCCGCTGGCCCTGGGCGCCGACGACCCGCTGCTCTTCGGCTCGCGGCTCGCCGCCCAGTACGGCATCGCGCGCGACCACCACGCCTTCACGGACGCGGAGCTGGCGGAGCTGGCCCGGCAGTCGGTGCGGGGCTCGGCGGCGCCTGAGGACGTCCGCCGCACGATGCTCTCCGGGATCGACGACTGGCTGGCCGCCCCGGCCGCCTGACGGCCCCGGTCAGGCGATGCCGGCCATCAGTGTGCGGGCGATCGAGCGGGCGAACTCGTCGAGGGGCTGCGGGGGCCTGCCGTCGGGGGACATCTCCCAGGCGAAGGCGCGGTGCACGCAGGCGCCGAGGAGCAGGGCCGCCGCGGCCTGGCAGTCGGCGCCGGCGGAGATCCTGCCGTGCGCCTGCTCGGCGCGCAGGTACTCGGTGAGGCCCTCGATGGGCTTGTGCGGGCCGACGCCGAGCTCCCGCATGACCTCCTCGTGACGGGCCTTGAGCTGCGGCTCGGCGTAGAGGGAGGCCGCCATCGGGAAGGTCTGCTCGTAGAAGAGCGCGGCCCGGCGGGCGATCTCCGCGAGGTTCTCCTCGACGCCGCGGCCCTGCGGGTCGACGGCGAGCGTGCCGAGGAGGGTGCCGAGGCGCGGCAGCCGTTCGTTGAGGACGGTGACGAACAGCTCCTCCTTGCTGGAGAAGTACTTGTAGAGCGCGGCCTCGGAGCAGCCGGCCGCCTTGGCGATCTCCTTGGTGGTCGTACGGGCCAGGCCGGCCGTGCGCATGAGGTCGCGAGCGGCGTCGACGATCCGGGTCCGGGTCGGCTTCTGGTCCACGGCGGCTCCTGGGATTTCGTGGGCGAAACGGCTTGACGGGTGAGTGAGTACTTACCCACTCTAGAGGTGAGTGAACACTTACCCACCCCTAGGAGGGTGTGCCATGAAGCTCACGGTCTTCGGTGCCACCGGCGGCATCGGCCGGCAGCTCGTCAGCCAGGCCCTGGACGCGGGCCACGAGGTGACCGCCGTGGTCCGCGACCCGGCCCGCCTCACCGTCACGGGTCCGCGCCTCGACGTCGCCCGCTCCGACCTCTCCGATCCTGAGTCCCTGCGCGCGGCCGTCTCCGGCCGTGACGCGGTCCTCTCCGGCCTCGGCGCCCGCAGCCGCGCGGACGCCGGCGTCGCGGCCCGGCTGACCCGCTCGGTCCTGCGCGCCATGGAGGCGGCCGGTACCCGCCGCCTCCTCGTCGTCAGCGCCGCCCCGCTCGGCCCGGTCCCGCCCGGCCAGGGCGTCGCGGACAGGGCCATGCTCGCGGTCGTCAACTCGCTCCTGAAGGACGTCTACGCCGACCTGCGCGAGATGGAGGCCGAGCTCGCCGCGAGCGCGACCGACTGGACCGCCGTCCGCCCGCCCCGCCTCACCGACAAGCCGGTCACGGGCCGCTACCGCCGCGTGGTCGGCGGCACGCCACCGCGCGGCCGCACGCTGGCGCGCGCGGACGTGGCGCACGCGATGCTGGCGATGATCGACGACGCGGCGACGGTGAAGCAGGGCGTGGGCGTGGCGTACTGACCGGATCCGGGATCCGGGAGATCGGATCCAGGATCCGAGCGATTGGCTCCCGGATCCGGGAGCCTGGATCCCGGATTCCCGATCCCGAATCCAGCAGATCGGATCCCGGATCCGATCTCCGATCTCAGATCTCGACGCCGACCGTCACCGGCTCGTTGACCAGCGTGATCCCGAACGCGTCCCGGACCCCGGCGACAACCTCGCGGGCGAGCGCGAGCAGGTCCTCCGTGGTCGCCTCGCCGCGGTTGGTGAGCGCGAGGGTGTGCTTGGTGGAGATGCGGGCGGGGCCGGAGCCGTAGCCCTTCACGAAGCCGGCCTTGTCGATCAGCCAGGCCGCGGAGGTCTTCATCGCGCCGTCCTCGCCCGCCGGGTACGCGGGCGCGGCGGTGTCGGGCCCGAGGCGCTCGGCGACGCGGCCGAGGAAGGTCTCGTACTCCCCCGCCGCGAGGATGGGGTTGGTGAAGAAGGAGCCGGCCGACCACGTGTCGTGGTCCTCCGGGTCGAGCACCATGCCCTTGCCGGCGCGCAGCCTCAGGACGGTCTCGCGCGCCGTCGCCAGCGGCACCCGGTCGCCCGCCTGGACGCCGAGGGCCCGGGCCGTCTCCGGGTAGGCGATCGGCGCCGACATGCCGTCGGCGTCCGCGAGCTCGAAGCGGACGCGGAGCACGACGTAGCGGTCGGGCTGGTCCTTGAAGCGGCTGTGGCGGTACGAGAAGGCGCACTCGGCGTTGGTGAGGACGACCGTCTCCTCGGCCCGCCGGTCGTAGGCGACGACCTCGGTGATGGTGGCGGAGACGTCCTGCCCGTACGCGCCGACGTTCTGGATGGGGGTGGCGCCCGCGGAGCCGGGGATCCCGGCCAGGCACTCGATCCCGGCGAGCCCGGCCTCCACGGTCCGCGCGACGGCGTCGGTCCAGACCTCGCCGGCGGCGAGTTCGAGCCGGGTCCCGTCGAGCGAGAAGCCCTTGGTGGCGATGTGCAGGGCGGTGCCGTCGAAGCCCTTGTCGCCGATGACCAGGTTGGAGCCGCCGCCGATCACCAGGAGCGGCGTCCCGGCGGCGTCGGCCTCGCGGACCGCGGCGACGACCTCGTCGTCGGTGGTGGCCGTGACGAGCCGGCCGGCGGGTCCGCCGAGCCGGAAGGTGGTCAGGGGGGCGAGAGGGGCGTCGTGGAGTACGTGCACGGGCTCAAGAGTACGGGCCCCTCCCGTACGGAAGGGGCCCGTGGTGTCCGTGCCGGTCAGCCGAGCTGGACCACGGCCCGCGACATGCCGAGCACCTTCTGCCCGGCCGCGGTCGCCGTGATGTCCACGCGCACCCGCTGGTCGTCCAGCTTCGCGGCCACCTTCGCCGAGACCTCGATCACGGCGCCCTCGTCGTCGTTCGGGACGACGACGGGCTTGGTGAAGCGGACGCCGTACTCGACGACGGCCGCCGGGTCGCCGGCCCAGTCGGTCACCACGCGGGCCGCCTCGGCCATGGTGAACATGCCGTGGGCGATGACGTCGGGCAGGCCGACTTCCTTGGCGAACTTCTCGTTCCAGTGGATCGGGTTGAAGTCACCGGAGGCGCCGGCGTACCGGACCAGGGTGGCGCGCGTCACCGGGAAGGTCTGCGCGGGCAGCTCGGTGCCGACCTCGACCTCGTCGTAAGTGATCTTCGCGGTCACGGTCATGCCTCCTCGGGGGCGCGGGACACGAGCTTGGTCCAGGCGGTCACGACGTGCTCGCCGGTCGCGTCGTGGACCTCGCCGCGGATGTCCAGGATGTCGTTGCCGGCGAGGGACTTCACGGCCTCGATGGTGCTGGTGACCGAGAGGCGGTCGCCGGCGCGCACCGGGCGGGTGTAGGCGAACTTCTGGTCGCCGTGGACCACGCGGCTGTAGTCCAGGCCCAGCTGCGGGTCCTCGATGACCTGGCCCGCGGCCTTGAAGGTGATCGCGAAGACGAAGGTCGGCGGTGCGACGACGTCGGGGTGGCCGAGGGCCTTGGCGGCCTCGGGATCGGTGTACGCCGGGTTGGCGTCGCCGATCGCCTCGGCGAACTCGCGGATCTTCTCGCGGCCGACCTCGTACGGCGCGGTGGGCGGATAGGTCCGGCCCACGAAGGACTGGTCGAGAGCCATGGCCTCGATACCTCCTGGAAGGGTGAGCAAGTGATGCCTGGAAAGTGCGTGGAACGTGCCGGGAACGTGCCGGGAAACGACACGAGGCCGTCCCCGGCTGGGGACGGCCTCGTATACGAGCCTGTGTTAGCGCGTCTCGCGGTGCGCCGTGTGCGAGTTGCAGCGCGGGCAGTGCTTCTTCATCTCAAGACGGTCCGGGTTGTTGCGCCGGTTCTTCTTGGTGATGTAGTTCCGCTCCTTGCACTCCACGCAGGCCAGCGTGATCTTCGGGCGGACGTCGGTGGCAGCCACGTGAGTGCTCCTTGACGGACGGATGGATGGATGAACGCATGAAAGAGTAGCCGATCGCAGGACCGACCCCACAATCGGCTACCGTGTGTAGCGGTGACCGGACTTGAACCGGTGACACAGCGATTATGAGCCGCTTGCTCTACCGACTGAGCTACACCGCTTTGATGATCTGGATCCCGCCCGAAGGCGGGTTCCTTCTCACCAGAGCCCCAATACGGAATCGAACCGTAGACCTTCTCCTTACCATGGAGACGCTCTGCCGACTGAGCTATTGGGGCGAGCGAGGAAGACATTACACGGTCCTCGGCCCAGGACCCAAATCCGTTTCCCGGGCCCCCTGCACAGGGGCTTCCCGGTCAGCCGCGGCAGCGCCCCGTACGCCACACGTGCAGTCATCAGTACGACTATTGCGCTCCTCCTCGAAGGCGGCTCCGACCGCCCCTAGGCTCGGGCCCACGCTGCGTGATCTTGATCTTGGCGAGCCATGTGCCCGGAGCCCAGAGGAGCCCGATTGTCAGCCGACAGCAAGCAGCCCCAGCCGCCGCCCGACGACCGGGCCGCGGCCACCGCGGCCGAGGCCACGTCGCTGCTGCTCTGCAACGCGCGGCTGACCGACGGCCGCAGCGTGGACGTGCGGCTCGGCGGCGGCCGGATCGAGGCCGTCGGCACCGCCGGCAGCCTCAGCGCCGTCGGGGCCCGCGTCGACCTGGCCGGCTATCTGCTGCTGCCCGCGCCCGCCGAGCCGCACGCGCACGCGGACACCGCGCTCACCGCCGACTCCCCCGGCCCCGTCGCCCACACCGCCGACGAGGTCCAGCGCCGCGCCACCGAGGCCGCGCTGCTCCAGCTCGGGCACGGGGCGACCGCGCTGCGCGCCCACGTACGGATCGGGGACGTGCACGGCCTCGGCCCGCTGGAGGCGGTCCTGCAGACCCGGCGGTCGCTGCGCGGCCTCGCCGACCTGGCGGCAGTGGCGGTGCCGCGACTGCTCACCGGGGTGGCCGGGGCGGACGGGCTCGCGATGCTGCGCGACGCGGTGAAGATGGGCGCGGCGGTGGTCGGCGGCCGCCCGGACCTGGATCCGGACCCGACCGGCTACGTGGAGGCGGCCTTGGAGGTGGCCGCCGAGCACGGCTGCCCGGTGGACCTGCACACCGACGGCGACGACCCGGCCCGGCTCGCGCGGCTCGCGGCGATGGCCGGGGGGCTGCGGCCCGGGGTGACGATCGGGCCCTGCGCGGGCCTGGCCCGGCTGCCCGCGGACGCGGCCCGGCGGGCGGCGGACCAGCTGGCGGCGGCCGGCGTGACGGTGGTCTGCCTGCCCCAGGGCGGCTGCGCGGCGACCGATGTGCGCGGCACGGCCCCCGTCCGGCTGCTGCGGGCCGCCGGGGTGCGGGTCGCGGCGGGCGGCGGGGCGCTGCGTGACGCGTCGAACCCGGTGGGGCGCGGCGACCCGCTGGAGCCGGCCTATCTGCTGGCCTCGCTGGGCGGGCTGCCGGAGGCGGAGGCGTACGGGGCGGTGAGCGCGGCGGCGCGGGCGGCGATGGGCCTTCCGGAGGTGCGGGTCGAGGCGGGCTTCCCGGCGGAGCTGCTCGCGGTGCGGGGCGAGCGGCTGTCGGGCGTGCTCTCGCTCGCGTACAGCCGGATCGTGGTGCACCGGGGGCGGGTGGTGGCGCGGACGAGCGCGGTGCGGGAGTACTGCGACTCGGCGGCGGCGCTCGACCTGCCCCGGCAGGTGCGGCCGGAGCGGCCGGAGAGGCCCGACTCGGGAGGCCCGGGCGGGCCGGGGGCCGTACGGTCGTGAGTATGCGCGTAGTCATCGCTGGAGGACACGGACAGATCGCCCTGCGTCTTGAGCGGCTGCTCGCCGCGGGCGGACACGAACCGGTGGGGATCATCCGCCGCCCCGAACAGGCGGCCGACCTGGTGGCGGCCGGCGCCGAACCGCTGGTCCTGGACCTGGAGTCGGCGTCCGTCGACGAGGTCGCGGGGGCCCTGCGGGGCGCCGACGCGGCCGTCTTCGCGGCCGGCGCGGGACCGGGCAGCGGCGTGGACCGCAAGGACTCCGTGGACCGCGCGGCGGCGGTCCTGTTCGCCGACGGGGCGGAGGCGGCGGGTGTGCGGCGCTTCCTCGTCGTCTCGTCGATGGGCGCCGACGCCGGGCACCAGGGGGACGAGGTCTTCGACGCCTATCTGCGGGCCAAGGGCGCCGCGGACGACGCCGTACGGGCACACGAGGGCCTCGACTGGACGATCCTGCGGCCGGGGATGCTCACGAACGACGCGGGCACCGGTCTGGTCCGCCTGGAGGCCCACACGGGCCGCGGGCCCGTCCCGCGCGACGACGTCGCCGCCGTCCTCGCCGAGCTCCTGGACACCCCGGCCACCGCCGGCCTGACCCTCGAACTCGTCTCGGGCACGGTGCCGGTGTCGGTGGCGGCGAAGGACATCGCGGGCAACTGAGCCCGGAACAACGGCCGGTGAGGGCGATCGCGGGGAACTGAGCCCGGTCCGGCTCCCTTTCGGTTCTTCTTCTTCCGGTTCCTCTTCGGTCGACCGTTCCCCACACCTCACCCCCATGCGTAACAATCAGCCGTCGCCGTAGCCGAGTTGGCGAGTCGTCAGCACGGGTTGCGCGCGAACGCGACGACGCATGGGGGATCACGTGACCTTCGGACCCATTCCGGTCCCGGCCCAGCTCAACCTGCCACCCAAGAGCCGGGGCCCGTTCCGGAGCCTGCGCCGCGTCTGGCGGTCACGGAAGGCACTGAAGGGCGTGACCCAGTGGATCGTGGACTGGGGGCTGCCGATGGCGGTCGCCCTGGTCGTGGTGTACGTCTCGGCGGCCCGGGCGACCAGCCCCAGCAAGGTGTACCGCGTGTTCACGCTGATCGACGCGCCGGAGCACAACCTGCTGTGGGCGGCGTCGCTGATCGGCTGGCTGCTCGTGCCGGCCATCATCGGTGGCTTCGCCGGTCATGTGATCGCCGAGCGGATCAGCCGGGTGAAGTCGATCTCGACCAGCACGCTCTTCCAGCAGCGCGGGCTGAAGCAGCGGCTGCGCCCGCCGGGCCTCATCGACGACCTGGCCACGTACTTCCACGGTTCCTACGCCCGCCAGGACTTCGTCGACAGCTGGGTGCGGGTCGCGCACCGCAACGACTGGGCGAAGGCCCAGGACCACTGGGAGGTGTACGTGAGGGACATGATGTCCACGCAGCAGTACGCCCATCTCGACCGGCACGAGTGCCTCCGCCAGGCCCAGAACTCCGGCAAGATGGGTCTTGTGTTCACCGCGCGCAGAGGGCTCTGCGTCGTCTGCGAAAGGAGGCGATGAGCGATGCGTTCCGAGGACGCCGTCGAGATCGTGCGGGCATCGCTCGCACTGGCCTTCCCGACCGCGAGCGCCGAGGGTCTGACCCGGGCCGCGGAGAGCGTGCTCCGCTGGGGCTCCGAGGACGTCGCCGAGCACCTGAACGGCCCGCTGACGACGCGCATGCTGGAGGACCTGCTGGACATCGCCGACGTCCCGCACGCCGACTACCAGCCCGCGGACGAGGAGTGGATCGAGCGCGCGTCCGAGCCGGCGCAGTACCGCATCTGGTCCCGCACGGACGTCCTGGCCCCGCTGCCGTTCTACCCGCGCCCCCTGGACGACCCGACGACCTCCTCCCGCTACCCGGACCGCGGCGAGGAACGCGGCGACGGCCCCGACGGCTTCGGCACCACCACCCCGCGCGGCTAGGTTCCGCGCCCGTGGCGCGCCCTGAGGGGCGCGTCACAGCCGGGGGACGGCATCCGGGAGACGGCATCCGGGGGACGGCATCCGGGGGACGGCATCCGGGGGACGGCATCCGGGGGACGGCATGCAGAACGGCCCCCGCTCTGCTTTCGCAGAACGGGGGCCGTTCTCATCGCGTGGCGGCGCCAGGATTCGAACCTGGGTAGGCTAAGCCGACGGATTTACAGTCCGCTCCCATTGGCCACTCGGGCACACCGCCATGGGATTCGCTGCCTCGGAGCCGCTTTTCGGCTGCGCTCCCTGGCAACGAGGAAAACAATACCCGATCCCCAGGGGTGCTTCGCCACCGGATTGATCACGGGTTGGCAGCGGTGCCAGTGGCTACGCTTTGTGCTGTACCCGAACGCATCCGAGCAAGGAGCCTCACCTCATGGCCGACTCCAGTTTCGACATCGTCTCCAAGGTCGAGCGGCAGGAGGTCGACAACGCCCTCAACCAGGCCGCCAAGGAGATCACCCAGCGCTACGACTTCAAGGGCACCAACGCCTCGATCTCCTGGTCGGGCGAGAAGATCCTGATGCAGGCGAGCGGCGAGGAGCGGGTCAAGGCCATCCTCGACATCTTCCAGTCCAAGCTGATCAAGCGGAGCATCTCGCTGAAGGTGCTGGACGTGGAGGGCGAGCCGCAGCTGTCCGGCAAGGAGTACAAGCTCTTCGCCTCCATCCAGGAGGGCATCTCCCAGGACAACGCGAAGAAGGTCGCCAAGGTCATCCGCGACGAGGGCCCGAAGGGCGTCAAGGCGCAGGTGCAGGGCGACGAGCTGCGCGTCAGCTCGAAGAGCCGCGACGACCTCCAGGAAGTGATCGCGCTGCTCAAGGGCAAGGACTTCGACTTCGCCCTGCAGTTCGTGAACTACCGGTAAGCCGGCAGGACCACGGAGCCCGGCGTCCGAAAACCGCCAGCCGCCTCCCCTGGCGGCCGCGCACACTGGATCGCATGACGAGCACTCTCTACACCCGAACCGACGGACCCCTCGGCGCGATGCTCCTGGTGGGGCGGGTCGCCGACGGGGGCCGGGTCGTGCTGCGGTCGCTGTCCCTGGAGGGGCAGAAGGGCGCGGCCGTCGTCGAGGACGGCTGGGTGCGCGCGGACGGGGCCTTCGAGGAGGCCGTGGAGCAGCTGGGGGCGTACTTCGCGGGGCGGCGGGACGGCTTCGACCTGCCGTGCGACGAGGAGTCCGGCACGGAGTTCCAGCGGCGCGTGTGGCGGGCGCTCGACGAGATCCCGTACGGGACGACCGTCTCGTACGGTGAGATCGCCTGCCGGATCGGCTCGCCGGGCGCCGGGGTACGGGCCGTGGGCACCGCGATCGGGCGGAATCCGCTGCTCGTGGTGCGGCCCTGCCACCGGGTGATCGGGGCCGACGGCAGCCTGCGCGGCTACGCGGCCGGCCTCGACCGCAAGGAGTGGCTGCTGGGGCTCGAAGGAGCCCTGGAGCGGCCGCTCCCGGACCGGCCTTCGCGCGCCTAGCGTTCGCGCGAGTTGCCGAACAGGAGCCGGTAGGCGATCAGCAGCACCAGCGAGCCGCCGATGGCCGAAAGCCAGGTCGCGCCGTCGTAGAAGTCGCGGGTGATCGGGCGGTCCAGGAAGTGGGCCGACAGCCAGCCGCCGACGAAGGCGCCGATGACGCCGATGACGGTGGTGCCGATCAGGCCGCCCGGGTCGCGGCCCGGCAGCAGGATCTTGGCGATGACTCCGGCGAGGAGTCCGAGAACGATCCATCCGATGATGCTCATGTCAGGAAGGACGCCCGGCGTTCCCGGGCGGTTGCCCCGGCGACTTCCGCACCCCCTAATGTGCGGTGCATGACACAGGAACTGCGCCGCACCCTCGGGGTGTTCGACGCCGTCGTGATCGGGCTCGGCTCGATGGTCGGTGCCGGGATCTTCGCGGCGCTCGGCCCCGCGGCCCGCTCGGCCGGCCCGGGGCTGCTGCCGGCCCTCGGGGTGGCCGCGGTGGTCGCGTACTGCAACGCGATGGCCTCGGCGCGGCTCGCCGCCCGCTATCCGGCCTCCGGCGGCACCTACGTCTACGGGCGGGAGCGGCTCGGGCCGTTCTGGGGGTACATGGCGGGCTGGGCGTTCGTCGTCGGCAAGACCGCCTCGTGCGCGGCGATGGCGCTGACCGTCGGGGCGTACCTGTGGCCCGCGCAGGCGCACGCGGTGGCGGTCGCCGCCGTCGTGGCGCTGACGGCCGTCAACTACGGCGGGATCCGGAAGTCGGCGTGGCTGACGCGGCTGATCGTGGCGTTCGTCCTCGCCGTCCTGGCCGCCGTCGTGGTGGCGGGCGCCGGGGCCGGGCGGGCCGAACGGCTCGCGCTGGCCGGTGAGATCCCGCCGGGCGGGGTGCTCCAGGCGGCCGGGCTGCTGTTCTTCGCCTTCGCCGGGTACGCGCGGATCGCGACGCTCGGCGAGGAGGTCCGCGACCCGGAGCGGACCATTCCGAGGGCGATCCCGATCGCCCTCGGCATCGCGCTCGTGGTCTACGCGGCCGTCGCCGTGACCGTCCTCGCCGTCCTCGGCCCGCACGGCCTGGCCGCCTCGCCCGCCCCGCTCGCGGACGCGGCACGGGCGGCGGACGCGGACTGGCTGGTTCCGGTGGTCACCGCGGGCGCGGCGGTCGCGGCCCTCGGCTCGCTGCTCTCGCTCATCCTCGGCGTGTCCCGGACGACCCTCGCGATGGCCCGGGACGGCTATCTGCCGGCCCCGCTGGCCGCCGTCCACCCGCGCTTCCAGGTGCCGCACGTGGCGGAGCTCGTGGTGGGCGCGGTGGTGGCGGTGGTGGCCGCGACGGCGGACGTGCGGGGCGCGATCGGCTTCTCGTCCTTCGGCGTGCTGGTCTACTACGGCATCGCGAACGCCTCCGCGTGGACGCTGAGCCGCCGGGACCGGCCGCTGGCGCTGCTCGGCCTCGCCGGCTGCGCGGCGCTCGCCTTCGCGCTGCCGCCGGCCGCCGTGCTCGCGGGCACGGGCGTGCTGGCGGTCGGCGTGGTGGCGTACGCGCTCAGCCGGGGCCGTCCGACCGCCCCGCCGCACCGCTGAGCCTCCGGCACCCGGCGCACCGCCGGCCACACGCCCTCCCGGGCCCCCGGGAGCCGGCCGCACCGCTGAGCCTCCCGCACCCGGCGCACCGCCGGCCACACGCCCTCGCGGGCCCCTGGCAGCCAACCACGCGCCCTCGCGCCCCTGAGCCAACTCTGGCTCAGGGGCGCGCAGGACACCCCCTAGTACGGCCGCGGGCCGCCGTACGCCGGGTGGGGTGCGTCCGTCGACACGATCTCCTTGCCCAGTGGCATCAGCGACAGCGGGATCATCTTGAAGTTCGCGATGCCGAGCGGGATGCCGATGATCGTGATGCACTGCGCGATGCCCGTGACGATGTGGCCGATGGCCAGCCACCAGCCGGCCAGGATCAGCCACAGCACGTTGCCCACGCAGGACGGCGCGCCCGCGTCGTGGCGGTCGACGACGGTGTGGCCGAAGGGCCACAGGGCGTAGCGGGCGATGCGGAAGGCGGCGATCCCGAAGGGGATGCCGATGATCGTGATGCAGAGCACGAGGCCGGCCAGCATGTAGCCGAGGGACAGCCACAGGCCGCTCAGGACCAGCCAGATGATGTTGAGGATCGTCTTCACGGGCGTCGACCTGCCATCTGTTCGAGCCGGGCGATGCGCTCGGCCATCGGCGGATGCGTGGAGAACATCTTCGAGAGGCCCTGTCCGGGACGGAAGGGGTTGGCGATCATCATGTGGCTCGCGGTCTCGATGCGCGGCTCGGGCGGCAGCGGCAGCTGCCGGGTGCCGGCCTCCAGCTTGCGCAGGGCGCTCGCGAGGGCCAGCGGGTCGCCGGTGAGCTGGGCGCCGGAGGCGTCCGCCTGGTACTCGCGGGAGCGGGAGACGGCCAGCTGGATGATCGAGGCGGCGATCGGGCCCAGGATCATGATCAGGAGCATGCCGAGGAAGCCGGGGCCCTCGTCGTCGTCGGACCGGCCGACCGGGATCAGCCAGGCGAAGTTGACCAGGAACATCACCACGGAGGCGAGCGCGCCTGCCACCGAGGAGATCAGGATGTCCCGGTTGTAGACGTGGCTCAGCTCGTGGCCGATGACACCGCGCAGCTCGCGCTCGTCGAGGATGGCGAGGATGCCCTCGGTGCAGCACACGGCCGCGTTCCGCGGGTTGCGGCCGGTCGCGAAGGCGTTGGGGGCCTGGGTGGGCGATATGTAGAGCCTCGGCATGGGCTGGCGGGCCTGGGTGGAGAGCTCGCGGACCATCCGGTAGAGCTCCGGCGCCTCGAACTCGCTCACGGGGCGGGCGCGCATGGCGCGCAGTGCCAGCTTGTCGCTGTTCCAGTACGCGTACGCGTTGGTGCCGAGCGCGACGACGACGGCGACGATCAGACCCGTACGTCCGAAGAAACTGCCGATGACGATGATGAGGGCCGAGAGCCCTCCGAGGAGTACGGCGGTCCTCAGCCCGTTGTGCCGGCGGTGCACGGTACGCCCTCCAAGTGGTGCGGCAGGGGAACCCTTGTCTCGCTTCGAATCTCGTTTCGAAGGTCCACCGTCCAGTGGACCCTTCCCACCAGGTCAACGCCAGGCGGGAAGCTCGGGTTCCCCGGGCCGCCCGGGGTGTCGCGTGAGCCGTACGGGTGACTAGCGCGCGGCGGGGACCTTGACCAGGGCCGCGGAGACCGGCTCGACCTCGCTGGTGCAGTGGGCGCAGCGGGAGGCGATGGCCGGGATCTCGGTGAAGCAGCGCGGGCAGTCGCGCTTCTCGGCCTTCGGGTCGGCGGCCTCCTCCTTGGCGAACTTCTCCTGGATCTTCGCCATGGGGACGACGATCAGGAAGTAGAGGACGGCGGCGGTGATCACGAACGCTATGGCGGCGGCGATCGCCAGACCGTACGGGAAGACGGTCTTGCCGATGGTGAAGCTGGCCTCGCTGAAGTCGCCGACGGAGCCGGTGGCCAGGCCGATGAGCGGAGTGATGAAGGCCTTGCTGAAGCCGGTCACGACGGCCGTGAAGGCCGAACCGACGGCCAGACCGATGGCCATCGAGATGACGTTCCCGCGAAGTATGAAGTCCTTGAAGCCCTTCAGCACGGTGGTTCCGCTCCTTGGTGTTCTCTGTGGTGGGGGGATGTGGGGGGGGTCAGAAGAGGCTGTTCGCCGCGAAGCGGAGGGCGAACTGCGGGTAGCCCGACAGCACGACGCCCGCGACGGCGGTCAGCGCGAGGGCCAGGGTGATCGGTGCGGGGGCCCGGACCGGCGTGACCCGGTGCTCGTCCTCCTGCCCGCGGAAGAGCAGCCCCGTCCACCGCAGGTAGTAGTAGAGGGCGATCACGACGTTGACGCCCATGATCACGGCGAGCCAGCCGAGGCCGGCGTCGACGGCCGCCGAGAAGACGGTCACCTTGGCGAAGAGGCCGATGATACCCGGGGGCAGTCCGGCCAGGTTGAGCAGGAAGAAGCCGAGCGCGAGGGCGGCGGCCGGGCTCGTCGCGTACAGGCCGCGGAAGTCGGCGATCCGGGCCTCGGGGTGGGTGCGGGCGACGAGGACGACGACGGCGAAGGCGCCGAGGTTCACGACGGCGTACATCAGGGCGTACGCGACGGTGGAGCCGATCTGGTCGTTACCGGAGTACGCGGCGGCGGCGATCGGCACCAGGAGGTAGCCGGCCTGGGCGACGGACGACCAGGCCAGCAGGCGTACGGCGCTGAAGGCGCGGGTGGCGCTCTGGCGCAGGGCCGCCACGTTGCCGACGGTCATGGTGAGCGCGGCGAGGGCGGCGAGCGCCGGGCCCCACACGTCCGCGTAGGTGGGGAAGGCGACGACGGTCACCAGGATGATCCCGGTGAAGCCGACGGCCTTGCCGACCACGGAGAGGTAGGCGGCGACGGGCAGCGGCGCGCCGACGTAGGTGTCGGGCACCCAGAAGTGGAAGGGGACGGCGGCCGTCTTGAAGGCGAAGCCGACGAGGGTGAGGACGACGCCGGTCTGGGCGAGGACCTGGAGCTGGCCGGGCACGTCGCCGAGGCGCTGGGCGATCTCGGTGAGGTGGAGGGTGCCGGTGGCGGCGTAGACGAAGCTGACGCCGAGCAGGGTCACGGCGGTGGCGGTGACCGAGGAGAGGAAGAACTTCAGCGCGGACTCGCTGGACCTGACGTCGCCGCGGCGCAGGCCGACGAGCGCGAAGGCGGGCAGCGAGGCAACTTCGAGGGCGACGACGAGGGTGGCCAGGTCGCGGGAGGCGGGCAGCAGGGCGGCGCCGGCGGCGGAGGAGAGCAGCAGGAACCAGTACTCGCCCGCGGGCAGCTTGTCGCGGGTGTCGGTGAGCGAGAGCAGCGCGGTGACGAGCGCGCCGCCGAGCACCAGGAACTGGATGACGAGGGTGAACTGGTCGGCGGTGTAGCTGCACGCCCGCAGCTGGGTGTCGGCGGTGAGGCAGAACGTCGAGCGGTCGGCGTCCCGCAGCGGCAGGAGCAGCGCGAGCGCGGCGACGAGGCCGGCGGTGGCGGTCCACCCCAGGAGCTGCTTGCGCGCGGCCGGTACGAAGAGGTCGGCGACGAGGACGGCGACGCCGACCAGCGCGGTGAGCGTGGGCGGCGCGATGGCGAGCCAGTCGACGGACTGGACGAGGCTGGGGACCGCGCCGGGAGCTGCGGCAATCGGGGTCACTTGGCGCCTCCGGCGATCAGCTGCTGTACGGCCGGGTCGGTGAGGCCGAGGAGGACCGCGGGCCACAGTCCGGCGAGGACGGTGAGGGCGACGAGCGGGGTCCAGGCGGCGATCTCGTACCCCTGGACGTCGGCGATCGCGGCCTCGCCGGCGGGGCGTGGGCCGCCCATGCAGACGCGGCGGACGACGACGAGGAGGTAGGCGGCGGTGAGCAGGGTGCCGAGGCCGCCGATCGCCATGTACGTGAGGAAGGCCGGCCGGCTGAGGCCGGCGGCCGGGTCGAACGCGCCGAACAGCGCCAGCATCTCGCCCCAGAACCCGGCGAGGCCGGGCAGGCCGAGGGAGGCGACGGCGGCGAAGGCGAGGAGCGCGCCGAGGCGGGGGGCGCGGCCGTAGAGGGCGGCGCCGGTGGCCCCGGCGAGGGTGTCGAGGTCGGCGGTGCCGTAGCGGTCCTTGACGGCGCCGACCAGGAAGAAGAGGAGGCCGGTGATGAGGCCGTGGGCGATGTTGGCGAAGAGCGCGCCGTTGACGCCGGTGGGCGTCATGGTGGCGATGCCGAGGAGCACGAAGCCCATGTGACCGACGGAGCTGTAGGCGATCAGCCGCTTGAGGTCGCCCTTGCTGCCGGGCCGGGCGAGCGCGAGGCAGGCGAGCGATCCGTAGATGATGCCGGCGACGGCGAAGGCGGCGAGGTACGGGGCGAAGGTGCGCATGCCGTCGGGGGCGATCGGCAGCAGGATCCGGACGAAGCCGTAGGTGCCCATCTTCAGCAGGACGCCGGCCAGCAGCACGGAGCCGACGGTCGGGGCGGCGGTGTGGGCGTCCGGGAGCCAGCTGTGCAGCGGCCACATCGGGGTCTTCACGGCGAGTCCGAGGCCGATCGCCAGAACGGCGATGACCTGCACCGACGTGGTCAGTCCGCGGCCGTTGTCAGAGGCGAGTGCCACCATGTCGAACGTGCCCGCCTTCAGGCCGATGAGGAGCAGGCCGAGCAGCATGACGACGGAACCGAGCAGCGTGTAGAGGACGAACTTCCAGGCGGCGGCCCGCCTGCCCTCGCCGCCCCAGCGGGCGATGAGGAAGTACATCGGGATGAGGACCGTCTCGAAGGCCAGGAAGAACAGGACGAGGTCGAGGACGGCGAAGGAGGCCAGGGTGCCGGCTTCCAGGACGAGGAGCAGCGCGACGAATGCCTTGGGTGACGGGCCCGCCGGCATCTTGAAGTAGCTGTAGAGCGCGCAGAGGAAGGTCAGGAGCGCGGTCAGGAGCAGGAGGGGGAGGGAGATGCCGTCGACACCGAGGTGGATCCGCACGTCGAGTGCCTTGATCCAGCTGATGTCGGTGGTGGCCTGCATCGTCGAGGGGTGGTCGTGGTCGAAGCCGAGGGCCAGGACGATCGTGGCGAGCAGGATCACGCCGGTGACGAGCACGCCGTGCCGGAGCACGGCCTGCTCGGGTGACTTCCCCTTCAGCCCGGGCGGGGCGGGCAGGAGTGCGGCGGCGGCGCCGACGAGCGGGCCGCCGATGATCAACGCGAGAAGGAACTGCATCACGGATTCGCTGATATCGATCACGGCTCACGCTCCGGCGGCGACGTTGGCGAGGACGACGGCGACGATCGCCAGGACGACGGAGCCGGCGAGCAGGGCGCTCAGGTAGGTCTGCACGTTGCCGGTCTGGGCGCTGCGGACGAGCCGGCCGAGGCCCTTGGCGGTGCTGCCCGCGCCGTTCACGTACGTGTCGACGACCTCGCGGTCCAGGAAGCGGACCAGGGAGGCGGCGGCGAGCACGGGGCGGACGAACAGGGTCCGGTAGACGGCGTCCAGGTGGAAGCCGGCGGCCGCGTGCCGGTGCAGCGGGCCGAGCAGGACGCGGCCGGGGTCGGCCGGGTCCACCGCGGGGTGCGGCAGGTCCAGGGCCTCCGCCTCGACCTGGCCGGCCTCGGCGTCGGGGTGGGCGACGTGCGGGGCGGCGAGGACCCCGGCAGCGGGGGCGGGCGCGGTGCCCGCGGGGACCGCGGGGGGCGGCGTGGTGCGGGCGACGAGGGTGCGCCGGACCGCGTAGGTGATCGCCGCGCCGACGACGGCGAGGCCGGTGCCGAGGACGGCCGTGGTGAGCGTCGGGGTCAGCGGACTGCCGTCGAACCAGTCGTCGAGGTATCCGGCGGTCAGGCCGAAGCCGAGGGAGGGGACCGCGAGCACCCACAGGACGGTCGTCATGGCGATCGGCTGCCTGCCGTGGTCCGGGGCCTCGGCGCCGCGGCCGCGGAAGGCGAGCAGCCACAGCCGCATCGCGTACGCGGCGGTGAGCAGCGCCGTGAGCAGTCCGGCGACGAGCACGATCCAGCCGGCCCCGGCGGGGGCGGCGGTCGTCTCTCCGGTCGCGGCGTGCTCGGCGGCGACGAGCACGGCCTCCTTGGAGAAGAAGCCGGCGAAGGGCGGGATCGCGGCGAGCGCGAGCAGGCCGACGGTCATCGTCCAGTAGGCGTCCGGGACGCGCTTCGCGAGGCCGCTCATCCGGGACATGGCGGTGAGCGAGTTGGTGCCGGCGGCGTGGATGACCGCTCCGGCGGCGAGGAACAGCAGCGCCTTGAAGGCGCCGTGCGACAGGAGGTGGAAGACGGCGGCGCCGCGGTTGCCGACGGCGAGGGCGCCGGACATGTAGCCGAGCTGGCCGATCGTCGAGTAGGCGAGGACCCGCTTGATGTCGTCCTGGGCGAGCGCGGCGAGCGCCGAGCCGACCATGGTGACGGCGGCCATCACGGCGAGCACGGTCAGCGCGGCCGCGGAGGCGGTGAAGACCGGCAGCAGCCGGGCGACGAAGTAGATGCCGGCGGCGACCATCGTCGCCGCGTGGATGAGCGCGGAGACCGGGGTGGGGCCGGCCATGGCGTCCGGGAGCCAGGTGTGCAGCGGGAACTGCGCGGACTTGCCGGCCACGCCCGCGAGGAGCAGCAGCGCCACGAGGGTGGGGTGGTCGAGTCCGCCGGCGGCGACGGCGCCGAGCACGCCGGTGATCCGGAAGGTGCCCGCGTCGGCGGCCAGCGCGAACAGGCCGATCAGGAAGGGCACGTCACCGAGCTTGGTGACGAGGAACGCCTTGAGGGAGGCCGAGCGGGCCTCGGGCGTCTCCCAGTAGTGCCCGACGAGGAAGTACGAGCAGATGCCCATGATCTCCCAGCCGACCAGGAGCACCATCAGGTCGCCGGAGTAGACGACGAGCAGCATCGCGGAGGTGAAGAGGGAGACGAGCGCGGCGTACGAGGAGTAGCGCGGGTCGTGGCGGAGATAGCCGGTCGAGTAGACCTGCACGCAGGTGGCGACCACGCCGACGAGGACGGCGACGAGGGCGGCGAAGCCGTCGATGTGCAGGGCCAGGTCGATCGGGACCGAGCCGGTCGGGGTGAGCTGGGTGGCGGCGTCGATCGCCTTCCCGCCGCCCTGCCGGGCGGCGACGACGGCGGCGAGCACGGCGGCGGCGAGCACCGGCAGCACGGCCAGTGGGCGGGCGAGGCCGGGCACGGCGCGGCCGAGGAGCAGGCCGGCGGCGGAGCCGAGGAAGGGCAGCAGGGGGACGAGGACGGCCAGGGTCGTGGTGGTCACGCGGTGGCCTCGGCCTTCTCGTCGGCGGACGGCGTTTCCCTGGTGTCGCGCAGGCGGTCGACGTCCGAGGTGCCGCGGTTGCGGTAGACCATCAGGACGATCGCGAGACCGATGCCGATCTCCGCGGCGGCGATGGCGATGGTGAAGAGGGTGAGGGCCTGGCCCGCGTGCAGGGTGTCGCGGAGCCAGACGTCGAAGGCGACCAGGTTGAGGTTGACGGCGTTGAGCATCAGCTCGACGGACATCAGGACCAGGATCGCGTTGCGGCGGGCGAGGACGCCGTACAGGCCGACGGAGAAGAGGAGGACGGCGAGGACGGCCGGGTAGGCGAGGTGCATCAGTCCGTGTCCTCCGGGGCCTTCTTGCGGGACAGCACGATGGCGCCGACGAGGGCGGCGAGCAGCAGCACCGACAGCGCCTCGAAGGGCAGCACCCAGTGCCGGAAGAGGAACTCGCCGGTCACCTTGGTGGAGCCCTGCGCGGGCCCGTCGAGGTCGATCCAGGTGGTGCGGAAGGCGTCCACGACCACCCAGACCAGGGCCGCCGCGGCGGCGAGCGCCACGGCGAGGGCGACCGGCCGGTTGCCCGAGTCGGAGTCCGGGGAGCGGCCGATGGGTGCCCGGGTGAGCATGAGGCCGAAGAGGAGCAGGACGACGACGGAGCCGACGTAGATCAGCACCTGGACCCAGGCGATGAACTCGGCGGTCAGCAGCAGGTACTCGACGGCGACGCCGCCGAGTGCCACGACCAGCCACAGGGCGGCGTGCACGAGCTGCTTGGTGGTGACGCTGACGAGGGCGGCGCCGAGGGTGGCGAGGCCGACGAGGACGAAGACGATCTCGACGCCGCCGGGCGAGAGGAAGCCGTGCGGGGCCGGGGCGGGGAGCGTCGTCCGGGCGGCGAGGGCCGTGAGGGCCTGGGCGGCGGGGATCACTGCTGCTCCCCCTCCGCCTCGGCGGCCGCCTGCGCGGCGGCGGCCTTCTCCGCGGCCTTGCGCGCCGCGCCGAACTCCTTCGGCTCCTCCGCGCGCGGGTCGAGCGCGGGCGGCTCGGGCACGGTCCACATCCACTCGCGCAGCTTGTCGCGCTCGTGCGTCAGCTCGTGGATGTCGGTCTCCGCGTACTCGAACTCGGGCGACCAGAACAGCGCGTCGAAGGGGCACACCTCGATGCAGATGCCGCAGTACATGCAGAGCGAGAAGTCGATGGCGAAGCGGTCGAGGACGTTGCGGCTGCGCTCGCGGCCGCCGGGGACGGCGGCCGGGACCGTCTCCTTGTGGGAGTCGATGTAGATGCACCAGTCGGGGCACTCGCGGGCGCACAGCATGCACACGGTGCAGTTCTCCTCGAACAGCCCGATGACCCCGCGGGTGCGGGGCGGCAGCTCGGGCTGCGCGTCCGGGTACTGCGCGGTGACGTTCTTGCGCATCATCGTGCGCAGGGTGACGGCGAGCCCCTTGGCGAGGCCGGAACCGGGGAAGCCGGGCCGGGAGGGGGGGAGCTGAGGTGCCATGGTTACTGGATCGCCACCTTCACGATGCCGGTGAGCGCGATCTGCGCGAGGGCGAGCGGGACGAGGGTCGTCCAGGCCAGCTTCTGCAGCTGGTCCTCGCGCAGGCGCGGGTAGGAGACCCGCAGCCAGATCACGACGAAGGCCAGGACGGCGGTCTTGAGCAGCGTCCACAGCCAGCCGAGGCCGTCGGCGCCGAAGGGGCCGTGCCAGCCGCCGAGGAAGAGGACGGTGGTCAGACCGCACAGGACGACGATGCCGGCGTACTCGGCGAGCAGGAACAGCGCGAAGCGCAGTCCCGTGTACTCGGTGTACGCGCCGAAGATGATCTCCGAGTCGGCGACGGGCATGTCGAACGGCGGGCGCTGCAGCTCGGCGAGGCCGGCCGTGAAGAACACCAGCGCGCCGACGATCTGCCACGGCACCCACCACCAGTGGAAGCCGTTCAGGATGCCGGGCAGCGACACGGTGCCGGCCGCCATCGCCACGGACGCGGCGGCGAGCAGCATCGGCAGCTCGTACGCGAGCAGCTGTGCGGCGGTACGGAGCGCGCCGAGCAGCGAGAACTTGTTCGCCGACGCCCAGCCGGCCATCAGGCTGCCGAGCACGCCGACGCCCATCACCGCGAGCACGAAGAAGATTCCCGCGTCGACCACCTGCCCGACCGCGCCCTCGCTCGGCCCGATCGGAATCGCCACGAGCACGAGGAGGTACGGCAGCAGCGCCACGGCCGGCGCGATCTTGAAGATCCGCCGGTCGGCGGCGGCCGGGACGATGTTCTCCTTCTGCGCGAACTTCACCCCGTCCGCGACCAGCTGCGCCCAGCCGTGGAACCCGCCCGCGTACATGGGCCCGAGCCGGCCCTGCATGTGGGCCATCACCTTGTGCTCGGTCTGCCCCACGACGAGCGGCAGCACGAGGAACGCCACGAACACGGCGATGAGCCGCAGGGCGACGTCCAGTACGTCGTTCACGCGGGATCGCCTCCGGCGGGGGGTTCGGGGGTGGTGGGGGGCTCGGACTCGGTGGCTTCCGCCGCGTCGGCCTCGCCGTCCGGCGCGGCCTCGGGCTCGGCGGCCTCGGGCGTCGCGGCGGACTTCGGCGCGGCGGCCTCGGGCTCGCCGTCCGGCTCAGCCTCGGGCTTCGCGGCCGACTCCGGCGCGGCCTCCTCGTCGAACGCCGGGCGCGCGTGGTGCCACGGGGCGTCCGCGCTGCGCGCGGGGGCGGGCGCGGGGCGCTGCTCCTCTGCGGCGGCCGCGCCGTCCCGCTGGCTCGCCGAACCCGCGCTCGCGCTGCGGCTGCGACGGGGGCCCGCCGGGGGCGTCTGCGGGGGCGCCGATGCCGGCTCGGCCGGAGTCTCGGCGGGCGCGGGGGTCTGCGTGCGCTGGCTGGCCGAGCCCGCGCTGACGCTCCGCGCGCGGCGCGGGCCCGCGGGGGGCGTCGGCGCGTCCGGGGCGGGCTCGGTGGCCGCGGGCGTCTCCGTTCGCTGGCTCGCCGAGCCCGCGCTCGCGCTGCGTGCCCTGCGCGCCGGTGCGCCCGGTGTCGCCTCCGGCGGCGTGGTCGTCTGGCCGGCCGAGCCGTCGGCGGCCGTGCGGGCGCGGCGGACCGGGCGGTCGCCGGCGGCGGCGCGGGCCGGGCGGGAGGGGGCCGGGGGGAGCTGGCCCTTGAGGGGGCCCCAGTCGTTGGGGTCGGGGACGCCCGGGGGGAGCATCTGGCGGCGCTTGGGGGCGGCCGGGTCATGGGACTCGCCCGGTTCCTTGGCGCCGGGCCAGGCCTTGGCGACGCGGGCGGCGAGGACGAAGTCCTTGCGGAGCGGGTGGCCCTCGAAGTTCTCGGGGAGGAGGAGGTGGACGAGGTGCGGGTGGTCGGTGAAGGTGACGCCGAACATCTCGTACGTCTCGCGCTCGTGCCAGGCCGCGCCCGCGTACACCGCGATCGCGGACGGCAGGGACGGCGCGGCGTGCGGGACCGTCGTGCGCAGGAGCAGGCGGCGGACGCCGCCCGGGCCCACCGACGCCACGTGCGCGCACACCCGGAAGCCGGTGCCCGGCTCGTCGACGGCGCTGAGCCAGTCGAAGTAGGTGAGGCCCAGCTTGTCGCGGGCGATTTCGAGCGCCGCGATCCAGGAGGCGGTGGGCACGTCGACCGTCAGCAGCTCGTACGCCCGCTCCGCGGTCGCCTCCTCGCCGAAGAGCTCGGTGACGGAGTCGGGGAGGGCGGCGTAGGCGTCGGCGAAGTAGTCGCTCATGCCTGGCCTCCGGGTGCGGGCGGGGCGACCAGCGGGCTCGTCAGCTGGGAGACGGAGGGGGCGCTGCCGTACCGCTCCGCCGTGTTCTCGCGCGCGATCTTCTCCTGGAGCTTGAGGATGCCCTGGAGCAGCGCCTCGGGCCGCGGCGGGCAGCCCGGCACGTAGACGTCGACGGGGATGATCTGGTCGACGCCCTTGGTCACGGAGTACGAGTCCCAGTAGGGGCCGCCGCAGTTCGAGCAGGCGCCGAAGGAGATGACGTACTTCGGCTCGGGCATCTGCTCGTAGAGCCGCTTGACCGCCGGTGCCATCTTGTCCGTCACCGTGCCGGAGACGATCATGAGGTCGGCCTGGCGCGGGCCGGGCGCGAAGGGGATCACGCCGAGGCGGATGAAGTCGTGGCGGGCCATCGACGCGGCGATGAACTCGATCGCGCAGCAGGCGAGGCCGAAGTTGAAGACCCACAGGCTGTAGCGGCGGCCCCAGTTGAGGACCACCTTCATGGGCTCCGGTGCCAGCCGGGCCAGCGGGCCGAGGGTGGGGGCCGGCAGCGGGGTGGGGTTCGGGGTCGGGGTCACGTCCATGTCAGGACGCCCTTCTTGTACGCGTAGAGCAGTCCCACGGCCAGGAAGCCGAGGAAGACGAACATCTCGACGAGGGTCGTCGCCCCGTATCCGGGCGCCGCGAAGACCGTCGCCCACGGGAAGAGGAAGATCGAGTCGACGGCGAAGATCACATAGAGGAAGGCGTACACGTAGTAGCGGACCTGGGTGTGGGCCCAGCCCTCCCCCACCGGGTCGACGCCGCACTCGTAGGTGAGGAGCTTCTCGGGGGTCGGCACGACGGGCCTGAGCAGCCGGTTCGCTCCGAACGCGACCGCGACGAAGAGCACGCCGACGACGGCGAGCAGTCCGACGACGGAATACGTCTCGAAGTAGTCCGCAGCCTGCTCCGTCACTCGCCCCGCCGCGACAACGGTCGGTTCCCGCACGTCCGCCCCTCGGTCTCGGTGTCTCATTCCTTTTTCTTTACGGACGCGAGTCTAGGCCCTGCTAAAGAGGCCGTAAGAAAGAGACCGGTGGGGTTATCCCCCCTGGGCTCCCGGCCACCTCCCCCATGGCGTGGCCGGGCCCCCGACCGGCAGTCTTGCCGTCATGAGCCACGACACCCAGGCGCCCCCCGCGGCCCCGCCCGCCAGACCGCCGGCGCGTTTCGCCTACCACCGGCACACCTGGAAGGAGATCGGGCACCTCCTGGCGAACCTGCCCTGCGCGATCGCCGGTTTCCTGTACGCGGTCGTGACGATCGCGCTCGGCGTGGGCCTGGCGGTGACGGCCGTCGGTCTGCCGCTGCTCGCGCTGGGGCTCGCCGGGGCGCGCGGGATGGGCCGGTCGGAGCGGGCGCGGGCGCGGCGGCTGCTCGGGGTGCAGGTGGACGAGCCGAGCCGGCTGCCGCACCGGGGCGGGTTCTTCGGCTGGCTGTGGGCGCAGCTGAAGGATCCGGTGGCGTGGCGGAGCCAGCTGTACGGGTTCGTGCGGCTGCCGTGGGGCGTGCTGACGTTCACGGTGACGCTGGTGTCGCTGTTGGTGCTGTGGCCGGTGCTGCCGTTCGTGGTGCGCGGTCTCGCCGCGGCCGACCGGGGCATGGTGCGCGGACTGCTCTCGCCGTCGGACGAGCTGGAGCGGCGGATCGCGGAGCTGGAGTCGGACCGGGGTGTGGTCGTGGACACGGCGGCGGCCGATCTGCGGCGGATCGAGCGCGATCTGCACGACGGCGCCCAGGCGCGTCTGGTGGCGCTGGCGATGGGTCTCGGTCTGGCGAAGGAGAAGCTGCTCGACGATCCGCGGGCCGCGGCGGCGATGGTCGACGAGGCGCACGGCGAGGTGAAGCTCGCGCTGCAGGAGCTGCGCGACCTGGCCCGCGGCATCCATCCGGCCGTCCTGACCGACCGCGGCCTGGACGCGGCGCTGTCGGCGGTGGCCGCGCGCTGCACGGTGCCGGTGAAGGTCTCGGTCGATCTGCCGGCCCGGCCCGCCGAGGCCATCGAGGGCATCGCCTACTTCACCGTCTCCGAGCTGCTGCAGAACGTCTCGAAGCACGCGCGGGCCCGTTCGGCGGCCGTGGAGGTGTGGCGGGAGGAGGAGCGGCTGATGCTCCAGGTCCGCGACGACGGCTCGGGCGGCGCGCGGCTGGACGGCGGCGGTACGGGTCTGGCCGGGCTCGCGGAGCGGCTCGGCGCGGTCGACGGGGTGTTCGTCGTGGACTCGCCGGAGGGCGGGCCGACCGTGGTCACGGCCGAGCTGCCGTGGCGGGACCGGGGCCCCGTACGGGCCGCGTAGGGACACCCCGTGCCGTACACGGGCCGGGCGTGCCACCCCTGGTCCCATAAGGGCCGGCCAGGGACACCCCCCGTCCCATAAGGGCCGGGCAGGGACACCCCCCGTCCCGTACAGGTGGGGAAAACCCCCGGTGCGAGACGCCGACCCGCCTCATGGCTGCGGACCCCGCCCTCCCGGGAGGGTGAACACATCACTCCGATCCCCCAGAAACGGACTCCCGATGGACGCAACCCCGATGGACGCGGCCCCGACGGCTGCCTTCCACCGTCTCCCCGCCGGGCTCCGCGCCCCGCTCGAAGGCCGCACCTGGCGCGCGTTCGGCTATGTCATGACCGGGCTGCCGATGGCCATCATGTCCTTCGTCGTCGCGGTCACCTTCGTCTCGGTGGGCGCCGGCCTGCTCGTCACCTTCCTCGGCGTCCCGGTCCTGGCCGCCGGCCTCTCCGTCTGCCGGGGCATCGGCGCGGTGGAGCGGGCGCGGGCGCGCGTGATGCTCGGTCTGGACGTGCGGGCGCCGGAGCCGGCCCGGGGCCGGACGGGCGGGGCGCTGCCGTGGATGGGCGCGACGCTGAAGAGCGGGGCGTCGTGGCGGCACCTGCTCTTCTGCCTGCTGCGCTTCCCGTGGGCGGTGTTCACGTTCTGCGTGACGCTGACGCTGTGGGTGACGAGCTGGAGCCTGCTGACGTATCCGCTGTGGTCGTGGGTCTTCCCGACGTACGTGGGCCAGGACGGCATCCAGCTGTACGGGGACGGGTCGGGGCGCGTGTACCTGGACACCCCGTACGAGCTGGCGCTCACGTCCGCGGTGGGTCTCCTGCTCGTGCTGCTCGGCCCGTGGGTGCTGCGCGGGCTGGTCACGGTGGACCGGGGGCTGGTGGTGGGGCTGCTCGGGCCGTCGCTGCTGGCCTCGCGGGTGACGGAGCTGGAGTCGGACCGGGGCGTGGTCGTGGACACGGCCGCCGCCGATCTGCGGCGGATCGAGCGCGATCTGCACGACGGCGCCCAGGCCCGGCTCGCGGCGCTGGCGATGGACCTGGGACTGGCGAAGGAGCGGATCGCGGACGACCCGCTGACGGCGGCGGCGATGGTCGACGAGGCGCACGGCGAGGTGAAGCTCGCGCTGCAGGAGCTGCGCGACCTGGCCCGCGACATCCACCCGGCCGTCCTGACCGACCGCGGCCTGGACGCGGCCCTCTCGGCGGTGGCCGCCCGCTGCGCGGTGCCGGTGTCGGTGTCGGTGGACCTGCCGGCCCGGCCGGCGGCGGCGATCGAGGGCATCGCCTACTTCACGGTCTCCGAGCTGCTGCGGAACGTCTCGCGGCACGCCGGGGCCGGGCGGGCCTGGGTGGAGGTGTGGCGGACGGAGGACCGGCTGATGCTCCAGGTGCGTGACGACGGCACGGGCGGCGCGGCCCCCGCGCAGGGGCATGCGCTGGCGGGGCTGATGGAGCGGATCGACGCGGTGGACGGCGTCCTCGCGGTGGACTCGCCGGCGGGCGGGCCGACGACGGTCACGGCCGAACTGCCCTGGCGCTCCTGACGTATCGCTCCCGCTGGTTGAACCTCTTCCACCCCCATGGCGTCCCTTCTCCTGCGATGCTGATGCTCGTTGCGATCAAGGGGAAGGGACGGACATGGGCGCGGACGCCGTGCGTGTGGTCATCGCCGAGGACTCGGTGCTGCTGCGGGAGGGTCTGACCCGGCTGCTCACCGACCTCGGGCACGAGGTGGTCGCCGGGGTCGGTGACGCCGAGGCCCTCCTCAAGACGGTGGACGGCCTCGCGGACGCGGGCGATCTGCCGGACGTGGTCGTGGCGGACGTGCGGATGCCGCCGACGCACACCGACGAGGGGGTGCGGGCGGCCGTGCGGCTGCGGAAGGACCATCCGGGGATCGGTGTGCTCGTCCTGTCCCAGTACGTGGAGGAGCGGTACGCCACCGAACTGCTGGCCGGTTCGAGCACGGGCGTCGGCTATCTGCTGAAGGACCGGGTGGCCGAGGTCCGGGAGTTCGTGGACGCGGTGGTCCGGGTGGCGCGGGGCGGCACGGCCCTCGACCCGGAGGTGGTGGCGCAGCTGCTGGGCCGGAGCCGGAAGCAGGACGTGCTCGCGGCGCTGACGCCGCGGGAGCGCGAGGTGCTCGGCCTGATGGCCGAGGGGCGTACGAATTCGGCCATCGCGAAGCAGCTGGTGGTGAGCGACGGCGCGGTGGAGAAGCACATCAGCAACATCTTCCTGAAGCTGGGGCTCTCGCCGAGTGACGGGGATCACCGCAGGGTGCTCGCCGTGCTGACCTATCTCAATTCCTGACGAGCTGCGACCATCGGGCAGACATACCTGACGATCCGTCAGGGGATGCCCGTACCGCACCACCCCGCTCCGTGACCAAGAATGTGCGGAGCGCGACACCCTGGTGGACCCGGGGGGCCGCAGAGAGCGACAATTGACAATAAACAGGCGTTATGGGCGTCTCAAAACGAGGTCCACGATGCGAGAAGTCCCGGGAAGGGCCCCCTTACGGTCGTAGGGTGGGCCACGGACGGCCGGTCGCCCGGTCGTCCACCGAGCCTTCTCCGCGGGTGAGCCTCGACGGAGAGACCCTGCCGCGAGGGAGGTCCAGTTCAGTGACCAGCCAGGTCAGTAGCGAGGCCGGTGAGGCCCTGGTCGGGGAGCAGCGCAGCGCCCCGGCGACGGCCGACCACGGTTCCGCGAAGGAAGTCCGCCGGCTCGACCGGGTGATCATCCGCTTCGCGGGTGACTCCGGCGACGGCATGCAGCTCACCGGTGACCGGTTCACCTCGGAGACGGCGTCCTTCGGGAACGACCTCTCCACGCTGCCGAACTTCCCCGCCGAGATCCGGGCACCCGCCGGCACGCTGCCGGGCGTGTCCTCGTTCCAGCTCCACTTCGCCGACCACGACATCCTGACCCCGGGCGACGCGCCGAACGTCCTGGTCGCGATGAACCCGGCCGCGCTGAAGGCCAACATCGGGGACGTGCCGCGCGGCGGCGAGATCATCGTCAACACCGACGAGTTCGCCAAGCGCGCCATGGCCAAGGTCGGGTACGAGACCTCCCCCCTGGAGGACGGCTCGCTGTCCGGCTACCGGGTCCACCCGGTGCCGCTGACCACCCTCACGGTGGAGGCCCTGAAGGACTTCGGCCTGTCCCGCAAGGAGGCCGAGCGCAGCAAGAACATGTTCGCGCTCGGACTGCTCTCCTGGATGTACCACCGGCCCACCGAGGGCACCGAGACCTTCCTGCGCCAGAAGTTCGCGAAGAAGCCCGAGATCGCCGAGGCGAACGTGGCCGCGTTCCGCGCCGGCTGGAACTTCGGCGAGACCACCGAGGACTTCGCCGTCTCCTACGAGGTGGCCCCGGCCACCCGCGCCTTCCCCACCGGCACGTACCGCAACATCTCCGGGAACCTGGCGCTGTCGTACGGCCTGATCGCCGCCGCCAAGCAGGCGGACCTGCCGCTCTACCTCGGCTCGTACCCGATCACCCCGGCCTCCGACATCCTGCACGAGCTGAGCAGGCACAAGAACTTCGGCGTGCGCACCTTCCAGGCCGAGGACGAGATCGCCGGCATCGGCGCCGCGCTCGGCGCGGCCTTCGGCGGCTCGCTCGCCGTGACGACCACGTCCGGCCCCGGAGTGGCGCTCAAGTCGGAGACCATCGGCCTCGCCGTCTCCCTCGAACTGCCGCTGCTCGTCGTCGACATCCAGCGCGGCGGCCCGTCGACCGGTCTGCCCACCAAGACCGAGCAGGCCGACCTCCTCCAGGCCATGTACGGGCGCAACGGCGAGGCCCCGGTGCCGATCGTGGCGCCGAGGACGCCGGCCGACTGCTTCACGGCGGCGCTCGACGCGGCCCGGATCGCGCTCACCTACCGCACCCCGGTCCTCCTGCTCTCCGACGGCTACCTGGCCAACGGCTCCGAGCCCTGGCGGATCCCGGAGACCGACGAACTCCCGGACCTGACCACGACGTTCGCCACCGGCCCGAACCACACGCTGGACGACGGCACCGAGGTCTTCTGGCCGTACAAGCGCGACCCGGAGACCCTGGCCCGCCCCTGGGCGCTGCCCGGCACCCCCGGCCTCGAACACCGCATCGGCGGCATCGAGAAGCAGGACGGCACCGGCAACATCAGCTACGACCCGGCCAACCACGACTTCATGGTCCGCACCCGGCAGGCCAAGATCGACGGCATCGAGGTGCCCGACATCGAGGTCGACGACCCGGACGGCGCCGACACGCTGGTGCTCGGCTGGGGCTCCACCTACGGGCCGATCACCGCCGCCGTGCGCCGGCTGCGCCGCGCCGGCCGCCCCATCGCCCAGGCCCACCTGCGCCACCTCAACCCCTTCCCGAAGAACCTCGGCGAGGTCCTCAAGGCGTACGAGAAGGTCGTCGTCCCCGAGATGAACCTGGGCCAGCTCGCCATGCTCGTCCGGGCCAGGTACCTCGTCGACGCCCGCAGCCACAACCAGGTCAACGGAATGCCGTTCAAGGCCGAGCAGCTCGCCGCGGCCCTCAAGGAGGTCATCGATGAGTGAGTCGGCTGCTACCACGGAGTCGGCCGGATCCACGGAGTCCCTGCTGCAGCTGGTCCCCAAGGCGGAGGCCAAGCAGTCGATGAAGGACTTCAAGTCCGACCAGGAGGTCCGCTGGTGCCCCGGCTGCGGCGACTACGCCGTGCTCGCCGCCGTCCAGGGCTTCATGCCCGAACTCGGCCTGGCGAAGGAGAACATCGTCTTCGTCTCCGGCATCGGCTGCTCCTCCCGCTTCCCGTACTACATGAACACCTACGGGATGCACTCCATCCACGGCCGCGCCCCGGCCATCGCCACCGGCCTGGCGACCTCCCGCCGCGACCTGTCGGTGTGGGTCGTCACCGGTGACGGCGACGCGCTGTCCATCGGCGGCAACCACCTCATCCACGCGCTGCGCCGCAACGTCAACCTGAAGATCCTGCTCTTCAACAACCGGATCTACGGTCTGACCAAGGGCCAGTACAGCCCCACCTCCGAGCTCGGCAAGATCACCAAGTCGACCCCGATGGGCTCCCTCGACGCCCCCTTCAACCCGGTGTCGCTCGCGCTCGGCGCGGAGGCGTCCTTCGTCGCCCGGACGGTGGACTCCGACCGCAAGCACCTCACCGAGGTGCTGCGCCAGGCCGCCGACCACAACGGCACGGCGCTGGTGGAGATCTACCAGAACTGCAACATCTTCAACGACGGCGCCTTCGAGGTCCTCAAGGACAACGAGCAGGCCAAGGAGGCCGTCATCCGCCTGGAGCACGGCCGGCCGATCCGCTTCGGCGCCGACCAGGACAAGGGTGTCGTCCGCGACCCGGCCACCGGCGACCTGAAGGTCGTCACGGTGACCCCGGACAACGAGTCCGCGATCCTCGTCCACGACGCCCACGCGGCCTCCCCGACGACCGCGTTCGCGATCTCACGGCTCGCCGACCCGGACACGCTGCACCAGACGCCGATCGGTGTCTTCCGGTCGGTGGAGCGGCCGGTGTACGACACGCTGATGGCGGAGCAGCTGGAGAAGGCCGTGGAACAGCAGGGCAAGGGCGACCTGGCGCAGCTGCTGACGGGCAAGGACACCTGGACGGTCGTCGGCTGACACCGGCCGGGCCGGCGACCGCCCGCGCGGTCAGTCGCGCTTCGCTGCCTCGGCGAACGGGCCGAGGCAGCGGGGCCTTCCGGACCTGATCTGCCAGAGGGTCAGTCCTTCGAGCTGGGCCGCCGAGCTCTCGTCGCCCCTCGCGTTGTAGGCCCTGGCCACGCCGCGGAACTGCTTGCCGTCATTCGTGAGGAGGTTGGAGATCGCCGCGCTCGGGTCCACCGCGTTCCTCTTGGTGGCGGTGCGCAGCGTCTGCACCATCCAGTACAGGGCGTCGTACGACTCCACGGCGAACCGGTCGACCGGGTCCGCGGCCGCGAGCCGCCAGCGCTTGCGGTAGGCGGCCGCGAACTCCTTCGCGGCCGGCACGGTGTCGGGATCGGTGTAGCCGGTCCCGAAGTACCAGCCCTCGGCGGCCGGGCCGGCCACGGCGAGGAACTCCGGCCCGAACGCGGGCTCGACGCTGCCGCACGGACCCCGGTAGCCCTGCTGCCGCAGCGCCTTGGCGCACAGCGCGGCGCGGCGCGGCGACTTCCCCACGTACATCACGCCGGTCGGGGTGCCGGCGAGGGCGGCCCGGACGGCCGTGGCGAAGTCCTCGCTGTCCGCGGCGACCTGCTGCACGGTGACCGTCCCGCCGGCGGGCGGCGAGTTCTTCATGCTCCGGGCGGCGAGCCAGCTGTAGGCGCCGGCCGCCCGGTCCTCGATGACGGCGGTGCGGCCCAGACGGTGCTCGCTGAGGTAGCGGCCGAAGGGCACGATCATCACGTCGGGGACGGGCCGCAGTTGGAAGTACGTGCGCATGTCCGGCGTCTGGCCCCGGATCACCCCGTCCGGGACCGACGCCACCACGCTCAGCATCGGCACCTTCCGGTCGACGAGCACGTCCGCCGCCGCGAGGGCCGTCTCGGTGGTCGTCGGGCCGAGCACGGCGACCAGGGACGGCACCTGGAGGAGGGCGCGGGCCCCGGCGGCGGCCCGCTTGGCGTCTCCGCCGTCGTCGAGGATCTTGAGCACCAGGTCGAAGGGCCGGTCCGCGCGGGCGTTGAAGGTCTCCATGGCGAGGCGAAGGCCGCGCTCCTGGGCGCGCCCGTCCGCCTGGCCGGGGCCGCTGAGGTCGGTGAGCACGCCGAGCGTGTACGAGGTTCTCACCGCCCCGCCGCCGGTGCCGCCGCCCGATCCGCCGGCCGCGCCGCGGCCGACCAGCCAGGCCGTGAGGCCACCGGCCGAGGCGACGGCTCCGGCCGCGCCGAGGACCAGGAAGCGGCGGCGTGACGTCCCTTTCTCTTCCTCGGGGTTGAGCATGGTCGGGTCGGCGACGGGCAGGTCCAGGACCCGCGAGGAGCGCTGGGCGATCAGCGCGGGCAGGCCCGGCGGCAGCCAGTCGCCCGCCGCCGGGCCCTCGTGCGGGCCGAGCGCGTCCCGCACCTCGGCGGCGGTGGGCCGGTCGGCGGCGTCCTTGGCGAGGCAGGCCGTGACGAGCGGCCGCAGCGGTTCGGGCAGGCCGTCGAGGTCGGGCTCCTCGTGGACGGTGCGGTAGACGACGGCGGCCACCGCGCCCGTACCGAAGGGGCGTTGCCCGGTCAGCGCGTACGCGAGGACGCAGCCGAGCGAGAAGACGTCGGCGGCCGGGCCGACCTCGCCCGCGCCCGCGATCCGGGCCTGTTCGGGGGCGAGGAAGCCGGGCGTGCCGATCATCGCGTCGGTGGCGGTGAGCGCGGTGGCGCCGCTGACCCGGGCGATGCCGAAGTCGATGAGCCGGGGCCCGTCGAGCGCGAGGAGGACGTTGCCGGGCTTGACGTCGCGGTGGACGAGCCCGGCCGCGTGCATGCCGTCGAGGGCGGCGGCGAGCCGGGCGCCCAGGGCGCGGACGGTGGGCTCGGGCAGTGCGCCGTGCAGGGCGACGGCCTCGGCGAGCGAGGGCCCGGGCACGTACTCGGTGGCCAGCCACGGTTCGCGGGCCTCCGGGTCGGCGCCGAGCACGCGGACCACCCAGCGGCCGGTGATCCGCTCGGCGGCGGCCGCCTCGCGGCGGAAGCGGGCCCGGAAGCCGGGGTCGGCGGCGTGCTCGGCGCGGATCAGCTTGAGCGCGGCGAGCGCGCCGCCGGCGGAGCGGGCGAGGTAGACCACGCCCATGCCGCCGGTGCCGAGCCGCCCGAGGAGGCGGTAGCCGTCGATGACGGAGGGGTCGGCCTTCTTGAGCGGCTGCACCGTCAGCTCTTCCCGGACTTCTTGTTGGCGGGCTCGGGGGGCGCGGAGCCGAGGAGCTTGTACGCCCCCTTCTGCACGCCGTAGAGGAAGGTGCCGACGCCGCGCAGGTCGCCGCGCTCGTTGAACTCGTACCCGCCCATGGCTCCGGTGTACTTCTGCTTGCGCAGGGCGTCCCACAGGCCCTTGCGGGTGAGCGGGCCGCGGGCGGCGCTGGTGGCGAGCCAGGTGGTGACCAGTTCGACGACGTCGAAGGACTCACCGGTGTAGAAGGCCGGTGCGGTGCCGTAGCGCTTGCGGTGGGCGTCGAGGAAGTCCTGGGTGAGCTTGCGGTCGGCGGGCTTCTGCTTCGGGTCGGCGGCCCGCTGGACCGGGTCGATGACGGGCGCGCAGACGAACCAGCCCTCGGCGGCGCTGCCGGCCTCCTTCAGGAACCGGTTCCCGAAGACGTGCTGGCCGGTGAACCGGGGCCCGGTGAAGCCGAGTTCGGTCAGGGCGCGGGCGGCGAGCACGGCCGTGGAGCGGACGCCGTTGTGGATGTACGCGTCGATGCCCGCGTCGATCATCTCGCCGATGATCCTTCGGTAGTCGGTGGCCCGGGCGGGCACCACCCGGAAGTGCGGCTTGATGCCGGCCTGCTTGAAGCCGAAGCGGACGCCGCCGGTGTACTGCCAGCTGTACTGGTCGTCGGTGCGTTCCTCCAGGACACCGGGCCGCCGGATCTGCGGCAGCAGGGTGGCGGACCAGGCGAGGAAGGTACCGGCCATGATGTGGTTCGGGATGGCGCGGAGCACGGTGGTGTTCGGCGGTCCGGCCACGTCGCGCAGGGTGAGCAGGTTGTACCCCGCGGAGGTGGTGAGGAGCGGCACGCCGGCCTCCTCGAAGGCGGGCAGCGCGGCGATGCCGGTGTCGTCGGAGGTGGGGCCGAGGACGGCGATCACGGACGGGTCGGTGGTGAGCCGGCGGGCGGCGGCGAGGGCGCCGGTGCGGTCGCCGCGGTCGTCGGAGACCTTGAGTTCGAGGGTGAAGGGCCTGCCCTTGTGCACGGCGTTGAACTTCTCGACGGCGAGCCGGGCACCGCGCTCCTGGGCCCGGCCGATCTCCTGGGCGGGTCCGGAGAGGTCGGCGAGGACGCCGATGGCCCAGGTCTTCCGGGCCGCCGGCGCGGGGTGCTTGCCGTCGCCGGCGTCGCGCCGATTGAGCAGGGCGTAGGCGCCGCCGCCGGCCGCGAGCACGGCGGCACCGGCGCCGGCCAGCAGGAAGCCGCGTCTGCTGGGCTTGGCGGGGGCGTCCGGGGCCGTGCCGGGCGCGGTCGGGTCGATGTCGGGGAGCGCCAGCATGGCCGCCGAGCGGGCGGCGATCGTGGCGACGACGGGTGCGGGCAGCCAGTCGGCCGGGGCTCCGGGGGTGTCCTCGGTGAGCCGGCCGACGATCTCCTCGGCGGTGGGGCGCGCGGCCGGTTCCTTCGCGAGGCACTCCCGTACGAGGTCGAGCAGCGGCTCCGGTACGCCGGCGAGGTCGGGCTCGTCGTGCACCGTCCGGTAGAGCAGCGCGTCCAGGGCGCCGGTGCCGAACGGCGGGCGGCCGGTGGCCGCGAAGGCGAGCAGGCAGCCCAGGGCGAAGACGTCGGCCGCCGGGCCGATCTCGGCGGCGCGGGCCTCGGCCTGCTCGGGGGCGAGGAAGCCGGGGGTGCCGACGACCATGTCGGCCGAGGTGAGCCCGGTCTCTCCGGTCACGCGGGCGATGCCGAAGTCGATGAGCCGGGGGCCGTCGGCGGCGAGCAGGATGTTGCCGGGCTTGACGTCCCGGTGGACGAGCCCGGCCGCGTGCACGGCGGCGAGCGCCCGGGCGACGGCGCCGCCGAGGATCCGTACGCTCCGCTCGGGCAGCGGCCCGTGCTCGCGGACCGCCTCGCCGAGGGACGGTCCCGGCACGAAGGCGGTGGCCATCCACGGCTCGGGGGCGTCGGGGTCGGCGCCGGTCACGGGCACGGCCCAGGGGCTGGCGACCCGGCGCGCGAGCTCGACCTCGCGGCGGAAGCGGGCCCGGAAGTCGGCCTGGTCGGCCTGCTCGGCATGGGTGACCTTGACGGCGGCGAGCTCGCCGGTGCCGGTGCGTCCGAGGTAGACGACGCCCATGCCGCCGGCGCCGAGGCGGCCGAGGAGCCGGTAGCCGGCGATGGCGGACGGGTCGGAGGGGAGGAGCGGCTGGAGCGCGCCGGGGTCGTGCGGCGTTCCCGGAGCGGGCTGGGCCATCGGGCTCACGACTGGGCTCCCAACTGCTTCTTGAGGCGGTCCTGCATGATGACGGCGGCCCGGACCTGGGCGGCGTTGGTCTCCGCCTCGGTGTAGCCGGGGGCGCCCTTGACGACGGCGGCGACGGTGACCTGCGCGGTGCGGGTCTGGAACCAGCTGTAGAACTGCGGGCCCTTGAAGGCGTCGTTGAGGTACGAGCCGCGCTCGATGAGCGAGTCGGTGGTGGTGTTGTTGCCGCCGGTGCCGTAGGGCGTGCCGAGGGACATCAGGCCGGTGATGCGTTCGCCCTCGCGCAGCTGCTGGTCGGGGCAGCGCAGCGCCTCCTCCAGGGTCTCGGCCATCTCCCAGTCGGCGTCGGACTCGGCGCCGTGGACGGTGACGGTGGCGGCGACGCGCAGCGGTCCCTTGCCGCCGGAGGCCGGGATCTCGCTGTAGGCGGTGACGCTGTAGAGGACGGAGCGCGGCAGGGTGCCGGCCTCCCACTCGCAGCTCGTGTCGAGGACCGGCCAGGAGCCCGGTTCGCTGACGTACGGGCTGCGCTTGACGTACTCGGGCCCCCAGTCGTCCGGCCCGGCCACGACCGCGAGGGCGAGGCGCTGCGCGGCGGCCTCGGTGCGCGGCACCCGTTTCGGGTCCGGGGTGAAGTCGGGGCCGGTCGGCGCGGCCGTCGCGGACGGGGTGCCGGACGCGGCCGTCCCGCTGCTCGTGGGTGTGCTCCGGGGCGGTTTCCCGTCCCCTCCGCCGCCGCCCGAAGAGCAGCCCGTAGCGAGTAACGCGCCCGCCGCCACGACGGCAGCGGTGCGCAGCACTCTTCCGTACGCGTCCACCATGTTTCCCCCACGGTCTCTCGCACGATCCCCCAGCCGGTGAAGGAGATCGTACGGCTCCGTGGATCAACTGGGCGGCGCTACAACCTCATTGGGACGCTCCGCGCACCGCGTCGTAACGCTCCCGGGCCTCTTCCACGGCGTCGATGCTGCTCGCGGTCCACCGGGCGAGCTCCGAGACCCGGCCGGCGGCCTCGGCGCCGAGCGCGGTGAGGCTGTAGTCGACGCGGGGCGGGATGACGGGCCGGGCGGCGCGGTGGACGAAGCCGTCGCGCTCCAGGGTCTGCAGGGTCTGCGTGAGCATCTTCTCGCTGACGCCGCCGATGGCGCGGCGCAGCTCGCTGAAGCGGTACGAGCGCTCGCTCAGCGCGATCAGGATCAGCACGCCCCAGCGACTGGTGACGTGCTCAAGGACGCGGCGCTCGGGGCACATGGCGTCGACCATGATGTGCTCACTTACTCCCATGCCAGTACCTTACTTCAAAGTGGGTACTTACGAAAGGTTAGTGCCCATCGTACGGTGAGTGGAGACCGCATCACCCGACTCCTCGCACCCCTGGGAGAACCCATGAGCATCGTCGTCACCGGGGCCACCGGCCTGCTCGGCCGCCTCGTGATCACCGAGCTGCTGCACCGCGTCCCCGCCTCCTCCGTCGTCGCCGTCGTCCGCGACAAGGCCAAGGCCGCCGACCTGGCCGAGCGCGGGATCGAGCTGCGCGTCGCCGACTACGACGAGCCGGAGACGCTGGCGGGCCCCTTCGGCGCGGGCGACCGGGTGCTGCTGATCTCCGGGAGCGAGGTCGGGCGGCGGGTGCCGCAGCACGCCGCCGTGGTGAGCGCCGCGAAGGCCGCGGGCGTCGCCCAGCTCGCGTACACCGGCATCCTCGGCGGGCCCGAGGCCGACTTCCTGCTGGCCGATGAGCACCGGGCCACCGAGCGGGCGATCCTCGACTCGGGCCTGCCCCACACCTTCCTGCGCAACGGCTGGTACACCGAGAACTACACCGCCAACCTCGCGCCCGTCCTCGCCCACGGCGCCGTCGTCGGCAACGCCGGCGAGGGCCGGATCGCCTCGGCCGCGCGCGCCGACTACGCGGCCGCGGCCGCCGCCGTGCTGACCGGCCCGCTGGAGGAGCACCTGGGCCGGGCGTACGAGCTGAGCGGTGACGTGTCGTGGTCCCTCGCCGAGTACGCGGCCGAGGTGGCCCGGCAGACCGGCCGGGAGATCGCGTACACGGAGGTGCCCGCCGCGGCCCACCTGGAGATCCTCGTCGGCGCCGGGGTGCCGCAGCCGTTCGCCGAGATCCTGGTCGACGTGGACGCGGCGATCGCGCGGGGCGCGCTGGCGGCGCGCGGCGACGACCTGTCGCGGCTGATCGGCCGCCCGACGACGCCGCTCGCGGAGACGGTCGCGGCCGCCCTGGCCACGTCGTGACCCGCCTCCGCTCCCGCCCCTCCTCCCGCCTTCTTGATCCGTAAGGACCGTATGGCGATACGGGCATGACAGCCGGCCCTGTGCGGCGCTACCTTCGACAAGGTTCAACAAAAATGCGCGGCGCAGGGCCGACAGGGCGGGAGGTCCAGTGGAGACGAAGAACGAGGGACGGGCAGGACTGCTCTACGGGATCGGCGCCTACGGCATGTGGGGTCTGGTCCCGCTCTTCTGGCCGCTGGTCAAGCCGGCCGGAGCCGTCGAGATCCTGGCCCACCGGATGGTCTGGTCGCTCGTCGTCGTCGGCCTCGCGCTGCTCGCGGTGCGCCGCTGGGACTGGCTGCGCGAGCTCGTGCGCAGCCCGCGCAAGCTCGCGCTGATCACCGTGGCCGCTGCCGTGATCAGCGTCAACTGGGGCCTCTACATCTGGTCCGTGAACAACGGCCGGGTCGTGGAGTCCTCGCTCGGCTACTTCATCAACCCGCTCGTCACCATCGCCCTCGGCGTCCTCGTCCTCAAGGAGCGGCTGCGCCCGGCGCAGTGGGTCGCGGTCGGCGTCGGCTTCGCGGCGGTCGTCGTGCTCGCGGTCGGCGCCGGCCGGCCGCCGTGGATCTCGCTCACCCTCGCCTTCTCCTTCGCGACGTACGGCCTGGTGAAGAAGCAGGTGAACCTCGGCGGCCTGGAATCGCTCGCCGCCGAGACCGCCGTGCAGTTCCTGCCCGCGCTCGGCTATCTGCTGTGGCTCGGCTCCCGGGACTCGCTCGCCTTCGGGCAGCACGGCACCGGCCATGCGCTGCTGCTCGCCTCGACCGGTCTGGTGACGGCGGTCCCGCTGGTCTGCTTCGGCGCGGCGGCGATCCGCGTGCCGCTGTCGACGCTGGGCCTGCTGCAGTACCTGGCGCCGGTCTTCCAGTTCCTGCTCGGCGTCTTCTACTTCCACGAGGCGATGCCGCCGGAGCGCTGGGCCGGCTTCTCGCTGGTGTGGCTGGCGCTGACCGTCCTGACCTGGGACGCGCTGCGGACGGCGCGGCGCAGCCGGGCCGCCATGGAAGCGGCGAGGACGGCGGCGGCGACGACCGCCCCGGACGCGGCCCCGCTCTCCACCCCGTCGGCACAGCCCAGCAGCTGACCCTCCCGGCGCGGACCTGTGGCTGACCGCGCCGGCCGGGCCCGCGGGCTACGCCCCGAGCAGGTCGTGCTCGCGGATCAGCCAGCACACGGCCGTCAGGCGCAGGGTGGCGAAGTCGTGGCCGACCGGCTCCACCCAGTCGACCTCGGTGAGCCGGTCGGTGAAGCCGAGCACGTAGTCGGCGAGTTCCTCGCGGCCGACGGTCCGGGCCCGCGGCAGGGCCTGCGGGCCTCGCTGGACGGGGATGAGGGCGTCGCACACGGCGGCCGCGTGCTGGTCGACGGCGGCCACCAGCCCCGGCTCGAAGGCGAACTCCGAGAGCCGGGGCATGTACGTGGCGGCGATGCCGGCCAGAGGGCTGCCGGGCGAATCGTTCATCCCTCCACATTAGGCGCGTATCGCCGCGCCGAGGCCGTGACGTCGGTCGCAGGCCGGCCCGGCCCCGGTGGCGCCTGGCGCCCACTCCGGGGCGCCGCCGAGTGCCATCGGGCGCCGCCACATGCCCTCGGATGCCGTCGGGTGCGATCAGAGTGACGAGCGAGGGCGGTGCGGCGCACTATAAAAGTCGCATGACCGCACTTCACTGGAAGCTCGTCATCGACTGCGCCGACCCGCACGCACAGGCCGCCTTCTGGGCCGCGGCGCTCGACTACCACCGCGAGGACCACGGCCCGCTCGTCACCCGCCTCCTCGCCGCCGGCGCCGTGCCCGCCGAGGCCACCGTCACCGTCGACGGCCGTCCCGCCTGGCGCGACCTGGCCGCCGTCCGCCACCCGGACGAGCCCTTCGACCCGGCGTCGGACACCGGCCTCGGCCGCCGCGTCCTCTTCCAGCGCGTCCCGGAGCCGAAGACCGGCAAGAACCGCCTCCACCTCGACCTGCACCCGGCCCCGGGCACGCGGGAGAAGGAGGTGGCGCGCCTGGAGGTCCTGGGCGCGACGGTGCTGCGGGAGGTGGCGGAGCCGGGCGGTTCGTGGACGGTGATGCGGGACCCGGAGGGCAACGAGTTCTGCGTGCACTGACCCGGTACGCCCTGGTCACGCCCTGACCACGCCCCTGGTCACGCCTTGTGCAGCCACTCCTCGTACCAGGCGCGGAAGTCCCGGTGCGCCGGCACGAAGCCGGCCCAGTCCGGGTCGAGCTGCCAGATCTCGCCGGCGTGCGGCCCGTTGAGGACGAGGCGTACGTACATCCCGCAGCCCTGCTCGGCGAGCATGAGCGTGCCGGGCGTGAGCGCCTCGGCCGGGGTGCGCAGGAGGCCGGGCAGCGGCCCGGCGAGCGCGAAGGGCGCGGCGAGCCGTCCGGGCAGCCGGTCCTCGCGCCACTCGTGGTCGACGGCCCACTCGTCGTCCTCGTCGTCCGTCTCGGCCTCGGGCCGGGGCACGGCCAGCGGCATCAGTCCGTGGTCGGGCCCCGCCGGGCCGTCGCCGACCTCGGCGACGAACGCCCGGTACGCGGCCGGCAGGACGATGCCGTGCGCCGCCTCGAAGCGGCGGATCTCCGTCTCGGGCAGCGGCGGCCGCATCCCGTACCGGTGCGTGTCCGCGCCGAAGCGCGCGCACCGCGGGTCGAGCTCCGCGAGCGCCCGCACCCGCTCGCGCACCCGCGCCCCGTCCCAGAGGGTCACGGCCGGGCCGTGGCGCGTACGCCGGCGATCCGGCCCAGCTCGTCGAACTCGACCTCGGCCGCCGAGCCGTCCGGCAGTTCGGCGACGATCCGGCCGTCGGCCGCGGTCTCCCACGGAGCGCCGTGGTGGTCGAAGTAGCCGGTCACGACCTCGCGCGGGGCGTGGCCGATGAGGCTCGCGCCGTCGATGAGGTGGCGCGGCAGGGTGATCGGGTCGAGGGCGGGCCGGGGCACCCGGGGGTCGTCGGGGAGGAAGTACACCTGGCTGCCGGGGCCGGCCGGGACGCCGATGTAGCCGGGGGCGTCGGCGACGCCCATGCCGACGAAGGCGAGCAGCTCGGCGGCGTGGCGCGGGTCGGCGAGGCCGGAGAGGTCGAGCACGGGCAGGGTGAGTTCGGGGATGCCGTACACCCGCCCGTACCGCGCGAGCGCGCCGGTCAGCGCGACCACCTCGGTGCCCTGGAGCCCCGGGTGAGCCCAGCCCCACATCCACGTCAGCTCGTCCGTGTCGAACGAGCCGAGGAGTCCGACCCGCAGCTCCACCTCGCCCTGCGGCCCGCCCTGCTGGTAGCGGCACGTCTCCAGGTCGGCCGCCCACGAGCCCTCGGGCAGGAAGGAGGTCAGGGCCCGCAGCTGGGCCGCGCCCCAGGCGGCGTGCCGCTCGGCCTCCAGGAAGAATGCGTCGCTGAATAGGGTGAACTCGTTCGCCATGCAGCGACCCTAGCGCCGCACCTCGAACTGGAAGCAGCCGTATTCCACGGCCCTGACGTGCACGAGCGCGACCGCCGGGTCCGCGAAGGCCTCCGCGAACGCCCGGTCGAAGCCCTCGGTCGGCTCGGCGGGGATCTCCAGGAGCCGCCCGCCGACGATCCGGCCGCGGGCGTCGTAGCGCCGCAGGGTGCGCAGTGCGCCGGGCCGGTCGAAGGGATACGAGGCGGAGCCCGCGGCCGGGCCCTCGCACGCCTCCGCGTGGATGAAGACGGGCCCCTGCTCGTCGTACGCCCCGGGCTCGGCGCCCGTCTCGCCCGCCCAGCGCCGCAGCGGCGCGTAGGACACGAGCGCGATCCGCTCCCCGGGCGCGACGGGCCGCAGGCAGCAGCGCAGCGGGCTGCCGACGCCGGTGTCGTCGGTGGCGGTGTAGGGGACGCAGGGCCGGCCGGCGTCGTCCGTGGCGCGGAGCTGGGCGAGGGTGGCGGGCGGGATGGGCAGCGGGGTGAACGTGGTCGTCATGGCTCCAGCGTCACGAAGTCGCGCCGCTCCCGCTGGCGGATTTCGGACCCGGCCCTCCACCGGGCCTTCCGTCGACCGTTCCACCGGACATGGCGTGCCGCCCCGGCCGGCCGGTTCCGGCGCGGTCGGGGCGGCGGTGTGTCACCGTCTAGCGGCGGCTCACCTCAGGTGCCGGGTGAAGAACCGGGCTCCGGCGTCGAGTTCGTACTGCGGGACGCCCTTGTGCCCGCCCATGTTGGCGTGCAGCGTCTTCTCCTTGGAGCCGAAGGCGTCGAAGAGGTCCAGGGCCGCCTGCCGGTCGTTGCCCTCGTCGTCCCACTGGAGCAGGACGTGCAGCGGGAGGGTGAGTTGCCGGGCCGCCTCGAACATGGCGGCGGGGACGAAGCTGCCGGCGAAGAGGCCGGCGGCCGCGATGCGCGGCTCGGAGAGGGCCAGTTGGATGCCGATGGAGATCACGCCTCCCTCGTAGCCGACGGGGCCGCCGATCCCGGGCTGTTCGAGGAGGGCGTCCAGGGTGGCCCGCCACTCCGGGACCGCCGCCTCGACCAGCGGGAGGACGAGGGCGTCGACGAGCGCTTCGCCGACCGGTTCGCCGGCGTCGAGCGCGCGGCGCATGTCGGCGCGGGCCTGCTCGATGGCGGGCAGCGGCGGCCGCTCGCCGAAGCCGGGGAGTTCGATGGTGGCGGAGGCGAAGCCGTACTTCGCCGCGTAGTAGCGCGCCCGGACGGCGAGGCGCGGGTACACCTGGCGCACGGCGAGCGGCGGCGGGCAGATGAGGATCAGCGGCGCCGGGGCGGACGCGAAAGCGGTTCCGGGCGCGGATGCGGGGGCGGGTTCGGGCGTCCAGAGGAGGCCGGGGATGTCGCCGAGGGTGAACGCACGCTCGGTGACGCCTTCGTCGAAACGCTGCTCAGATGTGAAGTTCAAGGTCGTGCCTTTCGGGAATGCGCGTGAAACGGCGCTCCCTGACGACGACCTATCGCCCGACCGTGACCCGGGAGGGGAGCACCCATGACGAAACTGCGATCACGGGAACCACCTCCTTTGTCAGTTGCACGGCTCCTCGAAAGGTAGCAGCGCCCCGCCGTGCCACGCCAGGGCTTTTTCCCGGCCTTCGCAGCGGCGGCACCCGACCGGAGCGGGCACAGGATGTCGGGTGCGGCAGGCTTGCTCCTTCCTAGCGTGGTGATCGAAAGGGAAGGGGGCCGGAGTTGCTGGATCGGCTGAACCAGGCCATGGAGCACATCGAGGGTCACCTCGACGGGCACGTCGACGTGTCGGCGCTGGCCCGGATCACGGTCACGTCGGAGTACCACTTCCGGCGGCTGTTCTCGTCGCTGGCGGGGATGCCGCTGTCGGAGTACGTACGGCGCCGGCGGCTCACCGTCGCGGGCGCCGACGTACTGGCCGGGGAGCCGACGCTGCTGGAGATCGCCGTGCGCTACGGCTACGCCTCGGGCGAGGCGTTCGCCCGGGCGTTCCGTGCCGTGCACGGTGTCGGCCCGGGCGAGGCCCGGCGCACCGGCGCGGCGCTGAACTCGCAGCCCCGGCTGTCCTTCCGCCTCACCGTCGAAGGGAACAGCACCATGCGCTACCGCATCGTGGAGAAGGAAGCATTCCGTGTCGTCGGCAGGAAGGCGCGCGTCCCGCTGATCTACGAGGGCGTCAACCCGCACATCGCCGAGCACATCCGGAGCATCCCACCGGAGACGATGCTGCGGATCGCCGCCTTCTCGGACCAGGACCCGGAGGGCGTCGTCTCGGTGACCGTGCGCCTGCCGGACGGCGTCTCGGACGACCTCCGGGACGGCATCGAGGAGGGCAGCGACCTCGACTACTACCAGGCCGTGGTCACCTCGACCGCCGCCGGCGAGCTGCCCGGGGACCTCGACGTCCTCGACTGCCCGGCGGGCACCTGGGCGGTGTTCGAGAACACCGGGCCGTTCCCGCAGGCGCTGCAGCGGATGTGGGGCGACATCGCCGCCCAGTGGATCCCGTCCAATCCGTACGAGTACCGCCCGGGCCCGGAGATCCTGCGCACCCGTCCGTCGAAGGACGATCCGGCGCACTCCGACGCGCAGTTGTGGTTCCCGGTGACCCGCACCAGGGGCTGAGCCACGTGGGTCCACGACCGCCACGCGGTCGTGGACCCCGCGCCGTCGCACCCGCGGCCTCATGCGGGCTGCGGGACGGACGTCGCCGGAGCGGCCGCGGACCTGCGGGTCTCGCGCATGATCAGCAGGCCGTTGCCCAGCATGAGCGTCGCGGTCAGGCAGTGGACGCCGAGCGCGGTGGCCACGGAGCCGTGATGGGCCAGCACGTTGGCCATGTCTCCGTACGCGGCCAGTGCCTCCACCATCAGGGTCCAGCCCAGCGCCCGCCGCTGGCCCGTCACCAGCAGGACGCCCAGGACCAGGGCCATGACGACGTCGCGGATTCCCTTCACGACGAGGAAGCCGCCGCCGTCGCCGGACGGCCAGCTCGGCAGGCCGTAGCCGGGTGCCGGAATCTCCGGGCTCAGGATGTACTCCGTCCCGAACCAGAGGATGAAGAGGACGAAGGCGGCGGCCAGGACGGTGTTGATCTTCTTCAGCGACACGGATCTTCTCCTTGCGGTCTTCGTGGAGCCGGCGGGCGTCAGACGAGGGCGGTGACGAGGAGGGCGAAGGCGGCGATGATCACGGCGACGCGGACGTAGTGGTAGCGGTCCCAGCGGTTCATCTGCTCCTTCCAGTCGGCGGGCCGGTTCTCCGGGGTCCACGTCTTGCCCTGGTTGTTGATCGGGACGAGCAGCAGCAGCGACATGACCACGCTGAGGATCAGCAGCCCGGCGGCGGTGACGACGAGTCCGGTGCCGGGGCGGTCCCACGCGGCGACGGCCCAGATCGCGCTCAGGACGAGCGAGCCGATGTACCAGAAGGGCATCAGGGCGCCGAGCATCCGGCCGCCGTGGGAGCGGGCCTGCTGGTTGCTGTCCTCGGGAAGGGCGCTGAAGATCGGGTTCATGACAAAGGCGACGGCGAATTCGACGCCCACCATCAGGCCGACGAGCACGGTGGTGACGACCTCAAGTGCGTTGAGCATGGCAACCCCTCCGGGGATCTAGCGCTGCTAGCCGATGAGGCAACGCTAGTACTGCTGCCGCTCGATTGTCTAGCAGTGCTAGAATTCCGCTATGTCGGTACAGGAACGCAAGCAGCGCGAACGGGCGGACCGCGAACGCCTCATCGTGGCGACGGCCCGCGAACTCGCCGAGCAGCAGGGCTGGGACGCGGTCACCACCCGCCGGCTCGCCGAGCGCATCGAGTACAGCCAGCCCGTCCTCTACAGCCACTTCCGCGGCAAGCGCGAGATCATCGGCGCCGTCGCCCTGGAGGGCTCCACCGAGCTGGCCGCGGCGCTACGGGCCGCGACGTCCGCCGCGGACGGCCCCCGCGCCCGGGTCGCCGCCCTCGCCCGCGCCTACCTCGCCTTCGCCGAGGCCAACCCGGCCGTCTACGACGCGATCTTCCAGCTCGACGGCGGCCTGGCCTTCGCCCACGAGGACACGCCCGCGCCCCTGAAGGACGCCTTCGCCGCGCTCCTCGAAACCCTCGACGAGGTCGCCGGGGACGACGTCCACCCGGGCCTGTTCACCGAGACGTTCTGGGCGGCCCTGCACGGCCTGGCCACCCTGACCCGCGCGGGCCGGCTGCCGCCGGAGCACACCGAGTGGCGGGTGGAGCTACTGGTGGACCGGCTCGCCGCGGTCTGATCCGGCACCGGAAAGCGAAGGGCCCGGCTTGAGATCAAGCCGGGCCCTTCGCTGGTGAGGCGCGGGGAGTCACTCGCCGGAGGCGTGGGCGACGAAACCGGCCCAGGCGGTGGGGCGGAAGGCGAGGCGGGGGCCTTCGGCGTTCTTGGAGTCACGGACGTGGATGGTGCCGGGGGTGTTGGCGACCTCGACACAGTCCTCGCCGTTACTGCTGCTGCTGTAGCTGCTCTTGAACCATTCCAGCTCGGGCTTGCGGATCATGTCTCTCCCAGCAGTTGCTCGATGAAGTCCCGTGACTCCACAGGAGTAAGGGCCTTGGAGCGGATGATGCCATAGCGCAGCTCCAAGATCCGGAGTCGTTTGAGGTCGGAGACCGGGCGGCCGTTGAAGTCGCCGTCACTGCGCCCCACGCCCGTACCGTCCCCGAACTTCAGGATCTCGATCAGCCCGGCCGTACCGGGGTGGTCGGCACGCTCGGTCGGCATCACCTGGATCTCGACGTTGGGCAAGTCGCCCACCTCCAGAAGGTGTTCGAGCTGACGCCGAAGCACCATCTTCCCTCCGATCGGACGCTTCAGCGTCGCCTCTTCCTGGACGAAGCTGAACTCGGGCCCCGGGTCGTTCTTCAGAACCGCCGTGCGCTTCACGCGCGCCGTCACGTACCGCTCCAGGTCCGCCGGCCCGTACGCCGGACGCCATGTGCGCAGCAGCGCCCGAGAGAACTCCTCGGTCTGCAGCAGGCCGTGGACGTTGAAGTTGGAGTACAGGCTGAACTCGACCGCTCTCGCCTCCAGCTTCGCCAGGTTCCGTAGCTTCTTCGGGTATCGGACGTCCTCGACGTCCTTCTTCATCGCCGAGACCATCCCGTTCGCACCCACCACCTGGTCCGCGTTGTCCAGGTACTCCGGGCGCGGGATGCGGTCCCCTCGTTCGATCTTGCGGATCATGTCCTCGCCGTAGCCGACCATCGAACCGAAGTCGGCCGCGTTCAGACCCTTCGCCTCCCGCCACAGCTTCAGCTGGCGCCCCACGGCAGCGACCACCGCCGCGCCCGATTCGTCGCCCGGCTCCACCTCCCAGCCCGCGTCCTCTGCCGCCGCACCGTCCATCTCTTCGTTCACGCTCATGCGCGCCCACCTCCTTCGGCAGAGCCCTTCCCGTGGCGTCGCGCGAGACAGTCGAGACAGCACCGGACAGTCGCAGGACAGTAACCGTACGTAAGGGCTTGTTCGATGGGCAGCGTAGGCAGATCCCGCCACGCTGGGTGACATGAATCAGGAACCAACCCAACTCTTGGCATCCGTAAGCCAATTCGGAATCCAGCTCTCCGCCACGCGGCGCGGCGCGCGCCTGGCGCGGCTGCTCGCCGTGGAGCAGCTGCGTTCGTGGGAACTGGTGTACGCGGCGGAGCCGGCGGCCCAGATCGTCGCCGAACTCGCGGCGAACGCGGTGACGCACGGCCACGTGGCCGGCCGGGACTTCCACCTCGCGTTGCTGGCGGCCGGGGCGACGCTCCGGATCGAGGTGACGGACACGCGGGGTGACCGGCTCCCGCGCATCGCTCACGCGGGCGCGGGCGAGACCGGGCGCGGGCTGGTCATCGTCGCGGCGCTGGCGCGGAGTTGGGGCGTGTGGACCGGGCCGGTACCGCGGAAGACGGTGTGGGCCGAGGTGGCGCTGTCGCCGTAAGGGGCCGGGACGCCCGGCGGCGACACGAAAGATCTGATCATTTAGCTCGTTCGGGGGTGGTGGGGCCGAATCGCCGGAGGGACAGGGCGGACAGTCTGGATGATCTTGGTCGAGGTGCCACCGCCCGAGGTCACTCTCCGGCCCCGGGCGTCTTCCGCAGATCCTGGAGGATCCATGCGACACCCTGTTTCCCGCCGACGCGTGCAGGCGATGGCCGCCGGCTTCGTGCTGGCGGCGGCCGCGCTGCTGCCCTCGGGCTCCGCCGGTGCGGCCGACCAGTACGAGTGGGCCGCACTGGGCGACTCGTACACCGCCGGCGTCTTCGTCGGCGACCCGCAGCCCGCGCTGGGCGACGGTTCGCGGGACGGCTGCGACCGCACCACGAACTCCTACCCCGATCTCGTCGAGCGGGAGCTGGCCGAGTTCCCGCCGGGCAAGCCCGTCCGCCTGACCAACGTCAGCTGCGGCGCCGCGACCATCGCCGACATCGCCTCGGCCAAGCAGACGCCGATCAGCCCGGTCGAGCCGCCCGAGGGCGGCTGGCCCGCGGTGGACCCGCAGGTCACGCGGGCCAAGCTCAACGAGCAGACCGACGTGGTCACCATCGGCGTCGGCGGCAACAGCCTGCCCTTCGGCGGCGTGCTCCTGAAGTGCCTCGAAACGGGTGCGGTCAACAAGTCCTGCCGCGACTTCTACACCAACCCGCCGGAGGGCGAGGAGAACATCCACGACAAGCTCGCCCGGGTCCAGAACGAGTACATCGGGATGCTGGCCCACGTGCACCAGGCCGCTCCCAACGCCAAGGTGATCACGGTCGGCTACCCGGCCGTCCTGCCGGATGACGCGAGCACCTGCAACCGGCTCTCCCTCAACGAGCTCGGCGGCATCACCCGCGCCGACGTCAACTGGCTCCGCGACGACGTCCTCAAGCAGCTGAACAACACGATCAAGACCGTCACGGAATTCTTCGGCGACCGCTACGTCGACGTCTACGCCTCCAGCGTGGGCCATGACGCCTGCCAGCCCGCGGAGACCAAGTGGATCGAGGGCATCTGCGGCGACGCCGCGGACTACTGGCCCACCACGCTCCCCGGCACGCTCCTGAACTGCGGCCTCATCGGCAAGCGCGTCACCCTGGTCCACCCCAACGCCGAAGGACACGCCAACGCCGCCGCGCACGTGGAACGGGCCATCCGCATCGCGCTCCTGGAGCTCTAGCCACCGGCCCCGGCCCCGGATCCGGCTCCAACCCCGCAGCCTCCACGTCGTGGATTCCCGCGACGCGGAGGCCTACGACGTAAAAGCTTTAAAGGCCTGGGGAATCACCCTCCCAACCCCTCCGTCCTCCCCGTCGACGTCCGTCACTCGGACGGGTGACTTGAGCCAACTGGGCTGGATTTATGGCTGCTTGCCTGGCATATGCTCACGCCAGCATCACCCGACAACCCCAAAAACACGTCGGCCCCCGGCCGGGACTCGCAATCCCGATCGAGGGCCTGACCACCGAGGAAGAAGCACCTTCCTGATGGCTTCCACGCAGCCTAGCGCGCCCCCGCGCGCCTCCGGGCTCATTCATGTCAATGTCCGGCACACGACCCGCTACACCGTCGTGGGCAACCACCTCGCCCAGCACCGCGAGCTCTCACTGCTCGCCAAGGGCCTGGCCGTCTACATCCAGTCGCTGCCCGCCGGTGCCTCCGTCGGCATCAAGGCCATCGCGGCCCTGCACCCGGAGAGCGAGCTGCGCATCGCCGCCGCCCTGCGGGAGCTGGAGAAGCACGGCTACGTGAAGCGCACCAAGGAACGGCTGCCCGACGGCAGGTTCGTGCCGCGCACGATCTCGTACAACCGGCCGGGGGCTGAGCCCGAGCCCGTACGCGCGACGCCGCCGCCACCGGAGCCCGTACCGCGCCCGAAGCGGCCCGCTCCTCCCCCGCTCGTGGAACGCGACCGCCCCGCCGCCGCCCTGCTCGCGGGCCTCCGCGCCCACGAGCCCCGCCTCCTGCTCGGCGAGGCGGACATCGAACGCCTGGCGCCCGGCGTCACGGCCTGGCTGGACCGGGGCGCCCACCCCGAAGCCGTGACCCGCACCCTCACGGCCACGCTCCCGGACAACCTCGCCCACCCGGCCGGCCTCCTCGCCCACCGCCTCACGGCCCTGCTCCCGCCGCCGGTGCACATCGCCGCCCCGGCCCCCAGAGCCCGGGTGACCGTGACCTCCCCCCGCTCCCCCTTCGCCGAATGCAGCGACTGCGGCCGCCCCTTCCGCGGCGCCCCGCCGACCGACGCCCTCTGCCGCGACTGCCGCCACACGGACACCGAGGCCGCCTGAAGGGGCTGGCCGGCCGCCTGAAGGGGCTGGCCAAAGGCTGTCCCGTCAATGATCCGAGGCCGAAGCCAACGGCTGCCGGGCTCCAGGCACTGTCATGCCGGCCAGTCGGCACGGCCCCCGTCGATCAGGGCGACCATGTCCTCACCGCTGGCCAGTGCGTTGTCCACGTCGCCGTCGAAGCTCCCTTCACCGGAGACGACTCCGCAGAGTCGCGTGTTGCCGTCGTCGAAGGTGGAGAAGAACGGGCCGCCGGAGTTGCCGTGATTGAGGCTCGCCTCGGTTTCGATGATCTGTCCGTTGTCGTCCTCGTAGTCGTCTTCCATGCTCTGGCCCCACTGCACCGCGGGACGCTGGCCGCCTCCCACATCCTTCGGATATCCGACGTTGGCCCACACCTGCTGGCCCCTCCAGCTGTCCGCGAAGACGGTCGAGCCCAGATAGCCGCAGTGCACTCCTATCGGCTCGAAGAGGCGACAGAGCATGTAATCGTGGCCCACCCGGTAGTCGTCGTCGCTCTCGGCGTCGTAGTGACGCAGGTCGCTGACGTCGCTCGCCCCGAACGCCCCATTGCCGTTGTCGTACTCCGGGGCGAAGGACACCCACCAGGAGCCATTGCCGATACTGACCGAGGGTCGCAAGTGATGCGCGGTCAGCACCAGCCGGTCACCCACGAGAACACCCGAGCCGGCTTCTCCATCGCTGGTCGTGACGAGCCCGGTGCACCTCCACGGGTAGCTCTTGTCCGTCAACAACGTTCGGCCGTCGGGCGGGAACACCCCGAGCGGCGTGAATTCGCCCTTCTTTCCGATCAGGCGCTTTCGTGGGGCCGGCATGGCCGTCTCCGGTGTCAGCCGTACGGCCGCGTGAGCGGGAACGAAGCCGTCGAGCTGGAGCGGTCCTCTCCGATGGCTCGGGCGAGGGATCGTTTCTTCGGACCGTCCGGCCCGGTGTGCGACCTTCGCGCCGTTCACCTCGACGTCGACGAGCCACCCGTCCCCGGTGCGGTGGACCGCCACCTTGGGGCGCGGAGTCTCCGTGCCGGTGACGAAGGAGGTGAGCTGAGCAGGGGGTTCGCGCCCCTCTCGCTCGATCTCCGGTGCGCGGTCCCTGAGTTCCTCGGGCGTCAGGGGCCGGTGCTTCAACTCATACCTCATGCGATCACATCCCCGGTGATCCGCAGAGCATTCGAACTCGGTACGCACACATGCGCATATCGCATTCCCATACGCATACGCAGACGCATGCGCACACAGACAACATGGCGATGAGCGTGAGTGATCCGTTACCTCTCATTCTGCGCTCAGCTCGCTCGATACACCATTCGGGGCAGCGGCGCGCGCCGAGCGGGAAGCAGATCGTGATCACGGAGGGAAGGTCAGGCCCGGGACAGCAGGTCAGCCGCGCACCGCACCGAATCCTCGGCGATCACCGCGCGCACGGCAGCTCCGCCGTGATCGTGGTGGGCCCCCCGACGGGGCTGCTGACGTGGAAGGACCCGTCGAGGGAACCGACCCGCCTGGCCAGCCCGGTCAGCCCCGTGCCGCCGGCGGCGTCGGCACCGCCCAGCCCGTCGTCGGTGACGCGCACCCGCAGCACCTCGCCGACCCGGCGGACCATCACTTCCGCACGCATCGCGTTGGCGTGCTTCGTCGCATTGGTCAGCGCCTCCGAGACCACGAAGTACGCCACCGACTCCACGTTGGGCGCCACCCGCTCCTCCAGATCGACCCGCAGCCGCACCGGCAGCGGCGTACGGGCGGCCAGCCCGGACAACGCCGCGTCCAGACCCCGGTCTTCGAGCACGGCCGGGTGCAGCCCCCGTACCAGGTCGTTGAGTTCGCCGATCGCCTCCTTCGCCTCCAGGTGCGCTCTCGTGATCACCTCGCGGGCCTCACTCGGCAGGTCCGGGTGGCCGGCAATGGCCAGACCCAGGTTGACCGCGAGAGACACCAACCGCTGCTGGGTGCCGTCGTGCAGGTCGCGCTCGATCCGGCGGCGCTCCGCGTCGACGGCCTCGATCAAGTCGGTCCGGCTCACGGCCAGCTGATCGACCCGCTCCTGGAGCCGCTGCGATCGGCTGGGCCCGAGCAGCTCCAACGCCATGCGCGTCTCGGCCCCGGCCACCGCCCGCGCGATCCAGGGCAGGGCGCACAGGAGGAGGAGGCCAGCCGCTGCGTAGACCGGCAGCCGGGTCGCGTAGCCGAACCAGTCCAGGCGGATTCCGGTCGGCAGCGCCCACGACCAGGCGGGGGCGGTGACGCCCGCCAGGCACGCCGCTGCCGCCACGAGCAGCAGCAGCTCCAGCAGCGCGAGCAGCGGGCCCAGTACGAGGTGGTAGCCGATCCTGCGCCAAGGCCGCGCCGCCACGAGCCACCGGGCGACCGAGGCCCACGTCCGCCGTTCCGGCGCGGCGGGCGTGAGCCGGGGGACGTCCACACCGATGAGCCGCCGGTAGCGCGCCCGCTGAACGGCCGTCAGCACCGGGGCGACGAGCACGACCAGGACCGCCGACACGGAAACCGTGAGGAGCCAGTTCCCCGTCCTGGCGGTGGTCGTCGCCGCCCAGGCCCACACGGGCACCAGCGCCAGGTGCGGCAGCACACCAGCGGCAAGAAAGCCGGTGTCCCGCCGCGCCCGGAGGACCGTGCGCCTCAGTCCAGCTGGAATCGTCATGGCACGACGCTAGGGCACCTCAGGAGGACGGTGCCATGAAGCCTGCACCCGGTCTCATGGTGAACCTAGTACCCGGAGCCCTACTTCTTCTTGAAGCAGGCCGACTCGGTGGTGACTTCGATGAAGTCCCTCGGGTTGGATTCGTTCGGGCTCGCCTTTTGCAGACGTACATCGACGGCGAATTCTCGCCCGCTCGATTCCGCGACGATCTGGGGGCTCTTCGCGATGCTGCCGTCCACGCCGTCCTTGGTGATCCGCCAGCCGTTCCTGGGGAGCTCGCCCCGCAGCCGGTCCATGGCCTTCTGCATGTCGGCGAAGGGAACCCCGTAGACGCTCCAGGGGTGGTGGGCGCGGTAGACCCGCTCGTCCTCCGCGTAGCCGGAGCACGGTGCGATCTGCGCTCCCGCTTCGGTGGCCTTCCCCTTGAGCCCCAGCATTTCGAGGACCCGGCTGGACGCCTTCTCCGTATCGGCCTGCACCGTGGCGCTGTCGCGCACTTCCACCTTCGCCTCGCTTCCGCTCGTGCACGCCACAGCGAGCATGCAGGTCGCCACAACAGCCACAGAAACCGAAAATCGCCTAGTCAAGTTCAACCCTGTCGTAACGGCCGGCTATCACGGCTGCCTGGTTTCGAAGGCTCAGAGAGCCTTCGTCGAAGAATGCGGTGTGCCCGCCCGCGTCGCTCTTCATGACGTTGCCACCGAACGAGTCGTCGGTGGGAATGGTCCAGTTGTCACCGAGGCCCATCAGGCGACCGCCCTGCCGCACCACCTGATCGTCCCAGGGGCCGCCCATCGCCCACACGTGCTTGGCCCCGACTCCCAGGTCCGCCGCGTGGTCCGCCTGAACGCCGGGACTGCCCGCGAAGACGAAGTCGTCCATCGCGCCCGGGTCCTTCCAACTGCCGGACTGGGCCGCGACGCCGACCACCGTACTGCCGTAGCTGTGGCCGATGACCGTCGTGTGGGCCCGTGAGCCGTCGGCGCCCTCCTGGGCCGCCCTGTTGCCCTGCAGGAAGTCGTACAGGCGGGGGCCGCCCTCCTCCGCGTACTGGCCCCGCGTGGCCTGCGGAACGATGCTGTCCGGTAGTCGAGCCAGGTGATCGTGGAGACCTTCTGCCCCGGTGCGAACTTGGTGCTGTCGGCCCAGAGCCGGTCCCCGCGGCCGAGGTCCCCGTGACTGTCGTCGTCGCCGCCGATGTCCTCGATGCCGGCGAACGTACCCGGGACGTAGACGCCGACGTGATCGGCCGTGTCCGGGTTGCCATTGGCGAGGATGACCTTTCCGTCGCCGAGTCCCGTCGGGTCGAACCCGAGCAGATAGGCCTCGGGCAGACCGTGCTCGCCGGTCCGGTCGAAGCGGGCCTGGATGGCGTCCATTCCCTTCATCACGCCCTCCATCCTCGACTTCTTGTCCCCGTACTTCTCCTGCCACTCCCGCCACTCCGGCGTGATCACCGCGACGGGGTAGCCACCGTTGGAGTTCGGGGCGTACTTGGCCGGCTCCTTCGGGATGCCGTCGAGCTCCAGCCGGTACGCCGCCTTGGTCTCCGCCAGGACCATGCGGTTCGCCTCGTCGCGGATGTCGGACGGGAGCCCGTTCATCGCGCCGAGGGCGCCCGGGTGGACGGAGAGGTAATCGGCGCGCTGCTCCGGGGAGAGGGCCTTCCACCACTCGGCGTTCTGGTCCGGCGTGCCGTCCTTGGGCGGGGCCTTGATGCTGTGCAGATAGGGATCGGCGGCCTGGAGCACCCCGTCCATGTCCGACTTGGCGTCGGTCCAGTCCCGGTTGCTCACCTTCAGGTCGTCGTCCGCCTTCAGCGCCCGCAGCTTCGGCGCCCATTTCGCGTCGGCGTCCGACGCCTCCTTCAGCGCCTCGGCGATCCGGTCCGCGTAGCCGCACGCCTTGCCGAAGTTCGGGTTCGGATGGATGTTGGCGGCCTGCCGCTCCAGGGCGTCGGACGTTTCGTTCCCCGGACCGGCGCTGCCCGTCACCGTGCCGCCCTCGGCGACCTTGTCGGCGCCGGGCTTCGCGCCGGCGGGGAAGGTGACCGAACCGTCTGGGTTCACGGTGCAGTTGTCGGCCTGGGCGTCCTCAAGCGCCGCGTCCAGCTTTCGCTTGGCCACCGCCATGTCGAAGGCGAAGCCGTTCAGCGCGGTGCCGGCCAGCGCGCACTCGGTCCGCGCGTAGTGGAAGTTCGCCGACAGCTCCTTGAGTTCCCCGAGCGCCGCCTCCGCCGCCTTGCCCGACAACTCGGCACGAATGCCCGCCGAGATCCGGTTCTCGATCGCGTCCTTCGCCGTGCCGGCCGTGTCGGCGACGGCCCGGTAGCCGTCCGCGGCCTCCTCGTACTCCGCCTGCTTGAAGGCCTTCAACGTCGCCAGATCCATGGCCGCGATCACTTCCCCTTCGCCTGGCCGCCGACGGCCTCGGTGTCCGCGTACCTGGTCTTGAAGGCGGCGAGCTCGTCCACGAGGGTCGAGTCGGGCTTGGTCAGATCGTGCCCCGACTTCTCCAGCAGCCCGCCCAGGGCGTCACAGCGGCCGTTCACATCGCCGACGTACTTCTTCCAGGAGTCGAACAACTCCTTCTGCGCCGCCGCGCTCTGACACCCGGCGGTGTCGCCGAGCCCCGTCTGCCCGTCGTCCAGCTTCGACAAGGCCTTGCCGACACCGTCCTTCAGGCCCGTGACACCCTCACCGGCCTTCACCCACGCCCGCTTGTCCGACTTCAGCTCCTCCGAGGCCCCGGCACCGCCTCCCGGCTCGGCCGGAATCTGATTGAGCCGCATCGAAGAGGAACGCTGCGCCGCCACATCGGCCTTGGCCTGTTCCCATTCGTCCCACCCCATCGCAGACCCCTCCCCGTGTCCCCGTCCCGGGAACCCTTCGGCACCTCAGGCGGAGTGGCCATGATTCCCAGCGCGGAAACGCACATGCAAACGTTTGCAGGAGTCCGGCCGCAGATATGGCCGAATATCCACGTCGAGCGGGGTGCTGGCGTCTTTCGTGCGGCTGCCGGCCGAACCAGGGCGGCGACGGCAGCGGGAACGATTCGGCGGCTCGCCGCGTTGCCCCGCTGCGCTTGCTGCGACCAGCACCGCGCGACGAACAGCGAACCGAGGAGTCACGTGCCCGACACCACGCCCGGAACCGCCACCGCCGCCACCACTCCCTCCCACGTCGCCGCTCTGCCGGCGCTCGCCGCGCAGGCCGAGCGGCTGATCGCGCTCGGCGTGCACGAGCGCGCCGGGATGCCGGCCGACGAGCTGCGCGCGTTCGCCGAGCGCGCCGGCGGGGACAGGAGTGACGTCCTGCTCGCCGTCCATCCGGACCGCGTTCCCGCCTCCGCTCTCGCGCCGCTGCTCGACCGCGACGGAAAGCCGGGGTTCGTCGTCGTCGACATGACCGACGTCGACGCGTTCGCCCCGGCCGGCGGCGTCGAGGTGCCCGACGAGCCGCTCTATCTCCTCGCGGGCGTCGACCGCGGCGACCGCATGGCCAACTGGAGCCCCGAGGAGGCGCTGCCCGCCCTCGCCGAGGAGGGCCGCTCGCCGCTGATCCTCACCGAGGGCATCCACTGGGTGCTCCAGCAGCCCGCCGCCCTGGAGCGCAACCTCTGCTTCATGACCGTCGGCGCCCGGCTGCGCAAGCCGAACGGCACGTTCGACGCCCGTACCCCGGCGATCTGGATCAGCAACGGCACGGGGCGGGACGGCCGCGAGCGCCGCGACGCGCCCAAGGTCGGCTGGTGCTGGTGGGGCAACCGGCACACGTGGCTGGGCTTCGGCTCGACGACCGGCCGGACGTCGGCGGCGTAACGGCGGCAAGGGCGGCGGTCGCGTAACGGCGGCAAGGGCGGCGGTCGTCGTGACCGCCGCCCTCCGGGTGAGCGGGTGTGCGAACCGCTCGCCCCTCCTACCCCTGCTGCCGGATCGCCGAGTCGTCCGCGGCGACCTTCGCGAGGGCGTAGAAGCCCGACTTTCCGAGGCCCGCAGCCTCGGCCGTCTTCAGATTGCGCACCGCGGCCTCCAGCACGTTCGCGGCGAAGCCCGCACGACGCATGCCGGCGAGGACGGTCTCCCCGCCGTGGAGGAACACCTCCAGCGTGGCCTGGTCGGTCGTGAAGTCGCCGCTGTCGATGGCCTGCACGGCCTCCCGCGTGCCGTCCTTCAGCGCCGCCAGGACCTTGTCCGTGGCCTCGTCGAGCACCTCGCCGCCGACGCCCTGGCTCCTGGCGTAGGCCACGGCCTCCACGTAGCCGGCCAGCGCGGCGGTGTAGACGCCGCCGACGATCGTGGCGTCGACCGCGCTCGCGGCCTGCACCTGCTCGGAGGCGAAACGCATGGCCGGACCGAGCGCGCCCAGCAGCTTCTCGTGCTCGGCCCAGGCCTCGGCGTTCCCGGAGAACAGGACGTACCCGCGCTCGGTGCCGATGTCCTGCGGGAAGCAGAGGATCGCGGCGTCCAGGTAGGGCACGCCCCGCTCGGCGGCCCACGCGCCGGCGGTCTCCGACTCCTCCGTCGAGCTGGTGCCGGTGTTGAGCAGGGTCTTGCCCGCCCAGTCCTCGACGGCCTCCAGGGTCTTCAGGACCGCTCCGTACGCCGGGGCGCAGGTCAGGACCAGGCGGGCCGAGGCGACCGCCGCCACCAGGTCCGCCTCGGCCCGGATGCGGTCCGGCAGCTCGGCGGCGAGGCTCTCGGAGCGCGAGGTGTCGGGGTCGTACGCGGTGACCGACCAGCCGGCCCGTCCCAGGGCGCGGGCGATCGAGGAGCCCATGAGCCCGTTGCCGATGACCGCCACGTCGCGGTTGCTGTGTGTAGCCATGCTCACTCATTTCGCGGGAACCGGGAGCCGGAATCCGGGCATACGGGGGCAGTCCCGGTCACGTTGTGTACCGAAGAGGTCAAACTCGAATCCATTCGACTTTAAGTGGCGGGTGGATTGACCGTCAATCCGGTGCGGCCGTCCGATGCGGCCGTCCGATGCGGTGCGGAAATTCGGTTCACAGGTGCGGGACCGCCGCGCCGGTCGCTCTCCGGAAATTCTCTTTGCCGTGTCAGCAAAATCGCTGGGCCGCGGACGCCGTCCGGACCGACCCTTGCCGGGCACCGTTCCCGGACCCCGGAGGCCGACCGTGACCGCTACAACACCCCTCGCCCCACCGCCCGTTCAGACCGCGCTGAGCGCGCGAAGACGCTGGACCGTGCTCGCTGTCTGCTGTCTCAGCATGTTCCTGGTGGGCCTCGACACCACCATCATCAACGTGGGCCTGCCCGCCATCGGGCGCGGGCTCGGCACCGGCACGCGCGGGCTCGAATGGATCGTCGACGCCTACACCCTCGTCCTGGCCGGTCTCCTGGTCACCTCCGGCGCGCTGGCCGACCGCTTCGGGCGGCGCCGCGTCTTCCAGACCGGCCTCGTCGTGTTCGGCGCGGCCTCGCTGGTCTGCGCGGTCGCGCCGTCGGCGGGCGTGCTCGTCGCGGCCCGGGCCGTACAGGGTGTCGGCGCGTCGATGCTCAGCCCCGTGGCGCTCGCGATCGTGGTGAACGCGATGCCGGACCCGAAGGAGCGGGCGCAGGCGATCGGCGTCTGGGCCTCGGTGTTCGGCCTGAGCATGGCCGCCGGGCCCGTGACCGGCGGCGCGCTGCTCGCCGGGCTCGACTGGCGGGCACTGTTCTGGATCAACGCGCCCGTCATCGCGGCCGCGTTGCTGCTGAGCGCGGTCTTCGTGCCGGAGTCCCGGGGGCAGCGGGCCCCGGGACAGCCGGCCCGGCGGCTCGACCTGCCCGGGCAGGTGCTGCTGACCGTGCTCCTCGCGGCCGTGGTCGGCGTCCTGATCGAGGGGCCGCGCATCGGCTGGACGTCGCCGCTCGCGCTCGCGGGATACGCGTGCGCCGCCGTGGCGACCGCCGCGTTCGTGTGGGTCGAGTCCCGCCGCAGCGAGCCCCTCATGGACCTGCGGCTGTTCCGGCGGCCGGTCTTCGGCGGCGCCGTCGCCGGCGCCGTCGCCGTCTTCGTCGCCCTCAACATGACGCTGCTCCTGAACACCCTCTACCTCCAGCACACCCGCGGCTGGACACCGCTGGCCGCCGGCCTGGCCACCCTGCCGCTGGCCGCCGGGGCGACCGTCTGCGCGCCGTGGTCCGGCCGCATGGTCGGCCGTACGGGACCGGGGCTGCCGCTGCTGCTCGCCGGCGCGTTCATCACGGCGGGCGGACTGTGCCTGGTCCGGCTCACCCCGCACACGCCCGTGCTCCTGCTGCTCGCCGCGTACGCGCTGATCGGCGTCGGATTCGGCTTCGCGAACGCCCCGATCACCAACACCGCCGTCAACGGCCTCCCGCCCGCCCGGGCCGGCGTCGCCGGGGCGATCACCTCCACCGCGCGGCAGATCGGCGCCGCCCTCGGCATCGCCGTCGCGGGCGGCCTGGTCACGGGCGCCGGCCCGACGCAGCTCGCGCAGGCGTCCCGCCCGGGCTGGATCCTCGTCTGCGCGTGCGGCGTCCTGCTCTTCCTCGTCGCCCGCCTGTCCCGGCCGAAGCCGCCCGCCGACGCCTGACCGTCAGCCGTCTCAGCCGTCTCAGCCGTCTCAGCCGTCTCAGCCGTCTCAGCCGTCTCAGCCGTCTCAGCCGTCTCAGCCGTCTCAGCCGTCAGCGCAGGATCTCCGCCCGCGCCCGCTCGTCCGCCGTCCCGATGTCCCAGAAGCGGACGATGCCCCGCGCGCCGGCGTACGCGCCGGTGCCGCCGGTGATGGCCATGTCGAGCGGGGCGGTGCCGCCCTTCGTCCAGAGCGACTGCATCGTGAGCGAGCCGCTCTCGACCTCCATCGTCAGGACGCACTGCGAGGTGGTCTCCGCGCCGGACAGGGCGATGACCTGACACTGTCCGCCGCCGCGCCCGACACCGCGGCCGTCCTTGATCGCCGTACCGGAGTAGACGTCCATGTCGCCGAGGCTCGGCCCCGCCGGGCCGAGGTCCACGGCCGTGTACTGGTCGTTGCGGACCTTGAGTTCGAGGATCTCGACGCGGTCGCGCTGCCGCGGGGCGTCGGCGTCGGCGTTGCCCACCGCGGCGAATCCGATCGCGGCGGTGGCCATCGAGGCGGCCAGGACCCTCGTGAGCGTCACGCGTCGCCTGCCGCCGCTCGCCCTGCCGCTGCCCGTCTTGCCGTTGCCCGTCGTGCCGTTGCCCGTCGTGCCGCTGATTGCGTCGGGGACCATGGCGGAGCCTCCTCGTCGTGAACCGCGTACGTGAACTCCGTACGCGAACCGTGTACGCGAACTCCCCTGACGCTATGACCTGTTGGGCCGCGTCCTCCAAGACCAATTCGGCTATCGCGCCATGTCGCCGAGGGCATGACCGGGCCACCTGGCGACGGCGGGCACCGCGGGCACCGCGTTGGCTGCCGGGTGGACCCTGAGGACCACCCGGCAGCGGCGGCGGGACGGAGTGGCGGCGACCACCACCCCGGCCGTCACAGGCTCCGGGCCGTGATGTCGCCGCGCGAGGTGGTGGCGCGGATCGCGAGCTCGGTGGTGCCGTCGTTGCGCAGCGCGTTGTCGACGCGGCCGTAGTCGGTGCCGGCGTCCAGCGCCGCCGAGACGCCGGCCGCCGCGGCGACGGTGATGTCGCCGTCCTGGGTGCGGAGCACGACCGTGCCGCGGCCGGCCTCGGCGACGCGGATGTCGCCGCGGTCGGTGCGGATGTCGGCGGAGCCGGTGAGGCGGCCGATCTCCACGTCGCCGTCCATGGCGGTGAGGCGGACGCTCGCGGCCTCGTCGATCTTGATCTGGCGGTACGCGCCGTCGAAGGCCAGGTCGCCGAGGCGGCCGACCACCCGGAGCTCGGCGGCGCCCGCCTTGGCCTCGACGCCGGAGCCGGCGGGGAGCTTGACGGTGATCTCCAGGGAGCCGGTGGAGCCGAGGAGCTTGCTGGCGGGCTCGGCGGCGCGGATCCGCAGGATGCCGTCGTCGTAGCTGACGGTGGTCTGCTCGGCGGCCTTGACGTCGCGGTCCTTGCCGGGGTTGGCGGGGAGGACCTCGACGGTGGTGTCGGAGCGGTCGGCGGCGATGAACTGGACCCGGCCGGCGGGGATGTCGAGGACGGCGGTGATCGGGGCGGTGGTGGCGAACTGCTGCATCGTTCTCTCCTGTGTCCTGCTGTTCTCGTCGGCGTTTCCGACATGGGAAAAGCTACGTTGCTTTCCAGATCTCGGCAACATGCTCGTTGCGCAACTTCCCCATAAATGCAGGTCAGATGAGGAAAAGTGTTGCAACGAGTTCTCGCCTAACGCAACGAACCCCCTCCCAGTCATTGCAATGGATTGAAGGTGAACGCTAGGCTGGCACCCGCAACGGCCCGCGACACCAACCGACCCGCGACACGAACCGAGGAGACCGCACATGCCGGGAGGCAGGCTCACCCAGCAGGAACGCCAGCAGATCGCGCTGGGACTGGCCGACGGCCTCGCCTACGCCGAGATCGCCCGCCGCCTCGAACGGCCGACGTCCACGATCACCCGCGAGGTCATGCGCAACGGCGGCCCCACCTCCTACCGCGCCGACCTCGCCCACCGCGCCACCGAGCGCCGCGCCCAGCGCCGTACCCCCGCCGCCGCCAAGGGCTCGCAGGCGGTGCCCCAGCCGCACGGGCGCGACGCGGAGGCCGTGCGCGCGTACGAGGAGACGCTGACCACCGTCCTCATGCACTCGGGCCTGCCCAAGATGATGGCCCGCGTCATGGCCTGCCTCTACACCACCGACGCCGGCAGCCTCACCGCCGCCGAACTCGCCCAGCGCCTCCAGGTCAGCCCGGCGTCCGTCTCCAAGGCGGTCACGTTCCTGTCGACCATGGAACTCGTCCGCCGCGAGCGCGACGAGCGCCGCCGCGAGCGCTACTTCGTCGACGACGACCTCTGGTACCAGTCGATGATCCGCAGCGCCCGCGACAACAACACGTTCAGCACGGCCGCCCGCGAGGGCGTCGCCGTCCTCGGCGCGGGCACACCGGCCGCCAACCGCCTCGAAAACGTCGCCCGCTTCCTCGACTTCATCTCGGAGAGCCTGCTGCGCGCGGCGGAGCAGGCCCGCGAGGTGCTCTACACGAAGGCCGAGGACGACGAATCCCGGTGAACGCGAAGGCCGCGCCGCCGGAGCCGTGCTCCGGCGACGCGGCCTCGCGCGTCATGCGTAATGCGCGTCATGCGTCATGCGCGTCATGCGTCGTGCGTCGTACCTCGTCGCGCTTCGGCCGACCAGCCGGCCGGCCGACTAGGCGGCCATGACGCAGAACAGGTGACCCTCCGGGTCCGCCAGGACGGTCCAGCTGTCGCCGCCCGGCTGGAACTCCGGCTTGGTCGCGCCCTCCGCGAGCAGCTCCTTCACCGCGAGCTCCGGGTCGGCGACCTTGAAGTCCAGGTGGACGTGCTTGCCGGCGTCCGGCCAGGCCGGGCCCTGGTAGCCGTCGACGTGCTGGAAGGCCAGCTGGACCGGGCCCTGGCCGACGGAGGCCCAGGAGTCGTCGGCCGAGTTGATCTCCCAGCCGGTGACCTTGGCGTAGAACGCGGCGAGCGCCTGGGGGTCGGCACAGTCGAGGACGATCGAGCTGAGCTGTGCGTTGACGGCCATGGATGGTTCCCTTCGTGTCTTCACGTGGCCTCCAGCATCCGCCGCGACCGCCCCCGCGGTCTTGAAGATCCTTGCGGGCGAACCCCTTTCGTCACCGGACCGCACCTGACCGTCAGTCCCGGCGCGTAGTGTCCGCAGCATGCTGTCCGCCTCGCCCCTCGCCCGCCGGCCCGAGTTCACCGTGTCCGTGGTCGGGTGCCGCTCCGACCACACCCGGTGGTCCGAGCCGGAGACCCACGACAGCCACCGTCTCGTGCTGGTCCGCACCGGCCGCTTCCGGCGCCTGGCCGACGGCGCCGACGCCGATCTCGACCCGACCATGGCCTACTTCGGCGCGCCCGGCGAGGAGGAGCGCTTCGCTCATCCGGCCGGCGGCGACACCTGCACGTCGATCACCTTCCGGCCCTCCCTCCTCGAACGCACGCCCGCCGCACGGACCGTGTACGTGGACGCGCGCGTCGATCTCGCCCACCGCCGCCTGGTCGCGGCCGCCGGCTCCGGCGACGTCGAGTACGCGCTGACCGAGGAGCTGCTGCGGCTGGTCACGGCGGCGTCCGGCGAGACGGCGGGCGCGCGGGAGACCCGGCCGCGGGCGGCGGCCGACCGGGCGCTGGCCGCCGCCGCGCGCGAGGCGATCCTCGAAGGAGCTGTGGAGTCCGCCGAACTCGTCGGCCTCGCGGCCCTGTTGAAGGTGTCGCCGTACCGGCTGAGCCGGGTCTTCTCCCGGCAGATGGGCGTCTCGCTGACCCGCTACCGCAACCGCGTCCGCGTCACCCGGGCCATGGAAGGCATCGCCGAGGGCGCGACCGGCCTCGCCGAGCTGGCCACCCGGCTCGGCTTCTCCGACCAGGCCCACCTCACCCGTACCGTCCGCGAGCACGTGGGCCACACGCCGACCGCCCTGCGCCGGCTGCTGGGCACGGCGCGCTGAGCGCCCGCTCCGGGGTCAGCGGATGCCGGAGTCGCAGCGCAGCGTGACGTCCGCGTACGCACCGGCGCGGACCGTGACGCCGACCGGCGGGCAGGGGCGCCCGCGCGGGCCCTCGGCCGTCACGGTGTACGTCCGGGGCGCCACGGCGACCCGGAAGCGGCCGTCGGGCCCGCTCCGCACGGTCGCGGCGACCGTCCCGTCCTGCCGCACCACCACGGTCGCCTCGGTGGGCCGCGCGCCGCAGTCGCGGCCGGGGACGCCTTCGACCGGGCAGGCCGGCCAGAGCACGACGACTCCGGTGATCCCGGACGACGGTGTCGCCGACGGCGCCGGCGGCGCTGCCGGCGTGTGCTGGCACATGACGAGCGCGGGCAGGGCGAGCAGGAGCCCGAGCGGCCGGAGCCCGGGCAGACGGGTCCGGTCGGGTGCGTGCCCCCGGCACCGGCGCATGTCCCGCCACCTCCCGTCCTCGTCCCTTCCACCATAGGCACGGCGGAGGCGGAGGAGCGTGCCGCCGCTCCTCCGCCTCGGTGAGTGTCCTGGTGGTGCCCTACCGGCCTAGCAGAAGCCGAGGCGGCCGATGCGCGAGGCCCACTGGGTCTGGCTGTTCTGCCGCTCGTTCACGATGAAGGCGCGGTTGCCGACGTCGCAGCCGGTGGCGGGGCTGGGGTCGATCGAGACCGCCGAGTAGTCGCCCCAGCGGCCGACGGTGTCCGAGTCCGGGTTGTAGAAGGTGGACGCGGTCGGCCCGAAGGTCGCGCCCCCGGTGAAGTTGACCGGGTCGGAGGCCAGGCGGCCGCTGCCCTTCACCCTGACCTGGTGCGGGGTGGGGCCGGTGTCGGTGGCCGTCCAGGTGACGAAGAACCGCCCGATGGGGTTGTCGAGGGTGCCGCCCACGGCGGAGCCGGCGATCGACGGGTTGAAGTCCGACGACGTGGTCGTCTCGTAGAAGAGGCCGCTGGCCGTCAGGGCACTCGTGCCGGTGTTGATCTGGTACCACTTCGGCGTCGGCAGGCTGCCACCGATGGTGTGGACGTTGAGGAGCTGGTTGCCGATCTGCGTGCTGTTGTTCTGGAAGCGCGCGTCCAGCGTGTCGAGCGTCTGGTCCGTGCCCGGCTGCGCGGCGGGGGCGGGGGCGCTGAACGCGGTCACCGTCACATCGGTCGGGGCCGCGACGGTCACGCCGCTGCGGCCGAAGTTGCTGGCCTTGAACAGCTTCAGGTGCGTGTTGTCACCGACGCCCGCCGCCACGAGGAAGGCGTTCGTGCTGTTGTCCTCCACGATCGGGGGCGCCACCGTGCCGGGCGTGCCGAGGTCGAACGCCGGGACGCTGAAGCCGAGCCCGTTGTAGAGCTGCGCCTTGCCGATGCCGAAGGCCCACGAGCCCGTGTACGCGACGTCGCTGAACTCGTTGGCCGTCATGATGACGGCGTCCTGGTCGAGGCCGAGCTGCGGGTAGTCGAAGAAGCCGCCGAGGCCCGAGACGTCGAACTGGGAGACGTAGTACGCGCCCTTGGGGTCCGAGGTCTTGGACACGGCGATGAAGGCGTACTGGGCGCCGCCGGCCTCCGGGAACGCCTCGGCGCTGATCACCCAGCGGTTCCACGTCTTGTCGTAGACGACACGCGGGTCGAAGATCGTCTGGTCGGTGTAGCCGAAGAAGCTGGCGAAGGAGGTCTTCTTCTGCAGCGTGCCGGTCGTCTTGGTGTAGACGCTGACGCCCTCGCCGTTCGTGACCTCCACGAAGTTGACCTTGCCGGCGGCTCCGTGGGTGTCCGGCGGGTAGAGGGAGGTGTTCTGGCTCGCGCCCTCGTAGCTGAACGACTTCCCGGGCGGGGCCAGGACCGGGGCCTGCCCGATCCGGTTGCCGACGCCCGGGCGCTTCACCTCCGGCGTCGTCCGGGCCGCCAGCTCCAGCTCCCGCTCGGTCGCGGTGAGGCGGGGCCCGGTCACTGGTCGCGGGTGCTTCGGCTGGGCCTGGCCGGCAGGAGTGTGCTCCTTGGGCGCGTGCGAGGTCAGCCACTTCTTGGCCGGTGCTGCGGCACTCTTCGCGGCGGCGCCGTCCGCCGGCTGCGAGCTCGTCGCGGCCTGGGCCATGCCGACGCCCATCGCGAGCGCGGCCACGGTGGCCAGCATGGTGCGGCGGACTTTTCGTGTGGTTGCCAAGGTGATTCCTTCTCTCCCGGAGCCGGACGGCACGGCCGCGGGACTCGCGCGGCCACTCGGCATCGTGGGCGCCGGAGAGAGGAGAGCGGACGCACCCGGTGTCCGTTTCGCCGTGTTTCATCCATTCGCTGGCCGCCCTATCGCTGCAACGGCCGGAAGCACCCGACGGGAACCCTTGTCCGCTCAGCGAACACCCGTGACCGGTTTCCATCTTGACGGAATATCAGACTCCCGCTGAACATTCGTCTCACAGAGCCCTGCGCACACAGCACCGCAACCCGCACAGCACCGCAACCCGCACAGCTCCAACGCCTCGCGCCACCCACGACGCGAGGCGCTCGTACGTTCCGTCCCATCCCCAGTTCGGAATCCGGAGCCCCCACATGAAACTCTCCGCGAGACTTTCCGCCCTGGCCGGCACCTCGGCCCTGATCGTCGGCGCCCTCGCCGGCGCCGCGCCCGCCACCGCGGCCGCGTCCGGCACCGCCGCCGTCACACCGCCCGACATCTCGGTGGCCAACGTCAAGCAGCACCTGGCCGACCTGCAGACCATCGCCACCAACAACGGCGGCAACCGGGCCCACGGCCGCACCGGCTACAAGGCCTCCGTCGACTTCGTGAAGGCCAAGCTCGACGCGGCCGGATACACCACCACGCTCCAGCAGTTCACGTACAACGGCGCCACCGGCTACAACGTGATCGCCGACTGGCCGGGCGGCGACCCGAACCAGGTCGTGATGTCCGGCTCGCACCTCGACTCGGTCACCGCGGGGCCCGGCATCAACGACAACGGGTCCGGCTCAGCCGCCATCCTGGAGACCGCGCTCGCCGTCTCCCGCGCGCAGCTCCAGCCGACGAAGCACATACGCTTCGCCTGGTGGGGCGCCGAGGAGCTCGGCATGGTCGGCTCCCAGTACTACGTGAACAACCTGGCGGCCGCCGACCGCGCGAAGATCAGCGGCTATCTGAACTACGACATGATCGGCTCGCCGAACCCGGGCTACTTCGTCTACGACGACGACCCGACCCTGGAGCAGACCTTCAAGACCTACTTCTCCGGTCTCGGCATCGTCACCGAGCCCGAGACGGAGGGCGACGGCCGCTCCGACCACGCGCCCTTCAAGAACGCGGGCATCCCGGTCGGCGGACTGTTCTCCGGCGCCGACTACATCAAGACCGCCACCCAGGCGCAGAACTGGGGCGGCACGTCGGGCCAGGCGTTCGACCGCTGCTACCACGCCTCGTGCGACACCTCGGCGAACATCAACGACACCGCCCTGGACCGCAACTCGGACGCCATCGCCTACGCGGTGTGGAACCTGGCGACCGGTACGACCACCCCGCCGACCGGCACGGTCTTCCAGAACACCACCCCGGTGGCCATCCCGGACGCCGGTGCCGCGGTGACCTCGTCGGTGACCGTCTCCGGCATCACGGGCAACGCGCCCAGCAGCCTCCAGGTCGGCGTGAACATCAGCCACACCTGGATCGGTGACCTGGTCGTCGACCTCATCGCGCCCGACGGCTCGGTCTACAACCTGCACAACCGGACCGGCTCCAGCACGCACGACATCAACAAGACCTACACCGTGAACGCCTCCAGCGAGGTCGCCAACGGCGTCTGGAAGCTCCGCGTCCAGGACAAGGCGGCGTCCGACACGGGCACGATCAACAGCTTCAAGCTGACCTTCCCGTAAGGCGGTTCGCGCACGAAAAAGCTCCCGGGCGGGCCGGTGACCATTGCCCCCGACCCGCCCGGGCCCCAATCGGCCTCCTACTTGGCCGAGTTGGCGACCTCCACCAGCTTCTGCGGGGTCACCGCACCGACGTAGACCTTGCCGTCGTCCGTCATCAGCGCGTTGACGATCTTCGTCTTGAAGACCGTGCCCGATCCGAACTTCCCGCTCACCTTGTCGCCGAACGAGTCCAGGAAGCCCTGGAACTCCTTCGGCGCGTCCTCGGTCTTGGGCGCCGGGGCACCGGTGTCGAGCCTGGCGACGGTGGTCCAGCCCTCACCGATGACCCGCGGGCCGCCGTTCAGGCCCTTCTTGCCCGGGTCGCCGTGCTCGCCGCCCAGGCCGCCGCCCTTCAGCAGGCCGCCGAACGGGTCCTCGAAGCCCTTCGGGGCCTTGTCGTCGCCCTTGAGGCCCTCCGTCACCTTCGCGCCCTTCGGCGCCGTGAAGGTGAACGTCGAGGCGGCCGGCTTGCCGAAGTCGACCTTGGTGAAGCCCGCGTCGACGACCGGCTTGCCGCCGCTCACCGAGGCGAGCGTGAACTTCAGCGGGGTGCCGGTGGCCGCGTCGACCGCGATCTTGATCGACTCGACCGTCGAGCCGGACTGCTTCGGCCGGACGACGAGCTGGTAGGCGTCCCGGCCGGCGACCTTCGCCGTACCGTCGACGGTGATGGACGTGGTGTCGCCCGCCGCCTTCAGGACCTCGTCCGCGAGGGCCTTCGGGGTGGCCGGCAGCTTGTCGTGCGGGGCCCGCGGGGCCTCGCCCTTCGGGGCCTTGCCGCCCTTGCCGTCCGGGCCGCCCGCCTTGTCGTGGACGACCTCGTTCGACTTGCTGTCGTAGGCCCAGACGTCGGCCCCGTTGTGGATCAGGCTGTACTCGTCGGAGCCGTCGAGGACCGTCAGCTTCTGCCGGTCCGGGCCGTCCGCCGCCACCCGCAGCGTGTGCGAGCCCGAGACCAGCTCGGTCAGCTTCGCCGACGGGTCCACGGAGCCCTTGCCGCCGCTTCCGCCGGCCGCCGCCGACGGCAGCAGGCCCGCGACGGACGGCAGACCGAGGTCCGTGTCGATCTTGAAGGTGCCGGACAGCGTCTGCGTGTCCGACGAGGCGATCTTCTCGATGAGCTGCTGAGCCGTGATCTTCGGCAGGTCCGGGTCACCCGACGCGGCGAGCGCCGGGACAAGCCCGATGGTCGCCGCGGCCACACCGGCTACCGCGACCGGGACGATGTAGCGGCTCGCCTTGCGCTGTCCTGACATGGTCTGCGTTCCCTCCGTGCCCTCGGTGTCGATGTCCCCATCTCACCAAGAAGGCCGCACGGAATCGTCAGCCCCCGGGATCAACCTCGCGTACCTCTCCGGGATGACCCGCCCCTAGGGCGCGTAACCCGAACGGCGGCCCCCTCGACGACGAAAGCGGCTAGCCCGCGCTGTCCGCTGGGGCATGCACGTGCTGCAGTCTGTGGACCTGCCCTCAATGAGGGTGGCTTCGCGCTGGCTGGCGACTTCTCCGGCGCACCCATAGCCCCCACCTCTGAGAGGTCGTTTTCGTCCGATGTTTCATCCTGAGATGGGATGTTCTGTGGTCTTCTTCGAGTCGCGCCAGGAGATGGTGTTCTCTCTGGTGAGGCGGCGGGCCATGAGGCCGGTCATCGCGAGGTGGATCATGGCTTCCGAGCGGGTGGGCAGGGTTTCGCAGTCACGGGCGAGGCGGCGATGGAGCATGAGCCAGCCATAGGGCCGCTCGACTGCCCACCGTTTGGAGATCGGGGTGAATCCCCTGGTCCCAGGCTTGCGGACGGTGATCTCCATGTCGATGCCGAGGGTGGCGGCATACTCGACGAGGTGCTGGCGGTATCCGCCGTCGACCCACACCTTGCGAACGCGAGGGTGCTCGGCCACGACCTTGTCGAGCAGCGCGGTGCCGGCCACCGAGTCCGTTACGCCGGCCGCAGTCACCAGCACGGCAAGGAGAAGGCCGAGGGTGTCGGTCACGATGCTCCGCTTCCTGCCGACGATCTTCTTGCCCGCGTCGATGCCCTGGCTGCGGTCGGGGAGCCTGGTCCACAGCAACGGTCGCTTCGCACCGTCGCGGTCCTGGATGCTCGCCGCAGCGACGTGGACGGCCAGGAGCAGGCCAAGGGTGTCGGTGACGATGAACCGCTTGCGGCCCTTCACCTTCTTGCTCGCCTCGAGGCCCCTGGTGGCAGCGGGGACGGTGTCGGCGGTGCGGACGGACCGCGAGTCGATCAGGCCCGCGCTCGGCTCCACGTCACGGCCGTCCGCCTCCCAGATACGGCCGCGCAGGGCGTCGTGGATGCGCTCGACACTGCCGTCGTCGTGCCACCAGGTGAAGTACCAGTACACCGTCGGCCACGGCGGGAAGTCTTTCGGCAGCTGCCGCCAGGCACAGCCAGCCGCACCACGTAGAAGATCGCGTCCACGATCCGCCGCCGCGGGTGCTTCTCCCGCTGACCGCCCTTCGAACCCACCCGCGCCAGCGGCAGCAACAGCTCCACCAGCGCCCATTGCTCGTCCGCCAGGCCCGACGGATACCCACCCCCAGAGCCACTCACACAGAGCTCAACGACCCCGCCCGCCCCACGGCACGGCAGATCTCAAACGCGGTCTGATGCCGACGGGCACACCGTCTCGCCTGGTGTCGGCGCCCTGGTGGTCGATCGACGGAACGGCAAGGTGGGCGTGGTCATGGGGCGTATGGAGCTTCCAGGCGCCCGCGCTGTGAGGACCCACCGAGTTCGCCGTTCCGTTTGACATGGCGACGAGTCGACAATGACGCAGCGCGTGTCTGCCGACGTTGCCGTCAACTACCGCCGTCAAACGTCAGCGAGGCCCTGCCGGGGATCCGCCAGGGCCTCGCTGACGTTCAGCTCAATCTGCGAATGGGAAAGTCGGCAGCGACTCCAACGGGACCCGAGTAGGGAATCCCCAGCCATCCGAGTGTGAGCATTTCTCACATTGCCGGACTCTGCAGGGTAGACGCATGGAAGGCTCCACGAATCCGTTCACAGCAGGGGCTATTTCGGAATCCGTTCCTGGGAACGTCTATGGCAAGTGAGTTTCATAGTTCCTCCATGAAACGGCGGAGGCGTTCCTGATTTTCGGCGATCCATCCATCCTCCAGAGCGACAGGGATACGCACGGTCACCATGGAGATCGATTCGTCCGCCACTACAACATCCGGACAGCCATTTTCACCCTCAAGCTCGATGGTTACCGTTGGCCCGTTACTTTCAGACATCCAGTCGATGTTTCGCCCCTGGGAAAGTGACACCAGCGCCTCTTTCCATGCTTGCAGCCTTGAGTCGTACAGGACTAGGAGAGTGGCCCCCTTGACAAATAGGCTGGCTACCGAAATCTCGGCTTCCCAGAGGTCGTCCCCCATGGGAGACAGTACGGTAACCCTCACCTCGTTCTCATCATCGGTCAGCCGGACAAGCTCGAAAGGAAACACGAAACATCAACTTTCAGTCGATGAGGAATTGGGCCGCAGTGGACCACCCGTTGTCATCAATGGCGCTGATATCCAACCTGAAGGGGACGTTCGAGCCGGGAAGGTACCGGGGTACTGCCTGGTATAGCACCGTGTTACCTTCCGCAACGTGTGCCGCAATGGAGTCCTGGAACCTAGCAATAGCTCCAGTGTCTGTCTTGGAATTTGTTCTGATGAGGTTCGCTTCAACCTTTCCATCGCCACCCATCGATCTAGGCAGCAGATGACCCCTCGTGTGGCCAGGCGAGTTCTTAACGAAACCCGGTGGGATAATCCTACGGGCGGGGCCAGTTCCCTTTGGATGCCCAGGACCCACGATGGCCGTCACACCAGTTCGCCGCCCATCAGGAAGGACCTCTCCATAGTCGGCGTCAAGGCCGCCGCAATTGTGGACGAGGACCGGCACCGAGCCCGCTAGTACATAGTAAGTGTGAAAATCCGCCACCGTCAGGTTGCGCACGCTCGCCGGCTGGGTCCAGGCGCGGACCGCGGTGATCTGGACGTGGGTGCCGGCGCTCGTGCGGAGCCACTGGCCCGGCTTCAGGTCCTTGGCGTCGACCCACTTGCGGAGGGCCGGGACCCAGAAGGGGTGGCCGTCGGTGGCCGTGATGGGGGCCGTGCGGTCCCCCTTGGCGCCGTCCGTGTCGACGGTGATCTTGACGAGATGCTTCTCGCCCTTTCCGATGATGACGGCGGCCACGTCCTTGCCGGCCGTATCACCGGTCTTCTCGTCGGTCGCGAGGACCTTGTCCCCGGGCTTCAGGTCCTTGATCGCCTTCGTGGAACCGTCGGCAAGAAGAACCTTCGTCTCGGGAGTGAAGCTGTTTCTGACGGGGCAACTGGGAGCGTCTCCGCCGCTTCCGTCGGCTTTCTTCGCCGCGTCCGCCGCCGCCTCGTCCGCCTTCTTCGCGGCCGCCTTCGCCGCATCGGCCTCCTTCTTCCACGCGGCCATATCGTCGGCGTACTTCGCCGCGGCCATCGCTTCGTCGTCCGCGCGCCGCAACATGCGCGTGGCCCAGCGGACCTCACCTGCCCAGCGGTGGTACATCTTCCAGGCGGTCTTCAGCGCCTTGAACGCCTTCTTCGCCTTGCCGGCGAACGGCATGGCCGCGTCCAGGGCGATCGAGCCGCACGCCCAGAGGTCACCGCCGATGCAGTCCTTGATGTCGTTGAAGCCGCTCATGTCCTTGGCGACCTCGAGGGCGATCTCGAGGATGATGTCCGCCTTGGACTTCTGCTTGATCGCAGCGGCCTTCTTGACGTCCTCCTCGCTGACCGTCGAGGCCGGCGGCGGAGGCGGAGGAGGAGGCGTGGTGCCCGGGCCACTGCTGTTGCCGCCTTGGCTCGGGGACGGAGCCGGTGCGGGAGACCTCTTGGTGCAGGCCTCGTCCTCGCAGAAGGCCCGACCCGAAGGGTCCGCGGACGTGATCGGACTGTTGTTGCCGTACGCGTACGGGTTCATCGTCTGGGACTCGGCAATGTCCATCTGCGGGTCCACCGAGATGAAACGCCCCAGGGCCGGGTCGTACTCGCGTGCCCCCAGGTGGGTCAGGCCCGTCGAGTCGTCCTTGGTGCCGCCGACGTAGCCTTTCTCGGACGGCCACATAGAAGGTGCCTGACCGCGTTCCTCACCGAACGGCGTGAACTTGCGTCGCGTGACCGCCTTGGTCGTCGCGTCGACGGAGGTCGTCGCCGTGCCGTTGCGGTCGGACAGCAGGTACGAGGTCGTGATCGTCCCGCCCTGCGCCACCTTGACCATGGCCGGGCCGGCCGGGTGGCCGTAGAAGCGGGTCGTCTTGAGGAGCTTGCCGTCCTTGTCGACCTTGAGCTCGGTTCCCGGCAGGTACAGGGTGGACCCGCTCGGCTCATGCTTGATCAGGCGGTTGCCGTCCGCGTCGTACACGAACGAGGTGTCGTTCTGACCTGCGGTCACCTTCTTGAGGTGGCCCTCGACGTCCCATTCCAGGCTCTGGGTATCGCCCTGGATCGTCCGCGAGGTCATGTTGCCGACGTCGTCGTACCCGTAGAACTCCTCACGGGAACCCTGCGGGCCGGACGTGGCGACCTTGGAAAGGCGGCTCTTCGTCAACAGGCCCGGCGCATAGGTGTAAACCCGGGTGATGTCCTTGGCCGGGTCACCGGCAGTGTCATGCTTGATCTCCGACTGACGGTTGCCCGCGGCGTCGAAGGTGTACGAGTGCCAATACGGATCGGGCCCGCCCACCTGCGGGGCCGTGGCCGGGCCGGACGAACCGGGCCGGCTGGCGCAGTCGTCAGTCGACGTCCACGCGTCCGACATCCGGCGCAGGTAGTCATAGGCGAAGCACTGCACGTCGGTAGAGGTCTGACTCGGGTTGTCGCCCGCCTTCTCGGTGACCCGGGTGACGTTCCCGACCGCGTCGTACGCGGTCGTGGTGTCGCTGATCTGCGTCGTGTCGACGGTGCCGATCTCCTGGTGGTGCGTGGCCCGCGTGACCCGTCGGGTCTGCTCGTCGAACACGTAACTGGAGATCAGCTGCTTGCCGGCCGAGTCGACCCTGGTGCGCACCACGTCGCCCAGTGACGTGTACTCGGTGCCCGCCACGAAGGTCTTGCCCGCCACGGACATCGTGTTGATGACATCGAGCGCGTTGTATCCGACAGACACGCGCTCCATGGGCAGGCCGCCGACGGCGGGATGGGTCGTCGTGTACGGCAGACCGGTCCGCGCGGTGTACGTGTTGGAGAACGTGTACGTGCCGGCTAGCCCCGTCTCGGACGCGGGGATGGTGATCGAGGTCCCCTTGGGGCGGTACTCGGCGTCGTAGCCCGTGACGGACTGGGTGTAGGGAGTCCCGTCGACGTACCGGGTGGACGCGACCGGCAGGCCAAGGGCGCCGGGCAGCGTGTCGTAGGTCTGAGACGTGATTTTGGGACCGGTGACCGATCCCGCGTGGGTCTCGGTGAGGCGCCCCAGGTCGTCGTAGACCATGGCGACGGTCTGGGCGGGCTTGCGGCCGTCCGTCATGGACACCACGCGGTCGCCCTTGTCGTACGCGAGGGTGCTGGTGCCCTTGTCCGGGTCGGTGCTGGACGTGATCCGTCCGCGGATGTCGTAAGTCTGCTTCCACTCGTTGCCGACCTGGTCGACGACCTTCTCGAGCTGCCCCTTCCGGCTGTACTGGTAGGTGATTTGGTCGTAGAGGCCGCTCGGCCCGTCACCCTTGAACTGACGCAGTTCGGTCTTGCGACCGTACGCGTCCACAAAGGCCATCGTCGGCGTCTCGCCCGCGGGCGGGTCGACGGCCGTCCAATCCCCGCCGTACGTGGTCGTGGTACGCCACGTCTCGATCCCGAACTTGCGGGCGATCGTGGCGGTCGGGCGGCTCATTCCGTCATACGCGGTCACGCTCGATGAAGGAACGCCGTTGTCGACAGCCGGGAACATGACCGGAGTGGGATCGCTCGCACTGTTGTAGTAGCCCGCGTTCTCCTTCCAAACTCGGCCGAGGCTGTCATAAAAGGTGTCCGTGATGGCACGGCCGCCTCCTGATGCCGGATTCTGCGTCTGTCGCAGCCGGAGCGCGCCGTCGTAGAAGTCGTAGCTGACCCGGTAAGTGCCGTTCTCCAGCAGGCGTTTGTTGGTGATGACGACAGGGGCGTTCTGCCCGACCGTGTACGAGAACTCGGCGTCCGGGGTCGTGGTGAGCGAGTCGCGGTCGGGCGACCACACCTTCGTCATCCGGCCCAGGGGGTCGTACTGCATGACGCTCTTGCGCCCGTTGGCGTCGATCTGGGCGACGGGCAGGCCGCGCCCCGGGTCGACCTCGGTCGTCGCCGTGTGGCCGAGGGCATTGGTGGTCACGGTCTTGGTGACGACCGAGCCCGACGCCGGCGTGTAAGCCATGGTCGTGCTCTTGCCGTACACGTCGGTCATGGACGTGGGGCGGCCATAGTCGTCGAAGGTCGACGAACCGGAAGGCTCGTACTGCGGCGTGGAGCCGGAGTAGCCCTTCAGCGACTCCGTCCCCACGACATTACCGACCGCGTCGTAGATGACCTTGGCGTCGGAGATCACGTCGTCCGGGCGGGTGAGACTGGAGTCGGTACAGGCCTTCGCCAGAGTCTCGGTCCGGGTCTGCTGGGACCTGAACCACTTCGTCATGTTGTCGAGGTACTCGTACCGGACGCACGTGTCGTCGTTCAGGTCGTCGACGTCACCGCGGTTGGTGGTCTGGGTGACTCGACCGCTGTCGTCGTGTGTGTGCTCCACCGCGGTGCGCCGCTGGCCGCGGTTGCCCGACAGTACGGAGCGCGACGCCGTCGAGCCCAGCCCCTTGATCCACGCCTCCAGCGGGGCCGCACCGGTCGCATCGCGTTTGCGTGTGGCTGTGGGCCCCCGCAGCCAGGGAGTGTTGAGGGTGGCCGAGTGCAGGGCGCCGCCCTCACCCTCGTAGTAGAGGGTCTCTCTGACCTGGCCGGCGAGCAGCGGCTTGTCGGCCACCTGGCCGCCCTCGGAGTCCGTCACCTTGACCGAGCGCCGTGTCCCGTCGGCCTTCCGGTCGCCGTCCAGACCGCGGAAGTAGAGCGTGTCGGTCTGCGAGCGCTTGTCCGGGGCGACTCCGACCAGGGTGCGCACCTTGGCATAGCCCCGGTAGACCGACCACGTGCGGGCCGGCTCGTTGGTCAGTTCGCTGCTGTCGTCGTACGCCCAGGCGGGGGTGCCGATGTACTGGTAGTTGCTCTCACGGGCGGGCGAGGTGCCGTTGATGTCCTCGTCACGGACCTGATCGACGCGGTGCTTGTGGAACCAGTCCGTCTTGTAGAGCTTCTTCGTCCCAGTGGGGTCGGTCGGGTCGTTGGTCTCATTGACCACGGGGTAGCAGCGAAGCTCGTTGTCGGCCGGCGAGGCGGGCAGCTTGACGCTGCCCGGGATGCTGGAGCACTCGGTAGGCGCGTACTTGACGACGGTTCGCGCACCCGTCTCGGTCTGGATCGTCTCGATGCGCCAGCGCTTGTACGGCGGATTCCCGTCGTCGTCGTTGTCGACGCGGTTGTCGAGCTGGACGCCACCGAACGTCACCGGCGGCAGCGAAAGCTCGCCGCCGTTGCGGCCGGTGTGCTTGATGCTCTTCAGCCAGAGCGGGTACTCGCCGGCGACGGCTCCGTCGCCGGTGGGAAGGAAGTCCTGTTCCAGTGTCCAGGTGTCGACGGGGGTCGGGATCCCGTTCTTCAAGACCTGGGTCGTGACGGATTCCAGCCGCTTACGGGTGAAGAAGGTCGGCGACGTACGGCTGTTGCAGGTCTCCCCCGCCGCACAGAGTTGGTCCGCGGGCACATCGGGCCACCGCTTGGTGACGTCGTAGGGCGCAGTCGAGGTCAGCTTGGACTCGGAACAGTCGAAGACGCCGGGAACGACGATGCAGCGTTCGGTGACTCCGAACACCACCTCGGCCGGTGCCGCAGCGAAAAGGTTGTCGGAGCGCAGACCGTAGGCGGCCCGGGTGAGCCAGCCGCCGCGGTCGTACCCGCGAGCCGTCGTGGCTCCTGTCGTGGTGACGTTGGAGCCGTAGTAGTTACGCTCCTTGCTGTACCAGTACGTCAGGGCGTTACCCCGGGGATCGACGACGTAGTCGAGGTTCCAGCGGTATGCCTGGTCGCAGACCGAGGCCGCGAAGGTGTCGGCGTGGCAGTCCTCGCCCGGGTGATTTCCGTAGACGGGCACCGTGTAGGCCGAATTGGTGGACGGCATGCCGCTTTTCCAGCCCGGCAGGTGGTTGCGGCCGAAATGGAATTCAATGCCTTCGGTGTTGGTGACTACCCAGTACTCGTTCTCGTTGTCCCCGTTGTCGGTGTCCGTCCGAATCTCGACCTTGGAGCCGTCGTCGTCGGCCGGAATCCACTTCTTGCTGTTGTCGTCCAGGACGAGTGCGGTCGACGATCCGTTGAGCGACAGGGTCACCATCGGCGGCCCTTGGCAGAGGTCGCCGGTCGGGTGCGTGGTCGGGTTGTTGAAGCCGCTTCCCGGCTTCCGGTCGTCGGCGCACGGAACGTAGCTGCGCTCGATGAAGTTGTCGCCCATGTCCCAGCCGTCCCCGACCCAGGAAGGCTGCTGCGAGGTGGCGACCGTTCTGCCGTCCACCGACCCGGAGGAGTAGGAGAGAGCCACTGAGGGGCCGGGGCCGCCGAGCGATGTGGGGATCTCCATCGGGTAGGACCAGGAGAAGTCACCGGCGGAACCACCGCCCGACCAGGAACCCGTCGGGCTGAGGGACGTCGCCTTGTACGTGCCAGTGGCGCCCGAAGGGCCGGCGGTCGCGGCGAGGACCACTGCCCCTGCCGTCGCGTCTGCGGGACGGGCCGCGACAGTACCGGTGAGAGTCCCCGCCGCACTGTGGTTGACGCTCGCCACAGTGCCACTGGTGCGGCACTCGGGCTTGCCCGGCGTCGTCAGCGCGCAAGCGGGGAGGGTCGTGAACCGGAGGCGGGATCCCCACGATCCGCCGTAGGCATGCGCGAAGGCGCGGTAGTCGAGCTCGACCGACAGGGGGGCGACTCCGCCACCGCCGTCGGTGCGGCTCACAGACAGGAGCAGCCCCTTCACCCCCGCCTTACGGGCGGCGTCCTGGGAAAGGACCGAGACCTTCGCCGTGATCTCCGGGGCGTCGACACCAGGCGTTCTGGTTCCTCTGGCCACCGCGGGATTCCCCACCGCGAGGCGCAGCGGAAGAGCGCCCGCCTTAGCCGAGGGTCCGGCCGGAGCAGCCTTGTCCCGCCCGGCGAGCGCATCCTGCGTCCGCGTCCGCGCAGCCAGTCCTTGCGTGGCCCTGGGTACGGTGACCTGCACGGTCGCCGGCTCGGGCCAGGTGACGGGAGGCGCCGTCCTGAGAGCAGCCCGCGCGCTCTTCGGGGGTGGCGGAGGCGACGGTCGAGGTGTGCCGGTGGCGGCGGGGACGTCAGTGACTTTCTGGAGTTCGGGCAGGCTCCTTCCCTCGACCGCCTGAGCGACCGGAGACAACGACGCACCGGAAGCCAGCAATGCCAGCCCCAGTGCGAAGAGTCCCGAACGCCACACTGGCGATTTATGTCTTGACAATTTTTGCGCACGCCAAAACGGCACGTTGATCCCCACCCCTGGATTAATGATCACGCGATGGGTCGCACGCTACGCACGGTGGGCGACCATGACAAGGCGTAGCGAAAAGGTTGACTGGAGTCCGTCAAGTCGGCCTGAATCTTGTCGCATTGATTCGGAGGTGCCTGCTAGAAAGCAGCTTGGACACCCAGATCGAATCCCGGTGAATTGTGTCCGAGGGGGTACCGGGATTACGCCGCTGACGTCATGAATGGGGACGGAACCCACCACCATGAAACAGTTCAGGTCAAGAATGTCCGATTCCCCGGGGGGGATACGAAGAGGACTCTCGGCATTCGTCGTCGCGACGATGTCCGCGGGCCTTCTTTCGCTCGCACCGCCCGGGTACGCTGCGGCGACCGACGCGCCGGAGAGCACGAGAGGGCGCGCCGGGGCGGCGAGCGAAGCCCAGGAGGCGGAACAGGCTCTCCGGAGCGCAGCAAGTACCGGGAAGCCCGTGGAGATCGTCTCCCGGCGCACCGAGACCGATGAGGTCTACGCGAACCCCGACGGCACGTACCGTGTGGACCGTTCCATCGTTCCGACCCGCGTCCGGCACGGCGCGGACCTCGTGCAGATCGACCCGATCCTGGTCGAGCGCTCTGACGGCCGGATCGCACCCAAGGCCTCGGCCATGGACGTCTCCTTCTCGGCCGGCGGTGACGGCGCCTTCGCCACCATGGTGCGCGAAGGGCGCAGCGTCTCCTTGACCTGGCCCTACGGCGCCCTGCCGAAGCCCACAGTGAACGGGCGGACCGCCACGTACGCGAACGTGTTGCCCGGTGTCGACCTCACAGCGACCGCAGGCACCACCGACTTCTCCCACGCCCTCGTCGTCAAGACACGCGCGGCGACCAAGAACCCGAAGCTGCGTGCTGTCGACTTCGGGCTCAAGTCCAAGGGTGCGGAGATCACGACAGGCGCGACGGGCGAGATCCGCGTCAAAGCCCCGTCCCGCGACACCCTCTTCGTCGCCCCCCCGCCTCGCATGTGGGACTCCGGTGGATCGGAGTCGGCGACACCTGTCGACCCGAAGACTCCCAAGGACTCGCTCCCCGCGAAGCGCTCGCTCCAGGACACGCTGGACGGATCCGCGGAAGGCGCACGGCAGGCCGCTCTGGGCGTGAAACTCGAGCCCGGCAAGCTCACCCTCACGCCTGACACCACTCTTCTGAACGACCCGAAGACCGTGTACCCCGTCGTGATCGACCCGGTCTGGGCCCCGGACGCCTGGAAGAACGCCTGGTCGATCGCGTACCAGCACAGCGCCTACCCGAACAGTGGCGACACGGTCTACTGGAACGGCGGCACCATCTCCGACTTCGCCCGAGTCGGCTACGCGAACGACACGCAGATCGGCGGGACGGTCCGCGCCAACACCTACTTCCGCATCTCGGCGGCGAACACCTGGGGCAAGCAGGTCATCAAGTCGACGCTGCGCATCAAGCAGACGCACGCCGGCTCCTGGTCCTGCAACTCCGGCGATCTGCTCGTACGAAACATCGGGAACAAGCTGCCGACGAACATCACGTACAACAACCAGCCGGCCTGGGGTGAGATCGTGGACTCCTCCGGCGAGTCCTTCGGCGGCAGGAACTGCCCTACGGACAGCGCGGGCCTCGTGGAGCTCGACGTCACGACCGCGATCGCCAAGGCGGCGTCCGCCAAATGGAGCTATTGGGCCTTCGTCCTCACCTCTCAGTCGAACGCCATCGACGTCTCGTGGCGCAAGTTCGACCCCAACTCCGCACGCGTGTCCACCTACCTCAACACTCCGCCGGCCAAGCCGACCCTGAGCATCGACCCCCTGGTCCCGTGCGCCGGTGGCACCATCGGCACCACCGACCAGATCACGCTGCGGGCGCGGGTGAGGGACGCGGACGACAACGGCCTGAAGGCCGAGTTCCGGTTCGGCTCGACCGGGACGACGGGCTACACCTCAAAGATCGTCGACGTGAGCAGCGGCAGCACGGCCATGTGGCGCATCACTGCGGGAACCACCCTCACGTCGGGGACCTACTGGTACGACGTCATCGTCAGGGACTCCGTCAGCAACAGCCCGTGGGCCGGGCGCTGCCAGTTCACCTACGACTGGGAACGCCCCTCGAAGAAGCCCAAGGTCTCCTCGGCGCAGTTCCCCGAGGACGTCACCAAGGCGTGCCCGGGCTCTGGCGGCACTCCGTGCGCGAGCCCTGCACGGACCGACGGGACCTTCATCTTCGATGCGAACGGCGTGTCGGACGTCACCAAGTTCGTCTGGTGGACGGACTCGGACACGAAGGAGAGGACGGAGAAGGCCACGACGACCGGCGGATCGGCCAGCGTGACCTTCAGGCCCCCGTACGCCGGCCCGCAGTACCTCTACGTCCGCAGCGAAGACGCGGCCAACAACCGCTCCGACACCAAGGTGTACCAGCTCATTCCCACGCGGGCCGCTGAACGGGACCGTCTCGGCGACATGAACGGCGACACCACCGTCGACCTCGTCAACGTGGATCCCGGCACCGGACAGCTTTGGACGTATCCCGGCAGTGGCAACGGCACCTTCGGGACCGGGGTGCTCGCGCACGATGCTTCGTTCGCGGACGCCACCGTCACCAACGGGGGCAGCTGGGACGACGAGGACTACTTCGAGGACGTGATCACTCTGCGGCCCGCGGCCGACAACGCCGCCGTCTACGAGCTCTGGGCGCATCGCGGTGGCGGGAACGGAACCCTCGACCGAGGCGCGTCCGGAGTGCGCCGGCTGACGACCCTCGACGAAGCAAACACCGGCCCCGGTGAGGAGAACTCCGCCCACTGGCGCCACGGGGCACAGATCGCCTCCGTTCTCAGCTTCAACGACGACAACGGCGACGGTTCTCTCACCGACGACGATGACCCTGATCTGCTCGTCAAGGAAGGTTCAGCGCTCTGGCTCTACCTGGGCAAGCGAGGGAGCGAGTTCCTGGACGAGTTCCCTGGGGGGCCGATCCCGCTGGGCAATGCCGACTGGCAGAACATGACCATCATGTCGCCGGGAGACGTCAACAAGGACGGTCTTCCCGAGATCTGGGCCCGCGACACGGTCACCGGAACGGTCTACCAGTACACCAGCCGAAGGGCGACCACGCCTGACCCGAACGCCATGACCCTTGCCGACCTGTCCGTCTACGGCGACCCCGCCCTGCGGCAGGTCATCGGCACCGGCTTCACCGGCGCCGCCTACCCGCATCTCACCACCAGTGGCGACTTCGAGGCAGACGGCTATCCGGACCTCTGGTCGCGCGACGGCACCGGCAAGACGCTGGAATTCCCGGGCCGCGCGCTCAGCAACGGCTCCGCCTTCGGTGCGTCGCGCCCCCTGGTCACCACGGGCCTGTCCTGGGCGGACTGCGAGGCCGTTCCTGCGGCCTCGGGCGGCACTGCGACGTTCCAGGTCTGTGGACCGATCCTGGCGAAGTTCAAGGCCCTCGGCGGCATTGCCACGTTCGGCAAGCCGACTTCCGCGGTCTCCGCGGTGATCGACGGCGGTCGATATGTCAACTTTGCCAGACCCGGCATTACCACCACCGACCGCAGCATCTCCTGGAGCAATTCCACGGGTGCCTGGTCCGTCCTCGGCGCCAACTTCACCAAGTGGGTGGGCCTCGGTCGAGAGACCGGCATACTCGGCTATCCGACCGCAGACGAACGGCCGACCAACGCCCTCGGTGGCGCCTTCGCGACATTCAGCAAGGCGGGCAAGGCCGGTGCCCTCTACTGGAGTTCCGGAACCGGATCGCACGAGATCCACGGGGGCATCTACAACCGCTACGTCGAGCTCGGTGGCGTGGCCGCGCACGGTTACCCCACCACGGACGAGATGACCACGGCCACCAAGCCCGGCGCGTACCAGAACTTCCGTAGCGTGGGCGCAACAAGTGACAACCTCTCGTTCTACTGGAGCAGTACGACTGGTGCCTGGCCCGTGGGAGGGGCGATCCGCAACCTCTGGCTGAGCCTGAGCGGCCACAACGGTGCTCTCGGCTTCCCGACCTCTCCCGAGTACACGGTCTTCGGCGGGCAGCGGTCGGACTTCCAGACCGCCTACATCCGCTGGAACCGGGAGAGCGGCTACACCGCACAGCATGCCTGGGACGAAAGCACGGGAAACCTGCGCAAGGATCTGTCGGGTGACGTCGACGGCGACGGCAGGACCGACATCATCACGGCCTACAACTATGAGAACGCCACCACAGGTCTCTACGTGGCCAAGGCCAACGGCGACGGGGGCCACAACCCGCCGCAGGAAATCTGGTCCGCCGACGCCGGTGGTTTCGACTATACGAAGGCGCAATGGGCCGCGGGCGACTTCAACAACGACGGTCGCGACGACGTGGCGGCCTTCTACGGCTACGCGGACGGCGCCGTCGCCGTCTGGTCGTTCCTGTCCCAGGCCGCCGGACCACCCAAGACGGTACGCAGCGCCATGCTCCCGGCAGGCACCTGGAACTGGTCCCTCAGCTCCGTGAGGGCGGGAGACGTCAACGGAGACAGCCGTGACGACCTCGTCTTCGTCTACAACTACGGGGGCGGCGTCACCGGAATATTCAAGGCCTTGGCCCGACCCGACGGCACCTTCGACAACCCGGTTCAGGCGTACAAGTCGAATGTCGGCGACTGGTACTCCGAGAACGCCAGCTACACCGTAGGCGACACCAACGGCGACGGGCGCGACGACGTCGTCGCCTACTACAACTACTCGAGCGGCGCCGCTGCGCTCTTCACCTTCACGGCGAAGACCGACGGCTCCCTCAACGCACCTCTGAAGTCGTGGAACGTGCCGGACTCGGGTTGGGATCACCGGTTGATCAAGCTGACTGCGGCTGATTTCGACATGGACGGCCGCGAGGACCTCGCCCTGGTGGACACCGCCCTCGTCCTGCGAATCCGACTGTTCCACGCCCGCAGCGATGGCGGGTTCGACACTTATGTGACACCCTATTCCGGCAAACTGGGGGGCGAGTTCCTTCCCGCAGGAGCAACGGAAACCCCCCTCGCCGGCGACGTCAACGGTGACAAGCGGCCCGACATCACGGTCTCACACAACCGCAGTACCGGAGAGACGCGCGTGTACACCTTCTACGGAAACGAAGAGGGCACCGTCAACCGGCCAATCTCCACCTGGTACGCGGAGGCCGGAACCTGGTGACGCCCAGGTGACCCCGCGTCGCCCTCGGCGACCGGGCACCGTGCGTGTGGGCCGCACCCCGTCCGGAGGTGCGGCCCTTCGCCCTTCCGTTCCGGCGGGTCCCGGGGCGCCAGGAGGCGCGCGGGAGGGCTCGTCACCCCGCCCGGTGCACCACCGCGTCGCAGAGCTCCTCCAGGGCCGCCTTCGCGTACCCGTCGGGCAGCGGCGCCAGCATCGCGCGCGCCTCCTCCGCGTACCGCACGGTCTCGCGGCGGGCCTGCTCCAGGGCCGGGTGGACGCGCAGGCGGCGCAGCGCCTCGGCGTGCCGCTCGTCGTCGCTGAGGTCGCCGTCGACCAGGGCGAGCAGCTCCAGGTCCTCGGGGCGGCCGTGCGCGGCCGCGGCGGCGCGCAGGTAGAGCACCGGCAGGGTGGGCACGCCCTCGCGGAGGTCGGTGCCCGGGGTCTTGCCGGACTCGTGGGAGTCGGAGGCGATGTCGAGGACGTCGTCGGCGAGCTGGAAGGCGACGCCGAGCCGCTCCCCGTACTGGGTGAGGATGTGCACGACGCTCTCGTCGGCGCCGGACATCATCGCGCCGAAGCGGCAGGAGACGGCGACGAGCGAGCCGGTCTTGCCGCCGAGGACGTCGAGGTAGTGGTCGACCTCGTCGCGGCCCGCCTGCGGGCCGGCGGTCTCCAGGATCTGGCCGGTGACGAGCCGCTCGAAGGCCTCGGCCTGGATGCGCACGGCTTCCGGGCCGAGGTCGGCGAGGGTGTGCGAGGCGCGGGCGAAGAGGAAGTCACCCGTGAGGACGGCGAGCGAGTTGCCCCAGCGGCTGTTCGCGCTGTCGACCCCGCGCCGCACGGTCGCCTCGTCCATCACGTCGTCGTGGTAGAGCGTGGCCAGGTGGGTGAGCTCGACGACCACGGCCGCGGGCACGACGCCCGGCGCGTAGGGGTCGCCGAACTGGGCCGCGAGCATCACGAGCAGCGGCCGGAACCGCTTGCCGCCGGCGTGCACCAGGTGCTGCGCGGCCTCGGTGATGAACGGCACGTCACTCTTGGTGGCATCGAGGAGGCCGGCCTCCACGGCCGCCAACCCCGTCTGGACATCGGCTTCCAGAGCCTGGTCCCGCACGCTGAGACCGAACGGCCCGACGACGGTCACGAGGGGATCTCCTGTCTGCTGAAGCCTGCCATTCACTCCCGCCAGCGTATCCGGTCACGTTTCGATCACCATGGGCGCCTTCCCGTCACCCCCGGTATGTTCGTGATCAGCTGATATCGCCAGGAGTAGGCATTTTGTTCCGTTGAGGTGACCCGAGTACCCGAGGTGGCCGATGTCGAAGACCCGTACGAGGATCCGTACCGACTTCCCGTACGAGACCCGCCACGAGGACCTCCACATCCCCCTGCCCGACGGCACACGGCTCTACGCCCGCGTCTGGCGGCCGCTCACCGACGAACCCGTGCCCGCCCTCCTCGAATACCTCCCGCACCGCCTCACCGACGCGACAGCACCCCGCGACTGGCAGCGCCACCCCTGGTACGCGGGCCACGGCTACGCGTCCGTTCGGGTCGACGTGCGCGGGCACGGCAACAGCGAGGGGCTGCCCGGGGACCCGTACGACGCCGTCGAGCTGGCCGACGGCGTCGCCGTCGTGAACTGGCTGGCCGGACAGGAGTGGTGCGGCGGCCGGGTCGGCATGTTCGGGATCGGCTGGGGCGCCACCGCCGCGCTCCAGGTCGCCGCGCTCGCGCCCGAGCCGCTGCGGGCCGTCGTCGCCGTCGGCGCCACCGACGACCGCTACGACGACGGCACGCACTACCTGGGCGGCTCGGTCCTCGCCGCCGGCCTGCCCGCGTCGGCGGCGCGGCTGCTCGCCCACGTCTGCCGGCCGCCGGATCCGCGGTACGCGGGCGAGGAATGGCGCGAACAGTGGCTGACCCGCCTGGCGGAGGTCCGGCCCATGGCCCCCACCTGGCTCGCGCACCAGACCCGCGACGACTACTGGCGGCACGGCAGCGTCCGCGAGGCCCCCCATGCGGCGATCCGGGCCGCTGTGCTCGCCGTGGGCGGCGGGCCCGGCCCGTACCGCGACACCGTGCTCCGGCTCGTCGAACACCTCCCCCAGGACCGGGTGCGCGGCATCCTCGGGCCCTGGCCGCACCAGTACCCCGACCGCGCGCTGCCGCCCGGCCCCGCGATCGGCTTCCTCCAGGAGACGCTGCGCTGGTGGGACCGCCATCTGAAGGACGCCGACAACGACGTGATGGCCGAGCCGCTGCTGCGGTCGTGGATCGGCGGGCCACCGGAACGGGTCACCGAGGACGAGGAGCCGCCGGGCCGCTGGGTCGCCGATCCGGCCTGGCCGTCGCCGCACGTCACTCCCGTCACGTACGGCCTCCAGGGCGTGCCCGTCGTCGTGGCCTCGCCGCAGCGGACCGGCCTCGAAGCGGGCCGCCTCGTCCCGTCGGGCGGCGACGCCGACCTGCCGTCCGACCAGCGCGCCGACGACGCCGGCTCGGCCTGCTTCGACTTCCCCGTACCGGAGTCCGGCGTCGCGGTCGACATCCTCGGCCGGCCCTCCGTACGGCTCACACTGCTGGCCGGCGCGCCCACCGGACAGGTCGTCGCCCGGCTCTGCGACGTCGCCCCCGACGGCTCCTCCACCCTCGTCACGCACGGCGCGCTCAACCTCTCCGCCCGCTACGGCCCCGACCGGGCGGTGGAGGCGCAGCTCGGCGAGTGGGAGACGTACGTCTTCGAACTGGGCTCGGCCGGCCACCGCTTCCCGCCCGGCCACCGGGTCCGGCTCGCCGTCTCCTCCACGTACTGGCCCTGGATCTGGCCCCAGCCCGACGCGGCCGGCTTCACCCTCGACCCGGCCGGTTCCGCGCTCACCCTCCCGGTCCGCGCCCGCACGGAGGACGCGGTCGCCTTCGAGGAGCCGGAGCATTCCGAGCCGCTCGGCGTCGGCTACCCCAGCACGCTGGAGGAGCCGCGCCCCGCGCGCGTGGTCGTCCGCGATGTCGCCAAGGGCGAGTGGCGCCTGGAGGTGGACCCGCAGGACGGCGGCGACGGCGGCGGCACCTGCGTCTTCCCGGACGGCCTGGAGTACGGCGAGGAGGCCCTGGAGACGTACACGATCGACGAGTCGGGCCCGCTGACTGCCCGTACGCGCGCGCAGTGGTCGATCCGGCTGCACCGGCCCGAACTCGCCTGGGACACGAGGATCCAGACGCGCTCGGAGATCACGTGCGACGCGGACGCGTTCGTGACGTCGGACGAGGTGATCTGCGAGGAGGGCGGAGAGATCGTCTTCCACCGCACCTGGGAAGAACGCATTCCGCGCACGGCGGGGTGAATTCCCGCTGCACAGAAGAGGAAAGGCCCGCATTCCGTGCACCGAAGTGACGGAATGCGGGCCCTTTATCGCGCTGCGTTACGCGCTTGCCTTATCAGGCGTCCGCGCCGGCCTTGCGGCGACGCACGACCACCATCGCGCCCGCGCCGAGCACCACGGCCGCGCCGCCCGCGAGGCCGATCGGCAGGGTGGAGGAGCCGGCACCGGTCTTGGCGAGCGTGCCGCCGGTGGTGCCGGAGGTGCCGCCCGTCACCGGGGTGTTGGACGAGCCGCCCTGCTGGGAGGTGTTGCCGTTGCCGCCGTTGGAGCCGTTGCCCTTGCCGTCGCCCTTGCCGGTGCCCGTGCCGGGCTTGTGCGGCTTGACGACGGTGAAGTCGACGTAGCCGGCGTCCTTGGACATGCTGCAGGAGTTGTCCTTGTTGACGCGCAGGCCGATGCCAAAGACCGCGCCTTCACCGGCGGGGGTCTTGGCGTCGTAGGCGACCTTCAGCTTGAAGTCGACGGACTTGTGGGCGGCCAGCGGGACACCGCCGGAGAAGCCCTCCATAGGGTCGACCTTCTGCCACTTCGGGCTGGTGGCGGAGGACCAGGTGAGCGTGAGGTGCGGATCCACCGGCATGCCCGCGTCGTCCGACTCATCCGTGTCGTCCGAGTCGTCCAGATAGTCGTCCATGCGGAACGCCCAGGCGAGGCCGCCGACCTCGTCGTACGCCTTGTTGCCCTTGTTGGTGACCCGGAAGGTGAAGATGCCGCTGGAACCGGCCGTGATCGTCTTCGGGCCGGTGAGGGTGGTGACGAGGCTCTTGTCGTCGGGGCAGACGCCGGGGAGGTTCTTCTTGGCCTCGTCGAGCGCCTTCTGGGCGTCGTCGACGGCCTTCTTCGCGGCGTCCCGGGCCTTGGTGGCGTCGCCGACCTTCCGGAACAGGGCGACGGCGCCGTCGTCGAACGCCTTCTGCGCGTCGGCGGCGGCCTTGGCCTTGGCGTCGGCGTCGGTCTTGGCGGTGTCGGCGGCGGCCTGGGCGTCGGCGACGTCCTTGGCGGCCTTGTCCTTCTGCTCCTGGGTGGCGTCGGCCGGCAGCGCGGCCTCGGCCTTCTTGGCCTCGTCCAGCTTCGTGTCGGCGGCGGTCTTCGCGGCGGCGGCGTCGTCGGACGCCTTCCGCGCGGCGACGGCGGCGACCTTCAGCGGGTTGTCGGCCTTGTCGTAGTCGTCCACGGCCTTCTGGGCGGCGTTGTAGTCGGCGACGGCCTTGTCGTAGGCGGCCTGGGCCGCGGCGAGCGCGATCTCCAGCTCCTTGACGGACTTCCCGGCCTGCTGCTCCGCGCCGGTGGCCGGCTTCGTGTCGGCGAACGCGGGCGCGGCGGAAAGGAGCACGACCGGAGTGGTCACGGCGGCGGCCACGGCGGTCGCGAGAATACGGCGGATCTTCAAGATGGACCTTTTCTGGTCGGACGAAGATGAAAAACAGACACAGTTGTGGGGTCGCGCGCCTGCGGAAACCCACACGCGGCACGCGATACCGGCGATCGTATGACCGGAATAAGCGGCCGGAATAGCGCTATTGACGACTCCGTGATGTCCATGTGTCGACTCGGCGACTCCATCGACGTCACAAAGCCCGCGAACCAGGACAGTTGCCCACGGAGGCCGCAGTTTCTGTGTGATCCATCTCATCCGCGTCTCGGCCACCGCCCCGTAACGTGTGTCCACACACACCGTGAAAGCGAGGCAAGCACCGATGCCCGAGCAGAGCCCGCAGAGCCCGCTCGACCTTGCCGAGGGCGACCCCTTCGGCCCGCACAACCTTCCGTACGGAGTCTTCTCCACCGCCGACGAGCCCGACCGGCGACGGCTCGGCGTCCGGATCGGCGGGCACGTGCTCGACGCCGGGGCGGCGGCGCACGCGCTCGGATCGCCCTACGCGGCGCTGCTCGCGCAGCCCAGCCTCAACCCGCTGCTCGCGGCCGGCCGCACCGCCTGGCGCGACGTCCGCCGCGCGCTCACCGGCTGGCTGACCGTGCCCGCGCACCGCCCGGTCGTGGAGCCGCTGCTGCACCCGCTGGACGCGGTCACCCTGCACCTGCCGTACGAGGTCGCCGACTACGTCGACTTCTACGCGAGCGAGCACCACGCCACCAACGTGGGCAAGATCTTCCGCCCCGACGGCGACGCGCTCACCCCCAACTGGAAGCACCTGCCGATCGGCTACCACGGCCGCGCCGGCACGGTCGTGGTCTCCGGCACCGACGTCGTCCGCCCGGCCGGCCAGCGCAAGACGCCCGCCGACCCGGCGCCGGTCTTCGGCCCGTCCGTCAAGCTCGACATCGAGGCGGAGGTCGGCTTCCTCGTCGGCACTCCGTCCGAGCTGGGCCGCCCGGTCGCCCTCGGCGACTTCCGCGAGCACGTCTTCGGTCTGACGCTGCTCAACGACTGGTCGGCGCGCGACATCCAGGCGTGGGAGTACGTGCCGCTCGGCCCGTTCCTCGGCAAGTCCTTCCAGACCTCCGTCTCCGCCTGGGTCACCCCCCTGGAGGCCCTGGACGCGGCCCGCACCGCCCCGCCGGCCCGCGACTTCGACCTGCTGCCGTACCTGGACGACTCGGCGGAGGAGGAGCCCGGCGGCTTCGACCTGCGGATCACCGTCACCATCAACGGCGAGGTGGTGGCCGAGCCGCCGTTCTCCACCATGTACTGGACGGCCGCCCAGCAGCTCGCCCACATGACCGTCAACGGCGCGTCCCTGCGCACCGGCGACCTCTACGGCTCCGGCACCGTCTCCGGCCCCGAGACCGCCCAGCGCGGCTCCCTCCTGGAGCTCACCTGGAACGGCCGCGACGCGCTCGAACTCGCCACCGGCAAGCGCACGTTCCTGGAGGACGGCGACGAGGTCACCCTGACCGCCTGGGCCCCGGGCCCCGACGGCACCCGCGTCGCCCTGGGCGAGGTCACGGGCCGCATCGCGCCGAACGCGTGACCCTCACCCCGGGCGCCCCCTAGGGCCTGTCCGACCCTGATCCGCCGGACAGGCCCTAGCGGGCCTGCCACAGGGCGGGCACCGCCGGGGGCTCCCAGCCGGGCTGGGCCGTGTGCGCCTGGAGGCACACATAGGTCCGCCCGGCGTAGGTGACGGCGTCGCCCGCGCGATAGGCGGTGCCGACCGCCCAGGTGCCCCCGGGAGCCGGCGTCGGGGTGGGCGTCGGGGTCGGGTCCGGGCCGGGGGTCTGGGGGATGTCCAGGACGAAGTCGAAGGACGCCTCCTTCGCACCGCCCGCGTCCCGGACGTTCATCAGGAGCCGCGCGTCGAAGATCGAGTCGGTGTTGTTGCGGGGCTCGCCCGGGAAGTACAGCTGGGTCGTGAGGACCGGCCGGCCCGGCGCCTGCGCCTTGACGTGGATGTGCCGGGTGCGGCCCGGATAGAGGCCGGGCACGATCGTGGTGAGCGCGAAGGAGCCGTCGGAGGCGGTGAACTGGTGGCCGCGGAAGCGGAAGCCGGTGTTGTCGTACGCGCCGTTGGTGTCGGCCTGCCAGAAGTCCAGCAGCACCCCGGACACCGGCCGGCAGGCCCGCCCGAAGACGTAGCCGCTCAGCGTGAGCCGGATCCCGGCCGTTCCCGGCTCCAACAGGCTCGTGCGCAGCGGGGAGTTCGGCTTGAAGTACGGGCCCTCGATCTGCTCCGGAGTCGCCGGGTCGCCGTCGTGGCACTCCGGGGTCAGCGCGGGCGGCACCGGGCCGTCGGTGAGGGTCCGGGCGAGCGCGGGGACGCCCATCAGCGCCATGGGCGTGGCCATGCCGGCCGCCAGCGCGGCGCGCAGCACCGCCTTGCGGGTGACGTGCCCGGTAGGGGTCTCTCGGTCCATGCCTGCTCCTCGGGTGGGGGGCGGAACGATCGACCAGAAACCTAGGCGCGGCCCGGTTCCGCTTCGATGGACGCAGCACGGCGGTCGTGGTGCTTTCGGAAGCCCCCGGGACTCATCCCGGTCTCCCGGCGGAAGAAGCGGCAGAAGTAGGCCGGGTCCTCGAAGCCGGTCCGGGCCGCCACCTGACGCACCGACAGATCCGTGCGGGCGAGCAGTCGTTGGGCCTCCTGCGTGCGGGCCTCGCGCAGCAGGCTGCCGGGCGTGCGGCCGACGGCCGCCCGTACCGCCTCGGTGAGATAGCCGGGCGTGACGCCGAGGCGGTCGGCGCACGCGCGCACGGAGAGGCGCAGGCCGTCCGCGCCCGTGTCCGCTCCGGTACGGGCGATCAGCCGGGCGAACTCCTCGGCGACGGCCGCGGGCCCCGACCCCGGCACCGGCCCGGGCGCCCGCGCAGGTGCCCGCCCCCGCTCCCCCGCGCCCGCGAGCCGCGCCGCCCGCACCAGCAGGACGTGCAGCAGCGAGCGCAGCACCGTGGCGAAGCCCGGGTCCCCGTGCGCGTACTCCTCGGCGAGTTCGGCCATCAGCCGGGCGGTGCGCGCGTGCGCGGCCGGGTCGAGGCGGAGCCAGGCGTGCCGCTCGCCGAGGCGCCGTAACAGCTCCTGGTCGCCCGGGTGGTCGACCAGGAACTCGGGCGTGAACAGGACCACCGAGCCGTCCAGGCCGCGGGCGTCCTCCCAGTGGTGCAGCTGGCCCGGCAGGATCACCCCCAGGTGCGGCGGGCTCAGCTCCCAGCGGGCCAGGTCGACGACATGGGTGCCGGAGCCGCGGGTGACGTGGACGATCTCGTAGAAGGTGTGCCGGTGCGGGAAAGCGGCCCGCGACATCGGGCCGATCGAGTCGAAGCTGCCTACGGCGAACGGCACGTCGTCCGGCAGCCGCACCTCCAGGCGGTGCACCGGCGGGTCGCCGCGGCGCGGCGCGGGGCGGGCGGTGGCGGGCGACGCGGTGGTCCCGCGCATGAGCGACCCTCCTCAACTGGTCGGGCACTGGCGAGCACTGGTGGCGCGATGTGGGGCGATGGTCGGGAACGGGCGAGCACTGGTCGAGCACGGGCGGGCACAAGCGGCCCTGGGCGGGCACTGGTCGGGCACGGGCGGGCACAAGCGGCCCTGGGCGAGCACTGGTCGGGCACGGGCGGGCACAAGCGGCCCTGGGCGAGCACTGGTCGAGACCAATTCGTCACTCACGATGGCACGCCCACCCCCAATGGGTCACCCCCGCGTGCGCCACACCCGGCCCCGGGCGACGCTGCTGGGGACGGCGGGAACCGGGGAGAGGCCCGCCCCTCCGGCGCCCCGCGCAGCCGCGCGCCCCGGCGCGCCCTCCCTTCCGAGGAGCACCCCCACATGCCCGCAATACCCCGCCCCCTCATGGCCGCGCTCGCCCTGGCCGCCGCCGGCACCCTGGCCCTCGGGGCCGCGCCGGCCGCCGTGGCCGCGAAGCCCGTCACCGGGAAGGGCGTCGGCAACGAAGACCTGGCGAAGGCCCGCGACGCCACGGAGAAGTACCGGTCCGAGCAGGCGGCCGTCGACGCCGGTTACGTCCGCACCGACATGTGCGTCGAGGACACCGGCAAGGACAAGCTGGGCGGCATGGGCTTCCACTACGTCGACCCGGCGAACGTCGGCTCGCTCGACCCGGCGAAGCCCGCCGCGGTGCTCTACGCGCCGGACAAGACCGGCAAGCGCGTCCTGGTCGCGATCGAGTACATCGTCCCCGACACCGGGCAGCCCCGGCCGAAGCTCTTCGGCCATGACCTCGACGGCCCGGCGGTCACCCCGGGCGTCGGAAACGTCTACACGCTGCACGCCTGGATCTTCAGGAAGAACCCCGAGGGTGTCTTCACCCCGTACAACCCGCGGGTCCACTGCACCCGCCCGGACCACAAGCCGTAACGGCCTCCCACTGCGGGCCCGAGGAGCTCATCGCCATCTCTTGCCGGAGAATTGGCCGGCGCTTTGACGCCCGCGCACCGGCGCCGAACTAGCGTTCCCGCCATGTCCCTACGCCCCCCACGGCCCCCGCAGTCCCCCGGCCTCCCCGTCCTGCCCTACCGCAAGCCCACCAAGGGCCGCGACTACTGGGTCATCGACGACGTCCTGCCCGACATCGACGCCGTACGGGCCCGGTGCCTGGCGAAGGACGACTGGGTCCAGGGCGCCCCGGTCAACCCCGAGCCCTGGCCCGGCCAGCGCGCCATGCCGGCCCTGGAGCCGGACGAACTGGCCCATGTGGAACGGCTGGTGCGCAAGGCCACCGGCGCCCCCCGGATCTGGGCCGAGAACCCGGACGGCGCCGGCACCTTCAACCACAACTGCGTCCAGGCCGTCGGCAAGGACGAGTGCGAGAACCGGCCCCACACCGACTCCCGCACGCTGTGCCGCTACGCCGCCGTGCTCTACCTCAGCCCGGACACGCCCAAGGACTGCGGCACCAGCTTCTACCGCCAGAGCCTCCCGGGCGGCCGGCTCGGCGGCAACCAGGTCCTGGCCCCGCACAACAACCTGGTCGACGCCCTCGGCACCCGCTTCGTGCCGGCGGACTCCTTCACCGAGGACATCAGCGTCCCGCACCGCTACAACCGTCTGCTGCTGTACTCGGCGAACCTGATCCACAGCGCCACGAACTACTGGGGCACCACCCTGGAGGACAAGCGGATGACCGCGGTCTTCTTCTGGATGGCCTGATCCCGGTACGGCGAAGGGCCCGGCCTCCCACGGGGGGAAGCCGGGCCCTTCGCCATGCCGGCGACGCGGCCGGCTACCGCACGAACACGCCCGCCTGGTTCGCCAGGTCCAGGAAGTACTGGGGCGCCACACCGAGCACCAGCGTGACCACCACGCCCGCGGTGATCGCCACCGACGTGAACGCCGACGGCACCGCGACCGTCGGGCCGTCGGCCTTCGGCTCGCTGAAGAACATCAGCACGATCACCCGGATGTAGAAGAACGCGGCGACCGCCGAGGACAGCACACCGACCACGACCAGCGCGCCGGCGCCGCCTTCCGCCGCCGCCTTGAAGACCGCGAACTTCCCCGAGAAGCCCGAGGTCAGCGGGATGCCGGCGAAGGCGAGCAGGAACACCGCGAAGACCGCCGCGACGAGCGGCGAACGGCGGCCGAGCCCGGCCCACTTCGACAGGTGGGTGGCCTCGCCGCCCGCGTCGCGGACCAGCGTGACGACGGCGAAGGCGCCGATCGTCACGAAGGAGTAGGCCGCCAGGTAGAACAGCACGGACGAGACGCCGCTCGGCGTCGCCGCGATGACACCGGCCAGGATGAAGCCGGCGTGGGCGATCGACGAGTAGGCCAGCAGCCGCTTGATGTCCGTCTGGGTGATGGCGACGACCGCGCCGCCCAGCATGGTGACGATGGCGACGCCCCACATGACCGGCCGCCAGTCCCAGGTGAGCCCCGGCAGCACCACGTACAGCACGCGCAGCATCGCGCCGAACGCCGCGACCTTCGTGGCCGCGGCCATGAAGCCGGTGACCGGCGTCGGGGCGCCCTGGTAGACGTCCGGGGCCCACATGTGGAACGGGACGGCGCCGACCTTGAAGAGCAGGCCCATCATCACCAGGGCGAAGCCGATGAGCAGCAGCACGTCGTTGCCCATGGTGCCGGCGAGCGCCGGGTCGATCGCGGTGACGTCGCCGCTGACGACCTCGGCGATCGTGTGGTAAGAGACGGAGCCCGCGTAGCCGTACAGCAGCGCGATGCCGAAGAGCAGGAACGCCGAGGAGAAGGCGCCGAGCAGGAAGTACTTGACCGCGGCCTCCTGCGACATCAGCCGCTTGCGGCGGGCGACGGCGCACAGCAGGTACAGCGGCAGCGAGAAGACTTCCAGGGCGACGAAGAGCGTCAGCAGGTCGTTGGCGGCCGGGAAGACCAGCATGCCGGAGACCGCGAACAGGGCCAGCGGGAAGACCTCGGTGGTGGTGAAGCCGGCCTTGACGGCCGCCTGCTCCTGCTCGCTGCCCGGCACGGCGGCGGCCTCGGCCGCGAAGGAGTCGACCTGGTGGCCGTGCCGGGCCGGGTCGAGCCGGCGCTCGGCGAAGGTGAACACCGAGACGATCGCGGCGAGCAGGATCACGCCCTGGAGGAACAGGGCGGGCCCGTCGACGGCGATGGCGCCCATGGCCGCGATGTGGGCCTTCGTGGAACCGTAGCCGCCGGCGGCGAGGCCGACGACCGCCGCGAAGGCGGCGGCCAGGGCCAGGACGCTCAGGAACACCTGGGCGAAGTGGCGGCCCTTGCGCGGCACGAACGCCTCGACGAGGACACTGACGACGGCCGCGCCGACGACGATGAGCACGGGCGACAGCTGGGTGTACTCGATGTGGGGTGCCGGGATCTTGTCGATCGGCCCGGCGGCCGCCGACGTCCACAGGCTGTGGACAGCCATGGAACTCACTTGGCCGCCTCCACTTCAGGGCTGGGGTCCTTCTGCTGGACATCGGACATGGTGTGCTGGACCGCCGGGTTGACGACGTCCGTCAGGGGCTTCGGGAAGACTCCGAGGAAGATCAGTACGGCGATCAGCGGAGCCACCACCGCGAGCTCGCGCGCCCGCAGGTCGGGCAGCTTGCGCACCTCCTCCTTCACCGGGCCCGTCATCGTCCGCTGGTAGAGGACGAGGACGTACAGCGCGGCGAGGACGATGCCGGTGGTGGCGATGATGCCGGCCACCGGATAGCGCGAGAACGTGCCGACCAGGACCAGGAACTCGCTGACGAACGGGGCGAGTCCGGGCAGCGACAGCGTCGCGAGGCCGCCGATCAGGAAGGTGCCGGCGAGCACCGGGGCGACCTTCTGCACACCGCCGTAGTCGGCGATGAGCCGCGAGCCGCGCCGGGAGATCAGGAAGCCGGCGACGAGCATCAGCGCGGCCGTCGAGATGCCGTGGTTGACCATGTAGAGCGTGGCGCCGGACTGGCCCTGGGTGGTCATCGCGAAGATGCCCATGATGATGAAGCCGAAGTGCGAGATCGACGCGAAGGCCACCAGGCGCTTCATGTCCCGCTGGCCGACGGCGAGCAGCGCCCCGTAGACGATGCTGATGAGCGCGAGGACGACGATCGCGGGCGTCGCCCACTTCGACGCCTCCGGGAAGAGCCCGAGGCAGAAGCGGAGCATCGCGAAGGTGCCGACCTTGTCGACGACCGCGGTGATGAGGACGGCGACCGGCGCGGTGGCCTCCCCCATCGCGTTCGGCAGCCAGGTGTGCAGCGGCCACAGCGGCGCCTTCACCGCGAAGGCGAAGAAGAAGCCGAGGAAGAGCAGCCGCTCGGTGCTGGTCGCCATGTCGAGCGAGCCACTGGCCCGCGCCGCCGTGATCTCCGTCAGGGAGAAGTTGCCGGCGACGACGTAGAGCCCGATGACCGCGGCCAGCATGATCAGGCCGCCGACCAGGTTGTAGAGGAGGAACTTGACCGCCGCGTACGAGCGCTGGGCCGCCGCGTTCTCCTCGGTGCCGCCGTGCGCGTGGTCGCCGAAGCCGCCGATGAGGAAGTACATCGGGATGAGCATGGCTTCGAACAGGATGTAGAAGAGGAAGACGTCGGTGGCCTCGAAGGAGAGCACCACCATCGCCTCGACCATCAGGATCAGGGCGAAGAAGCCCTGCGTCGGCCGCCAGCGCTTCGACGCCGTCTCCAGGGGGTCGGCGTCGTGCCAGCCGGCCAGCACGATGAACGGGATGAGCAGCGCGGTGAGCCCGATCAGCGCCACCCCGATGCCGTCCACGCCCAGCTCGTAGCGGACCCCGAAGTCCTTGATCCAGGCGTGGGACTCGACGAGCTGGTAGCGGTCGCCGCCCGGCTCGAACCGTACGAAGATCACGGCGGCGAGCACGAGCGTGGCGAGCGAGACGAACAGCGCGAGCCACTTGGCGGCGGTGCGGCGGGCGGCGGGCACGGCGGCGGTGAGCACGGCGCCCACCGCGGGCACGGCCGCCGTCACCGTCAGGAGCGGGAAGCCCGCGTTGACCACGTGGGACATGACAGTCACACCGCCCTCATCAGCAGGGTCGCGGCGATGATCACGGCCGCGCCTCCGAACATGGAGACCGCGTACGACCGTGCGTAGCCGTTCTGGATCTTGCGCAGCCGGCCGGAGAGCCCGCCGACCGAGGCCGCGGTGCCGTTGACCACGCCGTCCACGAGGCTGTGGTCGACGTAGACGAGGGAGCGGGTCAGGTGGGTGCCGCCGCGGACGAAGACGACGTGGTTGAAGTCGTCCTGGAGCAGGTCGCGGCGGGCGGCCCGGGTGAGCAGCGAGCCGCGCGGGGCGACCACCGGCACGGGGCGGCGCCCGTACTGGAGGTAGGCGAGGCCGACGCCGAGGACCATGACCACGATCGTGGCCGTGGTGATCGCGGCGGCGCCGATCGGCGGGTGGCCGTGCTCGAAGCCGGTGACCGGCTCCAGCCACGTCACGAAGCGGTCGCCGATGCCGAAGATGCCGCCGGCGAAGACCGAGCCGAAGGCGAGCAGGATCATCGGGACCGTCATGACCTTGGGCGACTCGTGCGGGTGCGGCAGCTCGCCCTTGGCGTCCGGCTGCCAGCGCTTCTCGCCGAAGAAGGTCATGAGCATCACGCGGGTCATGTAGTACGCGGTGATGGCCGCGCCGAGCAGGGTGGCCGAGCCGAGGATCCAGCCCTGGGTGCCGCCCTGGGCGAAGGCCGCCTCGATGATCTTGTCCTTGGAGAAGAAGCCGGACAGGCCCGGGAAGCCGATGATGGCGAGATAGCCGAGGCCGAAGGTGGCGAAGGTGACCGGCATGTACTTCCGCAGGCCGCCGTAGTGGCGCATGTCGACCTCGTCGTTCATGCCGTGCATGACCGAGCCGGCGCCGAGGAACAGCCCGGCCTTGAAGAAGCCGTGGGTCACCAGGTGCATGATCGCGAAGGCGTAGCCGATCGGGCCGAGGCCGGCCGCGAGGATCATGTAGCCGATCTGCGACATCGTCGAGCCGGCCAGCGCCTTCTTGATGTCGTCCTTCGCGCAACCGACGATCGCACCGAACAGGAGCGTGACGGCGCCGACGATCGTGACGACGAGCCGGGCGTCCGGGGCCGCGTTGAAGATGTCGGCGGAGCGGACGATCAGATAGACGCCGGCGGTCACCATGGTGGCGGCGTGGATGAGGGCCGAGACCGGGGTCGGGCCCTCCATCGCGTCACCGAGCCAGGACTGCAGCGGCACCTGGGCCGACTTGCCGCAGGCCGCCAGGAGCAGCATCAGACCGATCGCGGTCAGCTTGCCCTCGCCGGCGTCACCGGCGGCCTCCAGGACCGGCCCGAAGGCGAAGGTCCCGAAGGTGGTGAACATCAGCATGATCGCGATCGACAGGCCCATGTCGCCGACCCGGTTGACGATGAACGCCTTCTTCGCGGCCGTGGCCGCGCTCGGCTTGTGCTGCCAGAAGCCGATCAGGAGGTACGAGGCGAGGCCGACGCCCTCCCAGCCGAAGTACAGCAGCAGGTAGTTGTCGGCGAGGACCAGCAGCAGCATCGCCGCCACGAACAGGTTGAGGTAGCCGAAGAAGCGGCGGCGCCGCTCGTCGTGCTCCATGTACCCGATCGAGTAGACGTGGATGAGCGTGCCGACGCCCGTGATGAGCAGCACGAAGGTCATCGACAGCTGGTCGAGCTGGAAGGCGATGTCCGCCTTGAAGCCGCCGACCTGGATCCAGGTGAACAGGCGCTGGTGCAGGGCCCGGTCGTCGGCGCTCTTGGAGAGCATGTCGGCGAACAGGACGAGCCCGATCGCGAAGGACGCGCCGGCGAGCAGGGTGCCGAGCCAGTGCCCGGTCTTGTCGAGCCGCCGCCCGCCGCACAGCAGGACGGCCGCTCCGAGCAGGGGCGCCGCGACGAGCAGCGCAATGAGGTTGTCCACGGTCAGCCCCTCACAGCTTCATCAGGCTGGCGTCGTCGACCGAGGCCGAGTGACGGGCACGGAAGACGGACACGATGATCGCGAGTCCGACGACGACCTCCGCGGCGGCGACGACCATCGTGAAGAAGGCGATGATCTGGCCGTCGAGGTTGCCGTGCATACGGGAGAAGGTGACGAACGCGAGGTTGCAGGCGTTGAGCATCAGCTCGACGCACATGAAGAGCACGATCGCGTTCCGCCGGATGAGCACCCCGATCGCGCCGATGGTGAACAGCAGGGCGGCGAGATACAGGTAGTTGACGGGGTTCACCGCGTGGCCTCCTCTCCGTCACGGTCCTTGCGCCCCAGACGCTCCTCGGAGCGCTGCTCCAGGGCCCTGAGGTCCGACAGCGCCTGCTGCGACACGTCCCGGATCTGGCCGCGCTTGCGCAGCGTGGAGATCACGGTGAGGTCGGCGGCGGTGCCGTCGGGCAGCAGGCCGGCGATGTCCACCGCGTTGTGCCGGGCGTAGACGCCGGGTGCGGGCAGCGGCGGCAGGTGCGTGCCCTCGCGCACGCGCTGCTCGGACAGCTCGCGCTGGGTGCGGGCGCGTTCGGTGCGCTCGCGGTGGGTGAGCACCATGGCGCCGACGGCGGCGGTGATGAGCAGGGCGCCGGTGATCTCGAAGGCGAAGACGTACTTGGTGAAGAGGAGGGCGGCGAGGCCCTCCACGTTTCCGCCGTGGGCCGTGTTGGCCGCGCCGAGCCCGTCGAACTCCGTCAGGGAGGCGTGGGCGAGGCCGGCGACCAGCAGGACGCCGAAGCCGAGGCCGCAGGCGGCGGCCCACCAGCGCTGGCCCTTGATGGTCTCCTTCACCGAGTCGGCGGCGGTGACGCCGACGAGCATGACGACGAAGAGGAACAGCATCATGATCGCGCCGGTGTAGACGACGACCTGGACGATGCCCAGGAAGTAGGCACCGTTGGCGAGGTAGAAGACCGCCAGGACGATCATGGTGCCGGCGAGGCAGAGCGCCGAGTGGACGGCCTTGCGCATCAGGATCGTGCACAGCGCGCCGATGACGGCGACCGTGCCGAGGACCCAGAACTGGAACGCCTCGCCGGTGGAGGTCGTGTAGGCGGCGAGCTGGCTCATGCGTCCACCTCTTCCGGCTCGCCCTTCTCGCCCTTGGAGACCGCGACCTGACGGACCGTGCCGGGCGCGGCGCCGGTGACGGCGCCCCGGTAGTAGTCCTGCTCGTCCATGCCGGGGAAGATCGCGTGCGGGGTGTCGACCATCTCCTCGGTGAGGCCCGCGAGCAGCTGCTCCTTGGTGTAGATCAGGTTCTCGCGGGAGGAGTCGGCCAGCTCGAACTCGTTGGTCATCGTGAGCGCGCGCGTGGGGCACGCCTCGATGCACAGGCCGCACAGGATGCAGCGGGCGTAGTTGATCTGGTAGACCCGCCCGTACCGCTCGCCCGGCGAGTAGCGCTCCTCGTCGGTGTTGTCCGCGCCCTCCACGTAGATGGCGTCGGCGGGGCACGCCCAGGCGCACAGCTCGCAGCCGACGCACTTCTCCAGGCCGTCGGGGTGACGGTTGAGCTGGTGCCGGCCGTGGAAGCGGGGCGCCGTCGTCTTCTGCTGCTCCGGGTACTGCTCGGTCAGCCGCTTCTTGAACATGGCCTTGAAGGTCACGCCGAAGCCGGCCACCGGATTCTGGAAATCAGACACCGTCCGTCTCCTTTCCCTCACTCGCAGTAGCAGTATCGGAGCCACCACTGACAATCAGCTCCCCCTCGCCGCGGGGCCTGCGCCGCGGTACGGGCGGCAGGGACTGTCCGGGCAGGGGCGGTACGGGGAAGCCGCCGGCCATCGGGTCGAACGGGGCCTCGGCGGGGGCCTCGCCGGCGGCGCCCTTGGCCTTCTTGTCGCGGAAGACGTCCACGACGAAGGAGAGCAGCAGCACCGTGAGGACGCCCCCGGCCACGTACAGCACGATCGTCTGGAAGTCGTAGTTCTCGTTGCGCAGCGCCCGGACGGTGGCGACCAGCATCAGCCACACCACGGAGACCGGGATGAGCACCTTCCAGCCCAGCTTCATCAGCTGGTCGTAGCGGACGCGGGGCAGGGTGCCGCGCAGCCAGATGAAGAAGAACAGCAGCAGCTGCACCTTGAGGACGAACCAGAGCATCGGCCACCAGCCGTGGTTGGCGCCCTCCCAGAAGCCGGAGACCGGCCACGGGGCGCGCCAGCCGCCCAGGAAGAGGGTGGTGGCGACGGCCGAGACGGTCACCATGTTCACGTACTCGGCGAGCATGAACATCGCGAACTTGATGGACGAGTACTCGGTGTTGAAGCCGCCGACCAGGTCGCCCTCGGACTCCGGCATGTCGAAGGGGGCGCGGTTGGTCTCGCCGACCATCGTCACGATGTAGATGAGGAAGGACACCGGCAGCAGCACGATGTACCAGCGGTCGGCCTGCGCCTCCACGATCGCCGAGGTCGACATCGACCCGGAGTAGAGGAAGACGGAGGCGAAGGCTGCGCCCATGGCGATCTCGTACGAGATCATCTGCGCGGCCGAGCGCAGCCCGCCGAGCAGCGGGTAGGTGGAGCCGGACGACCAGCCGGCGAGGACGATGCCGTAGATGCCGACGGAGGCGACCGCGAGGACGTACAGCATCGCGATCGGCAGGTCGGTGAGCTGCATCGCGGTGCGCTGGCCGAAGATCGACACCTCGTTGTCGGCCGGGCCGAACGGGATCACGGCGATGGCCATGAACGCCGGGATGGCGGCGACGACCGGCGCGAGGACGTAGACCACCTTGTCGGCCCGCTTGACGATCACGTCCTCCTTCAGCATCAGCTTGATGCCGTCCGCGAGGGACTGGAGGAGGCCCCAGGGGCCGTGCCGGTTGGGGCCGACGCGCAGCTGCATCCAGGCGACGACCTTGCGCTCCCACACGATGGAGAAGAGCACGGTCACCATGAGGAACGCGAAGCAGAAGACGGCCTTGATCAGGACGAGCCACCAGGGGTCCGTGCCGAACATGGACAGGTCTTCAGCGGCGAGCGGCGTGTTCACGCCTGCACCTCCCTCGACGTGGTGGCCGGGCCGATGCGGACCGGGTCACCGGGGCGGGCGCCGGTGTCGGTGAGGACGCCGCGGCCCGTGGAGTTCAGCGGGAGCCAGACCACCCGGTCGGGCATCTCGGTGACGGCCAGCGGGAAGGTCACCGAACCGGCCGGGCCGGTGACTTCGAGGAGGTCGCCGTCCTTGACGCCGGTGGCCCGCGCGGTCTCGGCGGAGAGGCGGGCGACGGCGGCGTGCCGGGTGCCGGCCAGGGCCTCGTCGCCCTCCTGCAGCCGGCCCAGGTCGAGCAGCAGCCGGTGGCCGGCGAGGACGGCCTCGCCGTCGCCGGGGCGGGCGGCGGGCCGGCCGGGCTCGGCGGGCTCGCCGGCGCGCTCGCCGGTCCAGCCGCCGAGCCGGTCCAGCTCGCGCCGGACCGAGCGCAGGTCGGGCAGCCCCAGGTGGGCGTCCATCGCGTCGGCCAGCATGTGCAGCACCCGGGCGTCGGCCGGGGCCAGTGCCCTCGTCATCTGCTCCGGCTTCAGCGCGGCCTCGAAGAGCCGGGCGCGGCCTTCCCAGTTGAGGAAGGTGCCGGGCTTCTCGGCGACCGCCGCGACCGGCAGGACCACGTCGGCCCGCTCGGTGACCGCGCCGGGGCGCAGCTCCAGGGAGACGACGAAGGCCGCGTCGAGCGCTTCACGCGCGCGGGCCGGGTCCGGCAGGTCGTCGACCTCGACGCCGCCGACGACCAGGGCGGCGAGTTCGCCGGTGGCGGCGGCCTCGACGATCTGACCGGTGTCGCGCCCGTAGCCGTGCGGCAGTTCGCGCACGCCCCACACGCCGGCGACCTCCTCACGCGCGCGAGGATCGGTCGCGGGCCGGCCGCCGGGCAGCAGCGCCGGGATGGCGCCGGCCTCGACGGCGCCGCGCTCGCCGGCCCGGCGCGGGATCCACACCAGCTTCGCGCCGGTCGCGGTCGACGCCCGCACGGCGGCGGTCAGCGCGCCCGGCACCCCGGCGAGCCGCTCGCCGACGGCGATGACCGCACCGTCCTGGCGCAGCGCCTCCGCGGCGGCGGCCCCGTCCTGGGAGAGCCCGACCCGGGAGGTCAGCGCGTCCAGCCACTCGGTCTCGGTGCCGGGCGCGGCGGCGAGCAGCGTGCCGCCCGCCTTCTCCAGGCCGCGGGTGGCGTGGGACGCGACCGCGTAGGTCTTCTGTCCCTTCTTCCGCCACGCCTTGCGCAGCCGCAGGAAGACGCCGGGCGCCTCCTCCTCGGCCTCCAGGCCGACGAGCAGCACCGACGGCGCGGCTTCGAGCGAGGTGTACGTGACACCGGTGCCGTCCAGGTCCCGGCCGCGCCCCGCGACGACCGAGGCCAGGAAGTCGGCCTCCTCGCCGGAGTGCACGCGGGCCCGGAAGTCGACGTCGTTGGTGTCGAGGGCGACCCGGGCGAACTTGGCGTACGCGTAGGAGTCCTCGACCGTCAGCCGGCCGCCGGCCAGCACGCCGGTGCGCCCGCGCACGAGCCCGCGCGCCGCCGCCTCCAGGGCCTCCGGCCAGGACGTCTCCTCCAGCACACCGGTGTCGGCGTTGCGCACGAGCGGCGTGGTCAGCCGGTCGCGCTGCTGCGCGTACCGGAAGCCGAACCGCCCCTTGTCGCAGATCCACTCCTCGTTGACCTCGGGGTCGTCGGCGGCGAGCCGGCGCATGACCTTGCCGCGCCGGTGGTCGGTGCGGGTCGCGCAGCCGCCCGCGCAGTGCTCGCACACGCCCGGCGACGACACCAGGTCGAAGGGCCGGGAGCGGAAGCGGTACGCGGCCGAGGTCAGCGCGCCGACCGGGCAGATCTGGATGGTGTTGCCGGAGAAGTACGACTCGAACGGGTCGCCTTCGCCGGTGCCGACCTGCTGGAGCGCGCCGCGCTCGATCAGCTCGATCATCGGGTCGCCGGCGACCTGGTTGGAGAAGCGGGTGCAGCGCGCGCAGAGCACGCAGCGCTCGCGGTCGAGCAGCACCTGCGTGGAGATCGCGACCGGCTTCTCGTACGTCCGCTTCTTCCCCTCGAAGCGGGACTCGGCCTGGCCGTGCGACATGGCCTGGTTCTGCAGCGGGCACTCGCCGCCCTTGTCGCAGACCGGGCAGTCCAGCGGGTGGTTGATGAGCAGCAGCTCCATCACGCCGTGCTGGGCCTTCTCGGCGACCGGCGAGGTCAGCTGGGTCTTCACGACCATGCCGTCGGTGCAGGTGATGGTGCAGGACGCCATCGGCTTGCGCTGGCCCTCCACCTCCACGATGCACTGTCGGCAGGCGCCGGCCGGGTCGAGCAGCGGGTGGTCGCAGAAGCGGGGGATCTCGATGCCGAGCTGTTCGGCGGCGCGGATCACCAGGGTCCCCTTGGGGACGGAGATCCCGATGCCGTCGATGGTCAGCGTGACGAGATCCTCCGGCGGCACCGCCGCACCGCCCCCTCCGGGAGCGGACGTGGTGACGGTCATGCGTTCACCTCCCGGTGCTTGTCCGCCCAGGCGGTCGACTTGGCGGGGTCGAAGGGGCAGCCCTTGCCCGTGATGTGCTGCTCGTACTCCTCGCGGAAGTACTTCAGCGAGGAGAAGATCGGCGAGGCGGCACCGTCGCCGAGGGCGCAGAACGACTTGCCGTTGATGTTGTCGGCGATGTCACCCAGCTTGTCGAGGTCGGACATCACGCCCTTGCCGGCCTCGATGTCACGGAGCAACTGGACCAGCCAGTACGTGCCCTCGCGGCAGGGCGTGCACTTGCCGCAGGACTCGTGGGCGTAGAACTCGGTCCAGCGGGTCACCGCCCGGACGACGCAGGTCGTCTCGTCGAAGCACTGCAGCGCCTTGGTGCCGAGCATGGAGCCGGCGGCGCCGACGCCCTCGTAGTCGAGCGGGACGTCGAGGTGCTCCTCGGTGAACATCGGCGTGGAGGAGCCGCCCGGCGTCCAGAACTTCAGCCGGTGGCCGGGCCGCATCCCGCCGCTCATGTCGAGCAGCTGGCGCAGGGTGATGCCGAGCGGGGCCTCGTACTGGCCGGGCGAGGCGACGTGGCCGCTGAGCGAGTAGAGCGTGAAGCCCGGCGACTTCTCGGTGCCCATCGACGTGAACCATTCCTTGCCGCGGTTCAGGATCGCGGGAACCGAGGCGATGGACTCGACGTTGTTCACGACAGTGGGGCACGCGTACAGACCGGCGACCGCGGGGAAGGGGGGACGCAGCCGGGGCTGGCCGCGGCGTCCTTCCAGCGAGTCGAGCAGCGCGGTCTCCTCGCCGCAGATGTACGCCCCGGCGCCGGCGTGCACGGTGAGTTCGACGTCGAGCCCGCTGCCCAGCACGTTCCGGCCGAGGTAGCCCGCCTCGTACGCCTCCCGCACGGCCTCGTGCAGCCGGCGCAGGACGGGCACGACCTCGCCGCGCAGATAGATGAAGGCGTGGCTGGACCGGATCGCGTAGCAGGCGATCACGATGCCCTCGATGAGGGAGTGCGGGTTGGCGAAGAGGAGGGGGATGTCCTTGCAGGTGCCGGGCTCGGACTCGTCGGCGTTGACGACGAGGTAGTGCGGCTTGCCGTCACCCTGCGGGATGAACTGCCACTTCATCCCGGTGGGGAAGCCGGCTCCGCCGCGTCCGCGCAGGCCCGAGTCCTTCACGTACGCGATGAGGTCGTCGGGCGACATCGCGAGGGCCTTGCGCAGGCCCTCGTAGCCCTCGTGCCGCCGGTAGGTCTCCAGGGTCCAGGAGTCGGGCTGGTCCCAGAAGGCCGACAGGACGGGTGAGAGCAGTTTCTCCGGGCTGCTGTTGTTGATCTCGGCCGCCAAGGTCATCACGCTCCCTCCCCACTGGCTGTCTCGCCGCGCGGGTGGACGATTCGGGTGGGCTGGGTCTCGCCCTTGGCCAGGCGCAGACCGACGAGCGAGGCCGGTCCGGCGCCGCCGGAGGCCTCGACGGCGCCCTCGCGCTCGTCGGGGAAGCCGGCGAGGATCCGGGCGGTCTCCTTGAAGGTGCACAGCGGCGCGCCGCGGGTGGGCGAGACGGGGCGGCCGGCGCGCAGGTCGTCGACGAGCCGCTTGGCCGACTCGGGCGTCTGGTTGTCGAAGAACTCCCAGTTGACCATCACGACGGGCGCGAAGTCGCAGGCCGCGTTGCACTCGATGTGTTCGAGGGTGACCTTGCCGTCGGCGGTCGTCTCGTCGTTGCCGACGCCGAGGTGCTCCTTGAGCTCCTCGAAGATGGCGTCGCCGCCCATGACCGCGCACAGCGTGTTGGTGCACACGCCGACCTGGTAGTCGCCGGACTCCTTGCGGCGGTACATGGTGTAGAAGGTGGCGACCGCGGTGACCTCGGCGGTGGTGAGGCCGAGCATCTCGGCGCAGAAGCGCATGCCGGTGCGGGTCACATGGCCCTCCTCCGACTGCACCAGGTGCAGCATCGGCAGGAGCGCGGAGCGGGACCCCGGGTAGCGGGCGATGATCGCCCGCGCGTCCTCCTCCAGCCGGGCGCGGACCTCGGCCGGGTAGTCGGGCGCGGGCAGCTGGGGCATCCCGAGACTCACGTTCTCCGTCATCGGTCGACGCCTCCCATCACGGGGTCGATGGAGGCGACGGCGACGATGACGTCGGCGACCTGGCCGCCCTCGCACATCGCGGCCATGGCCTGCAGGTTGGTGAAGGACGGATCGCGGAAGTGGACCCGGTAGGGACGGGTGCCGCCGTCGGAGACGACGTGCACGCCGAGTTCGCCCTTGGGCGACTCGACGGCCGCGTACGCCTGTCCGGCGGGGACCCGGAAGCCCTCGGTGACCAGCTTGAAGTGGTGGATCAGGGCCTCCATGGAGGTGCCCATGATCTTCTTGATGTGGTCGAGGGAGTTGCCGAGGCCGTCGGGGCCGAGGGCCAGCTGGGCGGGCCAGGCGATCTTCTTGTCGCCGACCATGACCGGTCCGGGCTCCAGCCGGTCGAGGCACTGCTCGACGATCCGCAGCGACTGGCGCATCTCCTCCAGGCGGACGAGGAAGCGGCCGTAGGAGTCGCAGCTGTCGGCGGTCGGCACGTCGAACTCGTAGTTCTCGTAGCCGCAGTACGGGTCGGTCTTGCGCAGGTCGTGCGGGAGGCCCGCGGAGCGCAGGATCGGCCCGGTGGCGCCGAGCGCCATGCAGCCGGTCAGGTCGAGGTAGCCGACGTCCTGCATGCGGCCCTTGAAGATGGGGTTGCCGGTGGCGAGCTTGTCGTACTCCGGCATGTTCTTCTTGAGCTTCTTCACCGTCTCGCGCACGGCGTCGACGGCGCCGGGCGGGAGGTCCTGGGCGAGGCCGCCGGGCCGGATGAAGGCGTGGTTCATGCGCAGGCCGGTGATCAGCTCGTACAGGTCCAGGATCAGCTCGCGGTCCCGGAAGCCGTAGATCATGATCGTGGTGGCGCCGAGCTCCATGCCGCCGGTGGCGATGGCGACCAGGTGCGAGGAGAGCCGGTTGAGCTCCATGAGGAGCACCCGGATGACGCTGGCCCGGTCCGGGATGTCGTCGGTGATGCCGAGCAGCTTCTCCACCGCGAGGCAGTACGCCGTCTCGTTGTAGAACGAGGTGAGGTAGTCCATGCGGGTGACGAAGGTGGTGCCCTGCGTCCAGGTCCGGTACTCGAGGTTCTTCTCGATGCCGGTGTGCAGGTAGCCGATGCCGCAGCGGGCCTCGGTGACGGTCTCGCCGTCGATCTCCAGGATGAGCCGGAGCACGCCGTGGGTGGACGGGTGCTGGGGGCCCATGTTGACGACGATGCGCTCGTCGTCGGCCTTGGCGGCGGACTGCACGACCTCGTCCCAGTCGCCGCCGGTGACCGTGTAGACGGTCCCCTCGGTCGTGTCCCTGGGCTCTGCCGATGGGGTGTTCACGAGTACGACCTCCGCTGGTCCGGAGCCGGGATCTGGGCGCCCTTGTACTCGACGGGGATGCCGCCGAGCGGGTAGTCCTTGCGCTGCGGGTGGCCCGGCCAGTCGTCCGGCATCATGATCCGGGTGAGCGCGGGGTGGCCGTCGAAGACGATGCCGAAGAAGTCGTACGTCTCGCGCTCGTGCCAGTCGTTGGTCGGATAGACCGGGACCAGCGACGGGATGCGCGGATCGGCGTCGGGTGCCGAGACCTCCAGGCGGATCAGCCGGCCGTGGGTGAGCGAGCGCAGGTGGTAGACGGCGTGCAGCTCGCGGCCCTTGTCGCCGGGGTAGTGGACGCCGGAGACGCCCGTACACAGCTCGAAGCGCAGGGCGGGGTCGTCGCGCAGGGTGCGGGCGACCCGGACGAGGTGTTCGCGCGCGATGTGGAAGGTCAGCTCGCCGCGGTCGACGACCGTCTTCTCGATCGCGTTCCCGGGGACCAGGCCCTGTTCCTCCAGGGCGCCCTCCAGCTCGTCGGCGACCTCGTCGAAGCTTCCGTACGCGCCTGCGCCGCTCGGGCCGCCGTACGGGCGGGTGGCCTCGCCGGGGAGCCGGACCGAGCGGACCAGGCCGCCGTAGCCGGAGGTGTCGCCGCCGTTGTTCGCGCCGAACATGCCGCGCTGGACGCGGACCTCCTCGCCGTGCTCGCCGCGCTGGCCCGGCAGGTTCTGGACGCTGAGCTCCTTGTCGGGGTTGGGTGTCTCGTCGCTCACCGGAGCAGACCCTTCATCTCAATGGTGGGCAGCGCCTTGAGCGCCGCCTCCTCCGCCTCGCGGGCCGCCTCCTTGGCGTTCACGCCGAGCTTGGAGGTCTGGATCTTCTGGTGGAGCTTGAGGATCGCGTCCATCAGCATCTCGGGCCGGGGCGGGCAGCCGGGCAGGTAGATGTCGACCGGGACGATGTGGTCGACGCCCTGCACGATCGCGTAATTGTTGAACATTCCGCCCGAAGACGCGCAAACCCCCATGGAGATGACCCACTTGGGGTTCGGCATCTGGTCGTAGACCTGCCGCAGGACGGGCGCCATCTTCTGGCTGACGCGGCCGGCGACGATCATCAGGTCGGCCTGGCGCGGGGAGCCGCGGAAGACCTCCATGCCGAAGCGGGCCAGGTCGTAGCGTCCGGCGCCGGTCGTCATCATCTCGATGGCGCAGCAGGCGAGGCCGAAGGTCGCGGGGAAGACGGACGCCTTCCGGACCCAGCCCGCGGCCTGCTCGACGGTCGTCAGCAGGAAACCGCTCGGCAGCTTCTCTTCGAGTCCCATGGGTGCTCCTCAGCCCCTCAGTCCCATTCCAGGCCGCCGCGCCGCCACACGTAGGCGTAGGCGACGAAGACGGTGAGCACGAAGAGCAGCATCTCCACGAGCCCGAAAAGCCCCAGGGCGTCGAAGGTGACGGCCCAGGGATAGAGGAAGACGATCTCGATGTCGAAGACGATGAAGAGCATCGCCGTCAGGTAGTACTTGATCGGGAAGCGGCCGCCCCCGGCCGGTGTCGGCGTGGGTTCGATGCCGCACTCGTACGCCTCAAGTTTTGCCCTGTTGTACCGCTTTGGCCCGATTAGCGTGGCCATGACCACGGAGAAGATCGCAAACCCGGCTCCCAGGGCACCGAGCACGAGGATGGGCGCGTACGCATTCACGCTCCTCGCTCCTTCCAGTCGTCCTTGACCGTTGGACCGCACTGTCGGGACATGAGGCCTCGCGGAAGATCGCCCACATGTGAGGCAGTTCACAAGCCCGACGTCCGCGTATCTTAAGCCCGCCCCTCTGTGATCTGCGACACGGGGTGCGCCAACGACTTTGTGATCTCCACCACCTGACGAAGGATCATGAAGTCGGATGAGCGGTGATCTTGCCACTCGAAGCGCCCAGGTGATCACCAGATGTGACATCCGTACCGGAAATCGCTGGTCGAGAGGGGTGTCGCACTATCAAGAGTTGGGCCGTACAGGCAAATTGGCACTGGGACGCGTGCGGGTGATAAGGGATCCGGCCATCGCCCGGTCGAGGGGTCCGGCGTACCGCAGTGGACGTGTGCGCGCATTCACGAGCCCTGATGTGACCTGCGTCACTCGGTCGCGGTCACCGGAAGAACGGGGCTTGGCCATCGACGTGAAGAGGTGGTAAGCGGCGGGCAATTCGGACGTTTCATTGAAAACACGTGATCAAGGCCCTGTTGATGCGTGCCCGATTTGCCCGTTACGGCGTCAATAAGGGTGTGAGAGAAGCGGATTAACCGATTCCGGACGTAACTGTGGCGCAACCCACGTTTCTTGAAGGGAACCCCGAAGCCCTGATAGCGGTTGTTCCCATGTCCCAGACCGCTCCCATACGTAGCCACCGGAAGCCCCGCCAGAGCGCCTCGAAGCTTGCGCTCCGGGCCGGAGTTGCCGGTGGCGTCCTCAGCACCATCGCGGTGGCCGGTGCCGCCGCCCCGGCGAACGCCGAGCCGCTGACCGAGAAGACCCTCGAGATGCCCACCCTGGGCTCCCTCGACGCCGATCTCGCCGGCGCCGTCTCCGCCTCCGCCGAGGCGACCCAGCAGGAGGCCCTGGACCAGGACCTGGCGGCGCAGGAGAACGCGGCGCTGCAGAAGGCCGCGAAGGACGCCAAGAAGGCCAAGGCCGAGGCGGAGCGCAAGGCCGAGGCCGAGCGCGCCGAGAAGGCCCGCGCCGAGGCCCGCGAGCGCGCCTCCCGCACGTCGACGCGCACCTCGCTCTCCGCGGGCTCCTCGTCGTCGTACAGCTCCATGTCGAGCTCGGACAACTCGCAGGTCGCCACCGGCTCCGCCGCCGCCATCGTCGCCTTCGCCAAGGCGCAGATCGGCGACGCCTATGTCTCCGGCGGCACCGGCCCCAACTCCTGGGACTGCTCCGGCCTCGTGCAGGCCGCCTACCGCCAGGCCGGCATCGACCTGCCGCGGGTCTCCTACGACCAGTCGAGCATGGGCAGCTCCGTCTCCCTGAGCAACCTCCAGCCGGGCGACGTCCTCTACTGGGGCTCGCGCAGCGGCTCGTACCACGTCGCGATCTACGTCGGCGGCGGCAAGTACGTCGGCGCGCAGAACCCGTCCACCGGCGTGGTCGAGCGCGACCTGAGCTGGGACCCGCCGTCGGGCGCCGTGCGCATCCTCTGATCGCGCACACACGTACGAGACGAAGGGCCGTCACTCCTCGGGGGAGCGACGGCCCTTCGCCGTTTCATCCGCAATGGTGAATCACTTCAGGAATGGTGGTCTACCTCCGGAAGGGCAGATTGCGTCCGGAAGGGTGAGCTACCTCCAGGATCATGAACTACCTCCGGGATAGTGAACTACCTCCGGAATTCCTCGATGATCCGCGCGTAGCTGTCGCCGCCGTGCCCGGCCGCCACCGCCCGCCGCATCATCTCCAGGTGCAGTCGCGGCAGCCCGTTGTCCAGGCCCCGCTCCTCACCCGCGTGCAGCAGATGGGCGATCGAGGCCACGTGCACGTCGAGCGTCGCGTCGTCGCCCGGGTACTCCCCCGCGTCGATCTGCTCCGCGTACGTGGTCACGAACCAGGCCAGCGTGCGCAGCCAGCGCACCGCCACCCCCGCGAACTCCTTCGCCGGCACGCCGTCGGCGCCGGTCAGCGCGGTGGCGTGCAGCCAGCCGCCGAACACCGACCACATCATGCCGAGCAGCCCCGCGTCGTACAGCGAGGCGAGCCCCGCGTCCGCGCCCAGGTCCACCGGGTCGCCGAGGACGGCGAGCGCCGGGCGGTGCGCGGCCAGCAGCTCGGGCCCGCCCGCGTAGAGGATCATGCTGTCGCCGCCGATGCCGGGCGGGGTCGTCATGATGCCGCCGTCGAGGTAGCCGATGCCGTGCCCGGCGGCCCACTCGGCCTCCGCGCGGGCCTGCTCGGGCGAGCCGGAGGTGAGGTTGACCAGGACCCGGCCGCGCAGCCGGGCGGCGACGGGGTCGAGCAGGGCGCGGACGGCCGGGTAGTCGAGGACGCAGACCACGACGAGCTCGCTCGCCTCGACCGCCTCGGCGACGGTGGCGGCACGGCGGGCGCCGCGGGCGACGAGGGCGTCGGCGCGGGCGGGGGTGCGGTTGAAGACGGTGGTGGGGTGGCCGGCGTCGAGGAAGGCGGCGGCGAGGGCCGTGCCCATCTGTCCGAGGCCGATGACGGTGACGGGAGTGCGCTTCGTACTCATGGCTCCACGCTCGCAGTGGCCGGATCCGGCCGACAGGAGACGGACTGCCGCCCGCCGCACCATTCCTGCCATAGGCTCGCGATCATGAGCGTCACGGACTCAGGTGTCATGGACTCGAACGTCACGGGCTCGCGCGCGGGATCGGTGGCCGTCGTCCTCGTGCCCGACGAGCGGGGCGCGATCTCTCCCTGGGACCTGTACGAACTCTCCGTCGCCTCCATGGTCTTCGGCATCCCGCACACCGACCTCGCCGACCCCTGGTACGCGCTGCGGGTCTGCGGACCCGCCCCGCACGGCACGCACGGCCTGGAGGGGCTGGCGGGCGCGGACACCGTCATCGTGCCGTCCGTGCCGGACGCCGTGGTGGAGCGCCGGCAGGAGCTGCCGGCGGAGCTGGTGGCGGCGCTGCGGGCGGCCGCCGCGTCCGGCGCCCGGATGGTGTCGATGTGCAGCGGCGCCTTCGCGCTCGCCGCGGCCGGGCTGCTCGACGGGCGCCGGGCCACCCTCCACCACGCGTACGCGGCCGAACTGGCCGCCCGCCACCCGGCGGTGACGGTCGACCCGGCCGTGCTCTACACCGACGACGAGACCGTGCTGACCAGCGCGGGCGCCGCCGCCGGCCTGGACCTGTGCCTGCACCTCGTACGCAAGGACCTCGGCGCGGCGGTCGCGGGCGCGCTCGCGGGCCGGCTCGTCGTCCCGGCCCAGCGCTCCGGCGACCGCCCGCAGTTCGTGGCGGCGCCGCTGCCCGCGGGTGGCGAGGAGGACACGCTCGGGCCCGTACTCCACTGGGCGCTGGAGCGGCTGCACGAGCCGCTGTCGGTGGACGAGCTGGCGCGCCGGGCGCGGATGAGCCCGCGCACCTTCCACCGCAGGGTGCGGGAGGCGCACGGCACCACGCCGCTGCAGTGGCTGCTGCAGCAGCGGGTGGCGCGGGCCCAGACGCTCCTGGAGGCGACCGACCTGCCGGTGGAGCGGATCGGCGAGGAGAGCGGCCTGGGCTCGGCGGCGAACCTCCGCCGCCACTTCACCCGGACGGTCGGGGAGTCCCCGACCGCCTACCGGGCCCGCTTCACGCCGTAGGAGCCGCCTCTTGGAAGCCGCCCCGGGGCTGGAAGCCGCCCCTTGGGAGCCGCGCCTCGGAAGCGGCGCCTCGGAAGCGGCGCCTCCGGCACTACGCCTTCGGGGCGACCTTCGACAGGCCGTTGATGATGCGGTCCATCGCGTCGCCGCCCGTCGGGTCGGTGAGGTTGGCCAGCATCTTCAGCGTGAACTTCATCAGCAGCGGGTGGGTCAGACCGTGCTGCGTCGCGACCTTCATGACCTTCGGGTTGCCGATGAGCTTCACGAAGGCGCGGCCCAGCGTGTAGTAGCCGCCGTAGGTGTCCTTGAGGACCTTCGGGTAGCCCTGGAGGGCCAGTTCGCGCTGGGCCGGGGTGGCGCGGGCGTGCGCCTGGACGATGACGTCGGCGGCGATCTGGCCGGACTCCATCGCGTAGGCGATGCCCTCGCCGTTGAACGGGTTGACGAGGCCGCCGGCGTCGCCGACGAGCAGCAGGCCGCGGGTGTAGTGCGGCTGGCGGTTGAAGGCCATCGGCAGGGCGGCGCCGCGGATCGGCGTCGTCATGTTCTCCGGGGTGAAGCCCCAGTCCTCCGGCATGGACGCGCACCACGCCTTGAGGACCTCGCGCCAGTCCAGCTCGCGGAAGGCCTTCGAGGAGTTGAGGATGCCGAGGCCGACGTTGGAGGTGCCGTCGCCCATGCCGAAGACCCAGCCGTAGCCGGGCAGCAGCCGGTCCTGCGGGCCGCGCCGGTCCCACAGCTCCAGCCAGGACTCCAGGTAGTCGTCCTCGTGGCGCGGGGTCGTGAAGTACGTGCGGACGGCCACGCCCATCGGCCGGTCCTCGCGCCGGTGCAGGCCCATGGCGAGCGACAGCCGGGTGGAGTTGCCGTCGGCGGCGACGACGAGCGGCGCGTGGAAGGTGACCTCGCGCTTCTCCTCGCCCAGCTTGGCGTGGACGCCGGTGATCCGGCCCGTGCGGTCGTCGATGATCGGAGCGCCCACGTTGCAGCGCTCGTAGAGCCGCGCCCCGGCCTTCTGGGCCTGCCGGGCCAGCATCTCGTCGAAGTCGTCCCGCTTGCGGACGAGTCCGTAGTCCGGGTACGAGGCGAGGTCCGGCCAGTCGAGCTGGAGCCGCACCCCGCCGCCGATGATCCGCAGGCCCTTGTTGCGGAGCCAGCCGGCCTCCTCGGAGATGTCGATGCCCATCGCCACGAGCTGCTTGGTGGCGCGCGGGGTGAGGCCGTCGCCGCACACCTTCTCGCGCGGGAACGCGGTCTTCTCCAGGAGCAGGACGTCGAGTCCCGCCTTGGCCAGGTAGTACGCGGTGGTCGAACCCGCCGGGCCGGCCCCGACGACGATCACATCTGCGCTGTGCTCGGACAGGGGCTGCTGCTCGGTCACGGCGGGGTCTCCCGAAGGGTCGGAGGTGGAAAGGTGCGGTTCCGAGTCTATGGGGCGCGTAATCGACTGTCCGGGGGGCCACCCGGCAGTGCAGGATCCTCCACCATGATCATCGATCGCACATCCGTACGCCGGCGAAGAGCGTGGCTGGTCTCCGGCGTCCTCGCCCTGCTCTCCGCCGCGTTCCTCGTCCTGCCGGCGGACGCCGAGGCCGACCCCTTCCCCGACTGCCCCGCCGGACTGTTCTGCGTCTACGACGGCAGCGGCGGCACCGGCAGCCGCCTCGACCTCGCCGAGGGCGCGAAGGCCGAGCGGGACGCCGGCACCGTCCTGTCCGTACAGAACAACTCCCGCATGTGGGCCTGCGTGTACGGCAAGCCCGAGTACGGCGGCGGGCTCCAGACCGTCAAGCCGGGCAACCCCGACGAGTACGTCACCGACGGGACCCGCTGGGTGGTCGGCTCGTACAAACTGGTGCCCACCCGCGCCCTGTGCTTCACCGGCTACGAGCGCTGCCCCGACGGCAAGGCGTGCACCTTCGCCGAGCGCAACGGCCGCGGCACCATGGCCGTCCACACCCCGGGCACGGACGCCGCCACCCAGAACTACGGCAACAGCTACGGACCCGAGGTCCCCTCCGCGTCCGTGTTCAACCGCACCGGCAAGCACCTCTGCTTCTATCCGTCCGGCACGTACACCGGCACCTGGACGCAGGGCACCACGACCTACGGCGCGTACGTCGTGCTGCGCGGCCAGAGCGTCACCGTCCCCGCCCCGTTCGCGGGCACGTTCCGCTCCCACGAGCTCGTCAACGGAACCACGGAGTGTCAGTGACCACGACCCCGCGCCCGGCCCTCGCCGTCGCCGCCGCCCTCACCGCGACCCTCGCCCTGACCACCTCGACCGCCCCGGCCTCCACGGCCGCGGAGACCGTGCCGAGCCCGCTCGCCGCGAACTGGACCCCGACCACGGTGCCCGGCGCCGACACCCTCCCCGCCGGTGTCACGGTCACCGGCTGGACCGAGAAGAGCCCGGACAACCGCACCAGACCCCGCCTGCTCCAAGTCGTCGAGATCGACCCCGCCGCCGCGCCGCTCGACCTGTCGGCCACCGTCGGAGCCGGCGACGGCCTCGCCGAGACGGTCGCCGACCAGCTCGCCGGGGTCAGTGCGACGCCCACCCGGCACCCCGCGGCCGGCGTCAACGGCAGCCTGTTCAAGTCGGAGCCCTCGCATCCCGACCTGAGGCAGGCGCTGCCCCTCACCCTCCAGCACATGGGTGTCTCGGTCACCGACGGCGTCCTGCACAGCGCCAGTTGCTGGGGCGCGGGCCAGGGCACCTCGGGCGCCGTCGTCCAGTACGGCGTCCCGTACATCACCAAGCTGCGCACGGACCTCGGCCTGACCGCGGCCGACGGATCCCCCGCCCAGCCGCTCGACGACATCAACCGCGACCCGGGCCGCGCCCGCGGCTGCGCCCGGGACGCCCAGGACAAGCCCGTCCCCGAGGCCGTCGCGAAGCAGAAGGGCGTCTACGCCGACCCCGACGAGATCGTCCTGTTCACCGCCGACTACAAGTACCCGGTGCCCAAGCCCGACCTCGACCCGACGATCACCACCGACGACGACCCCGGCTTCGAGGTCGTCCTCGACTCCACGGGCAAGGTGACGGCCGCCCGCGAAGGCCGCGGCGGCGGCAAGGGCAGCACCGTCCAGGTCAGGGTGCCGTCGGGCGGCCGCATCCTGCAGGGCGTCGGAACCGGCGCCGCGTGGCTGCGCGACCACGCGCTCGCGGGCACCCACCTGGAGGTCTCCCAGAAGCTCACCGACACACGGCTCGGCCGGGAGATCCCGCTCGACCCGTCCGTCGACGTCGTGAGCTCCTTCCACCAGCTGCTGCGCGACGGCGACATCCCGGCCGAACTGCCCGACACCTGCGGCCAGACCGGCCCCGGCGCCACCCCCGGCACCGAGGTCTGCACCGACTCGCGGGTCGCCCTCGGCACGAACGTGCGCGGCCACACGGTGTTCGTCACCCTGACGGGACAGCTCCAGCCCGACAACACCACCACCCACGAGGACGGCGACTGGCTGCACGCCTTCGCCGAGCTCCTGGACTCCCCGGAGCTCGGCCTGATCGACGCGCTCAACCTCGACGGCGGCGGCTCGGCGACCCTGATCACCGCCACCGCCGACCCGGCCGGCCTGATGACCGGCACCACCGTGCGCACCCCGCCGACGGACCGCGTCAACGGCGTGTACGTGCACCGGGCCGTCTCCGACGCCGTGTACGCCGGGGTCAGCGGCTACGGCATGTACAAGAAGTAGCCCGCGTCCGCGCTACTCGGCCTTGAACCCCCGGTGCAGGGCGACGATCCCGCCCGTCAGGTTCCGCCAGGCGACCTTCGACCAGCCGGCCTTCTGCAGCAGCGCGGCGAGGGCCGGCTGGTCGGGCCAGTCCTGGATGGACTCGGCGAGGTAGACGTACGCGTCGGGGTTGGAGGACACGGCCCGCGCGACCGGCGGCAGCGCGCGCATCAGGTACTCCTCGTACACCGTGCGGAACGGCGCCCAGGTGGCGTGCGAGAACTCGCAGATGACGACGCGGCCGCCGGGCTTCGTCACCCGGTACAGCTCGCGCAGCGCCTGGTCGGTGTCCTGGATGTTGCGCAGGCCGAAGGAGATGGTGACGGCGTCGAAGGAGTCGTCCCTGAACGGCAGCCTGGTGCCGTCGCCCGCCGTGAACGGCATCCACGGGTGCTTCTGCTTGCCGACCCGCAGCATCCCGAGCGAGAAGTCGCACGGCACGACGTAGGCGCCCGCGCGCACGAACGGCTGCGAGGACGTCGCCGTCCCGGCCGCCAGGTCCAGGATCTTCTGGCCCGGGCGCGCGTCGACCGCCTTCGCGACCTCCTTGCGCCAGCGCCGGTCCTGGCCGAGGGAGAGGACGTCGTTGGTGAGGTCGTAGTTCGCCGCCACGTCGTCGAACATCGTGGCGACCTCGTGCGGCTGCTTGTCCAGGGTTGCGCGGGTCACTGGCGATCGCCTCACCTTGTGTCGTACGGCGGGATGCCGTCCGGATGACGTTACGCCCGCATTGTCGCAGGGCGGGTTCGCGGGAGCGGTCAGCGGGCCCGGTAGACCAGCCGGCCGCCGATGACGGTGGCCACGCACGTGCCCGCGCCCTCGCGGACGAGCGCCGCCCGGTCCGGCACGTCGAACACGGCGAAGCGGGCCGCGCCGCCCGCGGCCAGGGCGGGCAGCAGGACGAGCGGCACCGGCGACAGGGCCGGCGGGCCCGGCAGGCTCGGCGGGCGCCCGGCCAATGCCAGTCCGGCCCGGCGCACCACGTCCAGGACGGACCGGTCGCGCAGCTCGCCGGCGACGGCGACGGTGCCGTGCGCGAGGAGCCGCTGCACCCCGCGCCGCGCGCTGGCGCCGAGCCGCGCCGGGTCGGCGCGGAAGATCGCCCGCGCCCGCTCGCCGGTGATCGGCTCGGTACCGTACTCGTCGGCCTCGCGCGGATCCGGGTGGTAGGTCTGTTCGAGCAGCTCGGGGCCGTACGGGTTGAGCAGCCCGGGCGTCAGGATGCCGGGCCAGCGGCGCAGCCGGGCGTCCTGGTGGGCGGCGGCCAGCTCCTCGTACGGGCCGACGGCGGCGAGGCGCGCGCCGTCGACCAGGACCGCGGTCCCGGGCGACGCCTCGGCGGCGTGGAGGGTGAGCATCGCCGGGTCAGTTGGCGTCGAGGAGCTTCAGCTCGGGGTGCGCCGTGCCGCCCTCGATCGCGATCGAGGAGATGTGCGAGGCGACGCGCTCGTCGACCGGGTCGTTCGCCGGGTCGTCGTGGACGACGAGGTGCTCGTAGGTGGTGGCGCGCTGGGCCGGGACGCGGCCCGCCTTGCGGATCAGGTCGATGATCTCCAGGCGGTTCGAGCGGTGCTTGGCGCCCGCCGAGGAGACCACGTTCTCCTCCAGCATGATCGAGCCGAGGTCGTCCGCGCCGTAGTGCAGCGACAGCTGGCCGACCTCCTTGCCGGTGGTGAGCCAGGAGCCCTGGATGTGGGCCACGTTGTCGAGGAAGAGGCGGGCGATGGCGATCATCCGCAGGTACTCGAAGAGGGTCGCCTGGGTGCGGCCCTTCAGGTGGTTGTTCTCCGGCTGGTACGTGTAGGGGATGAAGGCCCGGAAGCCTCCGGTCCGGTCCTGCGTGTCGCGGATCATCCGCAGGTGCTCGATGCGCTCGGCGTTGGTCTCGCCGGTGCCCATCAGCATCGTGGAGGTCGACTCGACGCCCAGCTTGTGGGCGATCTCCATGATCTCCAGCCAGCGCTCGCCGCTCTCCTTCAGCGGGGCGATCGCCTTGCGCGGGCGCTCCGGGAGCAGCTCGGCGCCGGCGCCGGCGAAGGAGTCGAGGCCGGCCTCGTGGATGCGGGTGATGGCCTCCTCGACGGAGACGCCGGAGATGCGGGCCATGTGCTCGACCTCGGAGGCGCCGAGGGAGTGGATGACCAGCTGCGGGAAGTCCTTCTTGATGGCCGCGAAGTGCTTCTCGTAGTACTCCACGCCGTAGTCGGGGTGGTGGCCGCCCTGGAACATGATCTGGGTGCCGCCGAGCTCCACGGTCTCCGCGCAGCGGCGCAGGATGTCGTCGAGGTCGCGGGTCCAGCCCTTCTTGGTGTCCTTGGGCGGCGCGTAGAAGGCGCAGAACTTGCACGCCGTCACACAGACGTTCGTGTAGTTGATGTTGCGCTCGATGATGTACGTCGCGATGTGCTCGGTCCCGGCGTACCGGCGGCGGCGCACGGCGTCGGCGGCGGCGCCCAGCGCGTGCAGCGGCGCCGAGCGGTACAGGTCGAGCGCCTCCTCGGGGGTGATCCGGCCACCCGCGGCGGCGCGGTCGAGAACAGACTGGAGTTCGGCCTTCTCGGTCACCGGATGTCCCTTTCGGAGGGGTGTGTACAAGTACTCAACGGACCCGGCCAGCCTACGCCAGCACCCCTCCGCGGATTCGGGGCGGCCCCGAGCCAACCGATCCGGCGCGGCGCCCATCTCCTACAGCGGAATCCGTCGTTTGCCCCGAATCCGCTCAGGGCCTGACGTAAGCACCGGAGTCAGCCATGAACCGTCCCTCCACCCGGACCTCCCGGGCCCTGGCCGCCGCGCTCGCGGTCGGCACCACGCTCGCCGTGGTGGCCGGCTGCTCGGACCAGGGGGCCGACCCGGTCTCGTTCGACACGCCGCGCGGCACCAAGCCCCTGCAGCAGCAGGCGGTGCAGCACCACGGGAAGACGGGGGCCGGCACCCGGGTGCCCGAGACCCTCTTCCCGACCGGCCCCAAGGCGACCTTCGAGGACGCCAACACCGTGGAGGACGGCACCAAGATCGGGGTGACCGAACTCCACGGCGACAAGTCCGGGTTCACCGGCAAGGTGTGGGTGTGGGCCCCGAAGCAGTATTTCGACCCCAAGTACGCGAACAGCGGGTTCCCGGTGCTGATCTCGCTGCCCGGCGGCGTCGGCTATCCGACGAATTACTGGATGGGCACGGACCTCAAACTGCAGTCGAGCATCGCGCAGTGGTCCCAGGAGGGAAAGAGCCTGCCGTTCATTGTCGTGATGCCCGTGCTCAACCCGGACGCCCACCACTACTACGACGGCAGTGATATTCCGGGCCAGCCGAGAATCGGCACCTGGCTGACCGAGGACGTGCCGGATTTCGTCCGGGCGAATTTCCGCACCTTCAAGTCCCGGGACGGCTGGGCGTTCATGGGTTCGTCCTCGGGCGGCTTCGTCGGCCTGAAGTCCGTGCTGCAGAAGCCGGACAAGTTCAAGGCCGTGATCGCCTCGGGCCCGGACATCATCCCGGACTCGCCGCTCTGGAAGGGCTACGAGCCGGCGCGCCTCGCCAACGACCCGCAGCGGCTCGCCGCGGCGCTCATCCGCAAGCCCGACACTCCCGCGAACCGGGTCTACCTGGCGTTCCAGCTGGGCACGAAGGAGACCAAGCTCGCGCCGCACGTGAAGGCGTTCATCCGCGACTACACGAACAAGGGGCCGATCAGGTCCCGGCTCCAGGTCATCCCGAACGGCGCGCACAACGCGCGCACCTACATCAAGGGCATGGACATGGGATCGATCGCCTGGATCAGCCAGTACCTCCAGGCGCCGATCCCCTCGTCCTGACGGGCCCCTCGGCCCGGCGGGTACGCCTAGCGGGGCGGGAGCAGCTCGACGCGCACGTCCGCCGGGAAGCCGGTCGTGGGACCGGTCCGGCGGGCGAACTCCCGCACGCCGGCGAGCTGCTCCGCGCCGAAGCGGAAGTCGAGCGTCCGGAAGTACCGCTCCAAAAGCTCCGCGTCGAACGCCTCCCAGCGCGCCGCCTGCTCGGCGACCTTCGCGACCTCCTCCAGGGACAGATCGCGCGAGGCCAGGAAGGCCCGGTGCACGTCACGGACGGTCTCCGGCTCGCGCGCCAGGAAGTCCTTGCGCACCGCCCACACCGCGAAGACGAACGGCAGACCCGTCCACTCCTTCCACATCAGCCCCAGGTCGTGGACCTGCAGGCCGAGGCGCGGGGCGTCGTGCAGCGAGGCGCGCAGCGCCGCGTCGCCGATCAGCACCGCCGCGTCCGCCTCCTGCATCATCAGGCCGAGGTCGGGCGGGCACGTGTAGTAGTCGGGCTTCACGCCGTACTGCTCGGCGAGCAGCAGCTGCGCCAGGCGCACGGAGGTGCGCGAGGTCGAGCCGAGCGCGACCCGCGCGCCGTCCAGCTGGTCGAGCGGGCGCTGGGAGACGATCACGCAGGACATGACGGGACCGTCGCAGCCGACGGCGATGTCCGGCAGGGCGACCAGTTCTCCGGCGTGCCGGAGGTACTCGACGAGGGTGATGGGGCCGATGTCGAGGTCGCCGCGCACCAGGCGCTCACTGAGCTTCTCCGGCGTGTCCTTCGTCAGCTCCAGGTCCAGGAGCGTCCCGGTCCGGGCCAGGCCCCAATAGAGGGGCAGACAGTTCAGGAACTGGATGTGTCCGACCCGCGGCCGGCTGGGCCGGTGATCGTCGGTCGCGCCGGCTGCCTCGGTTGCATTGTCCACATCGCGAGGCTAGACCCGTCTCGATCGGTGGACATCGCCGGGTGGGCCGTCAGCGCGTACGAGCCGTGTCAAACATCCGGGTGACGTGATCTTTCCCTCTACCCCTTCGAGCACGCTGCGTGCTACGCTCGACGCAAGTTGCAGTTTGGTTTCCCTTGCAGTACAGAGCCTGCGGAGCATGTGACCCGCAGGCTTTTGTAGTTTTCAGACTTGGTTGCAGGTTCTGGAGCAGGGCGACCCTTTGGCCCATAGGAGGGCTCATGGCTACCGGAACCGTGAAGTGGTTCAACGCTGAAAAGGGCTTTGGCTTCATCGCCCAGGAAGGCGGCGGCCCGGATGTCTTCGTCCACTACTCCGCGATCAACGCCTCTGGCTTCCGCTCCCTCGAGGAGAACCAGCAGGTGAACTTCGACGTCACGCAGGGCCCGAAGGGCCCGCAGGCGGAGAACGTCACCCCGGTCTAAGTGACCCCGGGGTCGACGATCGCGATCCTCTAGAGCTGTACCCAAGGAGCCCCGCTCCGTGCGCGTGACGCGCACGGAGCGGGGCTCCTGCCGTTGCCCGGGCCGTCGGCGGCCCGGGACCGGGCGCCGGAAGATCGCGGCCGGAAACGGACCACCGGCCGGCCCGGCTCCGTACGCTGGACACATGACCGAACGCAAACCGCCAGGGATCGACTTCGAGTCATTCGTCGACCGGCAGATCCGCGAGGCGGCCGAGCGCGGCGAGTTCGCCAGGCTTTCCGGCTTCGGCAAGCCGCTCGCGGAGGCCGACGCGCCCTACGACGAGCTGTGGTGGATCAAGCAGAAGATGCACCGCGAGGGCTTCTCCGCCCTCCCCGCGTCGCTGCGGCTGCGCAAGGAGGCCGAGGACGCGGCCGAGGCGGCCCGCGCCGCCGTCACCGAGTCCCAGCTCCGCCGCATCCTCGGCGAGATCAACACCAGGATCGCCGAGGCCCTGGCCCGACCGCCGGCCGGCCCGCCGCTGAACCTCCGGCTCTTCGACGTGGAGGCGGAGGCCACGGAGTGGCGCCGGGCGCACCCCCCGAAGCCACCGGAGCCCGGCTCTCCGCGGCGCTAGCCGGAACCCGCCCGGTTCCGGCCCGGAACCCGGCCCGGGACCGGCCCGGAACCGCCATCCCTTCCTCACGTGTCCTCATCTACCCTGAAGCGCGCTCGAATTGACCATGCATCAGGTACGACCAGGGGGACCAGACCGGCATGAGCGGCGAGAACGGGACGAGTGGGAAGAGCGGGAAGGGCAGCGGCATGGAGCCGCTGGCCGTCGGCGATCCGCGGGCCGTCGGGCCGTACCGGCTGCTCGGGCGGCTCGGCTCCGGGGGCATGGGGCGGGTGTTCCTCGGGCGGTCGGAGGGCGGGCGGACGGTCGCCGTCAAGGTCGTCCACGAGGAGCACGCGCAGGACCCGCAGTTCCGGGCCCGGTTCCGGCGTGAGATCGAGGCCGTGCGGCGGGTGGGCGAGCACTACACGGCGCCCGTCCTTGACGCCGACCCGGACGCCGAGCGGCCCTGGGTGGTGACCGGGTTCGTACCCGGCCCCTCGCTCGAACAGGTCGTGCGGGAGCACGGGCCGCTGCCCGCCGACTCGGTCCGCGCGCTGGCGCTCGGCCTGCTGCGGGCGCTGCAGGGCATCCACGGGGCCGGCATCCTGCACCGGGACCTCAAGCCGTCGAACGTCATGCTGACCGTCGAGGGCCCCCGGGTGATCGACTTCGGCATCGCGCGGGCCCTGGAGCCCTCCGTCGAGTCGCTGCTCACCAGCACCGGCATGGTCGTCGGCTCGCCCGGCTTCATGGCTCCCGAGCAGGTGCGCGGCGAGAGCCTGGGCCCGGCGGCCGACGTCTTCGCGCTCGGCTGCGTGCTGATGTACGCGGCGACCGGGCGGCTGCCGTTCGGGCACGGGGCCAGCAACCAGCACGCGATCATGTTCCAGATCGTGGAGGCCGAGCCGGAGCTGCACCGGGTGGAGGGCGAGGAGCTGCGCGCCCTCATCGGCCGCTGCCTGATCAAGGACCCCGCCGAGCGCCCCGGCATCGAGGCCCTGCTCGCCGACCCGGCCCTGCCGGGCGAGGAGTCCGGCCGGGGGGCGGTGGGCGGCGCCTGGCTGCCGCCGGAACTCGTGGCCCGGCTGGCACGGCAGGCGGCGCGGCTGCTCGACGTCGAGGCGCTGTCGGTGGAGCTGGAACGGGAGGCGGCGAAGGCCGCCGAGGCCGGGGCCCCGGACACGGGAACGGTCGGGCTGCGCCCGAAGGAGGCGGGCGAGGCGGCGGACAAGGCGGCCGGCGAGGCGCCGGGCGGGGCGGCCGGCACGACCCCGGCCCGGCCCCGCGAACCGCGCCGGGCCTCCCGGATCTGGGCCGTCGTCGCCGCCGTCTTCGTCGTCCTCGGCATCAGCGGCACGGTCGTCAAGCTCATCGACGACGGCGCCAAGCAGCGCGACCTCCAGGGCGCGCCCACGTCACCGACGCCGTCGGGCTCCGCCGCGCCCCCGGCCGGCTCCCCGAGCCCCGGCACCACGCCCCCGGGCCGGGCCCCGGCCACCGGCGCCACGTCCGCGCCGCCGGCCGAGCCGAACCCGCCGGCCGGTCCGGGCGGTGCGGCGGGTGGCGCGGCGGGCGGAGGCTCGGCGTCCGGAGGCTCCTCGTCCTCCGGCGGCTCCTCGTCCTCCGGCGGCGGTTCCGGCACCAGCGGCGGTACGGCCCCGAGGCCCCCCGCCCAGACCACCGCGCCCCGCCCGCCCGCGAAGACCACCGCGCCGAGCACGGGCGGCGGCACCAGCACGTCCAACAACGTGCCGTCGGCATTCGTCGGCACCTGGAAGTACACCGCGCAGTACAACATCGGCCAGCCGGGCACCATCTCCCTCTACCGCGTCGCGCCCGGCCAGATCGCCGCCAAGATGATCACCGACAACGCGAACGGCGTGCACTGCGTGCACGTCGCCAAACTGGTCTCGATCACCAACGGCGGCAAGCGCATCAACCTCGGCGCCACCATCGTCGACCAAGCCCACTCCGGCAGCCTCTGCAGCAACGGCGACCCGTCCTTCTTCGAGCTCGCCGTCCCCACCGGCATCCGCCACGACGTCGGCCCGGCCTACGGCGACGGCTTCCACTACGAGCGCGCCTGACCCGCGCACCCGGACCACCCGATTGGGCGCTGCGTCGCGCATGCGAATCAGGCCAAGATCATCGGCATGCGAGCCTCCCTCACGCGCCGCGCATGCGCCGCAGCCCTGCTCCTGACCTCCGCGCTCACCCCCGCCGTGGCCTCGGCGGTCACCCAACCCGCCGACCCGGCCCGGCCGTTGGCCCGTGCGGCACACGCCCGACTGCTCGGCGAGAAGATCGTCCCGTACAAGCTCGACTTCCAGGGCACCACGGTCGGCGGCCTCTCCGGCGTCGACCGCGACCGTTGCACCGGCGACTACGTTTTCATCAGCGACGACCGAGGCTCCCTCCAGCCCGCCCGCTTCTACACCGCCAGGGTCGACGTGGACGAGACCGGCGTGCACGCGGTCGACTTCACCGGCACCCACCCGTTCCGCCAGCCCGGCGGCCAGGTCTACCCGGCGCCCTCGCTGGGCGACGGCAAGGCCGTCGACCCGGAGGAGATCCGGGTCGACCCGCACACCTGCAACCTGTGGTGGGCGCAGGAGGGCGACCGGCCCAAGACGGCCGGCAGCGGGCCGGTGATCCAGCCGTCCATCCAGTTCGCCACCCCCGACGGCGACTACCTCGGCCGGCTGCGGCTGCCGGCGAACTACGCGATCACCGCCGACCGCGGACCGCGCCGGAACCAGTCCATCGAGGCGATCGCCTTCGGCTCCCACGGAGCCACGCTGACCAGCGCGATCGAGGGACCGCTGCTCCAGGACGGCCCCGAGCCCACCACGGAGCACGGCGCGCTCGTCCGGGTCACCCGGCAGACGCGCGACGGCCGGGTGCTCGCCCAGTTCGCGTACCCGCTGGAGAAGATCTTCGCCATCAACGACCCGGACAGCCCGTGGGGCCCGGACACCGGCGTCCCGTCGATCCTCGCCTTCCCCGACGACCCCGACCGCTACCTCGTCCTCGAACGCACCTGGGTCGCCGGCGCCGGCTACAAGATCCGCCTCTTCGACGCGACCACCCGCGGGGCTACCGACGTGCAGGCGGTGGACTCGCTGGCCGACCGGCCCGTCACCCCGATGCGCAAGACCCTCGTCGCGGACTTCCACACCCTGGGCCTGTCCACCGTCGACAACACCGAGGGCATGACCTGGGGCCCGGTGCTGCCGTCGGGCGAACGGTCCGTGGTCCTGGTCAGCGACGACAACTTCGTCTCCGACGCGGTCACCCAGATCGTGGCGCTCGCCGTCCGCTGAAGCGCGGGCCACGAGGGGGGCGTCCCGGTGCCCTCCTCGTGGCCCTCGCCTCCTGGCCCTCCCCCGAACGGCCGCCGCCAGGGCCGGCCTCCGCCGGGTTCGGCGTACGGTGATCGTGGTGCGCGGGGACACACGCCGCCGCGACCCCACGAAGAGGGCGAGGAGGGCCATGAAGAGCGCCGAGCTGCTGCTTGATGCCTTCGAACGGATCCGGGAGTCCGTGCACGAGGTCGTCGAGGGCCTGTCGGACGACGCGCTGACCGTACGGGTCGAACCCGACGCCAACTCGATCGCGTGGCTGGTCTGGCACCTGACCCGGATTCAGGACGACCACGTCGCGGACGCGTTCGGCACGGAGCAGATCTGGACGTCCGAGGGCTTCTCCGGGCGCTTCGGACTGCCCTTCCCCGAGGACGCCACCGGCTACGGCCACACCTCCGCCCAGGTCGCCGCCGTCCGCGCGCCCGGGGACCTCCTCCTCGACTACTACGACGCCGTCCACGCCCGGAGCGTCGAGCACCTCACCCCGCTCACCGACGCCGACCTCGACCGGGTCGTCGACACCCGCTGGACGCCGCACGTGACCCTCGGCGTCCGGCTGATCAGCGTCGTCACCGACGACAACCAGCACGCGGGGCAGGCGGCGTACGTGCGCGGGATGGTGGAGCGGGCCGGCGGCGGGACGGCCGGCTGACGCAGGCGAACGGCGACGAGGACGTACGGCCACGAGGACGTACGGCGAACGGCCGGTCACGGCCCCCGCGGTGACCGGCCGTCGCCGCCCGTCAGTCCTCGCCGTCCGGGTGCAGGGCGCCCATCAGGGCCTGGATGGCGTCGACGGCGCTGCCGTCGTGGTCGCTGCCCGCGGTGCCCGTACCGGTCTGGACGTTGCCCGTGCGGTCGACTTCCACGATCGAGTCGGCCTCCCGGTTGTCGATCACGGTGACCAGGCTGCCGCCCGCGACGGCGGGCCCGGCAGCGGCCGCGAGCGCCGCCGCCGCGAGGCCCAGCGCCCCGAGGGCCCTCCTCACACGGTCACCGGCTCGTGGTGCCGGGCGATGTTCCGCTCCAGGAGCCGAGTCGAGGCCGCGACCCCGACGCTCGTCGCCACGTCGAATTCCGGCAGCCGCCCGTCCGCCGCCCTCAGTTCGGCCAGCGCCGAGTCCATGGCGGCATGCGCGGCGAAGAGGCACGGTGTGCTGTAGATGGCCACGTCCACGCCCAGCTCCGTCAGCTCGCCGAGCGAGAGCCGCGGCGACTTCCCGCCCGCGATCTGGTTGAAGAGCAGCGGCTTGCCGTCCACCACCTCGCGGATCCGGTGGATCCACTCCACGCTCCGCACCCCGTCCACGAGCACCACGTCCGCGTCCGTCGCCGCCAGCCGCTTCGCCCGGTACAGGATGTCGTCCTCGTCCGTCGCGTCCGTCCGCGCCACCACGACCAGGTCCCGCCGGGTCTGGAGCACCATCTCCAGCTTGGTCAGGTACTCGTCCAGCGGCAGCACCTGCTTGCCGTCCGCGTGCCCGCACCGCCGCGGCCGCTTCTGGTCCTCCAGGATCACCCCGGACGCGCCGATCCGCTCGAGGCGCGCGACGACGTGACAGGCGACCTCCGGGTCCACGTAGCCGTCGTCGATGTCCACGAGCAGGTGGTGCCGCGGGAACGCCCCGCGCAGCCGCTGCACGAAGTCGACCATGTCGGGCCACGCGATGAAGCCGATGTCCGGAAGCCCGTAGTACGAGGCGGCGAAGCCGAACCCGGACACGAACATCCCGTCGTAGTGCTCGGCGGAGACCGACGCCGAGTACATGTCGTACACGCCGATGAGCGGCGTGGTGCCGGGCGCGGCGATCTGCCGGCGCAGGTCGTTCCCGTAACTGGTGCCCACTGTCTGGCTCCTCTTCAACATACGAATGCTTTGCCAAAGCCATATGTTTTCGGGAGACAGTCATGAATATCCCGTGACGAGTGCTTTACTCACTCTCCAGGTGGACCGGATTCACCGGAGAAACGTCACTTGAGGAAGGCCCGCAGCGTCGGCGGCAGCAGCGGCGAGAGCATCAGGTCGTAGTGGGTCGCGCCCGGGATGACGCTCAGCCTGGACGCCGGGCGGCCGGTGCCCTCCCAGCCCGGGTCCTTCAGTCCGCCGCCGAGGAGCCCGAAGAACTCCACCATGTGGGCCGGCCGGATGCCGTCCGCGTCCGCGAAGACGAGGAGCACGGGCACGGTGAGCTTGGCGAGCTCGTCGCTCCAGTCGTACGGCCGCCGGTTCATCGCGGCGACCTTGCCGACGAGCACCGGCCAGTCCTCGACGGCGGGCGCGATCCGCGCGTACAGCCCGTACATCGGCGACTGCTTCAGGAACTCCGCGGCGCCCTCGTTCATCTGGTCCATCTGGGCGGTGACCTCGGGGAACCAGCCGTCCCGCCGCGCCGGCACCGACACGAGGACCAGCCGCCGCACCAGCTCCTCGTGCTGGACGGCCATCCGCGCGGCCGTCCCGCCGCCGAGCGAGTACCCGAGCACGTCGACCTGCTCCAGGCCGAGGTGCTTGACGAGCGCGGCGACGTCGTCGCCCATCGCCTCGCAGGTCATCTCCCGCTCGGCGGCCACCGGCGACCGCCCGTGGCCCTGCAGATCGACGGTGATCACCCGCCGGCCTTCGCCGACTCCGGCGGCGAGCAGCGGCTGGAACATCTCACCGGCGCCGAAGCCGCCGTGGAGGAGGACGAGCGGCGGCTCGCCGCCTGCGGCGGGGGTGGTGGCCGGCCCGTGCTCCTCGAAGTACAGGGACACTCCGTTGACGTCGGCGTAGGGCATCTCTTCCGTCTCCTCTCAGGGGCTTACGAGAGGTAGACGGCGGCCGCGCCGAAAACTCATCGGCCGGCCGGAGGCGAGTTTGGCGTAGCGTCTCGCGCGTGAACGGTGAGAACAGTGGGAACAGCGGAAACGGCGAGCGCTTCGTCCTCTTCGACGTCGACGGCACCCTCATGGACGCGGTCGCCAACCAGCGGCGCGTCTGGCATTCCTGGGCCGCGCGCCACGGACTCGACGGGGACGAGGTGTACGCCGTCGCGCTGCGGACGCGGCCGGTCGAGACGTTCGCGGCCGTCGCACCCGGGCGCGACCCCGAGGAGTGCCTGGCGCTGCTGCACGCCCTTGAGGACGAGGACGTGCGGACGGGCACGTACGCGGCCTTCGCCGGCGCCGCCGAGCTCCTGGACGCGCTGCCCGCCGGGCGGTGGGCGCTGGTGACGTCGAACTACGAGCACCGGGTGCGCGGGCGCTTCGAGCGGACCGGACTGCCGGTGCCGGAGGTCGTCGTGGACGCGGCTTCCGTGAGCGAAGGGAAGCCGTCGCCCGTGCCGTACCTGCGGGCCGCCGAGCTGCTCGGCGCCGACCCGGCCGACTGCCTGGTGATCGAGGACGCGCCGTCCGGAGTGGCGGCGGGGCGCGCGGCCGGGATGACGGTCTGGACGGTCAACACCCCGGCCCCGGCGGAGGGTTCGCAGCGCCACTTCGGCACGCTCGCCGAGGCCGCACCGGAGATCCTGGCCCTGGCCGCACCCCGGACCGGGGTCGCCTCCTAGGACTGCGGCCGATCGCGCCCGTCGGACAGGTCCTAGGCCCGGTTGCGCGGGTGGTTGCGTGCCGTGCGCTCGTTGCCGTGCCTGTAGGCGCCGGTCCAGCGGGCCATCACCAGCTGGGCGTCCCCCGACTCGGCCTCGGCGAGGAACTTCCGGGCCCGCGCGCCGCGCAGCGTGCCCGCGGGGCGGCCCTGGTGGGTGATCGTCACGGTGCCGTCGGGGCGCTGGTCGAAGGCGAATCCGAAGGGTCTTGGCATGGCCGGGATGGTAGGCGGCCGGACCGGCGGTCCGCATGCGCTTTCCGGCCGGCGCACAAAGGCACCGGTGGCCGGCCGGACCGGCCCTACTCCGCGCTGTCCAGGACGTCGTCGATGAGGCCGTACTCCTTGGCCTCCTCGGGCGTGAGCCAGCGGTCGTCGGCGAAGTCGGCGACGATCCGCGCGGTGGCGCGGTGGGTGTGGCGGGCGAGGAGTTCCGTGATGCGCTGCCGGGTGTAGCGCAGCTCGTCGACCGGCGTGCCCTCGCCGTCGGCCGTCGCCGCGTCGGCGAAGGACGGCAGGTGCAGCATCAGGCGCGTGTTGGGGAGGGCGTGGCGGCGGCCCGGGGTGCCGGCGGTGACGAGGAACTGGGCCATGGAGGCGCAGTAGCCGAGGGCGATGGTGGTGACGTCGTTGCGGATGTGCTGCATGGCGTCGTAGATCGCCATGCCTGCGGGGACGGAGCCGCCCGTCGAGTTGACGTAGACGGTGATGGGGCGGTCGTCGTCCTCGGCGGCGAGGAGGAACAGCTGGGCGGTGACGCGGTCGGCGGTCCCGGCGGTGATCGGCTCGGCGATGTGGATGATGCGGTGCTGGAGGAGCCGGTCGAGGACGAGGCCGGGGTCCGGATCGGGGGCCATGTGTACATGCGTTCCACCGGGCGCGGGGCGCGTCACGGGTCGTACCCCGATGGACCAGCGGACCGGGTCGTGGAGCCGCCCCGGTCGCGAGCTGCCAGGTCTCGGCCGACCGCCGGAGCCGGCTGCTGGAAGACACACCCCGAACCGCTTGTTAGCCACCTGGACAACAGGATATTGTCCACCTTGCTAATAGGCTCACAGGAGAGCGCGCGAGGGCGAGGGCACCCGGCCATGACCACCGAACGACGCAGGCGCCGCACCCCCGAGCAGGCCCGCGCCGAGATCCTCGACGCCGCCACCGACCTCATCGCCCGCCACGGGCCGGACGGGGTCGGGCTGCGGCGGGTCGCGGAGGCGGCCGGGGTGACGCACGGGCTCGTGACGCACTACTTCGGGACGTACCGCGCGCTCGTGCGGGCCGTCCTGGAGCGGGAGAACGAGCGCAAGCGGGAGCTCGTGCGGGAACGGATGCGGGCCGACGGGCGGGTGCCGTACGCGAGCGGGATGACCGAGGTGCTCTTCGAGATCCTCGGCGACGAGCGGTACGTCCGGCTGTGGGCGTGGTCCAACCTCCACGACTGGGACGTCGAGAAGGCCCCCGACTCCCCCACCAGCCTGTCCCGGCTCGTCGACGCGATCGAGGACGGCGTCCGCACCGTGCTGCCCGCGCCCGAGATGCCGGACCGGGCGCGGATCGAGATGGTCGTGCTGCTCGCGATGTCCGGCGCGTACGGGTACGCGATGGGCCGGCGCTACTGGCTCACCGACCTCGGGCACGACCCCGACGAACCCGGGCGCGACGAGGCGTACCGCGCCGCCCTCTCCTCCGTACTCGCCGCCCATCTCGGAGGGTTGACCTGATGTTGGAAAAGCACACCGGCCACGACCTCTGCATCCTCGCCTCGGACGCCGAGCGCAACGCCGCCGAGGAGCGGCTGCGCTCCGCCGTCGAGACCGGGCGGCTGCCGCTCGACCAGCTCGGCGGCCGGCTCGACGAGGTGCACGCGGCCCGCACCCGGGGCGATCTGGAGGCCGCCTGCCGGGGCCTGCCGGAGCCGGGGCCGCGGGACGCGCTCGTCGTGGACCGGCCACCGACGTCCGGCACCTTCCTCGCCGGGATCTTCGGCGGTTTCGTGCGCAAGGGGCAGTGGGTCGTGCCGGCCCGGATGACCACGTGGTCGATGTGGGGCGGCGGTCGACTCGACCTGACCGAGGCCCGGTTCAGCAGCCAGGACACGGTGATCCGGGCCGTCGCGCTGTGGGGCGGCACCAAGATCTGGGTCCCGGAGGACGTGGAGGTCGAGGTGAAGGGCTTCGGGCTGTTCGGCGCCTTCGACAAGCGTGCGGCGAAGCGCATCGGAAAGCCGGGCACCCCGCGCGTGACCGTCAAGGGCATCGCGCTCTTCGGCGCGGTGGTGACCAGGACCAAGCGTTGACGCGTCGCCGGGGGCGCCGAGCACCCGTGTGACGTCGGCCCCGGTACGCGCCGTGCTGTCAGAAGCGGTCATGCCGCTCGCCTCCCGCTTTCCGGCGAGGCCCTGCCGACGGTCTGCAGCCCGTCGACAGCCCGGTCCGGCCGGTCCGGCCGGTCCGGTCGGTCAGCTCAGCCTGGCGTCCGCGTAGATGCCCATCGCGTCGCGCAGGTACTCGGCCAGGCCCTCGGCGATCGCGTCGAAGTTCTGGCGGAAGCGCGGGTCGTCGGCGTAGGTCGCGGCGAGCCCCCGGTACGCCTCGGCGTTCGGGGTCCAGAAGCGGCAGACGTCCTGGTAGTGGACGTCGACCTCGGCCTGGACGGCCGGGTCGCCGGCCGGGGTGCCGGCGGCCATGAACTCGGCGAAGCGGATCATCTGGGCGGTGACCTCGCGCTGCCACTGCTCGCTGGTCTCCGGGGTCAGCGCCTCGACGGCCTGCCGGGACTGCTCGTACGCCTCCGGATAGCGCGCCTGCGTCTCGGCCTCCAGCCCGGGGTCGGGCTGGAAGCCCTCGAAGAGGTTCTCGGGGCGGTTGATCTTCACCATGTTCTTCCTGTCCTCACTTCCGCTTTCGCTTTCGCTGCCGCTTTCGAGTGAGGCGATGGTGCGGGCGACCGTACGGGCCAGGGTGCCGAGCCGGTTCCGTTCCGCGAGCAGCCTGGCGTGGTGCTCGCGCAGGACGGCCACCCGGTCGGCCTCGCCGTCCAAGGCGGCCTGGATCTCGCGCAGGCCCACGTCCAGCTCCCGCATGAGCAGGATCTGCTGGAGCCGCAGCAGCTGGGACTCCTCGTAGTAGCGGTGTCCGCTGCCCGCGGTCCACGCCGGTGGCAGCAGGCCGATCTCGTCGTAGTGCCGCAGGGTCCGGGAGGTCACCCCGGACATCCGGGCCACGTCCGCGATCGACCAGGCCATGACGGTGTCCTTCCATCGCCGGGGCCGGTCCGTCCGGCCCCACACGAAGACCGTAGGAGTTGCCGCAGCGTCAACCGCAAGCCCGCGCGGAGCCCGCCCCGGGAAACCCCTCGACAGGGCCGCCGCCCGGCACGGATCCTCGGGCCATGGAATTCCTCTGCTACCACCGCGACCGGCCGGGCTCGCTGCCGCTGCGCCAGGAACTCGGCGAGGCCCACTGGTCGTACATGGACGGCTACGAGCAGCAGCTCATCGCGCGCGGTCCGACCTTCGACCGCGCCGCCGAGACGCTCACCGGCAGCGTCCACATCGTCGAGCTGCCGGACCCGGCCGCGGCCCGCGCGTTCGCCTTCGACGAGCCGAACTACCAGGCCGGCGCCTACCGGGACGTGATGGTGCGGCGCTGGCGGAACGCGCTCGGCCGCACCATGTGGGAGTACCCGGGCGGCCGCACCGGCGGCAACCGCTATCTGGTGCTCGGCCTCGGCCTGCCCGTACGCCTGGCCCCCGGCACCGACACCGCCTCCGACACGGACGGCGGCACCGGCACCGGCACCGGCACCGGCACCGCCGCCGCGCCCGATCTGGCCGTGCCGGCCGACCCGGACGGCGACCTCATCGCGTACGGGCCGCTGCTCTCCGACGACGGCACCACCTGGCTCGGCACCGCGGCCATCCTGCGGGCGCCGGACGCGGAGGCGGCGCGGGCGCTGCTGACGGCGGACGCGTACGCCGACGTCGAGGTGCACGACTGGGAGATGGGCGGGCGGCGCTAGCGGGACGGACACCGTGGTCGCGGTCCGAACACCGGGACCTGGAGGTCACCCTCCTCCCGGAACGTGACCTCCAGGTCCATCCCGATCCGCAGCTCGCTCTCCTCCACGCCCACGACCTCGGTCATCATCCGGGGCCCCTCGGCGAGGTCGACGACCGCCGCCACGTACGGCACGCGCTCGCCGAACGGCGGGAGGTCGTTGCGGTGGACGACGGACCAGGTGTAGAGCACCGCGCGGCCGCTCGCCGTCCGCCACTCGACGTCCTCGCTCCAGCAGTGCGGGCAGAACTCGCGCGGGTAGTGGTGCGGGCGGTCGCAGGCCGTGCAGTGGCGGACGAGGAGGCGGCCTTCGCGCGCGGCGTCCCAGTAAGGGCGGGTGAAGGCGTCGATGTCCGGCGTCGCCGTCATGAGAACAGTCCCCTCAGAAGAGTCCGGTCGCGTGGTCCAGGGACCAGGTCTGCCAGGACATGGCGAAGAGGGCGACGAGGGAGATCAGCGCCATCATCGCGTTCTGCCCCTGCTCGGCCCAGTCGTGGATCATCAGCGTGAGGTAGAGCAGGTTGAGCAGCAGGCCGCCGACGAGGGCGACGGGCGTGAGCAGGCCGGTGATCAGGCCGAGGCCGAGGGCGAGTTCGGCGTAGACGACGACGTACGCCATGAGCTTGGGGCGCGGGGCGACGACGGTCTCGAAGCCGCGCTTCACGGCCGGCCACTTGTGCCTGCCGGCGACGTCGGCCGCCCAGGCGATGCCGGTGCCGCGCTCGAACCAGCCCTTCCTGTCCTTGTGGCGCCAGCTCTCCAGCCACCACAGGCCGAGGCCGATACGGAGGACGGCGAGCCATTCCGCACCGCTGAGCCAGATCGTCTGCATGGGCCGTTCCTCCTCGGCGACGGGCGGACACATGAAATCTGACAGGCCGTCAGTTCAGCGGATGGCGCCACCTCTTCGCAAGACCTCTGCACCCGTGATCGATTCGCAACCGAACTCCCTCTTGACCGAGACCCACGGCGTGTACGCGTCATTACGCTCAGCAGTCATGACCACCCCCCTGACCCATCCCGTCTACGTCATCGGCGGCGGACCCGGCGGACTCGCCGTCGCGGCCGCGCTGCGCGGGCGCGGCGTACGGGCCGTCGTCCTGGAGAAGTCGGACGCGATCGGCAACTCCTGGCGCCACCACTACGACCGGCTCCGGCTGCACACCACCCGCCGGCTGTCCGGCCTGCCGGGCCTGCGGATCCCGCGCTCCTTCGGACGCTGGGTGGCCCGCGCGGACGTGGTGCGCTACCTGGAGAAGTACGCCGAGTTCCACGACCTGGAGATCGTGACCGGCGTGGAGGTCGACCGCGTCGAGCGGGAGGACGGCGACTGGGTGCTGTACGGGACCGGGGGGCGGCGGCTCGTCGGCTCCGCCGTCGTCGTGGCCACCGGCTACAACCACACGCCCCGGCTGCCCGAGTGGCCCGGCTCCGCCGCGTACGCCGACACCCACGGCCGGGAACTCCTGCACGCCGGCTCCTACCGCAACCCGGCCCCCTACGAGGGCCGTGACGTCCTCGTCGTCGGCGCCGGCAACACCGGCGCCGAGATCGCGGCCGACCTGGCGGAGGGCGGCGCCGCCCGGGTCCGGCTCGCGGTGCGCACCGCGCCGTACATCGTGCGCCGCTCGACCCTCGGCTGGCCCACGCAGCGCAACGGCGTGCTCGTACGGCGGCTGCCGGTGGGCCTGGTGGACCGGCTGACGAGCCTGGCCGGCCGCTTCATGACCGCCGACCTGTCCTCGCACGGCCTGCCACGGCCGACCGGCGGGCTGTACACGCGGGCCGGCGAGGGCGCGATCCCGGTGCAGGACGTGGGCCTGGTCGCCGCCGTGCGGGCCGGGAAGGTCGAGCCGGTGGCCGCCGTGACCGGCTTCGACGGCGCCGAGGTCGTCCTCGCGGACGGCTCGCGGATCTCCCCGGAGGCCGTCATCGCCGCGACCGGCTACGAGCGCGGGCTCGAACCGCTGGTCGGCCACCTGGGCGTGCTCGACGAGCGGGGACGGCCGGCGGTGCGCGGAGCACGGTGCCCGCGCGCGTACCCCGGGCTCTACTTCACCGGCTTCACCAATCCGATCAGCGGGATACTGCGGGAGCTCGCGCTCGACGCGGAGAAGATCGCGAAGCGGATAGCGAAGGGCCGGACCAGGGACCGGGCGAAGGCGGGAGTGAAGGGCTAGACGCAGGACGGCGCAGGGCCAGGCGCAGGGCTAGGCGGAGAGGCAAGCGGAAGCGTTCGCGAAAGGGCGGCGACGCGCCTATTCCTGACTACTCGTCAGTTCTGTAATCTGACGGATAGTCAGAGAAGGGATGACGCGATGCTTGGATCGACCCACGGCACCTTCACCACCGACCTCAGCGCCCGCGTCGTCGCCTGCGGCGAGCAGCCCGCCGCCCGCGTGGCCGTGCACGGCGCGGTCGCCGTCGAGGGCGACACGGACGTCAGCGGGCGGGCGCTGCACGCGCCCGTGCCGGACCTGGACCGGTTCTTCCGGCCCGAGGTGGTCGCGGTCGTCGGGGCCTCGGACGCCGAGGGGCGGCCCAACACCGGCATCACCCGGCAGCTGATCGACTGGGCCGAGCGGGTCGGGGCGCGGGTCGTGCCCGTGCATCCGGCGCGCGAGGCCGTGTTCGGAATCGACTGCGTGGCCTCCGTGGGCGATCTCGCCGCACTCGGCGTCGAGGTCGACCTCGCCGTCCTCCTGGTCGCCGATCCACTGCCCGTCGTCGAGCAACTGGCGGCGGCCAAGGTGAAGTTCGCGGTCGCCTTCGCCTCCGGCTTCGCCGAGACGGGCGAGGCGGGCGCGGCGGCTCAGGAGCGGCTCGCGGCGGCCGTCGGGCGCTCCGGGCTCCGGCTGCTCGGGCCGAACACCAACCTCAACGCCTTCGAGCGCTTCCGGGACGACCTGGACGGGCCGGCGATCGCGCTGATCACCCAGTCCGGACACCAGGGCCGGCCCGTCTTCACCCTGCAGGAGCTGGGCGTCCGGCTCTCGCACTGGGCGCCGACCGGCAACGAGGCCGACCTGGAGACCGCCGACTTCGTCTCGTACTTCGCGCACCGGCCCGAGGTCGGCGCCATCGCCTGTTACGTGGAGGGCCTGAAGGACGGCCGGTCCTTCCTGCTCGCCGCCGACCAGGCCGCCCGCCGCCAGGTGCCGGTGGTCGCGGTCAAGGTCGGCCGCACGGAGGCCGGCGCGCGGATGGCCGCCTCGCACACCGGCAAGCTGACCGGCGCGGACCAGGTCGTCGACGCGGCCATGCGGCAGTTCGGGGTGATCCGGGTCGACGGACTCGACCAGCTCCAGGACACCGCCGCGCTGCTCGCCCGGGCCCGCAGGCCGGTCGCGGACGGCGTCGTCGTCTACTCCATCTCCGGCGGCACGGGCGCCCACTTCTCCGACCTCGCCACGGCGGCCGGCCTGCGGCTGCCCACGCTCTCGCAGGCCAGGCAGGACGAGCTGCACCAGTGGATCCCCGACTACCTGAGCGTGGCCAACCCGGTCGACAACGGCGGGCATCCGGTCGGCGACTGGCGCGGCCGGAAGATCATCGACGCGATCCTCGCCGACCCGGAGGTCGGCGTGCTGATCTGCCCCATCACCGGCCCCTTCCCGCCCATGAGCGACAAGCTCGCGCGGGACCTGGTGGAGGCGGCGGAGCAGACCGACAAGCTGGTGTGCGTGGTGTGGGGCTCGCCGCTGGGCACCGAGGACGCCTACCGGACGACGCTGCTCGGCTCGTCGCGGGTCGCCACCTTCCGCACCTTCGGCAACTGCATCGGCGCGGTCAAGGCGTACCTCGACCACCACCGCTTCACCACCGGCTACCGCTCCCCCTTCGACGAGGCCCCGCGCACCCCGTCCCCCTCGCTGCGCAAGGCCCAGGCCCTGATGCGGCCCGGCCACCGGCTGAGCGAGCACGCGGCGAAGCAGCTGCTGCGGGCGTACGGGATCCGGGTGCCGCGCGAGCAGCTGGTGACCAGCGCGGCGGCGGCCGTGCGCGCGGCCGGCCTGGTCGGCTACCCGGTGGTGATGAAGGCGTCCGGCGCGCAGCTCGCGCACAAGACCGAGCTGGGGCTCGTGAAGGTCGGGCTGACGTCGGCGAGCCAGATCCGGGACGCCTACAAGGAGTTGACCGACATCGCCCGCTACGAGGGCGTCGACCTGGACGGCGTCCTGGTGTGCCAGATGGTCGGGCGCGGCGTCGAGATGGTGGTCGGCGTCAGCCGGGACCCGCTCTTCGGGCCCACGGTCACGGTGGGGCTCGGCGGCGTGCTCGTGGAGGTGCTGAACGACGCGGCCGTACGCGTACCGCCGTTCGGCGAGCGCGAGGCCCGGGACATGCTCGGCGAGCTGCGCGGGCGGGCACTGCTCGACGGGGTGCGGGGGGCGCCGGCGGCGGACGTGGACGCGCTGGTGGAGGTCGTCCTGCGGGTGCAGCGCATGGCGCTGGAACTCGACGGGGAGCTGGAGGAGCTGGACATCAATCCGCTGATGGTGCTGCCGCGCGGGCAGGGCGCGGTGGCCCTGGACGCGCTCGCGGTCTGCCGATAGGAGCCGGCCTTGTCCGATGTACTGCACGCCGTCGAGAACGGCGTCTCGTGGATCACCCTCAACCGGCCCGGCGCGATGAACGCGGTCACCTGGGAGCAGCGCGAGCGGATCATCGGCCTCCTCGCGGACGCCTCGGCCGACCCGGCGGTCCGGGCGGTGGTCGTCACGGCGACCGGGCGGGGCTTCTGCGCGGGCGCGGACCTGCGCGGCGGGCCGTCCGCCTCCGCCGGCGACCCGGTGCAGGGGGACGTGGCGCGGATGATCCGGCGCGGCGCGCAGCGCTTCGTCGGGGCCGTCCTCGAATGCGAGAAGCCGGTGATCGCGGCGGTGAACGGCACGGCCGCCGGGCTCGGGGCGCATCTGGCCTTCGCCTGCGACCTGGTGCTCGCGGCGGAGTCCGCGACGTTCGTGGAGGTGTTCGTGCGGCGCGGGATCGTGCCGGACGGCGGCGGCGCGTATCTGCTGCCGCGGCTGATCGGGCCGCAGCGGGCGAAGGAGCTGATGTTCTTCGGCGACGCCGTCCCGGCGGCCGACGCGGCGGCCCTCGGCCTGGTCAACCGGGTCGTCCCGGCCGAGGAGCTGGCCAAGACCGCCCGTGAGTGGGCCGAACGCCTCGCCCAGGGGCCCACGCGCGCCCTCGCGCTCACCAAGCAGCTGGTCAACGCCTCCCTGGACGCCGACCGCGCCACCGCCTTCGCGGCGGAGGCGGCGGCGCAGGAGCTGTGCATGACGACGCGGGACGCCAGGGAGGGCGTGGCGGCGTTCGTGGAGCGGCGGACGCCGGCGTACGAGGGGCGGTAGACACCGGCGTACGAGGGCGGTGGACGCCCCCGTACGAGGGGCGGTAGACGCCGGCGCACGAGGGCGGTGGACGCCGTTACGCGAGGGCGGTAGGCGCCGTTACGCGAGGGCGGTAGGCGCCGTTGCGCGAGGGTGCCGACGACGCCCGTGCGCCCCTCGGGAACGCCCTCGATCGTGACGATCGTCTGCTTGCGGACGCCTCGCCGAGGCCCTCGGCTCCCTCGCGCTCGCCCCGCGCCGCCTCTCCCTGCTCGCCCTGCTCCTCTTCGACGGCGCGATGTCCGTCAACGAGCTCGCCGCCCGCCTGGAGGTCGCGCCGACGACCGTCAGCCTCCTGGTCGGCGCCTCAGCCGTAAGGGCCTCCTGGAGCGCCGCGAGGACGAGCGGGACCGGCGGCGGATCGTGCGGATCGCCGACGCCCACGAGCCGGCGATCACGGCCCGGCCGGCGCCGGGCGCGGCGGCCTGGCGGAAGGCCCTCGGGCCGCTGACGGCGGAGCAGCGGCGGCTGTTCATGGACACGCTGCTCGCCTACGAGGCGGCGGTGGGCGGTGCGGACGCGGACCGAGCCCCGAGGCTTCCTATCTGACGAAGCGTCAGCTTCAATGAGTGGCGTGATGGGACACGCTGGGATGGCGGCCACCGCCGTCCGATACCTCAGATCGGCCGGTGCGCCCACGGCCGTGGAAGCCCTCCCCCGGCCCGCGCTGCGCGCCGTGGGGGACGACGAGAGAGCGCCGGTGGACGCCGCCGAGTTCCGGCGCGTGCTCGGGCACTTCGCGAGCGGCGTCACGATCGTGACGGCGCTCGACGAGGACGGCCCGGCGGGCTTCGCCTGCCAGTCCTTCGCCTCGCTGTCGCTCGACCCGCCACTGGTCGTCTTCATGGTGGCCCGTACGTCGACCACCTGGCCCCGGATCGCCCGCGCGGGCCGCTTCTGCGTCAACATCCTCGGCGCGGGCCAGGGCGGACTGTGCCGCGGCTTCGCGGTGAGCGGCGGTGACAAGTTCGCGGGCGTGGAGTGGCACCCGGCCCCGTCGACCGGCTCGCCCCGGCTGCCCGCCGCCCCGGCGTGGGTGGACTGCACGATCTCGGCGGTGCACACCGGCGGCGACCACCTGATCGTGGTGGGCCGGGTGGAGGCGCTGGGCGCGGCCGACGAGGGCGGGGAGCCGCTGCTGTTCCACCGGGGCCGGTTCGGGCACTTCGAGAGCTGAACGAGGCTGCCGAGCCCGAGGGCCGGACGAGCGATCCGGCGCGCGGCGGCCTCACCGAGCAGCACGAACGGCACGACGACCGCCGCCGCCGGCCGAGCAGCACGAACGGCACGACGACCGCCGCCGCCGGCGCCGCGGCCCTCCGTGTCACCGGCTCAGGTCACGGCGGTGCGCACGGCGTCCGCCCACGGGGGCTCGAAGACGATCCCGGTCCACGGCGAGAAGACGGCGAGCATCAGAGCGGCGAGGAGCAAGGGCGTCCCGATCAGCGCCACCCAGCCGAACATCACGCCTCCGGTGACGTACGGGCGGTCCGGCAGCAGCAGCCGGCGGGCGGCCAGGGCCGGGGCGGCGAGCGCGGCGGTGCCCAGGAGCCACACCACGAGCCCCGGCAGGATCCCGGCTTCCGCCTCCGCCGCCCAGCCCAGGGCCGGCACGGCGGTGACGACGGCGAGCAGGACGGGCACCCAGTACCAGGACTCGCGTCCCCCTATCCGGCGGCCGGTCCAGCCGGCGAGCACGAGCAGCGGGGCCACCACGGCGACCGACAGCAGGGCGCCGAGGGCGGTGCCGGCCACCGCGGAGACGGGCACGAGCATCAGCATGAGAACGACGGTCATCGGGGTGGAGGCGACACTGGCGGCCCACATGCACGGCACGATCCCGACGATCGCCGCCTCGAAGCCCAGCACCGCCATCGACACCACGAGGATCGCGCCGAGCCGGTCCCCCACCCGTGCCCACGTCTGCGCCGGGGGCCGTACCGGCCCACGGGCATACAAATCCGGAAGTTCTGAACGCATTCAAATCCCCTCCCGGCAGCAACCTACACGGCCAGGGCCTCCTGCCGCACCCGGGGCCGCCGGATCACCAGCGCCATCAGCGCCGCCGCCGCGCAGAGCGCGCCCGCCGCGTACCAGACGATGTCGTACGAGCCGAAGACGTCCCGCGCGAGGCCGCCGGCGAAGGCGATGAAGGCGGCGCCGACCTGGTGCGAGGCGAGGACCCAGCCGAAGACGATCGCGGAGTCGTCGCCGTAGTGCTCGCGGCACAGCGCGATCGTCGGCGGGACGGTGGCGACCCAGTCGAGGCCGTAGAAGACGATGAAGAACAGCATCGGCGGGTGGACGGACGGCGCGAGGAGCATCGGCAGGAAGAGCAGGGAGATCCCGCGCAGCGCGTAGTAGACGGCGAGCAGGCGGCGCGGCGAGAAGCGGTCGGTGAACCAGCCGGAGGCGATCGTGCCGACGACGTCGAAGACGCCGATGACCGCGAGGAGTCCGGCCGCCGCCGTCACCGGCATGCCGTGGTCGTGCGCGGCGGGCACGAAGTGCGTCTTGACCAGACCGTTCGTCGAGGCGCCGCAGATCGCGAAGGAGCCGGCGAGCAACCAGAAGGGGCCGGTGCGGGCCGCGCGGAGGAGGACGGCGAGGGCGCGGCGGGCGGCGCCCGTGACGGGCGCGGGCTTCTCGGCGTACTCGCCGCCGTACGGGGCGAGCCGCACGTCCGCCGGGTGGTCGCGCAGCAGCAGCCAGACGAACGGCACGACGGCGGCCGCGGCGAGGGCGACGGTCACGGCGGCCGGACGCCAGCCGTGCCGCTCGACCAGCCAGGACAGCAGCGGCAGGAAGACCAGCTGGCCGGAGGCTCCGGCCGCGGTCAGGATGCCGGTGACCAGGCCGCGCCGGGCGACGAACCAGCGGTTGGTGACGGTCGCGGCGAACGCGAGCGCCATCGAGCCGCTGCCGAGGCCGACGAGCAGGCCCCAGTAGAGGACGAGCTGCCAGGCCGCCGTCATCCACACGGTGAGCAGCGAGCCGAGCGAGATCACGCTCAGCGCCACGGCCACGACCCGGCGGATGCCGAAGCGGTCCATGAGCGCGGCGGCGAACGGCGCCGTCAGTCCGTAGAGCGCCAGGTTCACCGACACCGCGAAGCCGATCGTGCCGCGCGACCAGTGGAACTCGCCGTGCAGCGGCTCGATGAGCAGGCCGGGCAGGGACGCGAAGGCCGCCGCGCCGATGATCGTGACGAAGGTGACGGCGGCGACGAACCAGGCGCGGTGGACGCGCGGGGCGCCTGGAGCGGTGGCCGGGGTACGGGCGGAGGCGGGGGTCTCGGTTGTCTGGGTCACGTCACTCAGAATCCGGCCGGGACCCCCGCCCCGGCCATTGGCCCGAATGACATGTTTCCAACGGATCGGGCCAATAGATCGGGGCAGGACCCGGATCGGGCCACGGATCGGGCCGACGGACCGCGGCACGGACCGGGCCAACGGATCGAGACACGACGCGGACGGGCCAACGGGCCAACGGGCCAACGGGCCAACGGGCCGGGCCAACGGACCGCCAACGGACCGGGTCACGCCGCCCCCTACAGCCTCGGCAGCGTCCTGATCGGGCGCACCACCAGCAGCGCCGTCACCACCAGCACCGCGATCCCCGCGCCCGCGAGCAGCACCTTCTCCGTCCCGACCACCGCCGCCACCGGCCCCGACAGCGCCCGGCCGACGCCCATCATCAGCAGCGATCCGGCGATGTCGTAGGCGTGCATCCGGTTCAGCGCCTCCTGCGGCACATGCGTCTGCACCGACGTCGACCACATCACCAGCCAGAACGCGAAGGCCGCGCCCTCGACGAACCCGCCCGCGTACAGCAGCGGCACGGCGGCGCCCGTACCGAGCAGCGCCAGGAACACCGGCAGGCCGAGCAGGCCCACCGCGCCCGCCGCCAGCGGCCGGCGCGGGCGCAGCCGGACGGCGAGCAGACCGCCGGCGGCGCTGCCCGCGCCGATGACGGTCATCAGGACGCCGTAGGTGGCGGAGCCGTACGCGCCGGTGATCAGGGTCGCGGTCAGCGGGACCATCGGGCCCGAGACCGTCAGGCCGTACACCGTCCAGATCGCGATCACCCCCCACAGCCAGCTCCGCGACCTGAACTCCCGCCAGCCCAGGGCCATTTCGGTGAGCATCGAGCCACGCCGCATCCCGTCGGACGGGGCGGGCGCCACGCGCAGCAGCGTGAAGCAGACGGCGCTGAGCGCGAAGCACACCGCGTTGACGGCGAAGGCCGCGCCCGCGCTCCACAGCGCGACGAGCAGACCGGCGGCCCCCGGGCCCGCCATCGTCATCAGCGCCTCGACGACCCGGATGACGGCGTTGGCCCTCTGCACGTCCGGCGCGATGCGCGGGATGGTGGAGGCCACGCCCGGCTGGAAGAGCGCCGCGCCGACGCCGCTGAGCGCGGAGAGCGCGTAGACCGACCACAGCGGCGGGCTGCCGGTGCTGAAGGAGACGGCGAGGACGAGCGCGCCGGGCAGCCGCAGCAGATCGGCCAGGACCATCATCCGGCGGGCGGTGAAGCGGTCGGCGAGCACGCCGCCGAACAGGACGAAGAGGGCGAAGGCGCCGGTCCAGGCGCCGAGCGTGTAGCCGACGGAGGCGTCCGGGTAGCCGGCGCCGGTGAGCGCGGCGGCGAAGGCGACCGGGACCATGCCCTCGCCGAAGACGGCGACGGCGCGGGCGACGAAGAAGAGCCGGAAGTTACGGTTCCAGAGAGCGCGGGGCACCGCCGGCACGGGAATCCGCTCGGCGGCCTCAGACTTGTAGGTGTTGTCCGTCACGAACAGACACAGGTACAGCATGGTGGTCTGGACCACCACTCTTTTACGGAGGGAGCTCAGCATGCGGGCGCACCGCGTCGCCGTCCTCGCCCTGCCCGGCCTGCTGCCCTTCGAACTCGGCATCCCGCACCGGATATTCGGCCGGGCCAAGGACCCCGACGGCCGTCCGCTGTACGAGATCCTCACCTGCGCCACCGCGCCGGGACCGGTCCAGACGGATGCCGACTTCGCCGTCCACGTCGAGCACGGACCGGAGCTGCTGGCCACCGCCGACACGGTCGTCGTGCCCGCCTCGTACGAGCTGGGCCCGGTCTACGAGGAGGGCAGGCTGACGCCCGAGCTGGCCGCCGCCCTCGCGCACGTCCGGCCCGGCACCCGGATCGTCTCCATCTGCACCGGCGGGTACGTGCTCGCCGCCGCCGGCTGGCTCGACGGCCGCCCGGCCACCACCCACTGGGCGCACGCCGACCACTTCCAGCGCCTCTTCCCGAAGGTCCGGGTCGACGCGGACGTGCTGTACGTGGACGACGGCGACGTCCTCACCTCGGCGGGCGTGGCCGCCGGGATCGACCTGTGCCTGCACATCGTGCGCCGCGACCACGGCACGGCCGTCGCCAACGCGGTGGCCCGGGGCACGGTCGTGCCGCCGCACCGCGACGGCGGCCAGGCGCAGTACATCGCCCGCCCGCTGCCCGAGGCCGGCACCTCGACCACGACCACGGCCCGCGCCTGGGCGCTCGCCCATCTCCACGAGCCGATCCAGCTGCGGGACCTGGCGGTACGGGAGTCGATGAGCGTGCGGACCTTCACCCGCCGCTTCCGTGACGAGGTCGGCATCAGCCCGGGCCAGTGGCTCACCCAGCAGCGCGTCGAGCGGGCCCGGCACCTGCTGGAGTCCACCGACCTGCCCGTCGACCAGATCGCCCACGACTCCGGCTTCGGCACCGCCCAGTCGCTGCGGGTGCACCTCCAGAGCGCGATCGGGGTGACGCCGACGGCCTACCGGCGCACGTTCCGGGCGACGACGCCCGGCTGACGCCCGCCCGGCCGCCACCGGTCCCGGCGGCACCTGTCCCGGCCGGCACCGGTCCCGGCCGCCGTCTGTCCGGGCCCGTCCCGGGCGCGGCGCCTCACACTTCGCGGAGCTGTCTCGTCGGGGTGGCGAAGAGGAACACGCCTTCGACAGGACAGGACGCTGACCGACCATGAACAACTTCCAGGAGATCGCCGACCGCGTCGAGATCGAGGCGCTGCGCGGCGAGTTCACCGACGCGGCGATGATGCGCGACCGCCCCCGTCTCGCCGCGCTGTTCACCGCCGACGCCGTCCTGCGCATGCCGAACGTCCCGGTCGAGTTCATCGGCCGCGAGCAGATCCTGGCCGGCGGCGAACGCCTGCAGAGCCAGTGGGACTTCTTCGTGCAGAACAGCCACCCGGGCGTGATCCGCATCGACGGCGACACCGCCACCGGCCGCACCTACATGCAGGAGCTCGCCCGGCTGCGCGACGGCCGCTCGGGCCAGAACTTCGCGATCTACCACGACACCTACCGGCGCACGGCCGAGGGCTGGCGGTTCGCCGAGCGGGTCTACGAGGTCCGGTACGCCGACGCCACCCCGCTGAACGGTTCGGCGCCCGGCACCGAGGCCCAGGCCCGGGCCGAGGCCGGCACCGAGGCCCAGGCCCGGGCCGAGGACTTCGGCGCGCCGGCCTCCGCCGAACGCCTCGGCCGGACGATCGCCGCGCCGCGGGCCGACGGCGTGTGAGGCCGCGGGCGGGGCGCGCCGTCCACGGGTGTGCCCGGGCCGGGTCACCGGTCGGAATCCGCGGTCCGCGGACGGTCCGGCGCGGCCGGCCGCCGGACCGCCGGCCGCGTGCGGTCCGGCGCGATGCGGCGCTCGCCCCACAGACCGAGCGCGGTGAGCGCCAGGGTCGGCACGACGCCGCACAGGATGGCCGTCGACGGCGCCACGGTCTTCAGCAGCGCGCCCGCGAGCGTGCCGCTGGCGGCGTAGCCGGCGCCGACCGCCGCGTACATCACCGAGTAACCGGCGGCGAGCGCGCCGGGCGGCAGGATCTGGCGCAGGGCGAGGTTGCGGGTGAGGCTGGCGGGGGCCTGGAGGAGTCCGGCGGCGGCGAGGGCGACGGCGATGGCGGCCGTCCAGGGCAGCACGGCGGCCAGCGCGATGCCCGCCGACACGGCGGTGATGAGCACGGCGGACTGCACGGGCAGCCGGCCGGGCCAGGTGCCGCGCAGGCCGTAGACGAACGCGCCGACGGCCGAGCCGACGGAGAAGCCGGCGAGCAGCGGGCCCGCCCAGCCGATCGGGATCGCGCGCTGTTCGAGCAGGGCGGGCAGGAGCAGCTCGGCGAGCGCGAGCAGCGTGAGCCCGGCGGCGCCGGTGACGTACACGGGCCAGGCGCGGGCCAGGACCCCGCCGATGGAGCCCTCGTCGTCCTTCTTCCCGGCCTGCCAGCCGCGCGGCAGCAGCCACAGGCCGGCGAGCGCGAGCGCCATCAGCACGCCCTGGAGCAGCGGCGGCCCGGCCGGGTCGACGCCGAGGGCGAGGCCGGTCGTGAGGGCCGGGGCGGCGGCCCAGATGACGAAGGTCAGCACCGACTCCATGCTCATCGCCTGGGTGACGGCCCGTTCCGGGACTACGCTGGTCAGCAGGGCGCGCTGGGCGCCGGGGACGGCGGCGGGTCCGGCACCGGCGAGGAAGGCGAGCGCGCCGAGGACGACGGGGCTCGCCGTGCCCCCGGCGGCCGCGAGTCCCGCGAACCCGGCCGCGCCCACGGCGAGCCCCGCGGCGAGCTGCGGCCGGGCCCGCTCGGCGTTCAGCCGTACGCCGAGGACGGGCGCGGCGACGATCTCCCCGACGACGTACACGGCCGCGAGCACCGCGCCGAGGGTGTAGCCGCCGGGCTGCTCGCGCACGAGGAAGACCACCGCGAGCGGTGCCATGGCCACGGGCAGCCGGGAGGCGGCGGTGACGGCGCACCAGGCGAGGACGGGACGGGTGGCGAGCTCGCGATAGGACATGGCTCAGGACCGTAACCGCGCACGCCCCCGAAGCCCACCGTGTTTCCCCGCCCGCGCGGGCCCCGTGGCGGCGCCGCTCAGAACGTCAGCACGCCCCGCGCCACCTTCCCCTGTTCGGCGTCCTCGACCGCGCGGGCGAACTCCTCCACCGGGTAGGTGGCGGTGACGAGTTCGTCGAGCAGCAGCCGGCCCGAGCGGTACAGCTCCGCGTAGAGCGCGATGTCCTTCTGCGGGCGCGAGGAGCCGTAGCGGCAGCCCAGGACCGACTTGTCGAGGAACATCGCGGCGGGCGGGAAGCTCGCCTCGGCGGTGGGGGCCGTCATGCCGAGCAGGATCGCCTGGCCGTGGCGGTCGAGGAGGTCGATCGCGGTGCGGACCAGGCCCGTGTGGCCGACGCACTCGAAGACGTGGTCGGCGCCGGTGGGCAGGATCTCCCGTACGGAGTCGGTCGAGGTGAGGAAGTGGGTGGCGCCGAAGCGGAGGGCGGTGGCCTCCTTCGCCGGGTTGGTGTCGACGGCGACGATCGTCGTCGCGCCCGCGATCCGGGCGCCCTGGAGGACGTTGAGGCCGATGCCGCCGGTGCCGATGACGACGACGGTCTCGCCGTGCGCCACCTTCGCCCGGTTGAGGACGGCGCCGACGCCGGTGAGGACGCCGCAGCCCATGAGCGCGGCCGAGGTGAGCGGGATGTCCCGCGGGATCCGCACCGCCTGCACGGCCTTGACGACGGTCCGCTCGGCGAAGGAGGAGTTCGAAGCGAACTGGAAGAGGGGTGTGCCGGCGCGGGAGAACGGCCGGCCGGGCATGCCGATCGCCTTGCGGCACATGGTGGGCCGGCCGCGGTCGCAGTCGGCGCAGGCGCCGCAGTTGGCGAGGGTGGACAGGGCGACGTGGTCGCCGGGGGCGACATGGGTGACGCCGGGGCCGACGGCCTCCACCACCCCCGCGCCCTCGTGGCCGAGGACGACGGGCGCGGGGAAGGGGATCGTGCCGTCGACGACGGACAGGTCGCTGTGGCAGAGCCCGGCGGCGCGGATGCCGACGAGCACCTCGCCGGGTCCGGGCTCGCGGATCTCCAGGTCGTCGACGACCCGGACCTCCTTGCCGTCGAAGACGACACCTCTCATGATCCGTTCTCCTTGCGGGAGTTGGGGCGCTCTCCGGCGGCGGCCGCGCGCGCCATCTCCTCCAGCTGCACGAGCAGCGGCATCGGGTCGATGCCCACCGTGCCCGGCAGGAAGTCCGCGATCCGCTCCGGCGTCCACGCGCCGCCCTCCGCGTAGCCGGCGCGCAGCTCGCGCGGCTGCGCCCAGACGGCGATCTTGGGGCCGGCGATCGTGTAGACCTGGCCGGTGATCCGCTCGGCCCTGGCCCGGTCGGAGAGCAGGTAGACGACGAGCGCGGCGACGTCCTCCGGCTCGCCGATCTCCTTGAGCGTCATCGGCACGTTGGCCGACATGCGGGTGCGGGCGACGGGCGCGACCGCGTTCGCCGTGACCCCGTACTTGTGGAGTCCGAGCGCCGCGCTGCGGACGAGCGAGATGATGCCGCCCTTGGCGGCCGAGTAGTTGGCCTGGGCGACGGAGCCCTGGTGGTTGCCGCTGGTGAAGCCGATGAGCGTGCCGGAGCCCTGCCGGCGCATGACGGCCGAGGCGGCGCGGAAGACGGTGAAGGTGCCCTTGAGGTGGGTGGCGACGACGGGGTCCCACTCCTCCTCGGACATGTTGAAGAGCATCCGCTCGCGCAGGATGCCGGCCACGCACACGACGCCGTCGATCCGCCCGTACTCGGCGAGTGCCACGTCGACGATCCGCTGTCCGCCCGCCATCGTCGAGATGTCGTCGGCGACGGCGACGGCCGCGCCGCCCGCCGCCTCGATCTCCTTGACGACGGACTCGGCGATCTCGCTGGTGGGCTCACCGCCCTCGATGGACACCCCGTAGTCGTTGACGACGACCTTCGCGCCCTCCGCCGCGCAAGCGAGCGCGACCGCGCGGCCGATGCCGCGTCCCGCGCCCGTGACGGCGACGACCTTTCCTGCCAAGAAGTTCCCCACGACCGGCCCCTTCCCGGGTTTCTGACGGTCCGTTAGATTCCTTCGTCGGCAGGATTCTACGGCCCGTCAGATACCGGAAAACAAGACCCCGGAGGCGCCCGATGCCCCTTCCACCCGAATTCCACGAGATCGCCAAGCGCGTCAACAACTGGGGGCGCTGGGGCCGGGACGACGAGATCGGCACGCTCAACCTGATCACCGACGAGGTCGTGCGCGAGGCCGCCGCCACCGTCCGCACCGGGCAGCGGATCCCGCTCGCCGTCGACCTCGAACAGGACGGCGTACAGACCGGCATGATCCCGGGCCGGGTCAACCCGCTGCACGTGATGGTGCAGATCAACCAGGAGCTGTTCGGCCCCGGCACGGTCGCCACCAGCGACGACGCCGTGACCCTCGGCCTCCAGGCCGGCACCCACTGGGACGCCCTCACCCATGTCTCGCACTCGGGCCGGATCTACAACGGCCGCCCGGCCGCCACCGTCACCGCGCACGGCCGCTCCGAGTTCAGCGGCATCCACACCGCGCGGCACGTCGTCAGCCGGGGCGTCCTGCTCGACGTCGCCGCGGCCAAGGGCCTGGACCGGCTGCCCGGCGAGCACGCGGTGACGCCGGAAGACCTGGACGAGGCCGCCGAGTTCGGCGGGGTCACGGTCCGGGCCGGGGACGTCGTACTCGTGCGGACCGGACAGATGCAGGTGTACCTGGCCGGCGACAAGCACGGCTACGCCTTCCCGTCACCCGGCCTGTCCGTCCGCACGCCCGAGTGGTTCCACGCGCGCGACGTGGCCGCGGTCGCCAACGACACGCTCACCTTCGAGATCTTCCCGCCGGAGATCGAGGACCTGTGGCTGCCCGTGCACGCGCTCGACCTGGTCGAGATGGGCATGCTCCAGGGACAGAACTGGAACCTGGAGACCTTGTCCACAACCTGTGCACGGGAACGGCGCTACGCGTTCCTGCTCTCCGCCATGCCCGAGCCCTTCGTGGGCGGCACGGGCACACCGGTGGCACCTGTCGCCGTGTTCTAGACCGCCGCAACGGCGTTCCGGACCGCGGCGCGGAGCGGAACCGCGGGTGGCGGCGCACTCGCGCGCGCCCCGAGCACGGCACGACAACGGCCGCCACCCGTCACGACCCGCGCTCGTCGAGGGGCCACGCCCCTCGACTCCCCTCGCGCGACGAATCGCTCACCCAAGAGTGATCAATTCGGCACGAACCGTCAACACCACGCCCGGGTGGGTGACACCGCCGCGACGGCGTCCGGCGACGCGGCCGACCCGGCCGGAGCCCGGTCCACCTCGCACCAGATGCTCTTGCCCGCGCCCTCGCGCTGCCAGCCCCAGCGGTCCGCCAGCCCGTCCACCAGCTCCAGGCCGCGCCCGTTGGTGTCCTCGCCGGCCGCGTGCCGGGGGCGCGGCGGCCGGTCGCTGCGGTCGGCGACCTCGACGCGCACCCCGCCCCCGCCGAACAGCATCCGCAGCACGGCCGGACAGCCCGTGTGCACCACCGCGTTGGTCACGAGCTCGGAGATGAGCAGCACCAGCGTCTCCGCGAGCGGCTCGTCATCGCCTATCCCCGACCCGGCCAACCGCGAACGCGCCCAACGCCGGGCGCGGCCCACCTCTGCCGGGTCGGCCCCGACCTCCAACTGAACCTGAAGCACCTGCACCGTTCACACCATCCGAACCGGCGTCCTCGACGACCTAACGGAACGTGATTCCCTTGTGGGACAGCATGGTTGACGTACAGTCACCGCAACAAGCGCTTCGGGCATATTCCAGCGCGAAGGAGTACGCATGGTCCATACTGTGCGACGCACGCCGCAGGGAGTCGAACAGGGGCGCGTGAAACGCCGCCAGGGGGCGCGAGCGGCGGGCATTCCGGGACCCGGAGCCGCCGCAGGGGCGGCACCGGCGCACACCGGGCCCACAAGCTCTCGCATCCCACGGAGCGTACCGGAGGCCGGGGTCGACTCCGGCCCGTGACGGCCGGGTCGAAGGACACAACCCGATATCGACACTGTGTGACCCCCCGGACCGGCCGCGTCACGGCGCCGGTTCGAGGGCCGCCGCCACCAGCTCCTCCGCCACCGCCCCGCCGAGCCCCCGCCCGGCCCGCACCCAGGCCCGCTTCAGATGCAGATGGACATCGGCCTCCCAGGTGAAACCCATGCCGCCGTGCACCTGCAGACAGTCCCGGGCACAGCCGGCCGCCGCCTCGTCGGCGAGCAGCCGGGCGCCCGCGATCTCCACCGGGTCGGCCGTGACGGCGGCGGCGTAGACGGCCGCGCGGGCTACTTCCGTTCGTACGAGCATCTGCGCGCACAACTGCTTGACGGCCTGGAACGCGCCGATCGGCTGCCCGAACTGCTCGCGCACCCGGGCGTGCGCGACGGCCAGCTCGGTGGTGCGGGCGGCGCTGCCGAGCTGCTCGGCGGCGGTGAGGAGCGAGGCCTCCTGCGCGAGCGGGCCCGGGGCGCCGCCGGGCAGCCGGTGCAGGGGCGTCAGCGGATCGACCGACCGGATCGGCACGGCTCCCTGCGCGGCACCGAGCACCTCGTCCGCCGCGTCCAGCCACTCCACGAGCTCGCCGTCGGCCCGCGCCACCACCACCTCACCCTCGGCCGCGCCCGGCACCCGTCCGGCCGCCAGGTGCGTGGCCACGAGCGGGCCCGGCAGCAACGCCCGGCCGGCCTCCTCGAAGACGAGGACCGCCTCCGGCAGCCCGAGCCCGGCGCCGCCGTCCGCCTCCGGCAGCCGCAGCGCGAAGAACCCGGCCGCGCCCAGCTCCCGCCACAGCGCCCGGTCGAGCACCCCGCCGGCGTCCACGGCCGCCCGCAGGGCCTCGTGCCCGAAGCGGGCCGCGAGCAGCTCCCGTACGCCGCGCCGCAGCGCCCGCTGGTCCTCGTCGAGTCGGAAGTCCATGCGGCGGTTCACCGGCCCTTCGGCAGGCCGAGGATGCGCTCGGCGACGATGTTCTGCTGGATCTGCGAGGTGCCCGCGGCGATCGTGTACGAGAGCGAGGACAGCCGGTCGAGGTTCCACTCGCGGCCCAGGTCGAGCGCGTCGGGCCCGAGGACGGCGGCGGCCGTGTCGTACAGCTCCTGGCGGGCGTGCGAGTAGCGCAGCTTGAAGACGGAGCCGCCGGCTCCGGGGACGCCGCCGCTGGCCTGGGCCTCGCTGACGTTCCACTGGGTGAGCCGCCACAGCGCCTGGAACTCGGCGCCGAGCCGGCCCAGGCGGCGGCGCAGCACGGGGTCGTCCCAGCGGCCGTTCTTCCGCGCAGCGCGGGCGAGTTCGCCGAGGACGCGGCGGCAGGCGACGACCTCGCCGACGAAGGCGGTGCCGCGTTCGAAGGAGAGCGTCACCATGGTGACGCGCCAGCCGTCGTTCTCCTCGCCGACGCGATGGGAGACCGGCACCCGCACCTCGTCGAGGAACATCTCGGCGAACTCCGCCGACCCGGCGAGCGTGCGCAGCGGCCGGACGGTGATCCCGGGCGCGGACATCGGCATCGCGAGCCAGCTGATGCCGCGGTGCCTGGGCGCGTCGGGGTCGGTGCGGACGAGGAGTTCGCACCAGTCGGCGACCTCGGCGTGCGAGGTCCAGATCTTCTGGCCGGTGACGACGTAGTCGTCGCCGTCCCGCACGGCCCTGGTCCGCAGGGACGCCAGGTCGGAGCCGGCGTCGGGCTCGCTGAAGCCCTGGCACCACACCTCGTCGCCGCGCAGCACCGGCTCCAGCCAGCGCGCCCGCTGCTCCTCGGTGCCCTCGGCGGCGATCGTCGGTCCGGCGTGCAGCAGCCCGACGAAGTTGGCGCCGACGTACGGCGCCCCGGCCCGTTCGGTCTCCTCCAGGAAGATCAGCCGCTGCGTCGGCGAGGCGTCCCAGTGCACGTGCCCGTACCCCGCGTCGTACAGCCGCCGCTGCCAGCCGCAGTCGTACGCCCGCCGGGCCGGCCAGTCGAGCGGGTCGGGCCTCGGCGGGAGCGCGGCGAGCGCACGGGCCAGCCACTGTCTGAGCCCGGCCCGGAACTCCTCCTCCTCCTGCGTGTACGCGAGGTCCATCAGACGATGCCCAGGCCGAGCATGCGGATGGCGTTGCCGCGCATCAGCTTGTAGACCGTCTCGTCGTCGAGGCCCTTCACGTGGTCGAGGGCGACCTCCTTGGTGTGCGGGAAGGTCGAGTCGACGTGCGGGTAGTCGGTCTCGAACGTGGCGTTGTCGCGGCCGACGACGTCGAGCGAGGCGATGCCGTGCTTGTCGCGGAAGAAGCAGCAGAAGATCTGCCGGTAGTAGTACGTGGAGGGCGGCTCGGGGATCAGGTCGCGCACCCCGCCCCAGGCGCGGTGCTCCTCCCACACGTCGTCGGCGCGTTCGAGGGCGTAGGGGATCCAGCCCATCTGGCCCTCGCTGTAGGCGAGCTTCAGCCGCGGGAACTTCACGAGCACCCCGGAGAAGAGGAAGTCCATCATCGACGCCATCGCGTTGTTGAAGCTGAGGGACGCCTGGACGGCGGGCGGGGCGTCGGGGGACGCGGCCGGCATCTGGCTGCTGGATCCGATGTGCATGTTGACGACCGTGCCGGTCTCCTGACAGACCGCGAAGAACGGGTCCCAGTAGCCGGAGTGGATCGACGGGAGCCCGAGGTGCGTCGGGATCTCGGAGAAGGTGACCGCCCTGACGCCGCGGGCCGCGTTGCGCCGGATCTCGGCGACGGCCAGGCCGATGTCCCACAGCGGGATGATGCACAGCGGGATGAGCCGGCCGCCGCTGCCGCCGCACCACTCCTCGACCATCCAGTCGTTGTAGGCGCGCACGCAGGCGAGCGCGACCTCCTTGTCCTTGGCCTCGGCGAAGGTCTGGCCGCAGAAGCGCGGGAAGGTCGGGAAGCAGAGCGACGCCTCGACGTGGTTGAGGTCCATGTCCTCCAGCCGCGCGGCCGGGTCCCAGCAGCCGCGGCGCATCTCCTCGCGGGTGATGCCCTCCAGGGTCATGTCGTCGCGGTCGAAGCCGACGGCGGCGATGTTCCGCTTGTACGGGAACCTCAGGTCCTCGTAGATCCACCAGTCGGTGGGCGGCCCGTCGGGATCCATCGTGATCTGGTACTTGCCGCCGACGTAGGCGAGCTCGCCGATCCCGGCGGTCAGCGGCTGCGGCCCGCGGTCGCGGTACCTGGCGGGGAGCCAGGTGGCGAAGAGGTGGGCGGGCTCGATCACGTGGTCGTCGACGCTGATGATGCGGGGCAGTTCCGTCATGACCCCTCCGATTCCTGATGGCGTTTCTGATGACCCGTCAGATTCAGCTCGCTCATCAGGCTAGTCCCGCGCCCCTGGACCGACAAGGACCGTCCCTCTACGCTCTCCGCACGATCTGACGCTCCGTCAGCCAGAAGGGGTAGGCATGACCGAGACCGCACACGACCTGGGCGCGTCCCGCACGCTCTGGGAGCTCGTCGAGCGCCGCGCCGCGCTCACGCCCGGCCTTCCCGTGCTCCTCCAGGGCGACCGCGCCCTCACCTTCGGCGAGCTGCGCGACCGGGCCGAGCGGGTGGCCGCCGGACTGCACGGGATGGGCGTGCGGCCGGGCACGGTCGTCGCGTGGCAGCTGCCGACGCGGATCGAGACCGCGGTGCTCTCCTTCGCGCTCGCCCGCCTCGGCGCCGTGCAGACGCCGGTCATCCCCTTCTACCGGGACAAGGAGGTCGGCTTCGCGCTGCGCGAGTCCGGCGCCGAGTTCTTCGCCGTGCCCGGTGTGTGGCGCGGATTCGACCACACGGCGATGGCCCGGCGGCTCGACCCGCGGGGCAAGCTCACGGTCTTCGAGGCGTACGACCCCGACGGCATGCCCGACGGCGACCCGGCCGTCCTGCCGCCGCCGCCCGCCGACGGGACCGCCGTCCGCTGGATCTACTGGACCTCGGGCACCACCTCGGACCCCAAGGGCGTCCTGCACACGGACCGCTCGCTGCTCGCGGGCGGCTCCTGCCTCGCCCACGCGCTGCACCTGTCCCGCGACGACGTCGGCTCGATGGCCTTCCCGTACGCGCACATCGCCGGGCCCGACTACACGGTGATGCTGCTGCTCTACGGCTTCCCCGCGGTCATGTTCGAGCACTTCGCGCTGCCGGAGGCGCTCGACGAGTACCGCAGGCACGGCGTCACGGTGGCCGGCGGGTCCACCGCCTTCTACACGATGTTCCTCGCCGAGCAGCGCAAGCGGCCGGACGAGCCGGTCATCCCCACGCTCCGCCTCCTCGCGGGCGGCGGCGCGCCCAAGCCGCCGGAGGTCTACCACGCGGTCGTACGGGAGCTGGGCTGCCAGCTCACCCACGGCTACGGCATGACCGAGGTCCCCATGATCACCATGGGCGACCCGGGCGACACCGCCGAGAACCTGGCGACGACCGAGGGCCGGCCGCCCGCCGGCATGGAGATACGCATCACCGCGGACGGCGAGGTACGGCTGCGCGGCGAGGCGGTCTGCCGCGGCTACCTCGACCCGGCGCAGACCGCGGCCGCCTTCGACGAGGACGGCTTCCTCATCACGGGAGACGTCGGGCACCTCACCCCGGGCGGACACCTGGTCCTCACCGGCCGGATCAAGGACATCATCATCCGGAAGGGGGAGAACATCTCCGCCAAGGAGATCGAGGACCTGCTGCACGAGCACCCGGGCGTCGGCGACGCCGCCGTCATCGGGCTGCCCGACCCCGAACGCGGCGAGCGCGTCTGCGCCGTGGTCGAACAGCCACCGGGCGCCGAGCCGCTGACCCTGGCCGGGGTCACGGCCTTCCTGCGGGAGGCGGGCCTGTCGGTCTTCAAACTGCCGGAGCAGCTGGAGCTGGTGGACGCGCTGCCGCGCAACGAGACGCTGCGCAAGGTGCTCAAGTACAAGCTGCGCGAGCGGTACTCCTGACCGGCCGGGCCGGCCGCGTCACGCCGACAGCGGCTCCGCCGCCTCGTCGAGGGCCGCCGGCACGTCCGGGTACACCTCGAAGAGGCGGCGCACACCGAGCGCCGCGAGCACCCGGTTGACGTGCGCCCCGTCCTCGGCGCCGCGGGCGGGCAGGATCAGCCGGAGCCGGCCGCCGCAGGAGCGCATCAGCCGGCGGGCGGCGACCAGGACGCCGACACCGCTGGAGTCGCAGAAGCGCACGGCGGACAGGTCGAGCACCACGTCGTGGCGGCCGCCGGCGACGGCGGCGTGGAGGCGTTTGCGGATCAGCGGGGTGGTCACGAGGTCCAGCTCCCCGCTGATGCGCAGCACGGTCCATGGGTCCTGCTCGTTCTCGTCGACCTGGATCGTCACGAGCGGTGCCTTTCAAGGAAGGGGCAGGGGCAGAAGGGCGAAGGGCGGGGGGGACAAGGGCGAAGGGCCGGGCAAGGGGCGGGCGGCAAACGGAGCCCGGTGTTCCTGTCCCCTCCCGCTGCCCGTTCGCGCCGCTCCCAAACCCTCCGATCCAGGGTTGTCGCTTTCCTTACCATCCCGCGGCGCGTCAAGGGCGCACTTGCGGCAAACAGGGGTGCACGGGGGGCCGGGCACATTACTTTGAGGAAAGAACTCAGGTCGGGCGGGCTGTCGGGAGGGCCTCGGATGGCGGCGAAGGACACACCTCCGCGCTGGGACCGCAGAATGCAGCAGCGGCTCGCGCGTGGTGAGGCCGCCGCGCTCGGCGAGCTGTACGACAAGTTCGCCTCGCTCGTGCACAGCCTGGCCCACCGCGTGCTCGACGACGACGACGCGGCCGACCAGATCACCCGCGAGGTCTTCGGCTACATCTGGGAGAACCCCGACGCCTACGACCCCAAGCAGGGCAACATGCGCGCCTGGGTCGCCCGGCTCACCCAGGCGCAGGCCGTGCACCGGCTGCGACAGGCGGAGGCGCTCGCCTTCGCCGAGCGCGGCGAGGGCTCGGCCGAGGAGCTGGAGCAGAAGGTGCGGCGCGCCTCGGTCGCGGCCCGCGCCGACTACATCGTGACGTCCATGCCGACGCCGCTGCGCCAGGCCCTGGAGCTGGCCTACTTCCAGCGCCGGGACTACCGGCAGACCGCCGCGGACCTCGGCGTGACCGAGGACGAGGCGCGGCGCCGGCTGCGGCTCGGCCTCCAGCTGCTGTCGACGGCCAACACCCGGCCGCTCGAAGGCTCGTCGCCGCCCGGCCCCGGTGGCTACGGACGGTCGCTGTGAGCGGCGCGAACGACGATCCCGAGGGGACCGCGCGCGCTCCCTGGATACCGGGCCCGCGCCGCTCGGCCGACGACCACGCGGACCTTTCGGCGCCCGTGCCGCCGTCCGGCGACGAGTCCGGCGCGCCCGGCGAGCCCGCCGGCGGTCTCGCGGCCCCGGAGCCGGATTCGGAGCCGGAGCCGGAGTCCGCGCCCGATCCCGTACTGGAACTCCCCCACCGGGTGCTCAAGTCGCTGCTCGGGGCCTGGGCTCTGTCCGCCTGCTCCGCCGCGGAGACCCACGCGGTCGAGGAGCACCTCACCGAGTGCGCGCCCTGCGCGGAGGAGGCGCTGCGGCTGCGGGACGCGGTCGGGCTGCTGCACGCCGAGCGCGATCTGGACCTGGATCCGCTGCTGCGCTCCCGGGTCCTGGAGAACTGTCTCGGCCGCCGCCCGGCCCGGATCCCGGTGCCGGCGTGGGCGACTCCGTACGACGCGGAGACCGCCCGGCTCGACGCGCTGCTCCGCGACATCGGCGAGGCGGAGTGGCACGCGCCGGTGCGGCTCAAGTGGTTCGAGGGCGAGCGGCGGGTGCACCGCAAGACGACCGTGGCCGGGGTCATCGGTCATCTGCTCGCGATGGACGGCCTGGTGGCCGCGTCGCTCGGGCTCGACGACCCGGTGGGCAAGGGCGTCGGCGAGCTGTCGCCGACCGAGCGCACCGAGGCGTACTGGAGCGCCTCGCGGCGGCCGCCGACCCGGACGGTCCGCGAGCCGTGGCGGGAGCAGGGCCACACCCTGATCCGCACGGTGTCGTTCGCGGGCCGTGGCGTGGCCGATCTGACGGTGACCTACGGGGACTTCGCGATGCCGCTGCGGGACGCGCTCCTGGAGCGCGCCTTCGAGTGCTGGGTGCACGCCGGGGACATCGCGGACGCGGTGGACTATCCGTACGAGCCGCCCAGCGGCGCGCATCTGCACGGCATGATCGACCTCGCCGCCCGCCAGCTCCCGGCGGCGCTCGCCGGCCGCCGCCGCGCGGGCCTCGCGGCCCCGCCCCGCGAACTCGTCGCGGCCGGCTCCCCGGGCCGCTCGCTGCATCTGGAGATCGAGGGCGCGGGCGGCGGCCACTGGTTCATCGCCCTGGACTCCCCCGCCGCCCTCGGCTCCCGCGACCACGCGGTGGCCCAGGTCGCCATGGACGGCGTCGAGTTCTGCCAGCTGGTCGCGGGCCACATCCCTCCGGAGGACGCGGCCGCGGGTCAGGACGGCGACCGCGAGGCGATCAGGGACGTGCTGTTCGCGGCGGCGTCACTGAGCCGGATGTAGCCGGACGCAGCCGGGTGCGGCGGCAGGGATTCGCGTACGGGCGGGTGCGGGGGCGGGGCCTCGTCGCGGGGCCCCGCCGCCGTGCGCTACGCGAAGACGACCGTCCGGCGCCCGTTCAGCAGGATCCGCCGCTCCGCGTGCCACTTCACCGCCCGCGCCAGCGCCTGGCACTCCACGTCCCGCCCGATCGCGACGAGCTGGTCCGGCGTGACCTCGTGGCCCACGCGCTCGACCTCCTGCTCGATGATCGGGCCCTCGTCGAGGTCGGCCGTCACGTAGTGGGCGGTGGCGCCGATGAGCTTCACGCCGCGGGCGTGGGCCTGGTGGTAGGGCTTGGCGCCCTTGAAGCTCGGCAGGAAGGAGTGGTGGATGTTGATGATCCGGCCGGAGAGCCGCTTGCAGAGGTCGTCGGAGAGGACCTGCATGTAGCGGGCGAGGACGACCAGCTCGACGTCCTCCTCGCGGACCAGCTCCAGGAGCTCCGCCTCGGCCTCCGCCTTGGTGTCCTTGGTGACCGGGATGTGCCGGAACGGGATCCCGTACGAGCCCACCAGCTCGGCGAAGTCGGTGTGGTTGGACACCACGGCGACGATCTCGACCGGCAGCGCGCCGATCCGTGAGCGGAACAGCAGGTCGTTCAGGCAGTGGCCGAACTTCGACACCATGAGCACGACGCGCATCCGCTCGTCGGCCCGGTTGATCTGCCAGTCCATCTCGAAGGCGTCGCCGACCGCGGCGAAGCTCGCCCGCAGCTTCTCCACCGTGACCGGGGCCTCGGCCGAGAAGTGGACCCGCATGAAGAACAGACCGGTGTCGCGGTCTCCGAACTGCTGGCTGTCCTCGATGTTGCAACCCGTGATGAAGAGGTAGCTCGACACGGCGTGCACGATGCCCTGCTTGTCGGGGCACGAGAGGGTGAGGACGTACTGGTCGGTCATTCGCCTAGCCTGCCACAGCGGGCCTTGGCCAAGACCGCACCGTCCGTCAGACGGACCCCGGCACCCGGGTCAGGCCGACCGCGTCATGATCCGCAGCACCTCCAGCGAGCGCGGCGGCGCGTCCGGGTCCTCCCCGTCGGCCGTCGCCATGCGCATGTGCGCCTCGCGGGCGGCCCGGACCGCCTCCGGCCAGCCGTGGTGCTCCAGATACGCGGAGACCGGCGCGTCCGCGCCGACCTGGTGCATGATCCGCAGCACGCGCAGGACGGCGACGTCGACGAGCGCGGCCTCGCCGGAGTCGCGGAAGATCGTCCCCACGTACTTCTCGGCGGACCAGTTGTCCAGCCAGGTGTCCTCCACCAGCCGGTACACGGCGTCGGTGATGTCCCCGTAGCCCTCCTGGCCGGCCAGCCAGGTGGACTCGTGGAACCCCGGATCCGAAAGCATGTGCAGCGCGGAACGCACATTGGCGCGCCAGCGCCACCACGGCATGTCGTTGAGCGGCATGCCGCCCATGGTGGAGGAGCGACGGCCGCGACGGGAAGAGTTCACTGAAGGGGACGTGGAGCTGGACACCGTTCGATCGTACGTTCCCCCTCTGACAGCGGGCTTCCCGGCCTCGCCCGACCCCCGCAATTCACCTTGACGTCACCCACCGTTGCATCCGGCTCACTCCAGCGTTACCCATGAGGCGGAATTGTGCATGCCCATGACCGGTAGGCGACTCACTTCCCTTCCCGCGTACGTCACGACAGCGGCGGCCGCAGCGTCGCTGCTCACCGGCTGCGGCGTACTCCCTGGGGCCACGGGGGGCTCCAGGGAGCCCGTCACCGTCATGACCTGGGCTCCCGACCAGACCCGCGCCACCAACATGCCCGGCATGCCCGCGATGGCCCAGGCCTACGCCCGCTGGGTCAACGCCAACGGCGGCATCAACGGCCACGAGCTCCGCGTGCTCACCTGCAACGAGGAGAACACCTCCGCCGGCGCCGCCGGCTGCGCCCGCCGCGCCGTCCACGAGGGCGCGGTCGCCGTCGTCGGCTCGTACAGCCAGAACGGCAACGCCTTCATGGCCCCGCTGGAGGCCGCCGGCATCCCGTACATCGGCGGCTACGGCATCTCCGAGGACGAGTTCACCAGCCCGCTCTCCTATCCCGTCAACGGCGGCGTGGCCTCGCTCGTCGCCGGCCACGGCATGCAGCTCGCCGCGAGCTGCCGCAAGGTCTCGCTCGTCCGCCCCGACACCATCGCCGGCGACAAGCTGCCCGACCTGCTCAACTCCGGGCTCCGCAAGGCCGACCACCGCAGCGCCATCGACATCCCGGCCGTCGAGGACGCCGGCGAGTACACGGCGCAGGCCACCCGCGCCCGGGCCCGGGCGGGCGGCGAGGAGGGCTGCGTCACCGCCGTGCTCGGCGAGCGCACCCAGACGTTCTTCGACTCCTTCCGCCGGCTGCCGAAGCAGGGCGAGGGCCGCTCGGTACGGATCTCCTCCGTCCTCGGCAGCGTCGACCAGCCGCTCATCGACCGCACCGGCGGCCCGCACAGCCCCTTCGAGGGCGCCTACGTCACCGGCTGGTACCCGCAGGCCGACGACAAGGCGTGGGACCCGATGCGCAAGGTGATCAAGGAGCACGCCTTCGTCGACAACCGGGTCGACCCGACCGACGCCGGCGTGCAGACCACCTGGATCGCCTACACCGTCCTCAAGCAGCTGATCGAGTCGCTCGACAGCGACAAGATCACCCCGCTGCAGCTCTCGCACGCCCTCGACGAGGGCGCGAAGATCGACACCGGCGGCCTGACGCCGCCGCTGCGCTGGCGCTACCAGGACCTGCTCGGCGCCGCCAGCTTCCCCCGGATCGTCAACCGTGACGTGACCTTCCAGGTCGTACGGGACGGCCGCCTCGTGGCGGAGAAGCCCGGCTTCGTGGACGTCGGCGAGACGGTCCTGGCCGCGCCGTGACGGCCAGGCCCCGCCGACCCCGCTACAGCTGGGTGTAGTTGCGCTTCGTCAGTCCGTACTTCTCGGCGGTCGGGTTCCACAGCCCGGCCGCCGTCTTCTTCGCGACCGTCGCCTCGCCGCTCTTGCTGTCGGCCGCGTTGGCCTCGCCGGTGCGCCGGGCGTGGTCGTCCTTGCAGACCTTCTTGTTGCTCTTCGCCTGGTCCGCCCAGGCCGCGTAGTGGTCGTCGGCCGAGGCCGACGCCTCCCACGCCTTGACGAGGGCCGCGGACAGCGCCTGGCTGTTCGGCAGCTGGTCCATGGAGAGCGACCGGAGCCGGGTGACGAGGTCGCGGCGCTGCTGGGCCGCGCCGCGCAGGTTGGTGGCGGCCTCGTCGAGGCCCTCGCACTGCCGGATGTCGCCGACGGAGCGGATCACCGTGTCGCGGCTGTTGTTGCTGTCCGCGAGCAGCTTGTCCAGGGCCTGCGCCTGCGCCTGCGCCGGATCGGCGGCCTGCTCGGACGGCGCGGCCGCGGAGTCGGACGGCGCGGCCGAGCCGGCGGCCACGTTCTGCCCGCCCTTGGCCGTGTCCTTCTTGTCGTCGTCCCCGCCGCTGAGCAACGCGCCGGCCGCGAGGCCGACCACGGCGCAGCCCACGACGACGCCCGCGATCAGCGCGACGGGCGACCGGCGGCGCGGCGGCTCGGGCTCGTCGTCGTAGTACGCGTCCTGGTAGCCGTCCTGATGGCCGTACTGCTGCGGCGGCGGGGGCGGCTGCTGCTGGAACTGATGGGGCTGGAACTGCGGCGGCGCCGCCTGGGGAGGCGCCTGGTGCGGGTAGCCGTAGCCGGGCTGCGGGGCCTGCTGCGGGGTCTCGCTGCGGAACAGGTTGTCGAAGTCGGCGAGCGGCGGCCGCTCCTGCGGCACCTGCGGCTGCGGCGGCACGGGAGCCTGCGGCGGCACCGGGGCCTGCTGCGGTACTGGCGCCATGAACTGCGTCGCCTGCATGTCGGAAGCCCCGGCGACCGGGCCGCCCGCGACCGGCGGGATGTACTGCGTGGCCTGCGAGTCCGCGGCCGGCGGCTGGGCCACCGGCGCGATGAACTGCGTCGCCTGCGAGTCCGGGCCCGGGTACCCGTACCCGGGCTGCGGCTGCTGCGGGTGCTGCGCGTGCTGCTGCGGGACGGCCTGCGGGTAGCCGTACGCCGGCGGCTGCGGCGCGACCGGCGGCTGCGCCGGCACCGGCGGCAGGTACTGCGTGGCCTGGGCGTCCGAGGAGCCACCAGGGGTCACCTCAGGGGGGAGGGGCTGAGCGGCCGGATACTGCTGCTCCGGCCCCTGTCCGCTGTGCGTCACCGGGACTCCTGTGTACTGGACTGCTGGGCGTCGTTCTTGCTGGGCGTCGTTCTTGCTCTGGCTACGGAATCGTCGGCTCACGCTACCGGGTGCCCCCGGGCCGCCGCACACACGTCCGACCCACGTGTGACGCAGGTGTGACGTACGGTGCGCCCGGCACCGGCGCGATGTGAGCTACGCCGCGTGCAGGTCGAGCCGCGCCCCGAACTCCCGCACCACCGCCTCGCCCGCGAACGGCTCCAGCCGGTCCTTCAGATCGCCCAGGTACTCCGCGCCCCGCGAGGACCGCAGCGTCCCCAGCATCTCCAGGGCGCGGGTGCCCGTCCGGCAGGCCGCCTCGACCTCGCGCTGCTGGACCTGCGCCGAGGCGAGCAGCGCCAGGCCGATCGCCCGCCGCCGCACCCGCGTCTCCGGGTGGCCCGCCAGCGACCGCTCGGCCGCCCGCGCCGCCTCCCGGCCCTGGCCCAGGTCGCGGAAGCAGTGCGCCAGCTCGTCCGCGAGGTACGCCTCGTCGAAGTGGGCGATCCAGGCCGGGTCGTCGCCCGCCTCCGGGTCGGCCCGCTCCAGCGCCTCCTCGGCGCGGCCCGCGACCAGCTCACAGGCCCGGGCGTCGCCGAGCAGCGCGTGCCCGCGGGCCTCGGCGGCCAGGAACATCGCCTCCGCGCGCGGCGGCACCTGCCCGCGCGCGCCCTCCTGCGCGGCCCGCGCGAGCTGGGCGATCTCCCGCGGGTTGCCGAGCTGGGCGGCGAGGTGGCTCATCGACGCGGCGAGCACGTAACCGCCGTAGGCCCGGTCGCCGGCGGCCTGCGCGAGCCGCAGCGCCTGGATGTAGTAGCGCTGGGCGAGTCCCGGCTGTCCGGTGTCGACGGCCATGTAGCCGGCCAGCTCGGTGAGGCGCGAGACGGCGGCGAACAGCTCGCGGCCGACGTTCTCCCGGTAGGAGCCGGAGAGCATGCCCGACACCACGCTGTTGAGGTAATGGACGACGACCGGGCGCACGTGCCCGCTGCCGAACTTCCGGTCCAGGTCGACCAGGGCGGCCGTCATCGCCCGGACCGCCGCCACGTCCGAGGCGCCAACCCGCGCCCCGGCGTGCCGGGCGACCTGCGGGTCGGCGCCGGTGATCAGCCAGTCGCGGCTGGGCTCGACGAGCGCGGAGGCCGCGACCGTCGAGGCCGCCAGGAAGTCCCGTCTGCCGACGTCGCTGCGCCACAACTCGCAGACCTGCTCGATGGCCCCGAGCACGGTCGGCGCGAACTGCAGGCCGACGCCCGAGGCGAGGTTGCGGCCGTTGGCCATGCCGACCTCGTCGATGGTGACCGTGCGGCCGAGCTTGCGCCCGAGCGCCTCGGCGATGATGCCCGGCGCCCGGCCGCGCGGCTGCTGCCCGCGCAGCCAGCGCGCCACCGACGTCTTGTCGTACCGCAGGTCGAGGCCGCGCTCCGCGCCGACCATGTTGACCCTGCGGGCGAGGCCGGCGTTGGAGCACCCGGCCTCCTGGATGAGCGCCTGCAGCCGTTCGTTGGGCTGGCGGGCGACGAGTGGCCTGGCTGCCATGATTGCTACCCCCTGAGGCCGCGCATGAAGTGATCGAAGTGAACGCTGGCTGATCACTGCCCGGCCGATATCCGGTCAATGCAGATGTGAACACGCGAAACCGGACACGTCGGTCGCCCTGTCGCACCCACCCGCGCGGTACGGCGGCGCGTCACCGACGCCCCCCCGTCCCATCCGTACCCGCCGCCCGCTCGACCTGCCCCCGCGCGCCCCCACGCATGCACCCGTGCGCCCCGCATGCAGGATCGATGCGCCACCCGGCCGGGGAGCCGCGCCCGTAACCCGAGGTGGCGGCGGGAGTTGAATCCGTCGTGGAAGAGACCTTGGGAGTCACGGAAACCGCACAGATCCCCCAGCAGCGCGGCGAGCTGCTGCTGGACAGCGCGGTGCGGTACGCGGAAGAGCGGCACTGGGACGTGTTCCCCGGGACCTGGCTGGAAGCCGTCGAGGGTGGCGAGCGCTGCTCCTGCGGCGCGGACGCGTGCCCGGCGCCCGGCGCGCACCCGGCCAGGCCCGACTGGTCGACCCAGGCGACGGGCAGCGCCGTGGGGGCCCGCCGGATGTGGTCGAAGCAGCCGAAGGCGTCGATCCTGCTGCCGACCGGGCGGACCTTCGACGCGATCGAGGTGTCGGACTCGGCCGGCTTCCTGGCGCTCGCCCGGATGGAGCGGATGGAGCTGACGCTCGGCCCGGTGACCTGCACGCCCGACCGCCGGATGTTCTTCTTCGTGCTGCCCGGCGCCGCGGCCAAGGTGCCGGACCTGGTGCGCAAGCTGGGCTGGGTGCCGTCCTCCATCGACCTGGTCACGCGCGGCGAGGGGCACTTCGTGGCGGCGCCGCCGACCCGGGTCGGCGGATCCGGGGCGGTGCAGTGGGCCCGTAAGCCCACGGCGGCGAACCGCTGGCTGCCGGACGCGGAGGAGCTGATCAGCGCGCTGGCCTACGCGTGCGGGCGGGAGGCGGCGGACGCCCGCTCCCGGCGCACCTCCTCCGACTAGCGACGAAAGTCTTTTTGATCATGGACGTTCTGGCCATGTGGCGTGAAGTTCGTCGCCCGTAAGGTGGTCCCGTCTAAACGGGGACAACCGAAGGGTTGACGGAACATGATGCCTGACCAGGCACGTGACGGAGCGTACGAAGCGGCGGGGGCCGCACCGGGATCCGGTGCGGTGCCCGCCGTTCACGTCGAGGGGCTGTGGAAGCGCTTCGGCCAGCAGATCGCGGTGAACGGGATCGATCTGGTCCTGCCCGCGGGCAAGTTCATCGGTCTGGTCGGGCCGAACGGGGCGGGCAAGACCACCACACTCTCGATGATCACCGGCCTGCTGCGGCCGGACGCCGGCCGCATCCGGGTCGGCGGCCACGACGTGTGGGCCGACGCCGAGTCCGTCGCCCAGGTCAAGGCACGCATCGGCATCCTGCCGGAGGGCCTGCGGCTCTTCGAGCGGCTCTCCGGCCGCGAACTGCTCGCGTACAGCGGCCGCCTGCGCGGCCTGCCGGGCGCCGAGGTCGACAAGCGCGCCGCGCAGCTGCTCGACGTCCTCGACCTCGCGGGCTCGCAGCACAAGCTGGTCGTCGACTACTCGACCGGCATGCGGAAGAAGATCGGTCTCGCCGCGGCCCTGCTGCACAACCCCGAAGTCCTCTTCCTCGACGAGCCGTTCGAGGGCGTCGACCCGGTCTCCGCGCAGACCATCCGCGGGGTCCTGGAGCGCTACACCTCCTCCGGCGCCACCGTCGTCTTCTCCAGCCACGTCATGGAGCTGGTGGAGTCGCTGTGCGACTGGGTCGCCGTGATGGCCGCCGGACAGATCCGCGCGCAGGGCCCGCTGGAGCAGGTACGGGGCTCGGCGCCGTCGCTGCAGGCCGCGTTCCTGGAGCTGGTCGGCGCGAACGGGCGCAACGCCGGGGAGTCGCTCGACTGGCTGGGCGGTCCGGCCCGATGACCACCGCTCCCGCCGCGGCGGCACCCTCGCTGACCTCGGTCTTCGTCGGACTCAAGCTGTCGCTCCTGAAGAACGGCCTGAAGCAGTCGGGCGGCCGGATCGCCGCCTATGTGACGTCGATCGTCGTCGCCGCGATCTTCGCCGCCGTCATGACGCTCGCCTTCCTCGCCATGCGCGGCCACCACGCCGCGACCGTCGTCCCGGTGCTCATCGCGGGCGTGCTCGCGCTCGCCTGGACGGTCATGCCGCTGTTCGTGCCGAGCGGCGACGAAACCCTCGACCCCTCGCGGCTCGTGATGCTGCCGCTGCGGCCGCGCCCGCTGGTGCGGGCGCTGCTCGTGGCCTCGCTCGTCGGCATCGGCCCCGGCCTCACCCTGATCCTGGCGGTCGGCACGGCCCTGGCGCTCGCGCGCGGCGCGGCCGGGATCGTCGTCGCCGTGCTCGCCGTACCGCTGCTGCTCGTCGGCTGCGTGACGCTCTCGCGCGCGGTGGCCGCCGCCAACGTGCGGCTGCTGACCTCCCGCAAGGGCCGCGACCTGGCCGTCCTGTCCGGCCTCCTGATCGCGGTCGGCATCCAGGTGGTCAACTTCGGCGCGCAGCGGCTCAGCCAGGTCGGCGGGCTCAAGGCGCTCGAACCGGCCGCCGAGGTCATCGGCTGGCTGCCGCCGGCCTCCGCCGTCTCCGCGATCACCGCGGCGGGCGACGGGGACTACGCGGTCGCCGCCGCGAAACTGCTGCTCACCGCGGCCGCCGTGGCGGGTCTGCTGATGTGGTGGCAGAACAGCCTGGTGAAGCTGATGACGGCGCCGGACGGCTCGACGATCGGCGCGTCGGACGGCGCGGGCGCCAAGGACGGGTCGGCGTCGTCGGGCCGGCTCGGCCGGCTGCTGCCGGGCGGGCGCACGGGCGCGGTGATGGAGCGCAGCCTGCGCTACGTCTGGCGCGACCCGAAGACGAAGGCGGGCTGGGTCACCTCGCTCGCCATGGGCGCGATCGTGCCGCTGTTCAACGCCCTGCAGGGCGTCGGCTCGCTGTACTTCGCGTGCTTCGCCTCGGGCATGTTCGGCCTGCAGATGCTCAACCAGTTCGGCCAGGACACGTCCGCGTTCTGGATGGTGGCGCAGACCATCTCGACGCCGGCCGACGCCTACGCCGAACTGCGGGCCCGGGCCCTGGCGATGCTGGCCATCACCGTGCCGTACACGGTCCTGCTGATGGCGGCGATGGCCGCCGTCCTCGGCACCTGGAGCGGGATCCCCGAGGCCCTCGGCCTGGCGCTCGCGCTGCTCTGCGCCATGGTCGCGACGGGCGCGGTGGCCTCGGCCCTCTTCCCGTACTCGATCCCGCAGGACAGCGCCTACAAGAACGTGGCGCCGGGCCAGGCCGGGCTGGCCTGGATGTCCATCTTCGGCGGCATGGTCAGCGCCGCGGTGCTGTGTGCGCCGATGATCGTCGCGGTGGTCGTCCTGCACCTCACGGACAGCGAGTCGGCCCTGTGGCTGCTGCTGCCGGGCGGCGCGCTCTACGGCGCGCTGCTCGTGTGGGGCGGCCTGAAGGCGGCGGCGCCGCGGGTGTCGAAGCGGCTGCCGGAGATCCTGGCGGCGGTGAGCAAGGGCTAGCCCAGGGCTTTCTCTTCGACCGCGAGGAGGCGGAGGACCGACGTGCGCAACGCGGCCTCCGCCTCTTCGCGCGATCGCCCCTGCGCACGCGGACCTACGGCCTTCCGGACGATCGCACCCGTCCGTGACTGGTCCAAGCTCGAACATTTTCCCCATCACCGCAGGTCAGCGGGCTGTCCAGAATTGAACGGCTCGGCGCGGGACGGCTGCGCGAGGGCCGAACGACCAGTCGGGCGTTGGGGAGTACGGGGGTGCGGCCGGAAAGCGGCGGACGGATGTGCGATCACGCTGCGCGTCGGCGAGACTCCGTTGCGCAGCCGATCGGCTCGCATCCCCCGTCACTCCCGTGTCTTCGGACCCATAGAAGACCTCCAGGAAAGGGACACCCCCGTGCGCTCCTTCCGTACGCTCGGCGCCACCGCGCTCGCCACCGCGAGCGGTCTCGCCCTGCTCGGCACCGCCGTCACCGGCACCGGCACCGCCCAGGCCGCACCCGCCTCGGCCCCGAGCCTCCTGTACCCGCCGTCGGCGCTGGTCCTCACGCTCGGCAAGGGCTCGCGCCCCGCGACCGCCACGGTGGTCCGCGCGGTCACCCTGAGCTGCGCCCCGACCGCGTCCGGCACGCACCCGGCTCCGGCCGAGGCGTGTCGCGAACTCCGCGAGGCGGGCGGCGACTTCGCCCGGCTGACCGTCCTGTCGTCGTCACGTCACGTGCCGTGCACCCGCGAGTGGGACCCGGTCACGGTGACGGGCGACGGCGTCTGGGAGGGCAAGCGGGTGCGCTGGTCGGCCCGGTACGGCAACTCGTGCGAGATGCGGGCGGCGACGGGCGAGGGCACGGTCTTCGCGTTCTGACGCCCGGCCGGCCCGTCGGGCGCGCACAGCGGCACGGCGGCGAGGAGCGGTGCGAACACGCCGCCGGGACGCCGCCGCTGTGCGCGCCACGGGCCCTCCCCTAGTACGTGGAGTACGTGTTGAACGCGTCGCCGACCCACTGGGCGAAGTACGGCGAGCGCATCTCGGTCGGGGCGGCCCCGTTGTCGACGTTGCTGTTCACGCCGTTGACCCAGCCGCTGTAGTAGACGTTGTCGTCCTTGCCGTAGATCCAGGGACCGCCACTGGAGCCGCCGGTCATGTTGCACGGCATCTTGATCTGGTCGGTGGTCCAGATGCTCCGCTGCGAGGTGGTGGCGGCGCAGAAGTACTGCCACTGCCCGTCGAAGGGCGCGGCCTGCGGGTAGCCCATGGAGGTCATGTAGCGGTCCTTGGGATAGTTCCACTGGACGCCGAGGCCGCCGACGCTGTTGACGAGCTCACCGGCGGCGTTCGGCCAGGTGATGACGATGCCGAGGTCGTAGCCGAAGTTCCCGCTCTGGGTCCAGCCGTTGAAGGCGACGAGGGTCTTGGCCCACCAGGTGCCGTAGGGCCGGTTGCCGTGGTCGTAGTACGGCACGAACTGCCAGTTGGTGTTCCAGGACTTGCCCGGGCCGCCGTGGACGCAGTGCCCGGCGGTGAACACCATGTTCTTGTTGGTGCTGTTGACGGCGGAGCCGGAGCAGACGTAGTCGACGCCGTCCGAGCCGGTGAAGAAGACCTTGCCGACGACCTGGGTCGCGGTGACGCTGATCCGGATCCCGCCGGGCGCGGCCGCGTGGCCCTCGACGGGGTCCGACCCGGTGGTCGCGGGCCCGGTCGGCTTCTGCGGCGCCTTCGGCGCGGCCGGGTCCGCCTTGGGCGCGCGGGAGGTCATGTCCAGCGGGACGGCCCTGGCCATCCGCTCGGGGGTCCAGTACTCCGTCAGCCGCGCGGCCTCGCCGGCCGGTACGGCGTGCTCGACCGGCGCGGTGGGCGCGACGGCCGCCCTGCTCGGTGCCTTCGGGGCCTCCGTCGCCTGCGCGGCGGCCGTGGGGAGGAGGAAGAGCGCGACCGCGGCGGCGAGGCCGGCGGCGTACCTGCGTCTGTGACGTATGCCTGACACGTGATACCTCGATCTCGTTGCTGGCATGGACACGCCATGCTGAAGCGACGCGTGACCGAGCGTCAACGCAGAGTGAGAGGAATGGCCGGTTCGCCGGTGCGCTTTTCGGCCGTACACCCCCCTTGGCCTGGACCTTTACCGCCGGGAGTGATCTCCCGGCCCCCTCACCCGGTGAGCACTCCGTTCAGGAACGGCTCCACCACCTCGCGCCAGGCGTCCGCGTGCTCGTAGTGGAGCAGATGACCCGCGTCCGGGATCTCCGCATAGGCCCCGCGGGGCAGGACGCGGACCATCTCCTGGGCCTCGGCGCGGCCGAGCTCGCCGTCGAGACCGCGGACGACGAGGGTGGGGCAGCGGACCTGGGCGAGCGAGTCCCAGTGGGCGTCGTGGACCCAGGTCTCGCGGGACGTGAGCATCTGGTCGGGGTCGAAGACCGGGCGCCAGCCGTCCGGACGCTCGGTCATCACCTCGGCGAAGAACGCGCCGCGGGCCGGATGCGAGCGCTCCACCCAGGGATCGTCCTCGCCGAACCACTGACGGACGGCGTCGAGCGAGGGGAAGGGCAGCGGCCAGCGGCGGAACCAGTCCTGCCACTCGCGCTGGGAGGCGGCGCCGAGGGCGGAGGCCCGCATGTCGCAGATGACGAGGGCGTGGACGAGGTCCGCCCGCTCCGCGGCGAGCTGCCAGGCGGTGAGCGCGCCCATGGAGTGACCGACGAGGGTCACCGGGCCGAGGCCGAGCTCCTCGACGGCGGCGATCGCGTCGGCCACGTACGCCTCGCGCGTGAACGGGCCGGCGGGAGGCTTCTCGCTGTGGCCGTGGCCGCGCTGGTCGAGCGCGATCGTGCGGTGGCGCGGGGCGAGCCAGCGGGCGACGGGGGCCCAGTGCGCGGCGGCGCCCATCAGACCGTGCAGCAGTAAGACACCGGGGCCGCCCTGCGGGGCGGTCCGTTCCGTGAAGTCCCAGGCCGCCAGGCGTACGCCGTCGGCTCCCGTGACGTCGAGTCGTCGCACCATGCTGCTCGGCACCCCCTCTTTCCCGTCGAACTTCGCCGGATTCCCGCGAGACCTCCGCGAGACTTTCGCCAGAGTATCGAACCCATATTCGAAAATGCGCTTCTGCCGCTCAACACCCCACGTTCGAGTGACAGGGCTCAAGGATTGACGGCTTCTGCCGAGGGGAGATCTTCAGCGGGAGGCGGACCGCTCGGGGAAAACGGTCCGGCGGGACTGACCTTGAGAGCTCGGGGCTCCAGGTCAGAACAGGGGAGGACGAACCCCGGCGCCGCGAGGCGCCGGGGTTCAGTGTCGTCAGGAGGACCGCCCTCATCCCACCAGCGTGGCACGGGAGAGGGCGCGTGCGTGGCGATTCCGCCGTAAAACGGGCTTGAGAAGGACGCCGGCGCCAAGCGCGGGCGGCGGCGCGGGCGGCGGGCGTCAGCGCTTGGCGTCAACGCTTGGCGTCAGCGCCGCCGTCAGCGCTTGGCGTCAGCGCTTGGCGACGAAGACGTGCGCCGCGACGTCCGTGTCCAGCTCGGCCGCCTCGCCGCCGCTGCCCACCAGGACACCGCCCGGCGACTCCGTCACCGACACCACGGAGCCGGGCTGCACGCCCGCCCGCCGCAGCGTGTACATCAGCTGGGCGTCGGTCTGGATCGGCTCGCCGATCCGCCGGACGATCACCGTCTTGCCCTCGCCGCCGGCCTCCAGGTCGGCGAGCGACACCATCGAGTCGTCGAGGAAGGACTCCGGCTCGGCCTTCTCGCCGAGCTCGTCCAGACCCGGGATCGGGTTGCCGTACGGCGACTCCGTCGGGTGGCGCAGCAGCTCCAGGACGCGCCGCTCCACGGCCTCGCTCATCACGTGCTCCCAGCGGCACGCCTCGGCGTGGACCTGCTCCCACTCCAGGCCGATCACGTCGACGAGCAGGCACTCGGCGAGCCGGTGCTTGCGCATGACGCGGGTGGCCAGGCGGCGGCCCTCCTCGGTCAGCTCCAGGTGGCGGTCGCTGGCGACGGCCACCAGACCGTCGCGCTCCATGCGGGCCACCGTCTGGCTGACGGTCGGACCGCTCTGGTCCAGCCGCTCGGCGATCCGGGCGCGCATCGGGACCACACCTTCCTCCTCCAGCTCCAGGATGGTGCGGAGGTACATCTCCGTGGTGTCGATCAGTCCGGACATACGTGCCCCTTGATGAGTCGTGCGCTGGCCCTGCCCCAATTCTGACGCATCGCACCGACAACCGGGTCTCGCCGGGGAGAGGCGGTATTGACAGAGCAATGGTCCAGACCGCACCGTGATCGGCGACCACGACGAGAAGGAGCCGCAGCATGGGCGAGAGCAAGCTGGCCGGACAGTTCTTCGACGCCGCCATCGGCCTGCTCCAGAAGGTACGGGACGAGGACGCCGGCGACATCGCGGCCGCGGGCACCGCCATCGCCGAGGCCGTGGCCGCGGGCGGCCGGCTCTTCGCGTTCGGCGCGGGCCACTCCTCGCTCGCCGCCCAGGACGTCGTCTACCGCGCGGGCGGCCTCGCCCTGATGAACCTGCTCGCCGTCCCCGGAGTCGTCGGCGTCGACGTCATGCCCGCCACCCTCGGCTCCGCCCTCGAACGGGTCGACGGCCTGGCCGGCGCGGTCCTCGACTCCTCCCCCGCCCGGGCCGGCGACGTCCTGATCATCATCTCGCTGTCCGGGCGCAACGCCCTCCCGGTCGAGATGGCGATGAACGCCCGCGCCCTCGGCCTCACCGTGATCGGCGTCACCTCGGTCGCGTACGCGACGGAGACGAAGTCCCGGCACGTCTCGGGCACGTACCTCAAGGACCACTGCGACATCGTCCTCGACTCCAAGATCGCCATTGGCGACGCCGAACTCACCCACGAGGGCATCGAGGCCCCCTTCGCCCCCGCCTCCACGGTCGTCACCAGCGCCCTCATGCAGGCCACCATGGCCGCGGCCGCCGAGGAACTGGTCCGCCTCGGCATCGAGCCGCCGCTGCTGCGCTCGGGCAACGTGGACGGGGGCCACGAGTGGAACGGCCGGGTGATGACGGAGTACGGCGACCGCATCTTCTTCCGCCACTGATTCCGCCACTGAGGCCGGAAACGAACCCGGGGGCCGCGGCGAGTTCTCGCCGCGGCCCCCGGGTTCTGTGTCAGGTCCCGCCGGGCACCTAGGACACGTAGTAACCGGCGACATCCACCAGCAGCCGCGTGGACCCCGAGTGGTTGTAGAAACTCACCTTCCCGTTCACGACCGGGACCACGACCAGGTTCGGGACGGTCGTCCCGGCGGTGAAGTTGAGGTTCGAGGTGCTCGGGCGCGGCGCCCCGTCCGGGAAGACGGACACGTACCCGGTCGCGGTCGGCGCCACGGCCGTCACGTTCATCACGACGGCGGTGACCCCGCTCGCCGGGATCCCGGACGTGCCGGCCAGCTGGAGCGTGACCGTCCTGCCCGCACCGGCGGTGGCGTCCATCACCCGGGTCGGGGCGGTCGGCCTGAAGGCGGAGCCGAGCCCGTCGGTGGTGAAGTAGCCGGCCACGTCGGCGAGCAGGTCCACCGCACCGGAGTGGTTGTAGAAACTCACCTTGCCGTCGGCCGACACCGGCACCACGACCAGGTTCGGGATCGTCTGCCCCGCCGCGAAGTTCAGGTTCGACGTCGCCGGCCGCGCCGTCCCCGCCGGGAAGACCGAGACGTAACCGGCCGCCGTCGGCGCCACCGCCGTCACGTTCATCACGACCGCCGTGACACCGGAGGCGGGAATCCCGGAGGTGCCGGTCACCTGGAGCGTGACCGTCTTGCCGCCCGCGACCTTGGCCTTGGGCACGCCCAGACCCGCCATCGTGTTCATGAGACGGACCGGCCCCAGGGGCTGGTAGGTCGTGCCCGGGTCGGTGGACGCGTACTGGTCGGAGAAGTAGTAGCCGGACACGTCGGCGAGCAGGTCCACCGCGCCGGAGTGGTTGTAGAACGTCACCTTGCCGTCCGCGGACACGGGGACCACGACCAGGTTGGGGATGGTCTGACCGGCCTTGAAGTTGAGGTTCGACGTCGCCGGACGGGTCGTGCCCGCCGGGAAGACCGACACGTAGCCGGCCGCCGTCGGCGCCACCGCCGTCACGTTCATCACGACCGCCGTGACCCCCTTCACGGGGATCCCGGAGGTGCCGGTCACCTGGAGCGTGACCGTCTTGCCGCCCGCCACCTTGGCCTTGGGCACGCCCACGCCCGCCATCGTGTTCATCAGACGGGTCGGCGCCATCGGCCGGAACCTGCCGAGACCGGCCGTTCCGGGCTTGGTGACGGTGAAGGTGCCGAGCGGGGTGACCTTGGCGTCCAGGGCGAGGTCGTTCACCGCCGACAGCGTCCAGACCCCGGCCGGGGCACCGGTCAGGTCGAGGTCGGCCACGAGCGCGGTGCGGCCGGCGTCCACGGACACGGTCGTGCTCTCGACGCGCGCGCCCGACGGGTGCTCGATCCGCAGCTTGTGCTCGGCCCGCAGCGCGGTGCCGGCGAGCACCACCCGGGCCTTGGTGCCGCTCGCGGCGAACGCGGGATCCACGGAGCGGAACGAGATCGGGTCGGCGCCGCAGACCTCGACGGTGCAGACGAGTTCGGCGGAGTACGCGGTGCGCGTGGTCCACTCCTGCAGGCCGAGGACCATCACGGTCGGCTTCGCCACGCCGTCGACCGGGTCGCCGAGATAGCAGTCGATCTCGGTGGAACGGTCGGTGCAGCGGTCGACGGACCGGTCGTACAGCGACAGGACCGCGCCCCGGCCCTCCCGCTCCGTGTCCTTGACCACGGCGTCGTACCGGTCGCGCTGGTACGTCTCCAGGCCGGCGCACACCGCGGTGTGCTGCTCGTCGAGGACGCCGGTGACCGGGCCGTAGCCGTAGCTGATGTTCGCGGGCCGTGCGCACTCGGGCGCCGGGCCGGAGGCTCCGGCGATGCGCTGGGCGTCGAGGCGGTACGGCGCGCCGGCGTGGACGCTGTTCCACGCCGGGGTGACGACGACCTGGTAGCGGGTCGCTCCCGTCACACCGCAGTCCTCGTACGTGGTGTTGCAGGAAAGCCCACCGCCCGGGCCGAACGCGGCGTGGCTGGCGGCGTTGAAACCGTCCCGCTCGTTGAGGTACAGCACGTCACGGGCGTCGCCCGTCGTGACCTGCCGGCAGACGGGAACGCCCGGTGCGGGCAGCGTGCCCGTCGCGGCCGGAGCGCCGACGGACGTCGCCGGGGTGGGCTCGCAGCCCTTCGCGGTCGCGGTGACATCGCGGCGGACGAGGTCGAACTCGCCGGGGGCGCCGTCACCGGCGGCGATCACGCGGTAGGACCTGCCCGCCACGAGGCCGCAGGCGGCCCAGATGTTGCGCTGGTCCGGCATGTCGCAGACCTGGCGGCCGGTGTCCTCGACCACCCAGAAGCGGGCGACGGAGTCCTTGGTCCCCGTCACCTTCTGGATCTGGACGAGTTCCTTCGCCGAGTGGCCGGAGGCCGGGATGGTGGCGCAGCGCGCGAAGGTCCCGTCCGCGGTCGAGAAGCGGGTCGCGGGGGTCGCCGCCGTGAAGTCGCCGGCCGGGAGGACCGGGCAGCTCCCGGTGCCGTCGGCCGGCCCGTCGACGCGCTGCAGGAACAGTCCGTACGACGAGCCGGGCGGGACGCTCCCGGAGGCCGTGTACGCCTTCGCGTAGTGCGGGGCGGTGCCGCTCAGTCGGCACGTGCCGTACCGGTTGTCCGACGCCCCGCAGATCTTGGTCCCGGTGGAGTCGACGATGTCGAACGAGGGGACCCATGAACCGGTCACCCACATCCGGTCCTCGGGGGCCACGATCACGGCTCCGGCCGGGAACGGCAGCAGCAGGCAGTCGACTTCGTCGACGGAGTCGAGGGTCCCCCGGTTGTAACCGGCGACGGCGTCCGTTTTCTGCGAGCACGCGGTGTCCGCCGAGGCGGCGGTGGCGGGCTGCGCGGGCAGGACGAGGGACAGCACCGCGGACAGTGCGACAAGAAGTGTGGCCAGGTACGCGGCCGGTCTCCGCGATTCGGCGCGTGCGGGCACGCGTGGGTGGTGCATTCCGTTCCCCCCAGAGCGGTGTCATCAGTTCGCCGCGATGATCGCACAACTGACCGACAACTCCACCTGTTTTCCTACCGGACTCGCTGGTTCCACTCCTCGCCCAGGACCGCCGCCACCTGCCCCGCCACCGTCTCCGCGTACGCCGTGTCGTCCCGGTCGAACGGCGGGCGGGCGGGCGAGCGGAGGAAGGTCGTGGTGCCGAGGGTGCGGGCGCGGGTGCGCAGGGGGAGGCAGAGGGCGTGGGCGGTGTCCGGGGGCCAGCGGCGGTCGGCGGCCCAGCGGGGGATGCCGGGAGTGGCGTCGGTGCGGACCGGGGCCGCGTGGGTGAGGGCCTGGAGGGCCGGGTGGTACGAGGGGTAGCGCAGCGGGATGCCACCCGAGGCGACCGGGGCGACCGGACCGGGGGTGCCGAGCGGGGTCGCGAGGGCGCGGACCAGGCGGCCGTCGGGGGTGGCGCGGTCGAGCAGGACGTGGTCGGCGAAGCCGGCGAGCGCGAAGTCCAGGAGGACGGCGGCGGCCCGCAGCGGGTCCTCGCACTCGGCGGCGGCCAGGCTCGCCCGGTGCAGCTGGCTCCAGCGGAAGCGCAGCCGGTCGGCGTCCTGTTCGGCGCGGCGGGCCTCGGTCACGTCCTGGAAGAGCCAGCCGACGCCGAGCGGGACGGGTTCCGGCTCCTCGGCGAACGGGGAGGCGAGGCGGACGAAACCGCACCGCCAGCAGCGCCGCCGCTCGCCGTGCGGGCCGCCCAGCGTCACCCACACGTCGGCCGGTTCGCGCGGCGCGCCCGCCGCCAGGACGTGCCGGAGCGCGCCCTCCAGCTCCTCCACGCCCTCCACGACGAGTTCACCGAGCGGGCGGCCGAGCAGCGAGCCCCGCCCGGCGCCGAGGGCGCGGACCGCGTAGGCGTTGAGGACCGCCGGGCGCAGGTCCACGTCGACCAGGACGACGCCCCAGGCGGCGTCCGCGCACAGCGCCTCGCTCAGCGCGAGGGACCGCTCCAGGTCGAGCTGGACGTGCACCTCGGTGAACGCGCAGTACACCCCGGCCGCGCGCCCGTCGGCGCCGCGCACTCCCGTGGTCTGGACGCGGACGAGGACCCGGCCGCCGTCCTTGCGTAACAGCGGGAACTCGTGGACCTGGCGGCCCGGCGCCGTCATCGCGCGCAGCAGCCGCGCCAGCGTCTCCTCGGCGTCGGCCGGGCGGGCCGCCCAGCCGGCGAAACCGTGCCGGCCGACGGCCTCGCGGGCGCTCCAGCCGAGGATGCGCTCCGCCTCGCGGTTCCAGTGGGTGACGGTGCCGGTCGCGTCGAGCGCGCAGAGCGCCGCGTCCATCCCGTCGAGCAGGGCGGTCAGCAGCTCGACACCCGGCAGGCCGCGCACCCCCGCCGTTCTCGCCGTTCCGGACCTGTCACGCGCAGAGCCACTCATCCGGCACCCCCCGGGCCTCATTCAACCGGGTTCATTCAACTCGAATGTGACTCAGAGCACATCATCTTCGCCGGATTCGTTGCACCGGAGATGCGGATCACCGAACCGCACCCAGGTCAGCGCAGCCACACCGACGACCTGAATGTGACCTGTGTCACATGGGTGACTTCGTGGGGAAATCCGCTGAAGCACCCTCCCTACGCTGACCTCACGGACTCGTGAGGTCACTCGCTCCCCGGCGTCTGCCGGACTCCCCCGTGGAGCCGGAGTGACCAGCCCCAGTCATCATGATCGTCGGATCGGAAGCGGGTGCCTTCGATGACTACGTTCCCGGCAGGCCGGAAGACCCACCAGGTTGTGCTTCCTCAGCAGCCTGCTCTGGAATCCGCAAGCGCAGACACCCCTGGGAGCAGGGACGAAACGGCTCGCGGACACCTCGCTGACACGCGGGGCACCGGCCGGGTACATGGGCGAGGGGAGACCGACGGGCGCGGCACCCGGGCTCGTCGGCGTCACGCCGAACAGGCAGAGAACAGGGGCGGTGACGCCCCACAGGCGCGGAGCGGGAGAGGGGACCATCACGTGTTCGTCCTTTCCCGGGACGGGCTGCCCCTCATGCCGTGCCATCCGGCACGCGCACGCACCCTGCTGACCCGGGGGCGGGCCGCCGTGGCACGCCACACGCCCTTCACCATCCGGCTGAAGGACCGAAAACGCGTCGACGCCGAGGTCTCAGGCGTCGAGTTGCGGATCGACCCGGGTTCCCGTGGCACCGGTCTCGCTCTCACCGAGACACGACCGCAGACTTCCCCGGACGGCCGTGCCCGGATGGTTCGCCGGGGGCTGGTCGCCATCGAGCTACAGCACCGTGGGCCGCAGATCCATCAGGCGATGGTGCGTCGTGCCGGGTACCGGCGCAGACGGCGATCCGCACTCCGGTACCGGCCTCCCCGATTCGCCAACCGGGCCCTCGGCCGGACTGGCTCGCGCCTTCTCTGCGACACCGAGTCGAGTCGATCTGCTCGGTCGTCGCCCGTCTGCGCCGATACGCCCCCGTCGTCGAGATCCACATCGAGAGGAACTCCTTCGACATCCCGGCACTCAGTGCGACCGAGAGAGGAGGGACGCCGACCGGCCTCGCACGCCCACGCGGCCGGTCGGGTGGGAGCTGCGTCTACTGCGGAGCGTCCGGTGTCCCGCTCGAAGCCGACCACATCCGCGCCCGCGCCCGCGGCGGCACCGACCGTCCCGCCAACCTCCTCCTTGCGTGCGTGCCCTGCAACCAGGCCAAGGCGGCCCGTCCCGTCGAGGAGTTCCTGGCCCATCGTCCCGAACGTCTGGCGGACGTTCTCGGCCGGTTGCCGCCCCCGCTCAGCGACTCGGCTGCCATGAACGCGACGAAGTCGCAGCTTCTCTTGCTGCTCGAAAGGGCGGGCCTGCCGGTGCACTGCTGGCCTGCGTCCCTGACCTCGGCGAATCGCGCTGCCTCAGGGCTGGCAAAGTCACACACGCTCGACGCGCTCTGCGTGGGACCGCTGGGCTCCGACGCCGGAGGCGCGATCGTCCGCAGCGCCACCCCTCTGTACGTCCTCGCGTCCACGGGTCGCGGTTCCTACGCCCGCACCACCCCGGACCGCTACGGCTTCCCTCGCCTGCTGCGCCCGCGCCGGAAACGACACCAGGGTTTCGCGAGCGGTGATCTCGTGCGGGCCACCGTGCTGAAGGGCCGCTGGACAGGAGTATGGACCGGCCGGGTCTCGGTCCGCAGTACGGGCCGGCACAGCGTCGCCTCGCCCCTCGGGCGGTTCAACGCGTCCCACGAGAACCTCCGCCTGCTCCAGCGGGCCGACGGGTTCGCCTATGCCCGGCGCAGCGAAGCCGAACTCGTCGAACAAATCGGTTGAGCGTCCTGCCCGGCGTACGTAACGTGTGAGCCACGCATGAAAGGAGGTGATCCGGAAATGATTTCTAACCGGACCAGCGAGGTGACTGCGGGCTAAGGCCTGCCGTCGCACACTTGTGCACCTCGGCAGGCCAGCTGCCGACACCATCGCAGTCACCCGACCCGTGGGCCGCCGGTCAGTCCGGCCGGCTCCCGTCCGAACCTAGGCGGACGGGACCAAGGCCCACGGGTCGTCTGCGTTCCCGGCCCCGGAGCCTCACGGCGAGAGGCGCTCCACCCGCCACGACTCGCCCTCGGCGCTCCCTGCGTCCCCGGCGGCCTCGCGCACGTACCTCAGCCGGTCGTGCAGACGGTTCTCGTGGCCCTGCCAGAACTCCACCGCCTCCGGCACCACCCGGAAGCCGCCCCACTCCGGCGGCACCGGCACCTGCTCGCCCTCCGGGTAGCGGACGTGCAGTTCCTCGTAGCGCGCCAGCAGCTCGTCCCGCGACTCGATCACCGAGGACTGGTGGCTCGCCCAGGCGCCCAGCTGGGAGCCGTGCGGGCGGGTGCGGAAGTAGGCCACGGTCTCGTCCCGGCCGGTGCGCTCGGCGCGGCCGGTGACGATCACCTGGCGGGCCAGCGGGTGCCAGGGGAAGAGCAGCGAGACGTACGGGTTGGCCGTCAGCTCCCGCCCCTTGCGCGAGCCGTAGTTGGTGAAGAAGACGAAGCCGGCCCGGTCGTAGTGCTTGAGCAGCACCGTGCGGGAGGACGGGCGGCCGTCCGCGTCGGCGGTGGAGACGACCATGGCGTTCGGCTCGTGGATCGCCGGATTGGCGGCGGTCTCCTTGAACCAGTGCGCGAACTGTTCGATCGGGTCCGGGGCGAGATCGGCCACGGTCAGCTCCATGGTCCGGTACACCTCGCGCATGTCGGCGGGATCGAGAGCGTCGAAAGAATCCGGGGAATCCAGGGCGTCGGTCACGGGGCCCATCCTGCCGTAGGGCGCGTCACGGGCCCCGGCATGCATGCGGTCTCGGCACCGCTCCGGCGGCTCGGCCCCGGCCCGTCGCCCCGGTCCCGGCCCATCGCCCCGGCTCCGGCCGCTCGGTCCGGTGCCTCAGTCTGCCCGGCACTCCGCGCCGCTAATCCTTCGTCGCCGGATCGGCGCAGTGTGCCGGATGTCACGCTTCCCCGCATCATCGGAACCGTACAGACTCATCCGCTGGATCACTGTTGCTCTCCACCAAGTCCCGGCCGAATGATTGATCATCGATCACTTGATCGTCGCTCACCCGCCCGGACTTCCCATCGATTGAGGAGCCGCCTCATGTCCGACTTCGTACCCGGGCTCGAAGGAGTCGTCGCGTTCGAGACGGAGATCGCCGAACCCGACAAGGAGGGCGGCGCCCTGCGCTACCGCGGCGTCGACATCGAGGACCTGGTCGGTCACGTCTCCTTCGGCAACGTCTGGGGCCTGCTCGTCGACGGCGCCTTCAACCCCGGACTTCCCGCCGCCGAGCCCTTCCCGATCCCCGTGCACTCCGGCGACATCCGCGTCGACGTCCAGTCCGCGCTCGCCATGCTCGCCCCCGTCTGGGGCCTGAAACCGCTCCTCGACATCTCCGCCGAGCAGGCCCGCGACGACCTCGCCCGCGCCGCCGTCATGGCCCTGTCCTACGTCGCCCAGTCGGCCCGCGGCCAGGGCCTGCCGATGGTGCCGCAGGGTGAGATCGACAAGGCGCAGTCCGTCGTCGAGCGGTTCATGATCCGCTGGCGCGGCGAGCCGGACCCGAAGCACGTCAAGGCCGTCGACGCCTACTGGACCTCGGCCGCCGAGCACGGCATGAACGCCTCCACCTTCACCGCCCGCGTCATCGCCTCCACCGGCGCCGACGTGGCCGCGGCGCTCTCCGGCGCGGTCGGCGCGATGTCCGGCCCGCTGCACGGCGGGGCCCCGTCCCGCGTCCTCGGCATGATCGAGGAGATCGAGCGCACCGGCGACGCGGTCGGCTACGTGAAGAAGTCCCTGGACCAGGGCGAGCGCCTGATGGGCTTCGGCCACCGCGTCTACCGCGCCGAGGACCCGCGCGCCCGCGTCCTGCGCCGTACCGCCAAGGAGCTCGACGCGCCGCGCTTCGAGGTCGCCGAGGCGCTGGAGAAGGCCGCCCTGGAAGAGCTGCACAACCGCCGCCCGGACCGGGTCCTGGCGACGAACGTGGAGTTCTGGGCGGCGATCGTGCTCGACTTCGCCGAGGTCCCGGCGCACATGTTCACGTCGATGTTCACCTGCGCCCGGACGGCCGGCTGGTCCGCGCACATCCTGGAGCAGAAGCGCACCGGCCGCCTGGTCCGCCCGTCCGCGCGCTACACGGGCCCCGGCCAGCGGGACCCGCGCGAGATCGTCGGCTACTCCGACATCGCGGGCTGAGCCGCGCCCGCCCCGGCACCCGCGCCGGCGCCTGCTCCCGCGGAGGTGAGCAGCCCGGCGTGGTGGCGGGCCGCCGCCAGCGGGTGCGCCCGCAGCTTGCCCTTCAGTTCGTTGCGGCCGTACTCGGCGAACAGCGGGTTCGCCGGGTCGGCCGTGATGCCGGGCGCGGCGGCCGCGTACGGGAACTCCAGCGGGCGGATCCGGGCGTCGAGCCGCGGGTTGTAGAAGAACGGGACGGAGAAGCGTTCCGTCGCGCCGGGCGGTGACACGACCCGGTGGTTGGTGGCGACGAGGTAGCCGTTCGTCGCCACTTCGAGCAGCTCGCCCAGGTTCACCACGAACGCGCCGGGCAGCGGCGGCACGTCGTGGAACCGCCCGTCCTCCCGCTCCACCTGCAGCCCGCCCACCTGGTCCTGGAGCAGCAGGGTCAGGAAGCCGTAGTCCTTGTGCGCGCCCACGCCCTGCTCGTCGCCCGCGTCGCCGCTGCTGCCCGGGTAGCGGACCAGCTTCAGGTGCGGGTGCGCGCGCGGGCCGAAGGCGTCGTCGTAGAAGTCGGGCCTGGCGCCGATCGACGTCAGCAGCTCGTGCAGCAGCCGCTCGGCGACCCCGCTGAGCCGTTCGATCCAGTTCAGTGCCGCGAGCCGCAGCTCCGGCAGCGCGTCCGGCCACTGGTTGGGGCCCTGCAGCCACCAGTACGACGGCTCCCCGGGACCCGGTACGTGCGCCGGGCGCTCGGCCCCGATGTCCAGCTGGTCCCGCCAGTCCCGGGCGCCGGCCGTCCGTTCGTCGCCGACCCGGGTGTAGCCGCGGAAGTGCGGCGAGTTCGTGGTGTCCAGGGCCAGCCGGTCCGCCTCGGGCAGGGCGAAGAAGGCCTGCATGGCGGAGGTCAGCGCCCGCGTCTCGGCCTCGGTCACGCCGTGCCCGACGAGCTGGAAGAAGCCCACGTCATGGGCGGCGGAGTGGAGCTGGGCGTGCAGCAGCCGGCGGGCCTGGGGGCCGCGGTCGGCGGCGGCGAGGTCGACGATGGGGAGCTGAGAGGGGTAACTCATGGTGTGCGTCCGCGGGGGGTGTACGGCGCCCGGGGCCGGGCCGGGGGTGGTGGCCGTGCCGGACGGTGGGGTGGGGCGTGGGTCGCTGGGGTCAGGGACGACCGGGACAGCCCATGCTCGCGACGCGGAGCAGATCCACGTGGCGGCGACGTACGAGCGAAAGCATGCGACCAGCGTACTGCGGGGCCGGGCGCCTTGATATGGCCTGAGTCACGGTGCCGGGCCGCCCTCAGCCCAGCACCCCCACCCCAGCTCCCTCAGCCCAGCGCCTCGTCCAAAAGCCGGGCCCACTGGGCGACCACCCGTTCGCGGCGGGCGCGGTCGTCCGTGAGGAGGGTGGCGAGGCCCAGGCCGCGGGCCATGTCGAGGAGACCCTGGACGGATTCGCGGACGCCGGGGCGGGACTCGTCGGCGCCGAGGAGTTGGACGGCGATGCGGTGGCACTCGCGGCCGACGCGGGCCTCCAGCTCGGTGACGCGCGGGCGCAGCTGTTCCTCGTCGGAGGCGGCGACCCAGAGGTGGAGGGCGGCGCGGAAGAGCGGGCCGGTGAAGAGGTCGACGAGGGCGGCGACGGCCTCCTGGCGGCCGACGGCGGGGAGCTCGCGCAGGGCCTGGGAGCGTTCCTCGGCGACGTACTCGACGGCGGCCGTGAACAGGTCCTCGCGGGTCGGGAAGTGGTGCTGGGCGGCGCCGCGCGACACTCCGGCGCGCTCGGCGACCGCCGAGACGGTGGAGCCCGCCCAGCCGTGCTCGGCCAGGCAGGCCACCGCCGCCTCCAGGAGCCGCTGCCGGGTGGCGCGGCTCCTGTCCTGCTTGGGGCCGGTCAGAGCCGCCACGTCGGGTCCCGTCGTTCGAGGAAGGCCGTCATCCCTTCGCGTGCCTCGGCCGAGGCGAACAGCGTGGCGGACAGCTGGACCAGCTCTTCCGCGTCGCGCTCGAAGGTCTCCAGGACTCTAGCCGTGACCAGCCGCTTCGCGGCGCGCAGCCCCTGCGGGGAGGCGGCGCGCAGCCCGTCGAGGACGGCCGGCAGATCGGTGTCCGGGGCCGTCACCAGGCCCATCGCCCGCGCCTCGGCCGCGCCGAAGCGCTCGCCGGTGAGGTAGTGGCGGGCGGCCGCGCGCGGGTCGAGCCTGGGCAGCAGGGTCAGCGAGATGACGGCGGGCGCGACGCCGATGCGCACCTCCGTGAGCGCGAAGTCCGCCTCCGCCGAGGCGAGCACGATGTCGCAGGCGCCGAGCAGGCCGAGGCCGCCGGCCCGGGCGTGGCCGGTGACGAGGCCGACGACCGGTTTGGGCAGCTCGACGATCTGCCGGAGCAGGTCGACGAAGGCGTACGGGCCGGGCGGCGCCTTCAGGTCGGCGCCCGCGCTGAAGGTGCCGCCGGTGTGGGTGAGGAGGACCGCCCGTACGGCCGGGTCCTTGCCGCAGGCGGCGAGGGCGTCGGCGAGCTCGGTGACGAGGGCGGCGGACAGGGCGTTGCGGTTGCCCGGGGAGTCCAGGGTGAGCGTGGTGACGCCCCGGTCGTGCGCGGTGCCGACAAGACTCATGCGCGGTCCCTCAGTTCCCGGCGCAGGATCTTGCCCGACGCCGCTCGGGGCACGGTGTCGATGAACTCCACCTGCCGGATCTTCTTGTACGGGGCGACGCGCCCGGCCACATAGGCGAGCACGTCCTCGGCGCCGAGTCCGGCCGCGTGCGGCTGCCGGACCACGAACGCCTTCGGGATCTCGGTGCCGTCCGCGTCGCGGACGCCGATGACGGCGGCGTCGGCGATGCCGTCGTGGGTGAGCAGCAGGGCCTCCAGCTCGGCGGGCGGGACCTGGAAGCCCTTGTACTTGATGAGTTCCTTCACCCGGTCGACGACGTACAGCCAGCCGTCCTCGTCGACCCGGCCGACGTCGCCGGTGTGCAGCCAGCCGTCGGCGTCGATCATCGCGGCGGTGGCGTCGGGCCGGCCCAGGTAGCCCTTCATGACCTGCGGCCCGCGGATCGCGATCTCGCCCTCCTCCCCCGGCGGCACGTCCTTCGCCGGGTCGTCGAGCGAGACGAGGCGCAGTTCGGTGGAGGGCAGCAGCTTGCCGACCGTGCCCGGCGGCGGGTTCTCGGTGGCGAGCGGGACGAGGTGGGTGGCCGGGGACAGCTCCGTCATCCCGTACGCCTGGAGGATCGGCGGCAGCCCGAGCCGCGCCGAGCAGGCCTCGGCGAGCGCCGCGTCGAGCGGGGCGGCCGAGCAGACGATGTACTCCAGCGACGACAGGTCGTAGGAGGCGACCGCCGGGTGCTTGGCGAGGGCGAGGACGATGGGCGGTGCCACGTACAGCGCGTTGATCCGGTGTTTCTCGATGGCCGCCAGGAACGCGTCGAGCTCGAACCGCGGCTGGACGACGACGGTGGCGCCGCGCCGCAGCGGGGCGTTCATCAGCGCGGTGAGGCCGTAGACGTGGAAGAAGGGCAGGACGGCCAGGATGCGGTCGCCGACGCCCATCGGCATGAGCGGTTCGAGCTGGGCGAGGTTGGTGGCGATGGAGGCGTGGGTGAGCATCACGCCCTTGGGGACGCCGGTGGTGCCCGAGGAGTACGGCAGGGCGGCGAGGTCCGTCGCCGGGTCGACCTCGATCCGCGGCTCGGGCGCGGTGGAGGCGAGGAAGTCCTGCAGCGACCGGGCGCCGTCGCCCTGCGGCGCGCGGTCGCACACGAATATCTCCGCTATGCCGCCGGCGAGTTCCGCCGCCGCGCGCGCCGTCGCGAGCAGCGGCGAGACGGTGACGATCCAGCGCGCCGAGGAGTCGCGGAGCTGCTTCGCGAACTCCTCGGGCGTGGCGAGCGGATGCACGGTGGTCACGGCCGCGCCGGCGCGCGTCGCCGCGTAGAACGCCACCGGGAACAGCACGGTGTTGGGGCTGTGCAGGGCGAGCACGTCGCCCTTGGCCACCCCGGCGGCCGCGAGCCCGGCCGCGACCCTCCGGTGGAACGCGTCCACCTGCCCGTACGTGAGTGCCGGCGCCCCGTCCCCGCCGCTGCCGTCGATCAGTGCCGGCGTGTCCCCGAACTCGGCGGCGCGCCCGAGGACGGCGTCGTGGATGGGAAGGGAGACGAGCGGGACGTCGGCGTACTCGCTGTGCAACACCATGCGTGCGTGCCCCCTGGCTCTGGGTGGGTGGTGGCGACAGGATGGCCCGGATCAGTACGACTTGGGGAGACCCAGGGTCTGGTGGGACACGAAGTTCAGGATCATCTCGCGGCTCACCGGGGCGATCCGGGCCACCCGTGCCGCCGTGATCAGGCGGGCCAGGCCGAACTCCTTGGTGAGGCCGTTGCCGCCGAGGGTGTGGACGGCCTGGTCGACGGCCCTGACACAGGCCTCGGCGGCGGCGTACTTGGCCATGTTGGCGGCCTCGCCGGCGGCCAGGTCGTCGCCGGAGTCGTAGAGGGCGGCGGCCTTCTGCATCATCAGGCGGGCGAGTTCGAGCTCGATGTGGGCCTGGGCGAGGGGGTGGGCGATGGCCTGGTGGGCGCCGATGGGGGTCTTCCAGACCTGGCGCTCCTTGGCGTAGGTGACGGCCTGGGCGAGCGCGTAGCGGCCCATGCCGATGGCGAAGGCCGCGGTCATGATGCGTTCGGGGTTGAGGCCCGCGAAGAGCTGGAGCAGGCCGGCGTCCTCGTCGCCGACGAGCGCGTCGGCGGGCAGGTGGACGTCGTCGAGGATGAGTTCGAACTGCTTCTCGTTCGCGGCGAGTTCCATCTCGATGGCGCGGCGGCCGAAGCCGGGCGTGTCGCGCGGGACGATGAAGAGGCACGCCTTGAGGTTGCCGGTGCGGGCGTCGGAGGTGCGGCCGACGATCAGGGTGGCGTCGGCGATGTCGACGCCGGAGACGAAGACCTTGCGGCCGTTGAGGACCCAGCCGTCCTCGGTGCGGGTCGCGGTGGTGGTGATGCGGTGGGAGTTGGAGCCGGCGTCGGGCTCGGTGATGCCGAAGGCCATGGTGCGGCTGCCGTCGGCGAGGCCGGGCAGCCAGGCCGTCTTCTGCTCGTCGGTGCCGAAGCGGGAGATCACGGTGCCGCAGATGGCGGGCGACACGACCATCATCAGCAGCGGCGCGCCGGCCGCGCCCGCCTCCTCCAGGACGATGGACAGCTCGGCCATGCCGCCGCCCCCGCCGCCGTACTCCTCGGGCAGGTTCACGCCGAGGTAGCCGAGCTTGCCGGCCTCGGCCCACAGCGTGGCCCGGTCGAAGCCGGGGCCGTGGCGGTGGCCGAGGGCGGAGACGGCGGCGCGGAGGGCGGTGTGTTCCGGTGACTCGATCAGGCTGCTGCTCATACGGACTGTTCCTCCTGGGCATCGGTCGATACGACGGCGAGCAGGGCGCCGACCTCGACCTGGCGGCCGGGGGCGGCGTGGAGCGCGGTGAGCGTGCCGGAGGCGGGCGCGGTGACCCGGTGTTCCATCTTCATGGCCTCCAGCCAGAGCAGGGGCTGCCCGGCCTCGACCCGGTCGCCGGCGGCGAGGCCGTCGGCGACGCGGACGACGGTGCCGGGCATGGGGGCGAGCAGGGAGCCGGGGGCGGTCTGCTCGCGGGGGTCGGGGAAGCGGGGCGCGGCGGCGAGCCGGTGCGGTCCGACGTACACGGTGCCGTCGTGCCGGGCCACCTCGAAGTGCCGTACGACTCCGGCCGTTTCGAGGCGTACGTGCTCCGGTGTCACCGTCACCGCGCGGATGCCGGGCGGGCTCGTCACCTCGTAGCCGCCGTCGCGCCTCGGGCGGTAGCGGACCTCGTGCCCGCCGTAGGTCTTCACCTCGTCCTGCGAGCGGACGTTGCGCCAGCCGCCGCCGAAGCGGCTCGCCCCCCGGGCCGCCTCGGCGAGCGCCGCCGCCACGGCCGCCTCGGCGGCTCCCGCGGGCGGCTCGGTCAGGGCGGGCAGGTGGGCCGCGTAGAAGCCGGTCGCCAGGCGTGCCGGATCGGCGAAGTCCGGATGGCGCAGGGAGGCCACGAGCAGGTCGCGGTTGGTGACGGGGCCGTGCAGGCGGGCCCGTTCCAGCGCGCGGGCGAGCGTGCGGGCGGCCTCGGCGCGGGTCGGGGCGTGGGCGACGACCTTGGCGAGCATGGCGTCGTAGTGGACGCCGACGGTGTCGCCGGACGCGTAGCCGGTGTCGACCCGCAGGCCGGGCCCGGCCGGTACGTCGAAGGTGTGCAGCCGGCCGGTCTGCGGGGTCCAGCCGGCGGCCGGGTCCTCCGCGTAGAGCCGGGCCTCGATCGCGTGGCCGCGCGGGGCGGGCGGCTCGGGCGGGAGCGGGGTGCCCTCGGCGACGGCGAGCTGGAGGGCGACGAGGTCGACGCCGTACACCGCCTCGGTGACCGGGTGTTCGACCTGGAGACGGGTGTTCATCTCCAGGAAGTACGCCCTGGGGCTCCCCCCTGCCCGGGCGGAGCCGAGAGCCCGGGGACCGTCGGCGACCAGGAACTCGACCGTGCCGGCGCCGGTGTACCCGACGGCCTTCGCGGCGGCCGCCGACCGCTCGTACAGCTCGTCCACGAGCGCCGCGGGCAGGCCGGGCGCCGGGGCCTCCTCGATGACCTTCTGGTGGCGTCGCTGGAGCGAGCAGTCGCGGGTGCCGAGGGTCCAGACGGTGCCGTGCGCGTCGGCGAGGATCTGCACCTCGACGTGCCGGCCGTTCTCCACGTACGGCTCGACGAACACCTCGCCGTCGCCGAACGCGCTCAGCGCCTCGGCCGACGCCGCCGCCAACTCGCCTTCCAGCGCCTTGAGTTCGCGGACGACGCGCATGCCGCGGCCGCCGCCGCCCGCCGCCGCCTTCACCAGGACGGGCAGGTCGGCCTCGGTGACGTCGGCGGCGGCGAGCGGGGCCACGCCCAGGAGCTCCTTGGCGCGGGTCTTCGACGCCATCGCCTCGATCGCGGCCGGCGGCGGCCCGATCCAGACGAGGCCGGCCGCCGTCACCGCCCGTGCGAACTCCTCGTTCTCGGAGAGGAATCCATAGCCCGGGTGCACGGCGTCCGCGCCGGCCGCGAGCGCGGCCCGGACGACCAGGTCGCCGCGCAGATACGTCTGGGCGGGCGTCGCGCCGGGCAGCCGGACGGCCGCGTCCGCCTCCCGTACGTGCAGGGCGTCGGCGTCCGCGTCGGAGTACACGGCGACCGTGGAGATGCCCAGGTCACGGCAGGTGCGGAAGACCCGGCAGGCGATCTCGCCCCGGTTCGCCACGAGAACGGTACTGATCACGAGTGGCCTCACATTCGGAAGACGCCGAAGCCGCCGCGCGCGCCCTCGACCGGTGCCGTGTGGATCGCGGACAGGCAGAGCCCGAGGACGGTGCGCGTGTCGCGCGGGTCGATGACCCCGTCGTCGTACAGCCGCCCCGACAGGAACATGGGCAGCGACTCCGACTCGATCTGCGCCTCGACGAGCGCCCGCAGCCCCGCGTCCGCCTCCTCGTCGTAGGGCTGCCCCTTCGCCGCCGCGCTCGCCCGCGCCACGATGGACAGCACGCCCGCGAGCTGCTGCGGGCCCATGACGGCGGACTTGGCGCTGGGCCAGGCGAAGAGGAAGCGCGGGTCGTAGGCCCGGCCGCACATGCCGTAGTGCCCGGCACCGTACGAGGCGCCCATCAGCACGGACAGGTGCGGGACCGTCGAGTTCGACACCGCGTTGATCATCATCGCGCCGTGCTTGATGATGCCGCCCTGCTCGTACTCCCTGCCGACCATGTAGCCGGTGGTGTTGTGCAGGAAGACCAGCGGGATGTCGCGCTGGTTCGCCAGCTGGATGAACTGGGCGGCCTTCTGGGACTCGGCGCTGAACAGCACGCCCTGCGCGTTGGCGAGGACGCCGACCGGATAGCCGTGCAGCCGGGCCCAGCCGGTCACCAGGCTCGGCCCGTACAGCGGCTTGAACTCGTCGAAGTCCGAGCCGTCGACGATCCGGGCGATCACCTCGCGCGGGTCGAACGGCGTCTTGAGGTCGCCCGGCACGATCCCGAGCAGCTCCTCCTCGGCGTACTTCGGCGGCTCGACCGTCAGCGGGTCCGGATCGGGGTGCGCCTTGCGGTGGTTGAGGCGGGCGACGATCCGGCGGGCCTGGCGCAGCGCGTCGTGCTCGTCGACGGCGTAGTGGTCGGCGAGCCCGGAGGTGCGGGCGTGCATCTCGGCGCCGCCGAGCGACTCGTCGTCGCTCTCCTCCCCCGTCGCCATCTTCACCAGCGGCGGGCCGCCGAGGAAGACCTTCGACCGCTCCTTGATCATCACGGTGTGGTCGGACATGCCGGGCACGTAGGCGCCGCCCGCCGTCGAGTTGCCGAAGACGACGGCGACCGTCGGGATGCCGGCGGCGGAGAGCCGGGTCAGGTCGCGGAAGAGCGCGCCGCCCGGGATGAAGATCTCCTTCTGGGAGGGCAGGTCGGCGCCGCCGGACTCGACGAGCGAGACGACCGGGAGCCGGTTGGCGTACGCGATCTCATTGGCGCGCAGCGCCTTCTTCAGCGTCCACGGGTTGGAGGCGCCGCCGCGCACCGTGGGGTCGTTGGCGGTGATCAGGCACTCGACGCCTTCGATGAGCCCGATGCCGGTCACCAGGGACGCCCCGACGGGATAGTCGCTGCCGTGGGCGGCGAGCGGCGACAGTTCGAGGAAGGGCGTGTCGGGGTCGACGAGGAGTTCGATCCGCTCGCGGGCGAGCAGCTTGCCGCGCTCGCGGTGCCGGGCCGTGTACTTCTCGCCGCCGCCCGCGAGCGCCTTGGCGTGCTCGGCGTCGAGCGCGGTGAGCTTGTCGAGCATGGCGGCGCGGTGGGCCGCGTAGTCCGGTCCGCCGGTGTCGAGGGCGGAGGCGAGGACGGTCACAGCAGTTCCTCCGGGATGTCGAGGTGGCGCGAGCGCAGCCACTCGCCCAGGGCCTTGGCCTGGGGGTCGAACCGGGCCTGGGAGGCGACGCCCTCGCCGAGGATCCCGGTGATCGTGAAGTTGAGGGCCCGCAGGTTCGGCAGCACGTGCCGCTCGACCGGCAGGCCGGCCGTCTCCGGGAGCAGTGCGCGCAGGCGGTCGGCGGTGAGGGTGTGGGCGAGCCAGCGCCACTCCTGCTCCGTGCGGGCCCAGACGCCGACGTTGGCGTCGCCGCCCTTGTCGCCGCTGCGGGCGCCGGCGACGGCGCCGAGCGGCGCCCGCCGGACCGGGCCCGCGGGCAGCGGTTCCGGCAGGTCCGGTTCCGGTACGGCTTCGAGGGGCCTGGTGCGCGGCGGTACGGGGACGGCGGCGCGGGTCCCGTCGGGCAGCACCGCCGTGTGCGGGACGTCCTCGACGGGGACGAACGCGGACTCGAAGACCCCGTAGGGGGCGCCCTTGCCGGGCGGGGCGGTGACGTGGAAGCCGGGATAGCTCGCGAGGGCCGTCTCGATCGCGGCCCCGGTCAGGGTGCGGCCGACCTTCTCGGGGTCGGGGTCGCGGACGACGAGCCGGAGCAGGGCGCTGGCCGTCTCCTCGGTGCCGGCGTCCGCGCGGTCGGTGCGGGCGAGCTCCCAACGGATCTCGGCGGGCGCGGACTTGCCGTCGCCGGCGGTCAGCGCGTCGGTGACCTGCGCGCGGACCAGGGCGGCCTTCGCCTCGATGTCGAGGCCGGTGAGCACGAACACGACCTCGTTGCGGAAGCCGCCGAGCCGGCACAGGCCCGCCTTGAGCGTCGGCGGCGGCGCCTCGCCCCGCACCCCGTCGATGCGCACCCGGTCCGGCCCGTCCTGGGTGAGCCGTACGGTGTCGAGGCGGGCGGTCACGTCGGGCCCGGCGTAGCGGGCGCCGGCCGTCTCGTAGAGCAGCTGGGCGGTGACGGTGCCGGTGTCGACGATCCCGCCCGTGCCCGGGTGCTTGGTGATGACGGCGCTGCCGTCGGCACGGAGTTCGGCGAGCGGGAAGCCGGGGCGGCGGAGCAGGGCGGGATCGTGGTCGGTGAAGAAGGCGTAGTTGCCGCCGGTGGCCTGGGTGCCGCACTCCAGGACGTGCCCGGCGACGACCGCGCCGGCCATCTTGTCGTGCCAGTCGGCGTCCTGCGGGTTCCAGCCGAAGAACCACTGCGCGGGCCCGGTGACGAGGGCCGCGTCGGTGACCCGGCCGGTGACGACGACGTCCGCGCCGGCGGCGAGGGCGGCGGCGATGCCGCCGCCGCCGAGATAGGCGTTGCCCGCCAGTACGCCCGGCCGCGGCGGCAGTCGGTCGCCCTCGACATGGGCGACACGGACCGGCACGCCCAGTCGCCCGGCCAGCGCGCGCAGGGCGTCGGCGAGGCCGGCCGGGTTGAGGCCGCCGGCGTTGGTGACGATGCGGGTGCCGCGCTCGTGGGCGAGCCCGAGGCCCTCCTCCATCTGGCGCAGGAAGGTCTTCGCGTACCCGGCGGAGGGGTCCTTGAGCAGGTCGCGGCCGAGGATGAGCATGGTCAGCTCGGCGAGGTAGTCGCCGGTGAGGACGTCGAGCCCGCCCCCGGTCAGCATCTCGCGGACCGCGTCGAAGCGGTCGCCGTAGAAGCCGGACGCGTTGCCGATACGGAGAATCACGCCCCGGCCTCCTTGGGTGCGCCTTCCTTGGGCGCGGCGGTCTTGGGCGCGGCCGTCTTGGGCGCGTCGTCCGCCGGCGCGTCCTCCGCCGGCGCGTCTTCCCTCGGTGCAACGTCCGTCGGCGCGTCGTCCGTCGGCGCGTCTCCCGTCGGCGCGTCTCCCGTCGGCGCGTCCTCCGTCGGCGCGTCCTCCGCCGGCGCGTCCTCCTTCGGTGCGCGGCCCTGTCCGGCCGGGCCCGCGAACGCCTGGGCGATGCCGAGCCACTCCTCGGCGTCGGCGCCGTGCGCGACGAGCGCGGTGTCGGCGCGGTGGACGCGCTGGGTGACCAGGAGGCAGAAGTCGAGGGCGGGGCCGGTGACGGTCTGGGTCGCGCCTTCGGGGCCGAACGACCACGACTCGCCGTCGGGCGCGGTGAGTTCGAGGCGGAAGGGCTCGGCGGGCGGGGTCAGGCCGCGCACCAGGTACGCGTAGTCACGGGCCCGCAGCCCGATCCACGCCACGTGGCGCAGCCGGGCCGTGGGCCGGCGCACCACGCCGAGGGCGTCGGCCACGTCCTGGCCGTGCGCCCAGGTCTCCATGAGCCGCGCGGTCGCGAGCGACACGGCGCTCATGGCGGGCCCGTACCAGGGGAAGCGGGTGCCGGGCGGGGCCTCGCGCAGTACCCGGTGGAGCCGTTCGCGGCCCTCGCGCCAGCGGGCGAGCAGCTCGGCGGGCGGCAGGGCCGCGCCCTCCTCGGCGCCGTCGTCGACGAAGCGGTCGGGCGCGTCGAGCGCCTTCGCCGCCTCGGCCGCGAACGCCTCGGGGTCGGTCGCGGCGAGCAGCGCGGCCGCGTCGGTCCAGGCGAGGTGGGCGATCTGGTGGGCGACGGTCCAGCGCGGCGCGGGCGTCGGCGCCGCCCACTGCTCGGCGGTCAACTCCCGTACCAGAGCGTCGACTTCCTCGCTCTCGGCGCGCAGGTCGTCAAGGACGACGGCTGGGTCGGACACGGAGCGCTCCCCTCGGGGACGGGCGGGCCACGGGCGACGTGCACGAGGAGCATGGCAGCCGCCAAAGAAACAATCAAGCGTGCTTGCTTTAAAAATATGGCCGGGTCGGGGACGGCCTCCGCGCCCTGAGTCGCACCCCGCGTCATCCCGGAGAGGTACGCCCGGCGCGCCGTCCCGACGACTCCGGGATGACCCCGAATCGTGCCTGGTGGGGCCGTGCGGCGGGGCCGCCCGCTCCTAGCGTGGAGGCATGCCGTCCTCCCCCTCCCTGCTGTCCTTCACGCTCAAGGACTTCCGCGCCCAGCTGCGCCAACTCGTCCTCACCGGCGCGGCCGTCGCCGTCGGCGTGGCGTTCCTCGTCCTGTCCGTCGGCGGCGCGGGCGCGCTCGTCCAGTCGTACGAGCAGTCGGCGGCGGCCGACGTGGGCGAGGCGGCCGTGCAGGTCACCGCGCGCGACGGCGTGCCGGGCGGCGGACTGCCGAAGGGCGCGGCCGGCAAGGCGGCGCGCGTGCCCCAGGTGGCTGCCGTCGCCGAGCGGCTGACCGGCCACGCCAACGTGCTCACGCCCACCGGTCGCCCGCTCGACGCCCGGGCGCTCGTCACCTCCGTCGCCGCCGACCCGGCCCTGCGCTGGCAGCGGCTCGCCACCGGCGACTGGCCGGCGCGCCACGGCGAGATCGCGCTCGACCAGGACAGCGCGGCGCGCGTCGGCGCCCGGGTCGGCGACACCGTACGGCTCACGAAGGCGGCCGGCGGCACCGCCGACGTACGCCTCACCGGCCTGCTCGACACCTCCGCCTCGCAGACGCTCGGCTCGCAGCCCGCCATCGGCGTCCCGTACGCCGACACCGCCACCTACGCCACCGGCCTGCGCGCCACCCACCTCGACCTGGCCCTGCGCCCCGGCGCCGACGCGCTCGCCGCCGCCAAGGCCGTCCATGCGGCACTCGGCGACGGCGTCGCGGCCCGCACGCACGCCGGCGCGGTCGCGCAGGCCAAGGAGAGCGGCAAGACGATGTACGCCGTCGTGCTCACCGCCGCGCTCTCCTTCGTCCTCATCGCGATGGCCGTCGCGCGCATGGTCGTCACCAACACCTTCTCCGTCGTCCTCGCCCAGCGCGCCCGCCAGCTCGCCCTGCTGCGCTGCGTCGGCACCGACCGCGACCAGGTCCGCCGGATCATCCGCCGCCAGGGCCTGCTGCTCGGCGTGCTCGCCTCCGCCGCCGGCCTCGCGGCGGGCGCCGGCGCCTGCGCCCTCGGCACCGTGCTCCTGAACGGCCTCGCCGACCTCGGCCCCGTCAGCATCTCCCTGATGCCGGGCCGCTGGACCTTCGTCCTCGGCGGGATCTTCGGCGTGCTCCTCACCCTCTGGGCCGTCCGCCGCCCCGCCCGCGCCGCCTCCGCCGTCCCGCCGGTCGCCGCGCTCGCGGCGAGCGGCACCGCGACGCTGCCCGAGCCCGGCAGCCGTGCCGTCCGCGAGGTCGTCTCCGTGCTGATGCTGGTGGCGGGCGCGGGACTGCTCGTCCTCGGCGCGTTCGGCGGCTCGGCGCTCTCGCTCCTCGCCGTCACCGGCGGCGCGATCCTCACCTTCTTCGCCGTGCTGCGCTACGGGCGTCACCTGCTGCCGCCGCTCGTCGCCCTGATCGGCCTGGCCCTGCGCCGCCCGCTCGGCACCGTCGGCCGCCTCTCCGTCCAGCAGCTGCGCGCCAACGCCTCGCGCACCAGCGCCGCCGCCTCCGCGATGCTCGTGGGCGTGACCGTCGCCGTGTCGGCGGTCACCGCGATCGACATCACCAAGGGCGGCCTGGAGGAGATGCTGGCCAACCGCATGCCCGCCGTCTTCGCCCTGGACGCGGACGGCGCGCCCGTCCCGCCCACCGCCCTCGCCGCCCTGCGCGCCGAGCACGCGCTGACGGCGACCCCGGTCCGCACGGCGACCGTGCCGGTTGCCGGCCACCGCTCCACCGTCGTCGCCACCGCCGACCCGGCCGGCCTCAACCCGGACGCGGAGGGCATGGCGGCGGCGCGCTCGCTGAGGGACGGCGAGGCGCTGGGCTTCGGCTCGGCTCCGGGCCTCACGGTCGTCCGGGGCGGCGAGATGCTGCCCGTGGGGCTGTACCCGGAGGCGACGCTGTACGTCACGGGCCCGACGTTCGACCGGCTGGCCGGGGCGGCCGGCTCGCGCACGGCGACCGTGCTCGTCAACCCGGCGGACGGCGTCTCCCACGACGACGCCCGCACCGCGCTCGACCGCGCCCTCACCTCGTACCCCGGCATCCGCGTCGCGGACACCGGCTCCGACGCGGCCATCGTCCGCACGATGCTCGACCGGCTGATGCTCGTGGTCACCGTGCTGCTCGGCTTCTCGATGACCATCGCGGCCCTCGGCGTGGCGGCGACGCTGATGCTGACGGTGGAGGAGCGGACGCGCGAGTTCGGCATGCTGCGGGCCATCGGCCTCGCCGGCGGGCAGCTGCGCCGCATGCTCACCCTGGAGTCCGTCCTCCTGGCCCTCTCGGGCGCCCTCGCCGGCACCCTCCTCGGCCTGGTGTACGGCACCCTCGCGGCCCGCTCCGTCATGGGCGGCCGCATCTCCCCGCTGGCGGTCCTCGCCTCCTCGGGCGGCACCGCCCTGACGATCCTCGCGCTGCTCGCCGCCACGGTCCTGACGGGCGTCGCGGCCTCGGTGCTGCCGGCGCGGCGGGTGCGGCGGATGGTGGTGGTGGACGCGCTGCAGGCGTCGTAGCAACTGTCCGGGGCGGCGGGGCGTCCTACCCTCCGCCCCATCGGTCCCGGCGAGCGGCATCCGCCACACGGTCAAGGACGGTCCATGCGCATTCGAACGGCAGTGGTCGGAGCGGTGACCACGCTCCTGCTCGCCCTTCCGGTCGCGGCGGCGCAGGCCGCCTCGCCGTCGGCGGCGGGCGCCGACGGCGATACGGACGCGGGCACCGCCGGGGCCGCGGCAGCGGCGGTCCTGCTCCTGACGACGGCGGGCGTCACGCACAACCGGAAGAAGAAGCGCCGCAAGCGCTGAGGCCGGCACCGGCCCGCCGAGGCCGGCACCGGCCGGCGCGGGCTCAGTGGGACGAGCGGGCCACCTGGGTGCGTACCGCGCCCATGCTCGCCGCGATGACCAGCGCGATCGCGAGCGCGTCCGTCAGGTCGAGCGCCTGGTGCAGGACGAGGAAGCCGGCGGTCGCGGCGATGGCCGGTTCCAGGCTCATGAGGATCGCGAAGGTGGGGGCCGGGAGGCGGCGCAGGGCGAGCAGTTCGAGCGTGTACGGCAGCACGGAGGACATCAGCGCGACGGCGAGGCCGAGGCCGATCGTCGACGGGACGAGCAGCCGGTCGCCCGCCTCCGTGATGCCGAACGGCAGGCTGATCACCGCGCCGACGGCCATCGCCAGGGCCAGCCCGTCCGCCTGCGGGAAGCGGCGGCCGGTGCGGGCGCTGAAGACGATGTACGTGGCCCACATGGCGCCCGCGGCGAGGGCGAAGCAGGCGCCGGCCGGGTTCAGCCGGTCGAGGCCGCCGCTCGTGACCCCGCTGAGCAGGGCGACGCCGACGACGGCGAGGCCGGCCCAGAGCAGGTTGACCAGGCGGCGGGAGGCCACGACGGAGAGCACGAGCGGGCCGAGCACTTCGAGGGTGACGGCGGCGCCGAGCGGGATCCGGTCGACGGCGAGGTAGAAGAGGATGTTCATCCCCGACATGGCGGCTCCGAAGGCGAGCACCGTGCCCCAGTCGGCGCGGGTGTAGCCGCGGACCTTGGGCCGGCAGGCGATCAGGAGCACGGCGGCGGCGAGGACCAGCCGCAGCGTGACGACGCCGAGGGCGCCGGCGCGGGGCATCAGGAGGACGGCGACGGCGGAGCCGAACTGCACGGAGAGCCCGCCGGCGACGACGAGGGCGACGGGCCCGAGGCGGTGGGACCGGCCGGCGGGCGCGGACGCGGGCGCGGCGACGGCGGTGGTGGCGGTGGCGGCTTGGGCCACGGGGATGTCCTTGACCGGGCTGTCCACCGGCGTGCTCCTTGCTTGACGGGTCGGAAGTCCATTTCATTGGACTTCGAAGTCCAGAGTAATGCACCACTGGTTCAAGACTCCACCACTCACGCTAAGAGCGCCCGCGCGGCGAGTGAAATGCCGATTGCGCTGCGCTTATGCTCCGCACGCATGAGCCGCACGAGCATCGAGCTGCGCCACCTCCGCTGCTTTCTCGCCATCGCGGAGGAGGGCAACCTCACCCGCGCCGCCGCCCGCCTCCACCTCACCCAGCCCGCCGTGTCCCGCACGCTCGCGGCGCTGGAGAAGCACCTGGGCGCGCGGCTCGCCGACCGCTCGACCCACCACGTGTCGCTCACGCCCGAAGGCCGTGACGTCCGCGACCGGGCCGCGGCCGCCGTCGCCGCCTTCGACGCGGCCGTCGACCCCGCCCGCCTGCGCCACCGGCCGCTCCGCCTCGGCCACGCCTGGTCGGCCTTCGGCCCGTACACCACGCCCCTGCTGCGCCGCTGGCAGCGCGAACACCCCGAGACCCCGCTCGAACTCCTGCGCGTCGACGACCGCACCGCCGGGCTGCTGCGCGGCGAGGTCGACGCGGCGCTGCTCCGCGGGCCGGTGGAGATCCCCGGCCTCGCGGCCGAGGAGCTCCTCACGGAACGGCGCGTGGCGGCCGTGCCGGCCGACAGCCCGCTCGCCGCGCGCGCATCGCTGACCCTCGCGGACCTGGCCGCGCACCCGGCGGTCCTCAACCCGGTCTCCGGCACCACCACCCTCGACCTCTGGCCGCCGGCCGGCCGCCCCCGCTCCACCCTCACCGTCGCCAACACCGACGACTGGCTGACCGCGATCGCCGCCGGCCGCGGCATCGGTGTCTCCGCCGTCTCCACCGCCACCCTCCACCCCCACCCCGGGGTCGCCTACCGCCCGCTGGCCGACGCGCCCCCGCTGCCGGTGCTGCTGGCCTGGCGCGACGGGGACCGGCATCCGGCGACGGGCGCGCTGGTGGACATGGCGCGGGAGATCGCGGAGGAAGGGGAGCGCTGACGCCCGCCGTGCCCACCCCGCCCCGAACCGTGGTGAATTCGGAAAGGCGCCGTCACCAAGTTGTGAAGCTGCCACGGGATCCTGATGATCACCACAACTCACCACAGCGCGAGCACGCCGCACGCGCGCTTCGTCATCGGGGGAGAACCACCATGAGCAGCACCGTCCGCAGAGCCGCCGTCCGCAGAGCCGCCGCCGTCCTCGTCGCCGTGTCCGCGCTGGGCCTGACCGCCTGCGGACCGTCCGAGGACGGGGCCGCCGGCGCGCCGACCGCGTCGGCCACCTCCGGCACGTCCTCCGCCACGCCGGACGCGACGGCGACGGCGGCGCCGACGACGGACGCCCCCAAGCCCTCCGCCCCGAAGGCGCCGAAGCCGACCGCCGCACCCGGCACGACCAAGACCGCGAAGCCGTCGACCGGCCCCGACTACGACGTCTTCCCGTGCAGCACCTTCGACGTGACGTTCAAGGCGGAGCTCGCGGAGCCCACCACCAGCAGCTACCTGCTGAAGGTCACCAACAAGTCCGGCAAGGCGTGCCGGGCCCTCGGCCACCCGATCGTCACCTTCGGCGACCTCGACGGGGCGGCGCACCAGGTGGGCGCGGCACCCGGGATCGAGGACGCGCTCCTGCTGAAGCCGGGTCAGACGGCGTACGCGGGGCTGACGGGCGGCGCCGGCGGCGCGGGCAGCAAGACCGTGTCCTTCATCAAGCTGACCATGGACACCGAGTCCGACCTGACGCAGACGCCCCTGAAGGCCACCACGCCCGGCTTCCACGTCTCGGACAAGTCCTCCGTCACCCCGTGGGTCGACAACGCCGAGGACGCCCTCAGCATCGGCTAGTCCACTGCGGCTGGCCCCCGCGGCTGGCCCACTGCGACCAGCCCCCTGCGGCCAGCCCTCTGCGGCCAGCTCCCCGGGGCCGCGCCTACGGCGACTCGTCCAGCGCTTCCGCCAGGACCTCCGCCAGATGGCGCGGGTGGCGGTCCCCGGCCGCGTGCGTGATCTGCGTACGGCAGGAGAAGCCGTCGGCGAGGACGACCGCGTCCGGCGGCGCCGCCCGCAGCGCCGGCAGCAGCTGGTCCTCGGCGCAGGCCATCGACACCTCGTAGTGGCCCGGCTCGAAGCCGAAGTCGCCCGCGAGACCGCAGCAGCCGCCCGCCAGCTCGCCGTCCAGTCCCGCCCGCCGGCGCAGCCGCCGGTCCGCCGCGTCGCCCAGGACGGCGTGCTGGTGGCAGTGGGTCTGGCCGGCGACCGGGCGGCCGAGGCGCGGCGGCGTCCAGTCGGGGGCGAGTTCCTCCAGGGCCTCGGCGAAGGTGCGGACGGAGGCGGCGAGCCGGGCCGCGCGCGGATCGTCCGGGAGCAGCTCGGGCAGGTCGCCGCGCAGGGCGGCCGCGCAGGACGGTTCGAGGACCACGACCGGCAGGCCGGGCGCGGCTTCGTCCATGACGTCCAGCGTGCGGCGCATCACGCGGCGCGCCGCGTCGAGCCGGCCGGTCGACACGTACGTGAGCCCGCAGCAGACCCGGCCCGGCGGCAGCGCCACACCGAGCCCGGCCGCCTCCATGACCCGTACCGCCGCGGCGCCGACGTGCGGCGCGAGGTGGTCGGTGAAGGTGTCGGGCCACAGGGTGAGCGCGGGCGGCCGGCCGGAGGCGCGCTCGCCGAACCAGGACACGAAGGACCGCTCGGCCACCCTCGGCATGGCCCGCTCCGGCGTGACGCCGGCGATCCGCGCGGCGAACGGCAGCCGCATGGCCGCGTTGAGCCCGCGCCCGAACACGTCGAGCCAGTGCGGCAGTCCGCCCATCGACCAGTGCGAACGCGGCCGCCCGAGGGCGCGCCGCCCGGCGTAGTGGCCGTGCAGGAACTCCGCCTTGTACGCGGCCATGTCGACGCCCACGGGACAGTCGCTGCGGCAGCCCTTGCAGGACAGGCACAGATCGAGGGCCTCCCGGACCTCCTCGGAGCGCAGCCCGTCGGTGATCGTCCCGCCGAGCGCCATCTCGTGCAGGAGGCGCGCCCGGCCGCGCGTGGAGTGCCGCTCCTCGCCGGTCGCCCGGTACGAGGGGCACATCACGCCCGGCCCCGAACTCGGGCCCTCCGCACGGCACTTGGCAACGCCCACGCAGCGCGCGGCCTCCCGCCCGAGGCGCGCCACCGACCCCGCGCCCGGCTCCGGCGGCTCCTCCCCCGCCCGCACGACCGGCAGGCCGGTGAACCTCAGTCCCGAGTCCAGCGGCTCCGGGCGCACCAGCATCCCCGGGTTGAGCCCGCCGTCCGGGTCCCACAGGTCCTTGACCGCGCCGAACAGCGCGACCAGCTCGTCCCCGTACATCCTCGGCAGCAGTTCCGCCCGCGCCTTGCCGTCGCCGTGCTCGCCGGACAGCGAACCGCCGTGCGCCACCACCAGGTCGGCGACGTCCGCCGAGAACTCCCGGAAGCGCGCCACGCCGTCCGGCGTCCACAGGTCGAAGTCGATGCGGACGTGGACGCAGCCGTCGCCGAAGTGCCCGTACGGCACGCCGTGCAGCCCGTACTGACGCAGCAGCGAACGGAAGGCGCGCAGGTACGAGCCGAGGCGGGCCGGCGGCACCGCGCAGTCCTCCCAGCCCGGCCACGCCTCCCCGCCCTCCGGGGTCCGCGTCGCCGTGCCGGCCGCGTCCTCGCGGATCCGCCACAGCGCCCGCTGCCCGGCCGGGTCGCGCACCACGAGGGCGTCCAGGGCGTCCGCCGCCCGCACCAGCGCGCCGGCCGCCCCGGCGCCGTCGACCTCGGCGAACAGCCAGGCCCCGCCGCGCGGCAGCCCGGCCCGCCCGGCCCCGTCCCGCACGAGATCGGCGGCCATGCCCTCGACGGTCAGCGGCCGGTACGGCAGCAACCCGGCCGCCGCGTCCGCGGCCGCGCTCTCGTCCGCGTACCCGAGGACCACGAGGACGGGTTCGGCCGGCAGCGGCACCAGCCGCACCGTCGCCTCCGTGACCACGCCGAGGGTGCCCTCGCTCCCGCACAGGAAGCGGGCCACGTCCGCGCCGCGCTCGGGCAGCAGCGCGTCGAGGGCGTAGCCGGAGATGCGGCGCGGCAGGCCCTGCGGATAGCCGGTGCGCAGCAGCGCGAGCCGGCTTCCGACCAGCTCCCGCAGCCCGGCCGGCGCGCCCTGCCACCGCTTCCCGAGCGTGGCCCGCCGGCCGTCGTACGTGACGACGTCGAGCGCCCGCACGTTGTCGGCGGTCGTCCCCCACGCCACCGAGTGCGCGCCGCACGCGTTGTTGCCGATCATGCCGCCCAGGGTGCAGCGGCTGTGCGTGGACGGGTCGGGACCGAAGGTCAGGCCGTGCGGGCGGGCCGCGTCCCGCAGCCGGTCGAGGACGAGGCCGGGCTGGACGACGGCGGTGCGCGCCTCGGGGTCGAGGGACACCAACTGCCGCATGTGGCGGGTGAGGTCGAGCACGACGCCCGTGCCGGTGGCCTGCCCGGCGATGGACGTGCCGCCGCCGCGGGCGACGACCGGCACCTCGTACGTACGGCACACGGCGAGCGCGGCGGCCAGGTCGTCGGCGTCGCGCGGGGCGACGACACCGAGCGGCACGCGCCGGTAGTTGGAGGCGTCCATCGAGGTCAGGGCCCGGGCGGTGGCGGAGAAGTCGACGTCGCCCGAGACGGCGGCGCGCAGCGCGCGCGCAAGCCCGTCCGCCGGCTCGCGGACCGGTTCCCCCGCCGAATTCTTGTGTGATCCCACGACTACAGAATGTCTCAGTCCTCGTCTCATCGGGCGGACATCCCGCGATCCCGCTTCGCCGACCCGATACGCTCCGCCTCGTGGCCGATATCCAGATTCCCGCTGACATGAAGCCCGCCGATGGCCGTTTCGGCGCGGGCCCCTCCAAGGTGCGCACGGAGGCGCTGGACGCCCTGGCGGCCACCGGCACCTCCTACCTCGGCACCTCCCACCGCCAGCCCCGGGTCAAGAACCTGGTCGGCGAGGTGCGTGCCGGCATCAGTGACCTGTTCTCGCTGCCCGAGGGCTACGAGGTGATCCTGGGCAACGGCGGCTCGACCGCCTTCTGGGACGTCGCGACGCACGGTCTCATCGAGAACAAGTCGCAGCACCTCACCTTCGGCGAGTTCTCCTCGAAGTTCGCGAAGGCCGCGAAGCTGGCCCCGTGGCTGGCCGACCCGACCGTCGTCTCCGCCGACCCGGGCACCCACCCGGAGCCGGTCGCCGAGGCGGGCGTCGACGTCTACGCCTTCACCCACAACGAGACCTCCACCGGTGTCGCCGCCCCGCTGAAGCGGGTCGCGGGCGCCGACGAGGGCGCGCTCGTGCTGGTCGACGCGACCTCGGGCGCCGGCGGTCTGCCGGTCGACATCACCGAGACGGACGTCTACTACTTCGCCCCGCAGAAGTCCTTCGCCGCCGACGGCGGTCTGTGGCTGGCCGCGTTCTCGCCGGCCGCGCTGGAGCGCGCGAAGAAGATCCACGAGTCGGGCCGGCACATCCCGGAGTTCTTCAGCCTGCCGACCGCGATCGACAACTCCCTGAAGAACCAGACGTACAACACCCCGGCCCTCGCGACCCTCTTCCTGCTCAACGAGCAGCTGAAGTGGATCAACGGCCAGGGCGGTCTGGACTGGGCCGTGGCCCGCACGAAGGAGTCCTCGGACGCCCTGTACGGCTGGGCCGAGGACTCCAAGTACGCGACGCCGTTCGTCACCGACCCGGCGAAGCGCTCGCAGGTCATCGGCACGATCGACTTCTCCGACGACATCGACGCGGCCGCCGTCGCCAAGGTCCTGCGCGCCAACGGCATCGTCGACACCGAGCCGTACCGCAAGCTGGGCCGCAACCAGCTGCGCATCGCGATGTTCCCGGCGATCGACCCGGCGGACGTGCGGGCGCTTACGGCCTGCATCGACCACGTCATCGGCCAGCTGTAACAGCCGCGGCAGCCGTCACGGCTCCACGGCCTCACACACCGTACGAGGGCCCGGCATCGGACACGACCGACGCCGGGCCCTCGGCCTGTCCGGCGCCGGGCCGGCCGGCGGCTGCGTTCGGGGCGGGCAGGGCCAGGCGGCGGTAGTCGCTGGGCGGCATGCCGTACGCGCGGCGGAAGGCCCGGCTGAAGTCCGCCGGGTGCCGGAACCCCCAGCGCGTCGCGATCTCGCCGACCCTGGAGTGACCGAGCCGCGGATCGGCCAGGTCGGCCCGGCTGCGTTCGAGACGGAGCCGGCGGATCGTGGCGCCGATGGTCTCGGGCTCGTCGCGGAACAGCGCGTGGAGCAGGCGTACGGAGATGTGGTGGTGCGCCGCGACGGCGGCCGGATCGAGACCCGGGTCGGGCAGGTTGTTCTGGACGAAGGCGCGGATGCGGGCCATCAGGACCTGTCTTCGGGCCTCCGCGGGCAGCGCTGCGGGGCCCGCGGACTGCGCGGCGAGATAGGCGGCACACAGGTCGAGGCCGACGGAGCCCAGGCGCGGCAGCTCCGCCGGGTCGCAGCTGCCGGCACGGGTGCGCAGCCCGGTCAGGTACGAGGCGAGCAGCGTTCCCGTGGCGGTGCCGGTGGCGAGCCGGGTGCCGAGGAGCCGGTCGGCGTGGTCCACGGGCAGCGGCAGGGTGCTCCGGGGCACCCGCAGCAGCGAGACCCGGGAGAGCCGGCCCTCGTCGAGGAACTCGCAGCTCATCGGGTGCGAGGAGTCGAAGAGCGCCATGTCCCCGGCGCGGAGCAGGCTCTGGTTGCGGCCCTGTTCCAGGCCGACCGGGCTGCCGTGGACGAGGAAGAGGAAGTAGTTCTCCGGGTCCGCGCGCCGGATGTGCCCGGCGCCGCGCCGGGCGGACATCGGCGAGAAGGCGAAAGCGGACAGATCGGTGTGGGTGAGGTCGAGCGCCGTCGCCGTGCCGCGGAAGCGCTCGACGTACGGGCTGGTGATGGAGACCGGCATCACGAGGTCGCCGACCATGCCCGACCAGGACTCGAAGCCGTCCCGCGCACTGACACTGACCGTCTGCGCACGCGTCGCCGTACCCGTCACGAAGCCCCCGCTCCACGGTGATGTGTACACGGCCATGGTTGGGGCTCGGCGGGCCGCCGGAACAGCGGGATGTCGGACAACTCCCGTGCGCTGAAGGCCCGTCTGCGCCCGGTGCGAAGCGACTCTGCGCCCGCTGCCAACGACGCCGGCCGGCGACCCGCCCCACAGTGGTGGCCGGCACCGCGCCAGGTGCGAAGAAACGTGAAGCAGAGAGGCAACGCAGTGACGAAGCACGGAATCTCACGGCCCGGCGGGCCGGGCAAGCTCCTCGCCGCCCTTGTCGTGGCACTCGTGGCACTCGTGGCCGTCCCGGGCGCCGCGAGCGCCGCCGACGGGCCCCGCACGGCCGCGAACGACTTCTCGGCGCAGGCCGAGCGCGCGGGACTGACCGCCGCCCAGGCCCGCAGCCTGCAACAGCGCGTCGACGGCTATCTGGCCGAGAACCACGGCACCCAGATCGCCGCCAACAAGATCGCCCTGCCCGGTGGCGAGCTGCTACTGACACTGCCCGGCGAGCGGAAGGTCCGTGACCTCGACGCGCCGAAGGCGGGCCTCGGCGTGACGAGCGCGTGCCCGAGCACGTACGTATGCGCCTACAAGTACGAGAACTTCACGGGCGACCAGCTCAACCTCTTCACCTGCAACACCCTGAACCTCATCAACTGGTACACGACCGGCTCGTGGATCAACGCCCAGCGCTCGACCCTGTACGCGAAGTTCTACGACTCGGACAAGATCCTCCGCTGGACCTCGCCCGGCGGTTACAGCTCCGACGCCCACGCCGACTGGCGCTGGGTCTGGTACCTGAGCCCCTGCTGACCCTCCTCTTCAGCGCCGGCGGCGCACCAGTCGCCGGAAGCCCACGAACAGCGCCGCGGCCGCGCCGAGCACCAGGACGCCCACGGTGGCGTTCCCCTTGCTCTCGCCGCTCGCGCCGGTCCCGCCCGGGCCGGTGGGAGCGGGCGCGCCGGGGCCGGTGGTGCCGGGTGAGGGGGTGACGCCCTCGCGGTCCACGCGGATCACCCGGCTCTGCTTGCCCTCCGAGCCGAACATGAAGGCCGAGCCGTCCGGGGTGTACGTCACCGATTCGGCCTGGCCCTGGAAGGGGGCGGCGACGGCGGTGCCGTCGTCGGCGAGGCGGCCGTTCTTCCAGGCGTACTCGTCGGCGGCGAAGTAGCCGCGCAGGACGAGCCGGTCGCCGGCCGGCGAGAAGGCGCCGTCGGTCACCCACGGGACCTCGCCGACGCGGCGGAAGACGTTGGTGCGGGTGGTGGAGAGGCGCTCGGGGCCCTCGTAGAGGCCGCCGCCCTTCTGGTTCTTGCTGGCGATGTAGACCCGGCCGGTCTTCGGATGGACCATCAGGGCCTCGGCGTTGCGGGCGCCGTCGGCGTACTTCACGTCGTACTGGGTGGCGCGGACGGTCTGGTCGCGCAGTTGCTCCGGCTCGGGGAAGCGGTAGATCCAGACGTGGTCCCAGGAGCCGTCGAGGTTGTCGCCGATGTCGCCGACGTAGATGTCTCCGTCGGGGCCGACGGAGATGCCCTCCATGTCGCGCGGGGTGCCGACGCCCTTCATGGTGAGGGTCGCGACGGTGCGTCCCGTACGGGAGTCGACGCCGTAGATCAGGGGCGCGTCCTGGTCGTTGTGCGTCCAGTAGACGCCCGGGTGGGCGCGGCTGGCGGCGAGGCCGCTGGACTCGGTGATCCGCGGGTCCTCGATCGTGAAGTCCCGGTCGGGGCCCTGGTCGTCCGCCACCGCGACGGCCGGCACCGCCGACGCCAGGACGAGGGCGGCCGTGGCACCGAGGACGCGCAGCGCAGCAGATCGCATGACCTCAAGCCTGCCACGGCACCCGGCGGTCGCCCGGGTGTTCGGGATCACGTCGCCGCCGTGCTCCCGCGCCGATGATCGTCGGTGATGATGTCGACCATGCGTTTTCTGTTCGTCGGCGACAGCATGACCATCGGACGCGCCGGCGACTTCACCTGGCGCTACCGGATGTGGCAACACCTGGAATCGGTGCTTCCCGGTGCCTACGAGATCGTGGGGCCGCGCACCGCGGTGTACGAGGCCGCCGACGACGCCGCCACCTCGGAGGCGTACGCCGACCCGGAGTTCCCGGCCGCGGCCCGCCGCCATCTGGCCGGCTGGGGCGAGGGCTGGCTGCACATGGCGCCGCTCGTCGGGGACGCGGTGACGGCGGGCGGCGCGGACGTGCTGCTCGTCTCGCTCGGCCTGATCGACCTCGGCTTCTACACCAACTGCGACCAGACCACGGAGAACGTCCGCGCCTTCCTGGCCGCCGCGCGCGCCGCGAACCCGCGGGTGCGGGCGGTGCTGCTGCCCGTCATCCCGAACATCCGCGCCACGTACGACGCCCCCTTCGCCGCCGAGTGCGCCCGCTTCAACGAGCTGCTCGCGAAGACGGTCGCCGACCTGGACACGGCCGCGTCGCCGCTGCTGCTCGCGACGGTCCCGGAGTCGTACGACATCCACGCGGACACGTACGACGGCACGCACCCGGGTCCGACGGGCGAGCGGAAGCTGGCGGCGGCCTTCGCGGACGCCATGCACCAGGCGTGGGGGCTCGGCGGCCCGTACGCGGGCTAGTCGGCCTGGTCTGTCTGGTCGGCCTGGTCAGTCTGGTCGAGGATCGCGTCGACCTCGATCTCCACCAGCCAGTCGGGGTCGATGAAGCGGGAGACCTCGACGAAGGTCGTCACCGGGCGCACGTCCGCGAACCGTTCGCCGTGGGCCTGCGCCGCCGCCTTCCAGGTGGTGATGTCGGTGAGCATGATCCGGGTGCGCACGACGTCGCCGAGCGAGGCGCCGGCGGCCCTGAGCGCGGTCTCGGCGATGTCGATGCAGCGGGCGGTCTGGGCGTGGACGTCGCCGATGCCGGCGGTGGTGCCGTCGTCGGCGATGGGCGCGGTCCCGGCCACGGCGATGTGGGATCCTTTGCGGACAGCTCGGGAGAAACCGATCCGCGGTTCGAGCGGCGATCCCGACCCGATATTCTTCCGGGCACTCACGGTGTTGTCGTGGCTCATCGCGCCATGCTCGCACGGAACTTGACCGCCCGGAGGGGACGGCGACTTTCACGGCTTCGCCGCGCGTCACCGCGAGTTGTTCGACAAGACCTGCTCGGCCGCCACTACCGGCCCGAGACCCTGGCCGGCGACGCCGCCCGGTCGGGCTGGGTGGAGCCCGACCTGGCCCCGTTCGGCGCCTGAGCGCCGTTCGGCACCCGGCCCCCGCTCGGCGCCCGGAAACCCGCTCACGCCACGCGGGTGAGCCGGTTGGCGAAGGTGGAGACGGTGTAGGCGCCGATGCCGAGGACGACCTCCAGGGCGTTCTGCCGGGTGTAGCCGTGGGAGAAGAACGCGTCGAGTTCGGCGTCGCTCACCGCGCCCGAGGCCGCGAGGACCTGGAGGGTGAAGCGGCGTACGGCGTCGAGGCGTTCGGCGGACGGGGCCGGGCCGAGAGCCGCCAGCTTCGTCTCGTGCATGGCGACGCAGAGGTGGCACTGGTTGCGTTCGGCGACGGCGAGGATCACGGTCTCGCGGGAGTGCGCGTCGAGGGTCGTCGACTCGAAGATCTCGCTGAGCTTGAGGAAGGCGTCGAGGGTGTGCGGGGACGTCGCCTTGAGGACGGCGACGGCGTCGGCGGTGCGGGCGGGCAGGTCGAACGACAAAGCAGATCCCCCAGAGCTAAGATGGACAACATGGTTGACCATGTCGATGGGGAAAACGTAAACCAGGTTGTCGATAGTCGCAAGGGGATTCCCTCGGGCGATCCCGATCCCGATCCCTGTCCCGATCCCGGGGACCCCCCTGGCTACGAGCTGCCGCTGCTGCTCTTCGCCGGCTTCCGCACCCTCATCGACCGGCTGCACGCCGAACTCGCCCGCCAGGGCCACCCGGAACTGCGCCCCGCGCACGGCTTCGCCCTCCAGGCCATCGCCGCGAGCCCGTACGGCTCCACCGCCAGCGACATCGGGCGGCGCCTCGGCGTCTCCAAGCAGGCGGCCGGCAAGACCGTGGACCGGCTGCTCGCCGTCGGCTACGCCGAGCGCGCCGACGACCCGCACGACGCCCGCCGCAAGCTCGTCCGGCTCACCCCGTACGGCACCGACGCTCTCGCCCGCTCGGCCGCCGTCTTCGACGCACTGCGCGCCGAGTGGGCCGCCCGCCTCGGCGCGGACCGCGTCCGCGACCTGGAGGCGGCCCTGCGCACCGTCGTCCCCGCCGAGACGGCGTACCGACTGGACGCGACGAGCTGGCTCGGCGGGGCGTGACGGCCACGCACCGGCCGGACGCGCCGAACCGGCTCGGCAGGACCTGACGACCACGTACCAGCCGAACGCGCCGAACCGGCTCGCCAGGACCCGACGGCCTCAGGCCGTCCGGACGGTCACCAGGCGAACGCCTCCGGCGACGGGCCCGGGCCCGGGAAGATCTCGTCGAGGGAGGCCAGCAGCTCCTCGCCCGGCTCGACGTCGAGCGCGCGCAGCGCGCCCCGGAGCTGCTCCGCCGTCCGCGGGCCGATGATCGGGCCCGTCACGCCCGGACGGGTCAGGAGCCAGGCCAGCGCCGTCTCCGCCGGGTCCAGGCCGTGCTTGTCGAGCAGGTCCTCGTACGCCTGGACGCGGGCCCGCGTCGCCGGATCCTTCAGCAGCTCCGCGGCCCGGCCGCCGGCCCGTCGCCCGCCCCGGACCTCCTTGCGGATCACCCCGCCGAGCAGGCCGCCGCCCAGCGGCGACCAGGGGATGACCCCGAGCCCGTACTCCTGGGCCGCCGGGATCACCTCCATCTCGGCGCGCCGCTCGTACAGGTTGTAGTGACACTGCTCGCTGACCAGGCCGACCATGCCGCGGCGGGCGGCGGCCTCGTTGGCCTGGGCGATCTTGTAGCCGGGGAAGTTGGACGAGCCGGCGTAGAGGATCTTGCCCTGCCGGACCAGCACGTCCACGGCCTGCCAGATCTCCTCGAAGGGAGTCAGGCGGTCCACGTGGTGGAACTGGTAGACGTCGATGTAATCGGTGCCGAGCCGCTTGAGGCTGGCCTCGACGGACCGCCGGATGTTCACGGCGGACAGCTTGTCGTGGTTGGGCCAGGCGGGCCCGGCGCCCTCGCCCATGTTCCCGTACATCTTGGTGGCGAGGACCACCTTGTCGCGGTGGGCCGGGTCCTTGGCGAACCAGGAGCCGATGATCTCCTCGGTGCGTCCCTTGCCCGCGGTCTGCCCGTACACGTTCGCGGTGTCGAAGAAGTTGAGGCCCGCGTCGAGCGCGGCGTCCATGATGGCGTGGCTGGTCGGTTCGTCGGTCTGCGGACCGAAGTTCATCGTGCCGAGAACGAGTCGGCTGACCTTGAGTCCCGTGCGTCCGAGCTGCGTGTACTCCATGACCGCCAAGCCAACGCCTTCGAGTCCACTCGAAGCAAGCGTCGGTTTCGCGGGGCTCGCGAGCGCTACTGGTTGACCAACGACGCCACCGCGACGATCGCGAACATCAGCACGAGCACACCGGCCATGATCCGGTTACGGGTTTTCGGGTCCACCTCACGAGGTTAACCCGGCGCGCCGAGCGGCCACGAAGCGACCGTCTCGTAGCGCGACTGGGCTCCCGGTGTGCCGCCGCCGGGAAGGTTGCTGCGGATCAGGGCCAGCTCCTCCACCTGCCAGCGGGTGCCCTCGAAGCCGGCCAGCGCGTCGACGAAGGGGCGGAGGTCCACCTCGTCGGCGCGGGTGCGGCCGCGGGCGCGGGCGACGGTGAGGTGGGCCTGGTAGCGGCGGTGCTCGTCCATCGGGACGCCGGCGCGGCGGGCCGCGGCGTCCGCGCGCTCGGCGAGGAGGCGCAGCTCGTCCAGGTCGCCGGCCGCGCCCGTCCACAGCACCGCCCGGCCGAAGTGCCCGCCACCGTGCAGCCGCAGCGGGAACGGCGCCGTGCGGTGCGCGGCCCGGCCGAGCCGGGCGCGCAGGTCCGGCAGCAGCTCCTCGTCGACCTCGCCCATGAACGCGAGCGTGAAGTGCCAGCCGGGCCGCGAGGTCCAGCGCAGCCGGTCGGCGTCGGGCAGGTGGGCGAGGCGGTCGGCCTCGCGGGCGAGCTCGGCGAGCTGCGCGGGCGGCGGGACGACGGCGGCGAAAAGCCTCATACGGCGAGTGTCCCAGGCATCGACGGGTCTAACCTCGGTCGGATGGACAACGGGATCAAGATCAGGCGCGGTACGGCGGACGACGTTCCCGCGATGCTCGGGATATTCGACAGCGCGGTGGTGTGGCTGAACCGGCAGGGCATCACGGCGCAGTGGGGCACGGAGCCGTTCAGCGTCCGGCCGAAGACGGTGGCGCTGATCGAGCGGCTGGTCGCGGAGGGCGAGCCGTGGATCGCCGAGCTCGACGGCGCCCCGGTCGGCACGCTCACGCTGACCCCGCACCCGGGCGAGCACGTGCCGCCGGCGGCCGAGCCCGAGCGCTACGTACGCTTCCTCGCCACCGACGGCCGCCGCCACGGCCACGGCGTGGGCGCGGCGCTGCTCGCGCACGCGGCGGAGGTGACGCGGGAGGCGGGGGTGTCGCTGCTGCGGGTGGACTGCTTCGCGGGCAGCGAGGGCCGGCTCGTGGCGTACTACGAGCGACAGGGGTTCACCCGTACGGAGGCGTTCGCGGTGGGCGAGTGGGAGGGGCAGGTGCTGGAGCGCCGGGTCTGAGGCGCCGCCCCTGGGGGGCGCGGGGCCTGCGACGGACGGCACCGTCCGTCACTGGCCCCGCAGGCCCTGGGCCACAGACCCGGCAGGCCAGGGGCGGAACGCGCCCGCCGGGGCGCCGTCCTGTGTACCCGCCCCCACTTCGTCCGGGAAACCCCCACCGCCCCAGCCGGACGATGGCCCGCGCCTCGGGTCAGGCCGCCGGGGCCAGTTCCGCTTCCCGCTCCTGCGGGACGAAGCGGACGCTCGGGTGGCCGTGGTGCCAGCCCATCGCGAGCTTCAGGCCGCCCACGCGGGCCAGGATCAGGCCGATGGCGGCGGCGGCGAGCAGCGACACCAGGCCGCCCGTGGCGAAGCCGACGCGCGCGCCGTAGGTGTCGGTCACCCAGCCGAGGAGCGGCGCGCCGATCGGGGTGCCGCCGGCGAAGACCATCATGTAGAGGCTCATCACGCGGCCGCGCATGACGGGGTCCGTCGCCATCTGGACGGCGGAGTTGGCGCTGATGTTGACGGTCAGGCCGATCATGCCGATCGGGACGAGCAGCAGCGCGAACAGCCAGAACGCGGGCGAGAGGGCCGCCGCGATCTCCAGCGCGCCGAAGACGCCGGCCGCGACCACCAGCATGCGCAGCCGGGTAGAGCCGCGGCGCGCCGCGAGGAGGGCGCCGGCGAGGGAGCCGGCGGCCATGAGGGTGTTGAGGAAGCCGTACGTGCCGGCGCCGACGTGGAAGACCTCGCCGGAGAAGGCGGTCAGCCAGATGGGGAAGTTGAATCCGAAGGTGCCGACGAAGCCGACGAGGACGATCGGCCAGATCAGGTCCGGGCGCCCGGCCACGTACCTCAGTCCCTCGCGCAGCTGGCCCTTGCCGCGCGGGGCGCGCTCCACCTTGTGGAGTTCGCTCGTCCGCATGAGCAGCAGGCCGGCGATCGGCGCGAGGAAGGAGAGGGCGTTGATGAGGAACGCCCAGCCGCTGCCGACGGTGGAGATCAGCACACCGGCGACGGCGGGGCCGACGAGGCGGGCGGACTGGAAGTTCGCCGAGTTCAGCGAGACCGCGTTGCGCAGCTGCGCGGGGCCGACCATCTCGGAGACGAAGGACTGCCGGGTCGGGTTGTCGACGACGGTGACCATGCCGAGCAGGAAGGCGATCAGGTACACGTGCCAGACCTGGACCTGACCGGTGAGGGTCAGCAGGGCCAGGGTCAGTCCGCACAGGCCGAGCGCGGTCTGGCTGACGAGGAGGAGGCGGCGCTTCGGGTAGCGGTCGGCGATGACGCCGCCGTACAGGCCGAACAGCAGCATCGGCAGGAACTGGAGCGCCGTCGTGATGCCGACGGCGGCGGCGGAGCCGGTGAGGCTCAGGACGAGCCAGTCCTGGGTGATCCGGGCCATCCAGGTACCGGTGTTGGAGACGATCGCTCCGCTGAAGAACAGCCGGTAGTTCCGGATCCCGAGTGAGGAGAAGGTTCCTCTGCTCGCACGGGTCGGGGGACCCGTGCGCGAATAGTGTGCGGGTTCATGGACGGGTGCGGAGTCTGCTCCGGGTCCCGTGCTCAAAGTGCGTCGCCTCCTCGGCCATCGGTGCTAGAGGTGTGCGAGCTTCTCCAGGACCGGGGCGGCCGCGCGCAGCTTGGCCCACTCGTCCTCGTCCAGACCTTCGGCGAGGGTGGCGAGCCAGGCGTTCCGTTTGCGGCGGGACTCTTCCAGCATGGACTCCGCCTGCTCGGTCTGCCTGACCACCTTCTGCCGACGGTCGTCGGGGTGAGGCTCCAGTCTGACCAGGCCCTTGGCTTCGAGCAGCGCGACGATGCGGGTCATCGACGGCGGCTGGACGTGCTCCTTGCGGGCCAGCTCACCGGGGGTGGCCGAGCCGCAGAGCGACAGGGTGCCGAGCACCGACATCTCGGTCGGGCTGAGCGACTCGTCGACGCGCTGGTGTTTCAGGCGCCGGCCGAGCCGCATGACGGCGCTGCGAATCGCGTTCACGGCCGCGGCGTCGTCCGCGTTGACGTCGCCATGGGACAGGTCAGGCATGTCCTTAGCGTAACTCATTACTCTTCCTAAAGACCAATCGGCACGCCGTGCGCGGGGACCCGGACGAAAACCGTCCGTCGCAACCTGTCACCCAAATGAGTGAGTGCGATCCGGAAAGTGACGCGCGAGGCCCTTCCCTGGCGCGAACCTGGCGGGCATGGAATCGACCGTGCTCAGCCTGCGCATCGACGGAGAGCTGCTCGAACGGCTCCGCGGACACGCCGCCAGACGCGGAATGAGCGTCCAGGACTATGTCGCCCGGACGCTCATTCGCGAGGACTTCGACGAACGGTTCAAGACCGCCGTCGAGGAGACGGAGAAGTTCTACGGGGCCTCCGACGCGCCCCCCGGCCCGGTCTCCCGGGATCAGGTCAGGCCCAGCGCCGGCATCGCGTAGTAGAAGACGAAGACCGCCGACACGACGTACATCGCCACCGGGACCTCACGGCCCCGCCCGGCCGCGAGCCGCAGCAGGGTGAAGGAGATGAAGCCGATGCCGATGCCGTTGGTGATCGAGTACGTGAACGGCATCATCACCATGGCCAGGAAGGCCGGCATGGCGATGGTGTAGTCGCTCCAGTCGATCTCCTTGACGGAGCCCGCCAGGATCAGGAAGCCCACGGCGACCAGCGCCGGCGTGGCCGCCTGCGACGGGACCATCGTGGCGAGCGGCGTGAGGAACAGCGCGACCGAGAAGAGCGCGCCGGTCACCACCGAGGCGAGGCCCGTGCGGGCGCCCTCGCCGACACCGGCCGTGGACTCCACGAAGCAGGTGGTGGCGGAGGAGGAGGTGGCACCGCCGGAGGCGACGGCGAGGCCGTCGACGAGTAGGACCTTGTTGATGCCCGGGAAGTTGCCGTCCTTGTCCATCAGCTTGGCCTCGTCGCCGACGCCGAGGATCGTGCCCATGGCGTCGAAGAAGCAGGACAGCAGGACGGTGAAGACGAAGAGCACGCCCGTCAGGACGCCGACCTTGTGGAATCCGCCGAACAGGCTGAACGCGCCGAACAGGCCGAAGTCGGGGCTGGCGACCGGGTTGCCGGGCCACTCCGGGGTCGTCAGACCCCAGGACGGGACGTCGGCGACGGCGTTGACGACCATCGCGGCGATCGTCATCACGACGATGGAGATGAGGATCGCGCCCGGCACCTTGCGGACGATCAGCGCGAGCGTCAGCAGCGTGCCCAGGATGAAGATCAGCACCGGCCAGCCGGTGAGGTGGCCGCTGCCGCCGAGCTGGAGCGGGACCGTGGTGTGCGCGGCGTCGGGGATGCGGGAGACGAAGCCCGAGTCGACGAGGCCGATGAGCATGATGAACAGGCCGATGCCGATCGCGATGCCCTTGCGCAGGCCGGTCGGGACCGCGTTCATGACGCGCTCGCGCAGACCGGTCGCGACGAGGAGCATCACGACGAGGCCGGCGAGGACGACCATTCCCATGGCGTCCGGCCAGGACATCTTCGGCGCGAGCTGGAGCGCGACGACCGTGTTGACGCCAAGGCCGGCGGCGAGCGCGATCGGCACGTTGCCGATGACGCCCATGAGGAGCGTGGTGAAGGCCGCGCTCAGGACGGTCGCGGTGACGAGCTGGCCACCGTCGAGCTGGTGCCCGTACATGTCCTTGGCGCTGCCGAGGATGATCGGGTTCAGCACGATGATGTAGGCCATCGCGAAGAAGGTGGCGAAGCCGCCCCGGACCTCACGGGCTACAGTGGAGCCGCGCTCCGTGATCTTGAAGAAACGGTCGAGACCGGAGACGGGACCCTGAGGGGTCCGGTCCTCGGCGGGCGTGGCCTTGGCGGGGGCCGTCGTACTCATGGGGGTTGGTTCCTCTTCGAGAGAAAATAAGTCCCTTTTGGCGGTTCATACGAAGGAAACCCGCCAGAGGCAAACCGTTTCAGTATGAACACATGAACGAACGCCAGTCCATCTCCGCGCGTAGATACCGAAACCGGCCGCCTAGACTGACTCCCATGGCGAAGTGGACACCGAAGCACGAGGCACCCGAGCCCCTCGAAGGGCCGGTCGTCGCCACCATCACCGGCGGCACGATCCTCTGGTTCGTCCTGTTCGTCGTCCAGGTCCCCTTCTACGGCTGGTTCCAGGACCACCACGCGACCACCTGGGTGTGGACCTGCCTGGCCGGCGCGGGCCTCGGGCTCATCGGCATCTGGTACGTGCGCAAGCGCGACGCGGCGATCAAGCGCCACGAGGCGGCACGGGCCGCACAGGGCGAGCCCCCGGCCGCGTAAACCGCCCTCGGCGCACTCTCCGGGCCCTCGGCGGACTCTCGCCGGCCCCTGCGCCGACCCTCGTCGGGCCCTCCGTCGGCCCTCCGCCGCCCCTCGGCAGGTGACCGGGGGCATCCGGTCGTACCGTCGAGAACATGACTGAGCGGACGCAGACCGACACTCCCGGCCCGCCCGACCCGGCACCGCCCGTCGTGCACCGCCCCGCCGGCCTCACCACGGCCGAGGTCGCCGAGCGGGTCGCGCGCGGCGAGGTCAACGACGTGCCCGTCCGCGGTTCCCGGTCCACCGCCGACATCGTCCGCGGCAACGTATTCACCCGCTTCAACGCGATCATCGGCGTGCTGTGGCTGATCATGCTGATCGTCGCGCCGATCCAGGACAGCCTCTTCGGCTTCGTGATCATCGCCAACACGGGCATCGGCATCATCCAGGAGCTGCGCGCCAAGAAGACCCTCGACGGGCTCGCCGTCATCGGCGAGGCCAAGCCCACCGTCCGGCGCGACGGCGTCGCCGCCGAGATCTCCACCTCCGAGATCGTCCTCGGCGACCTGATCGAGCTCGGGCCCGGCGACAAGGCCGTGGTCGACGGCGTGGTCGCCGAGGCCGACAGCCTGGAGATCGACGAGTCGCTGCTGACCGGTGAGGCCGACCCCGTCCTCAAACGGCCCGGCGACGCGGTGATGTCCGGGTCGTTCGTCGTCGCGGGCGGCGGCGCCTTCACCGCCACCAAGGTCGGCCGGGAGGCGTACGCGGCCCAGCTCGCCGAGGAGGCCTCCCGCTTCACGCTCGTCCACTCCGAGCTGCGCACCGGCATCTCCACGATCCTCAAGTACGTGACGTGGATGATGCTGCCGACCGCCCTCGGGCTCATCATCAGCCAGCTCGTCGTCAAGAGCCACGGCTTCCAGGAGGCCGTCGCCCGCACCGTCGGCGGCATCGTCCCGATGATCCCCGAGGGCCTCGTCCTGCTCACCTCCGTGGCCTTCGCGATCGGCGTGATCCGGCTCGGGCGCAAGCAGTGCCTGGTGCAGGAGCTGCCCGCGATCGAGGGCCTGGCCCGCGTCGACGTCGTCTGCCTCGACAAGACGGGCACGCTGACCGAGGGCGGCATGGACGTCACCGAGCTGCGCACCCTGAACGGAGCCGACGAGGCCTACGTGCGGAAGGTGCTCGGCGCCCTCGGCGAGTCCGACCCGCGGCCCAACGCCTCGCTCCAGGCCGTCATCGACGCCTACCCGGACGCGGAGGACTGGCGGTGCACCGAGTCCCTGCCGTTCTCCTCGGCGCGCAAGTACAGCGGCGCCGCGTTCAGCGAGGGCGACGGCGAGGACTCCACCTGGCTGCTCGGCGCGCCCGACGTGCTCCTGCCGGCCGGGGACCCGGCGCTCGGCGAGATCGACCGGCTCAACGAGCAGGGCCTGCGGGTGCTGCTGCTCGCCCGGGCCGCGGCCGACCTCGACTCCCCCGACGTGGCCGCCGGCGCCCGCGCCACCGCGCTCGTCGTCCTGGAGCAGCGGCTGCGGCCCGACGCCGGCGACACCCTCGCGTACTTCGCCGACCAGAACGTCACGGCCAAGGTCATCTCCGGCGACAACGCGGTCTCCGTCGCCGCCGTCGCCGGCAAGCTCGGCCTGCCCGGCGCCGCGAACACCGTCGACGCCCGCGCCCTGCCCACCGACCGCGACGAGATGGCCGAGGCCCTCGACGCGAACGCGGTCTTCGGCCGGGTCACCCCGCAGCAGAAGCGCGACATGGTCGCCGCGCTCCAGTCCCGCGGCCACACCGTGGCCATGACCGGCGACGGCGTCAACGACGTCCTCGCCCTGAAGGACGCCGACATCGGCGTCTCCATGGGCTCGGGCTCGGAGGCGACCCGGGCCGTCGCCCAGATCGTCCTGCTCGACAACTCCTTCGCCACGCTGCCGTCGGTGGTCGCCGAGGGCCGCCGGGTCATCGGCAACATCACCCGCGTCGCGACCCTCTTCCTGACCAAGACGGTCTACTCGATGCTGCTCGCGATCCTCGTCGTCGTCAGCCAGGTCGAGTACCCCTTCCTGCCCCGCCACCTCACCCTGCTGTCCACGCTCACCATCGGCGTCCCCGCCTTCTTCCTGGCCCTCGCCCCCAACAAGGAGCGCGCCAGGCCGCACTTCGTCCGGCGCGTGATGCGGTACGCCATCCCCGCCGGCGTCATCGCGGGCGCGGCCACCTTCGCCAGCTACCTCCTGGCCCGGCACCACTACACCGGCCCCGGCGCCCTCGACGCCGAGACCAGCGCCGCCACCCTCACCCTCTTCCTCGTCTCCATGTGGGTCCTCGCGATCATCGCCCGGCCCTACACCTGGTGGCGGATCGCCCTGGTCGCGGCGATGGGCGGCGCGTTCCTGCTGGTGCTCGTCGTCCCCGCGCTGCAGAGCTTCTTCGCGCTGAAGCTGGTGGGCGTGACGATGCCGTGGACGGCGGTGGCGATCGCGGTGGGGGCGTCGGCGCTGCTGGAGTTCGTGTGGCGGTGGGTGGGGCGGAGGTTCCCGGCGTAGCCCTCGTACAACCTTTCGCCGGGTGGGCGGTCTTGCCTGCGTAACACCCGTGACGAGTGGGGGGCGCGCATGCGTCGGACAAGACAGTGGGTGCGGGCGACCGGAGTGGTGTGCGGGGCCGTGGTGGCCGCGGCAGCGCTCGTGGGGCCGGCCGGTGCGAAGGAGCGGGCCGGAGGGGTCGCGGACAGCCGCGCCACCGCACCCGTGCCCGCGCCCGCGTCGCAGAAGGCCCGGCTCAGCACCGGCGAGACCGCCACGCTCGGCCGCGGCGGGCTGAGCGTCACGGGACCCGGCGGCGCGCCCTCCGGCCCGTACGCCTTCGCCAAGGTCGGCGGCCGCACCGAGGTGACGCCGACGGGCCGGCGCACCCCGCAGGCGACCACGACCCTCGGCGCCACGTCCACGGCCGCCGCACAGGCGCCGGCCTCCGCCACCGCTACCGCCACCGGCCTCCAGCGCGTGAAGATCGACCTGGTCAACACGTACCACTGGGGCGGCAACATCGGCGTCTGGAACCGCAGCACCTGGCAGTACTTCGACGTACGCGAGGAGCAGTGGGACGACTTCGGCACGGTCGACCTGCCGCCCGGCGACTACCTGGTCATCGGCCTGTGGAGCAACTGGCAGCAGCCGACCCACCTGTTGTCGAAGACCTTCACCGTCGGTACGGCGCCGCTCACCGTGACGATCGACGCGAAGACGTCGAAGCCGACGCGGCTCACCGTCGACGATCCGAGCGCGGGCCGCGCCGACTCGGCGGTCGGACTGACGCTGCCCAACGGCGACATTTACGGCTTTGCCGGCGGCGGCGCCACCGAGGTCCTCGTGAACCCGATCTCGCTGCCCGGTGTCAGCCTCCAGCTGCACGAGGTGCTCGCGCGCAAGGGCACCACGGCCAACCGGCCCAGCCCCTACCGCTACGACCTGGTCCACACGTTCACGAACGGCGTCCCCGCCACGCCCGTCGCCGCGGTGCGCACCGCCGATCTACTGAAGACGCGGACGACGGTACGGTCCTCGGGCGCCGGGATCAGCGCGTGGTACGGCGTCGCCTGCCTGTGCGGCGGGTGGGCGTCGCCGTACCGGACGAGCGACGTGCCGGCGCCGGGCACCTTCACCCACTACCTGACCCCCGGCAAGACCTTCAGCCGCAAGGTCATGCAGGGCCGGCTCGATCTCCCGCTGCCGGATCTGGGCGGGTCCCAGGGCGAGGCGCCCGCCGAGACCTTCGGGCAAGGGCCCGTCACCGTCGGCGACGGACAGTCGGCCGGGCGCCAGGGCAAGTTCTACCTGGCCGAGACCCGCTTCGCCGGCCCCACCGGCAAGGCGGGCTTCGACTTCAGCACCACACACACCTACCGCGTCACCGGCGACGGCCAGGAGCTCGGCCGTTCGGGCCCGCTGACCGTCGGTGACCGGTACGAGCTGTCGGTGGCCCCGTACGCCATGTACGGCATCCACCACACCGCCGCCCGCGCGGATCACTCGACGCGGCTGTCGACGCGCATCGAGACCGACTGGCTCGTGCCCAGCCGCTCGCTCGGCCAGTTCAGCGCCACGCTTCCGGTGCTCGACGCCCGCATCGACGTCCCCGGGCTCGACCTGCGCAACCGCGTGCCGGCCGGGCCCGCCTCCGTCCGCGTCTCGCTGGCGAACCGGGTCTCCTCCTACGCCGCCACGCTCACCTCCGTCGCGTACTCCTTCGACGACGGCGCGACCTGGCAGACCGCCCCGCTCGGCGCCGACACGGCGGCGTCCGGCACGGTCGCGGTCGACGTTCCGGCCACGGCCGCCTTCGTCTCGCTCCGGATCGGCGGCAAGGACACCTCCGGCGGCACCGTCACCCAGACGATCACCCGCGCCTTCGGGGGCCCCGGCACCCAGACCGCCCTCAAGGCCGGTTCGATCACGGTCGGCAACGTCGTCGTGAACTCCGCCAAGCCGATCGTTCCGGTGGTGTCCGGTGGCGAGGAGACGTACAACGCGCGCTTCACCGTCGACGCCCCCGGGGGCCTCGGCTCGGCGGGGCTGCACTTCTACCACGGCGCGTACGCGAACCCGGACGGCCTGCTGTACATCTTCCCGGGCCAGTGCACCAAGCGGACGACCGGCACCACGTACGACTGCACGACCGAGTTCCACATGAACGCCGCCACCTACATCGGCCTCAACAAGCTGGCCGGCGCCTGGTCGATCGCCGCGTGGGCCCACTCCGCCGACGGCGCGAGCGTCTACCAGGGCCCGGTCCCCGGCCAGGCGACCTTCCGCCGGTCCTCCGCCTTCGCCCTGACCTCCGTCACCCCGCAGCCCGTCACCCGCGGCGGCACGCTCACCGTCAAGGGCCGGCTGACCGGCGCCGCGTGGGAGTACGGGGCGCAGACCGGTCTCGCCGGGCAGAAGGTGGAGCTCCAGTTCAAGAAGGCCGGCGCCGGCACCACCTGGACGATCGCGGCCACCGGGACCACCGACGCCACCGGCGCCGTGACCATCAGGCGCGCCGCGTGGAACGACGGCTCCTGGCGCCTGGTGTACGGCGGCAGCGCCACCTCGACCTGGGCGCCCACCTCGCCCAAGTACGTCGACGTGCGCTGACCCGGCAGCACGCCCGAAGGGGCCCGGCCACACCAAGTGGCCGGGCCCCTTTGCCGTTTGGCGCCCGCGCCTTTGGCAGCATGGCGGGCGTGGACAAGGCATACGAGGCAGACACCTCACCCGACGCCGCATTCGCCCGTACGGTCTGGCAGGCCATGGAACCCCTGCACGCCGTCACCTACTTCTCGCCCGAGAGCCGCGAGGCCAACCGCGCGGCCGGTCTGCGCGGCTTCTGGATGGGCTACTTCGCCGCCCGGGCCGCGCCGCTCGGCGCGGTGGCCGCCGGGGTGGTGGAGGCCGCCTTCCACAACTTCCACCCGTCGATGGTCCGGCGCGCCATCCCCGACGCCTGGGGCTTCGCCACGCCGAAGGCCGTGATCGGGGCCCGCACGGCCGCCGCGGCCACGGCGCTCCGGCGCCTCGCCCCGTCGACGGCCGCGGCCGCACCCGGTCTGCTGCCGCTCCTCGCCCGGGTGATCGGGGCCGCGGACGGCGCCGGCCGCCCCCTCTTCGCCGCCAACCGCGACCTGACCGCTCCCGAGGACCCGGTCGCCGCCCTCTGGCAGGCCACCACCACCCTGCGCGAACACCGCGGCGACGCCCATGTCGCCCTCCTCACCGCCGAGGGCCTGGACGGCTGCGAGGTCCACGTCCTCTTCGCCGCTTCGGAAGGCGGCGCACCGACGGCGACGCTCCGCGAGAACCGCGGCTGGACGGAGGCCGACTGGCGGGCGGCGGCCGAGCGCCTCGCGGCCCGCGGCCTGCTCGCCACCGACGGCTCCCTGACCGCGCAGGGCCGCGCCCTGCGCACCCACGTCGAGGCCCGCACGGACGCCCTGGCCGTCCGCCCGTACCGCGAAGCCCTGTCGGCGGCGGAGGCGAGCGGACTGGTGACGGCGCTGCGCCCGCTGTCCGACGAGGTGCGCGACTCGGGGACGATCCCGTTCCCGAACCCGATGGGGCTGCCGCCGCGGCGGACCTAGAGGCGGGCCCGGCGGCGGGGCCGGGAGCGGGGCCGGGGCCGGGGACCGTACGAGGCGGGCGCGGCGGCGGGGCCGGGGGCAGGGCCGGGGCCGGGGCCGGGGACCGTACGAGGCGGGCGCGGCGGCCGTCGCCGGGGTGCTGTGGCCGGCGGGCCTGGGGCCGGCCGGGGCGGGAGAGGGCGCCGGGGCCAGGTCCCCGGAATGAGCGTCCCGGCCCTGGTGGTGGCCACACCCGTGTGCCGGGCCCGGAGCGCGCCCGGCGCCGGCGGTGTGAAACGACGTCAGGGACACGGGCCGCCTGCCGCGGGCCGATCGCACCCGCGGCAGGTGGCCCGGTCCGTCAGTCGAACCAGCGGTCCCGGGCCAGCTCCGCCGTCCGCGACGGGTCCTCCAGGAGCGCCGCCACCTCGAAGCGGCGCGGCCACTGGCCCGCCGCCCAGGCCAGTCCCGCCGCCACGCCCTCCAGCGTGGCGGCGTGGATGACGCCGTCCGGGGTGCGGCGCCAGTCGAGCTCGGTGCCGGCCGCGCGCAGTTCGTCGTGCTCGATGTACGTGGCCGGGGTGGCCGGGCCGAGCAGGGCGTGGACCGACGGCGGCACCTCGTGCTCCTCGCCGACCGTCGTCACCTCGGCCTCGACGGCCTCGCTCAGCCGGCGCACCTGGAACAGCTCCGCCAGGTCGGCGGCGCGGGCCGGGGCGACCGGGAGCAGCGGCAGGCCGCCGGTGAGCGGGAGCAGGTCGGGGGCGTCGGCGACGAGGGCGTCGGCGGCGTCGACGACGACCAGGGCGCCGTCCACGACCGCGCGCAGCTCGTCGGGGAGCGTGACCTGCTCGGGGTCGAGGTCGGCCAGGGCGGTGTAGAGGGCGTGGAGCTGGGCGCCGGACACCTCGCGGGCCGGGTCGGCGAGCCGGGCCAGCAGTTCGGCGGCGCCGCCCGGCTCGTCGAGCAGGGCCGCCACCGAGGTGCGGACGCCGAGCGCCCGCAGCACCTGCTCGTCCTCGAAGCCGGTCGCGTCGGCGGAGTCGTACAGGCCGACGAGCAGCGGGTCCGTGCCGGCCGCGCGCAGCCCGGCGGGGCGCCGGCCGTCGAGGACCGGATGGTCGCGCAGCCACCAGGCGGTGTACGACCGCACGGTCTCGGTCGTGCCGTCCGGCAGCAGCACCCGCACCGGCTGGGTCAGCGCGTCCCGCAGCGGCGGCCGCGCGAGCAGCGCGAGCGCCTGCGGCCAGGCGTCGTCGTCGACCAGGTCCAGGTCCCGGACGGCGACGATCTCGGTCGCGACCGGCGGCACCGGGGTCTGGGGCAGCCGGTCCAGGACGTCCTCGCACCACACGTCGACGGAGTCGAGCAGCCCGGCGTCGTCCGGCTCGGCGAAGTCGCCCTCGCGCGGCTCCAGTTCGTCCGGGTCGAGGACCAGGTCGGCGGCGCGGACCAGCTGGAAGCCGGCGAGCACGCCGACCGCGGCGAGCGGCTGCTCGCCCCAGCGGGCGGCCAGGTCGGCGTCGACGAGCGCCAGATCGCCCTCGCGCATCACGGACGCGAACGCCGAGCCGGGCACCACGAGCTCGCCCGCCGGGGCCAGCTCGCCGTCCTCGTCGGGCAGCGCGAGCGCGCCGAGCCACGGCTCGTCGCCGGGCGCCAGGTCCGCGTCCCTGACGAGCGCGAGGACCGTCTCGGCGAGCTCGTCGGCGTCCAGGGCGTCGCCGTCCTCGTCCCAGATCTCCCCCGCGTCCAGGGAACCGGCGACCGCGGCCCGCACCTGCGGCGTGGTCAGCACGGCCCGCGGGGTCGCCGGCACGGCGCCGAGCTTCTCCAGGAGCGGGTGGGCGGCGTCGGGGTGGGCGACCTTCAGGCCGAGGCGGGCGAGGTCGACGGGGGTGTGGTCCTGCGGCAGGAGGACCTGGCGGGGGCCGATGGTGGTGCGGACGCGGGGGCCGACCGGGCCCGCCACGTCGCCCTCGGCAGCCGCTTCCTCGTAGGACTCGGTGCCCATCAGGGGCACCGGCAGACCCGTCAGCCGGTCCGGGTCGACGCCCGCGAGGGAGTCGTACAGCCGCCACCACCACTCCGCCGTCCGGTGCGCGCCCGCGAGCCGGTCGATCGCCTCCGTCAGCGGCAGCCGGCCCACGCCGAGCGTGCGCAGCTCCACGCGGCGCTCCAGGCCCGCCGGCAGCAGCGTCGGGAAGACCTCCGCGAGCACCGCGACGGTCTCCGCGCCCGCGCCCTCCACGACCTCCGCCTCGATCGGCCGCAGCGCCGGCAGCTCCTCGGAGGCGGCCGCGGGCGCCAGGAACGCCACGCGCGGCAGCCGCTCCAGGATCGCCGCCCGCAGCGCGCCGTCGAGCGCGCCCTTGCCGAGCGGGCCCGGCACGAGGTCGAGGGTGCCGGTCGACACCGGCTGCCAGTCGGCGAGCAGCTCGGCGTACGCCTCGCCGGCCCGCTCCACCAGGAAGTCCGTCAGCGGCCCGGGCGCCGGGTGGCGGCGCGCGGTGTCCAGCGGGAAGGAGGCGATGAGCAGGGCCGGGATGCCGAGCGGCTCGTCGGTGGGGGTCGGGGCGTGGACGACGGCGTCGGTGCGGGGGTGCCGCGGCGCGCCGTCGGCGTCCACCGGTACGGCCCAGGTGACCGACCAGTGCGGGCGCAGGCGCTCCTCGGTCGGACGGTCCTTCAGCAGGGCCGGGTCGACGGGCCCGGCGTGGCTGACGGTCCGCCAGCGGTGCGTGCCGGTCGCGGAGTCGTCGACGTGGACGTACCCGTCGCGTTCGGCTCGGGTGAGGGTGCGGGTGCGGCCGTCGGCCGTCTCGACGACGATCTCCGTCAGGCCCGGGAGGGTCAGCAGCAGGGCGTCGTCGACGGAGTCGAGCAGCCGCTCGGCCAGGTCGACGGCGGCCGCGTCGCGCAGCGGCAGCACCACGACCGTGTCGTAGCCGTCGGGCGCGGTGCCCTCGGCGGGCAGCGGGAGGCGCAGCAGCGGTACGTGGCCGTCGCGGCGGCGCAGTTCGTCGCCCAGGCCCGGGCTGTGCCGGGCCACGTCGGCGGCCAGCTCGCGGGCCTCCGCGAGCGCCCAGCGGACGCCGCCGTGGCGGCCGAGGACGGCCGGCTCGTCGGAGACGGCGAGCACGGCGGCGAACCCGACGCCGAAGCGGCCGACGGCGCCGGTGTCGCGCTCGGTGCGCTTGGCGGAGGCGCGGAGCGTCGACAGGGACTCGACGCCGGCGGCGTCGAGCGGCGCGCCGGTGTTCGCGGCGGCGAGCACCGCAGGGCCGTCGGCGTCCGCCGGGTGCAGCGTCAGCCGCAGCCGCCCGGTGACGCCGGCCCGGTGGGCGGCGTCGGCGGCGTTCTGCGCGAGCTCCACGACGAGCCGGTCCCGGTACCCGCCGAGGACCAGGTCCTCCTCGGCGTTCGCGTCCTCGCGGAAGCGGGCCGGGCCCGCCGCCCACGCGTCGAGCACGCCTCTGCGGAGCCGTGCGGTACCGAAGGGGTCGGCTCCGTCGGTCGACGTCCTGACGCTGACGCTCACGTCTGACTCCTTCTGAGGTGCGGGCTGCCGGTCTGCCGGGCACGGGAAGTGACCGGTGCCCGAAGGTACCGCGCCGGGGCCGTTCACCTCGCTGTGGGCAGGCGTCCCACGGGGGCGGTGGGCACACGGGGCGCCGGCCGCCCCCGCGACGTGCCGCCGCGTGGCCCGCGGCGTCGCGGCCGCGCGGCCCCGCCCCGCGCCCCTCCTACGAGTGGCCCAGGTCCTCCGACGCCCCGTCCGGCTCCGTCGTCGAGCCCGAGTCCGCCGCCGGGCGGAGCGGGAACTCGTCCGCCGAGACCGAGTCGAGGACGGGGGCCGCGGGGCGCGGGGGCTTGGGCATGACGGCGGCTTCGGAGTGGCCGCCGCAGCCGTACGAGAGGGAGACGACGCGGCCGTCGGCCGGGGAGAACTGGTTGGCGCAGACGCCGAAGCCCTGCTTCAGGGAGCCGGCGAGCGGGACCAGGAAGGCACAGGAGACGCAGGTCGCGGGGGCGGCCTGGGCCATCGGGGTGTTGGCGCCGAAGGCCTCGTCCCAGCGGTCGGCGGCCTGGTGGAGGCCGTAGCGGGACAGGACCCGGGCGCGGCGCATGCCGAGCTCCTCGGCGACGGCCGCGATCGCGCCGCGCGACGGGGCGCGCTGGGTGATCTCGGCGTCCTCGGCGTCGAGGTGGTCGGCCATCTCCTCCGAGACGACGGAGTTCGGCGGCGGCGCGTCCTCGCCGGAGTAGCCGGGCTCCAGGCGCAGGTCGTCCTGCTCGGTGGGGAGCAGGTCGCCGGGGCCCATGTCGCCGGGGCGCAGCCGCTCGCTCCACGGCACCCACTCGGGGGCGAGGAGGGCGTCGGAGCCGGGCAGCAGGACGGTTTCGTCCAGCGTGACGTTCTTCGCGCGGGAGGCCCGGGTGAGCGTCACGGCCCAGCGCCAGCCGCGGTAGCCGGGCTCCTTGGACTCGAAGAAGTGCGTGACGACCCGGTCGCCCTCGGCGACGAGTCCCACGTGCTCGCCGACCACGCCGGGCGCGGCCGCCTCCTCGGCGGCCTCCCTCGCGAGGTCTACCGCCTCGGCGCAGAGACGGTCTGGGGTTCGCGTGGCTCGCGGGGTACGCGTGGCTCGCGGGGTACGGCTTCGCGTCGTCGCAGCACTCACAGGTCTCGCTCTTCTCCTACGCCGTCTCACGGGTGCGCCGGCCGAGGAGCGGGAGGTTCCGGGCCGTGGGCGGAGCGGACCAGAGGGCCGCATCGACGTCCACGCCCGACGATGTCTCGCATGTCTCGGGCACACCTATCGTCATCCATTCTGCGGGATGCCGAAGAGGCGCGCGGCCGAGAACATCCGCCGGTGGCGCGCTACGCACGCTACCCCGTTCGCCGCGCTCAGCCCACCTGCCCGCCCCAAGTGGCCCGCATCGCGGGCGATCGGCGGCCGGTCCGGAGCGGGTCGGCAGGCGGCCGGAAGACCCCCGGAAGGGGTTCCGATTCGCGCCGAACCGGCCCCGCCGGGCCCCGTCACCCGCCCCCGGAGCCCCGGATTGGGGCACTATGACGGGGTGGCAGCCGCACGGTCTCCCGTACGATCCCACGATCATCGTGACCGTGGTGACCGCGCCGGACCGCTCAGCCGAGCGGGCCGGAAAGTCGGCCGCGCCCTGCACCTCCCCTTCACCGGCACCGCGAAGGGCATCCGCAGGGCCACCCACGCGCACGGCGCCGGCGAGTCCGGGCTCGGCAAGCTGATCGAGCTGCACGCCGTGAACGGCGCCGGCGACGTCATGATCACCGTCGCCCTCGCCTCCACCATCTTCTTCTCCGTCCCGACCGACCAGGCGCGCGGCCGGGTCGCGCTCTACCTGGCCATCACGATGGCCCCGTTCGCCCTCCTCGCCCCCGTCATCGGCCCGCTGCTCGACCGCCTCCCGCACGGCCGCCGCGCGGCCATGGCGGGCGCGATGCTGGCCCGTGCCGTGCTCGCCGTCCTGATGTCGGCCGCGGTCGCCACCGGCGGGCTCCAGCTCTATCCGGCGGCGCTCGGCGTGCTGGTCGCCTCCAGGTCGTACGGCGTGGTCCGCAGCGCCGTCGTGCCACGGCTGCTGCCACCGGACTTCTCGCTCGTGAAGGCGAACTCCCGCGTCACCCTCGCGGGCCTGCTGGCCACCGGCATCGCCGCGCCGATCGGCGCCGGGCTGCAGAAGCTCGGCTCGGCCGGTTCGCTGTACGGGGCCTGCGCGCTGTTCCTGCTCGGCACGTACTGGGCGCTGCGGCTGCCGCACAAGGTGGACTCCGCCAAGGGCGAGCGGCGGGCCCATCTGCTCACCCACGGCGAGAAGAAGCCGAGCCTGCGGACGGTGGGCCCGGCCGTCCTGCACGGACTGCAGGCGAACGCCGCGCAGCGCATGCTCTCCGGCTTCCTGATCTTCTTCCTGGCCTTCCTGCTGCGCGTGCACCCGCTGAACGGGCAGAGCGCGGTCGTCTCGCTCGGCATGGTGGCGGTGGCGGCGGGCGTCGGCAACGCGTGCGGGACGGCCGTCGGCTCGCTCCTGAAGGAGCGCGGCCACGGTCCCGAGGTGATCATCGCCACGATGCTGTCGATCGTCCTGGCCACGGCCGTGTGCGCCGCGCTGTTCTTCGGCAGCCTGATGGTGGCGGTCCTGACGGCCGTGGCGGGCCTGACCCAGGCCCTGTCCAAGCTGTCCCTCGACGCGCTGATCCAGCGCGACGTGCCCGAGGTGGTGCGGACCTCCGCCTTCGCCCGGTCCGAGACGGCGCTGCAGATGGCGTGGGTGGTGGGCGGCGCGATCGGCATCGCGCTGCCGCTGAACGGCACGCTGGGCATGGCCGTGGCGGCGGGCTTCCTGGGGGTGGGCTGGCTGCTCGCGGTACGGGGTCTGATCACGGCCGCACGCAAGCGCGGACCGCGCAAGGGAGCGTCCACCACGACGCGTGCGGCGTAGCCGGGCGAAACACCCACAAGGGAACCCGGGGGCGGCACGCCGTACCCCCGCGTGGCATGAGCGCGGCGGACCGATAGCCTTCGGGCCATGACCGTTGCGTTCCTCACCTCCAAGCGCCGCCGGGCCGCCGTGGCCCTCGGGGCTGTCTCCGCGGGGCTCCTCGTCCTCTCCGCCTGCGAAAAGCCGACCCCGGTAGCGACCGTGACGGTCGGGTCCTCGTCGGTGAACTCCCAGGCCGCCTGCTACAACGATGGCCACCCCATCGAGGAGAAGCAGATCCCCGCCTGCCTCAACAAGAAGGCCGAGCAGTCGATCACCGTCGACCCGCAGGCGGACAAGATCCGCTTCGGTGTCGACCCGTCGATCGCCGACAACGGCTGGACGATCTTCCTGAACGGCCAGAACGCCGAGCCGGAGCCGTTCAAGAAGACCTACCGGACCATTCCGGCCAGCGCGTTCTTCTCCAGCCAGACGGGCGCCGCGCCGGACCAGACCCAGGTCACCATCGTCGAGAGCGGTGGCAAGAACGTGACCGGCATCTGGCACTTCAACCTCAAGAAGAAGTCCTGACCCCGTCCCCTCGGATCCTGGTCGTGACGGCCGTGGCGGCGGAGGCCGACTCCGTCGCCGCCGGCCTCGGCCGTCCTGAGGCCGGGGGCACGGAGCTCCCGCTGCCCGGCGGCTTCGTGCTGCGCCGGCACGGGGACGTCGACGTCCTCGCCGCCGGTGTCGGACCGGCCGCGGCCGCCGTCGCGACCGCCACCGCGCTCGCGTGCGCCCGGGACCCGTACGGCCTGGTGGTCTCCGCCGGGATCGCCGGCGGGTTCCAGCCGCTCGCGCCGCTCGGCGCCGTCGTCGTCTCGGACGCCGTCGTCGCCGCGGACCTCGGGGCGCAGACGCCCGACGGCTACCTGGCCGTCGAGGAACTCGGCTTCGGGCGGTCCGCGCACCGGGTCGCGAAGCCGCTGACGGACCGGATCGCCGCCGCGCTGCCGGACGCCGTCGTCGGGCCCGTCCTCACCGTCTCCACCGTGACCGGCACCGCCGGGCGCGCCGCCGAGCTGGCGGAGCGTCATCCGGGCGCCGTCGCCGAGGCGATGGAGGGCTTCGGCGTGGCCGAGGCCGCCGCCGCGCACCGGGTGCCCGTCGTCGAGATCCGGGCCGTGTCCAACGCCGTCGGCCCGCGCGACCGCGCCGCCTGGCGGATCGGCGACGCCCTGGCCGCCCTGCGCGACGCCTTCCAGCAGCTCAGCCGCACCGCATTCGTGGAGCTCCCGTCATGCCCAAGCTGAAGATCGCCTACTCGCCCTGCCCGAACGACACCTTCGTCTTCGACGCCTGGGCCCACGGCCGCGTCCCCGGCGCCCCGCGCCTCGACGTGACCTTCGCCGACATCGACCTGACCAACGGCTGGGCCGCCGAAGGCGACGCCCCGTACGACGTCCTGAAGGTCTCGTACGCCGTGCTGCCGTGGATCCTCGACGAGTACGCCCTGCTGCCCTGCGGCGGCGCCCTGGGGCGCGGCTGCGGCCCGCTGGTGCTGACCCGGGAGGCCGGGCTCGACCTGACCGGCAAGACGGTCGCGGTGCCGAGCGAGCGTTCGACGGCGTACCTGCTGTTCCGGCTGTGGGCGGCGGACACCGTCCCCGGAGGCGTCGGCGAGATCGTGGTGCTGCCGTTCCACGAGATCATGCCGGCCGTGCGGGACGGCAAGGTGGACGCCGGGCTCGTCATCCACGAGGCCCGCTTCACGTACGGGAACTACGGGCTGCACGCGCTCGCGGACATGGGCGAGCACTGGGAGCACACCACCGGGCTGCCGATCCCGCTCGGCGCGATCGTCGCGAAGCGCTCGCTCGGCGAGGAGACGCTGCGGCTGCTCGCCGAGTCGGCGCGGACGTCGGTCCGGATGGCCTGGGACGACCCGTCCGTCTCGCGCCCGTACGTCCTGGAGCACGCGCAGGAGATGGACCCGAAGGTCGCCGACCAGCACATCGGGCTCTACGTCAACGAGTTCACCGCCGACCTCGGCGAGGCCGGTTACGCGGCCGTGCGCGGGCTCCTGACGCGCGCGGCGGCCGAGGGGCTCGTACCGCCCCTCGGCCCGGACTCGCTGCGCTTCCCCTGACGGGGGCTCGTACGGCTCGGCTCGTACCGCTCAGCTCGTACGGCTCAGCTCGTACGGTTCAACGGCTCATACGTCGAGCTGGTCGGCGACCGCGCGCAGCAGGCCCGCGATCTTCTTGCCGTGGACCTTCTCGGGGTAGCGGCCGCGCTCCAGCATCGGCGTGATGTTCTCCAGGAGCGTGGTCAGGTCCTGGACGATGGACGCCAGTTCGTCGGGCTTGCGGCGCTGCGCCGCGGCGACGGACGGGGTCGGGTCGAGGACGACCACGGACAGGGCCTGGTCGCCGCGCTGACCGGCGACGACGCCGAATTCCACGCGCTGCCCCGGCTTGAGGGCGTCGACTCCGGCGGGGAGCACCGACGAGTGCACGAAGACGTCGCCGCCGTCGTCACGGGAGAGAAAGCCGAAGCCCTTCTCGCTGTTGAACCACTTGACCTTGCCGGTAGGCACGTCCGTCCTCGTCCTCGTACTCGTTGGGTGCGCCGGGATCCCGGCTATGAAGGCTATGAAAGAGATACAGCGGGTCACCGACCCGCCGGGCACCAGGCTAATAGGCTGCGGCCCGGTGACAAGCCGTCTCCGGTCCGTTCCTCCCGGCCAGGGAACTACCCTGGCCGAATGCGTAGTGAAACCCTTTCGGCTCCGACTTCGGCCCCGACGGACGAACCCGCGCCGGGTGACGGCCTGGTCCGGGCCGGTGCGGTCGTCTTCATCGTCGGCGCGGTCGCGACCCTGGTCACGGTGGCTCCGCTGTTCCTCGGGACCAAGCCGTTCCCGACGGTCGCCTACCTCGTCTCGATGCTGATGGGCGTCGGCTTCCTGGTGGCCGCGGCCGGCGTGCTGCGGTCGATCGCCGTGCAGCGCCGCCGGGCGCGGGCCGTCCAGGCGGCGGCCGGTCAGCCGCGGTAGTCCGCCAGGTACCCCTCCCACCAGGCCCGGAAGTCCGTCAGGTCGGTGAGGACGACGTCCGCGCCGGCCGCGCGCAGCTCCTCGGGGGCGCACGGGCCGGTGGCGACGGCGACCGAGAACGCGCCGGCGGTACGCGCCCCGCGCACGTCGCCGACGTGGTCGCCCACGTACACCTTCGCGCCGTGGGCGCGCAGCGCCTCCGCCTTGCCCTCGGCCCACAGGTCGCCGGCGACGGCGTCCGGCTCCATGCCGAGGTGGATGAGGTGCCGCTTGGCGTGCGGCTCGTTCTTCGCGGTCACGACGACGGTCCGGCCGCCCGCCTCGGATACGGCTTGAATCGCATCCCGCGCGCCGGGCATCGGGACGGTCGGCTCGATGGCGTACCGCCCGTAGAACTCGCGGTAGCGCACCACCATCTCCGCGATCCGCTCCTGCGGGAACCAGTGCGCCAGCTCCTGCGCCAGCGGCGGGCCGAGCCGGGTGACGACCAGGTCGGCGTCGATCGGGACGCCGACGTCGGCGGAGAACGCCTCGAAGGCGGCCTTGATGCCGGGGCGGGTGTCGAGGAGGGTCAGGTCGAGGTCGAAGCCGACCGTGGGGGCCGTGCCGATGCGGGTGTCCATGCCGGCCATTGTGCCCAGGTGTTCGAAACGGGCCCCGGCCGTCCGGAAACGGCTCAGCCGACCTTGAGCAGCAGCTTCCCGGTGCTCGTGCGCGAGCCCATGAGACGGTGCGCCCCGGCCGCGTCCGCGAGCGGGAACTCGGCGGTGACCGGGAGCGTGACCGTGCCGTCGGCGACCCGGGCGAAGGCGCGGTCGGCGAGGGCGCGCAGGGCGGCGGGGCCGGTCTTCGCGAGGGTGAGGATCGAGAAGCCGGAGACGGTGAGCCCGGTGGGGTAGAGCTCGGGCTGGCCGACCCGCCACGGCTCGGCGGAGCCCGCGTTGCCGAAGGAGACCAGCCGGCCGAAGACGGCGAGCGAGGCGAGCGAGGCCTTGAAGGTCTCGCCGCCGACCGGGTCCAGGGCGAGGTCGACCCCGCGCTCGCCGGTGGCCGCGCGGACCGCCTTCTCCAGGGCGCGGGGGTCGCGCTCGAAGTCGCCGACGAACACCTCGTCGTAACCGTGGTCCCGGGCGTACGCGGCCTTGGCGGCCGACGACACCGTGCCGTACACCGCGCCCGCGCCCGCCGCCTTCGCGAGCTGCCCGACGGCGGTGCCGATGCCGCCGGCGGCGCCGTGCACGAGGACCGTCTCGCCCGGCTGGAGCCGGCCGACCGCGTGGACCAGGGCCTGGGCGGTGGGCAGGACGGTCGGGAGGGTGGCGGCGGTGCGCAGGCCGACGCCGGCCGGGACCGGGAAGACGGTCGTCGCGTCGGCCACGGCCACCTCGGCGTAGCCGCCGCTCTCGGTCAGCGCGGCCACCTCCTGGCCGACGGCGAGGCCGGTGACGCCCGCGCCGAGCGCCCGCACCCGGCCGGAGACCTCCAGGCCGGGGCGGAAGGGCAGGGCCTCGACCCGATAGCCCTCGGCGCGCGCCTTGAGGTCGGCGAAGTTCACGCCCGCGTACGCCACGTCGATGCTCACCTGTCCGGGGCCGGGGGCGGGGACGTCGGCGTCCACCGCCTTCAGGACCTCGGGACCGCCGTGCTCCCCCAGCTCGATCGCGCGCATGGCACACCTCCGGCTCGGCGGTTCTCGACCGCCGTCGACTGTTCAATGAAAAGCGAACACTGCCGACTGTATGATCCGGATCGAACACTCCGCAAGGCTTCGACCCACGATGTGTACGGGAGGACGGCATGACGACGCCCCGCCACCGGGCCGCGCCCGAGCACACCCACCCCGACGACGTGCCCGTCCTCACCGCGCTCGCCGCACTCGCCGACCCCGTGCGCCTCGCGCTCGTGCGCGAGCTCGCCGGGTCCGAGGAGTGGACCCGGGCCTGCGGCAGCTTCGACGTGCCCGTCGGCAAGGCGGCCCTCAGCCACCACTTCACCGTCCTGCGCGCGGCCGGCCTCGTCGAGCAGCGCGACCAGGGCCCCAAGCGGGTCAACCGGCTGCGCCGCGCCGAGTTCGACGCCCGCTTCCCGGGCCTGCTCGACCTCGTCCTGCGGGACGAGGAGCAGGGCTAGAGGTGCAGGACTGGACGCCGCCACTCAGAGAGCGGCGTCCGGTGCCGTGCATCGCAAGGCCGAGGCGGGAGCCAACGCGGTGGGGGCACTCCCGTGCCCGAAGGGGCTACGGGGGACCATGGCGACTGACGACAACGCGGCGAGGAGCGGTGCCAGGCGTCGCGAGCCCGGCCTGACCGGCAAGACGCCCCCTACCCCCTGCGCCGCGCCCGCCACAGCAGGAACAGCGCCGAGGCGATCGCCGCGGCCCGCAGCGTCCAGGGCCAGGTGTCGGCGATCGCCGCGCCCATGCCCGCGCTGCCCGTCGGCACCGGCGCGCCCCAGCGGCCCTCCACCCGGCCCCACAGCCAGAGGATGCCGCCGGCCGCGGCGAGGCCCGGGGCGACCAGGGCGGCGCCGCGGCGCTCGCGGGAGAAGTACGCGAGGACCCAGCCGGCGGCGAGCGGGACGAGGGAGCCGAAGGCGGCGCCCGCGAGCAGCAGCGCCGCGGCGATCACGAGCAGCGGGCTGCCGAAGCGCGGGAGCGCGCGGAGCCGGGCGAGAGGGCGCGGCGGCTCGTCCGGGAACTCCGGATCCCCGGTCTCCGGATCCTCCGGCTCGTCGTCCTCGGACGGCGGCGGCTTCAGTATCTCGGGGATCTCCACGCCGCCGACGAAGCCGGGGACCTGCCCGGTGGGCGTGGCCTCGGCGGCCATGGCGTCCGCACGCCACCAGTCGGCCGGGCGCGGCCCCGGAACGGCCGGAGCCGGCGCCGCCGGGCGCGGGCCGGGAACGGCCGGAGCCGACGCCGCCGGGCGCGGGCCCGGGACGGCCGGAGCCGACGCCGTCGGGCGCGGGCCCGGGACGGCCGGAGCCGACGTCGTCGGGCGCGGGCCGGGAACGGCCGGAGCCGACGCCGCCGGCGCCGCGGCCCCGTCCGGCGTACCCGGCCCGTCCGGGATCGCCGGCAGCGCGTCGCCCCCGGCATTCCCCCCGGCGTTCCCCTCGGTGTCCCCCTCGGCGTCCGCGCGGCGCCCGGTCACTCGCTCGTTCTCGATCCCCTCGGTCCCCACAGCACGACGGTAGCGCCTGCACAGGGGCTAACGTGGTGCGGATGGGGATCGGTGAGCTCGACCGGGAGGCGCACGTGCCCGAAGGAAAAGGCGGCGGGAGCGGGGACGGGGCCGGCGGCGGGACCGGTGCCGGCGCGGCCGCGCCGCGCACGCTCGCGGAGGCGCTGCGCGCCGGCGGCGACGAGGCGCTCGCCGCGCTGCTGCGGGCCCGCCCGGACCTGCTCTCGCCGGTCCCGAACGACCTGACGCAGCTGGCCACCCGGGCCGGCACCCGCGCCTCGGTCGTCCGGGCGCTCGAACGGCTCGACCGGTTCGCGCTCCAGGCCGCCGAGGCCCTCGCGGTGGCGCCGGACCCCGCCCCGTACCCGGTGCTCCTCGGCCTGCTCGCGGGCGACGCCGGCGATCCCGGGATCGAGGCGGCGCTGCCGCGCGCCGTCGCACTGCTGCGCGAGCAGGCGCTGGTGTGGGGCGACGACGAGCGGCTGCGGCTCGTGCGGACCGCGCGCGAGCTGCTCGCGCCGTCCGCGCAGCACCCCTCGCCCACCGGGCTCGGGCCGACGGTCGCGGAGGCGACGGCCGGGATGTCGCCGGGCCGGCTCCAGGAGATCATCGCGGCGGCCGGGCTGCCGACGACGCACGACCCGGTGTCGGCGGTGGCCGCCCTGACGGACCTCTTCACGGACCGCACGAGGATGGCGGCGCTGCTCGACACGGCCCCGCCGGAGGCCCTCGCCGTCCTGGACCGGCTGGTGTGGGGCCCGCCGTACGGAGAGGTCACGCCCGATCCGGCGGTGCCGGTGCGCTGGCTGCGCGACCGGGGCCTGCTGCTGCCCGTCTCGGCGCGGACGGTCGTGCTGCCGCGCGAGGCCGCCCTCCATCTGCGCGGCGGGCGGGCGCACGAGGCGCCGGAGCCGGTGGCCCCGGAGCTGGTGGTCACCCGCGAGCACCGTCCACAGGTCGTGGACAACGCGGCCGCCGGGCAGGCGTACGCGGCCCTCGCCACCGTCGAGGAGCTGCTGAAGTCCTGGAACCAGGGCGGCCCGCAGGTGCTGCGCGCCGGCGGCCTCGCCGTACGCGACCTCAAGCGCACCGCGAGCGCCCTCGACCTGCCCGAGCCGGCCACCGCCTTCTGGATGGAACTGGCGTACGGGGCCGGGCTGCTCGCCTCCGACGGCGAGGCCGACGAGCGGTACGCCCCCACGCCCGCCTACGACGACTGGCTCGACCTCCCGCCCGCCGAACGCTGGACCCGGCTCGCCGTCACCTGGCTCGCCGCCACCCGCACCGCCGGCCTCGTCGGCACCCAGGACGCCAAGGGCCGCACCCTGGCCGCCTTCGGCCCGGGCCTGGACCGCGGAATGGCGCCCGAGGTGCGCCACCGGGTGCTCGCCCTGCTCGCGACGCTGCCGCCGGGCGCGGCGGCCGACCGCGAGTCGGTGCTCGCCCGGCTGCGCTGGGACCGGCCGCTGCGCGGCGCCGCGGAGGCATCCGGCGCGGGCGACCTGCGCGAACGCATCGCCGCCTGGACCCTGGAGGAGGCCGAGCAGCTCGGCATCACCGGGCGCGGGGCGCTCGGCACGCCCGCCCGCGCGCTGCTCAACCTGCCGCTCGCCGAGGCCGCCCCGGAGACCCGGCACCCGGGCGACTGCGAGCCCGCCGTCGCCGCCTCGCGCGCCGCGACGCTCCTCGGGCCGCTGCTGCCCGAGGCCGTCGACCACGTACTGCTCCAGGCGGACCTGACGGCGGTCGCGCCCGGGCCGCTGCGCCGCCCGCTCGCCGACGCGCTGTCCGTGCTCGCCGACGTGGAGTCCAAGGGCGGCGCGACCGTGTACCGCTTCACGCCCGCCTCGGTGCGCCGGGCGCTCGACGCCGGGCGCAGCGCGTCCGACCTGCACGGCTTCCTGACGGCGCACTCGCGCACGCCCGTGCCGCAGCCGCTCGCCTATCTCATCGACGACGTGGCGCGCCGGCACGGCCACCTGCGGGTCGGGGCGGCGTCCTCGTACGTGCGGTGCGACGACGACGCGATGCTCGGCGAGATCCTGGCCGACAAGCGGGCGGCCGCGCTCCAGCTGCGCCGGCTCGCGCCGACGGTGCTGGCCTCCTCGTCCGACCCGGTCTCGCTCCTGGAGGGGCTGCGCGCGATGGGGTTCGCGCCGGCGGCCGAGTCGGCGGAGGGCGATGTGCTGATCACCCGCGCCGACGCCTACCGGACGGGCGACCGGACCGCGCCCGCACCAGTGCCGGACGGCCCGCCGGTGCCCGACGCGACGATGCTGACGGCCGCGGTGAAGGCGATCCGGGCGGGCGACCGCGCGGCGACGGTGGCACGGAAGGAGCCGGCCGCCACCCCCGTCGCGGCCGGTTCCCTGCCCCGTACCTCCGCCGCCGAGACCCTGGCGACCGTGCAGGCCGCGGCGCTCACCGGCTCGGCCGTGTGGATCGGCTACGTCAACGCCGAGGGCGCGGCGAGCCAGCGGGTCATCGCGCCCGTGCGGGTCGAGGGCGGTTTCGTGACCGGCTACGACCACACGGCCGACGAGGTCCGCACGTATCCGCTGCACCGGATCACGGGCGTGGCGGAGCTGGCGGACGGCGAGGTGTAGCCCCTGGGGGCTTGCCGCCCAGGGGCTGTCCGACCCTGATCCGCCGGACAGGCCCTAGAGCGCGAAGGTGGTGATCACCGCCGCATGGTCGGAGGGCCACTCGTTGGCGGCGAAGTCCGGCCAGGGGCGGGGCTCGCCGGTGACCAGGGTCCGCGAGTCGAGGACGCGCAGGCCGCGGCCGTTGTGCAGGACGTAGTCGATGCGGTCCTGCGGCTCGGGGCGGCCGGCGTGCTCGCCCTCCTCCGGGTGGACGGGGTGGATCGGCGACCAGGTGTGGCCCGGGTCGCGCACCGGGTCGGGGTGGGCCTCGCGGTAGGAGTCGCGGAGTCCGGCGTCCTCGGCGGCCTTGGTCACCGGCCAGGCGACGTCGGGCCGGTCGAGGTGGGAGGGCGCGTTGAAGTCGCCGACGAGGACGACGGCCCGGTCCTCGCCGGCCTCCTTGCGGATGCGCTCCAGGGTGTCCTGGATCTGGGCGAGCCGGACCTCCTCGTGGGCGATCAGCTCGTCGGCCGGCAGCCCGTCGAAGGCGGCCTCGTACGGGCCGTACGGGGTGTAGTGGAGGTGCGCGGTCCACACGTCGACCTCGCGCTCGCCGTCCGGGCCGTCGATCCGGACGCGGACGCCCGCCGCCCCGTAGAAGCCGACCTCGGGGTCGCCGAGGCGGGCGGTGATCGGGTGGCGGCTGAGGATGCCGAGGTTCTCGCCGGCCGCGTGGTGGTGCCAGCCGAGCGCGGCGGCCAGCTCCTGGGTGGCGAGCTGCCCGGTCTCCTGGAAGCCGATGACGTCGGCGCCCGAGGCGCGGATGACGGCGAGCTGCTTGGCCCGGTACTCCTCGACCAGTCCGCCGCCGAGCCACAGGTTCCAGCTCATGACGGTGAGCCGGCGCCCCGTCAGCCGCGCGAGCAGGTCCGGCGTGACGCCCTCCAGGCTGTCCCGCACGGTCCGGCCGGGCGCCGGGTCGATCGCGACGAGCGAGGGCACCGCGAGCACCGCGCAGCCGGCCGCCTCCGCCGAGGCGACACCGGTCGGGGTGTCCTCGACGGCCACGCAGGCTCCGGGCTCGACGCCCAGCGCGCGGCAGGCGGCGAGGTACGGCTCGGGCTCGGGCTTGGTCGTCGCAGTGTCGTCGGCGGTGACCGAGACCGCGAACCCGGGCGCGCCGAGCGCCGCGAGCGCGGCGATCACGGTGTCGGCGACGGCCCGGGGCGAGGCGGTGACGAGGGCGGTGGGGACGCCCTCGCCGGCCAGCGCGGTCAGCAGGCCGAGCGCGCCGGGCCGGGGCACGACGCCGGCCCGGACCCGGTCGGCGAACTCCCGGTGCAGCTCGGCCGCCAGCTCGCCGGCGTCGCGGCCGTTTTCGGCGGCGAGCCAGTCGGCCGTGTGCTCGACGGGCCGGCCGAGGACGTCGGGCTCGTCGGCGTCGGTCAGCGCCCGGCCCGCGACCAGTTCCACGGCCTCCCACCACAGGCCCTCGGTGTCGACGAGCGTGCCGTCCATGTCGAAGAGCACGGCGTGGAGGGGGAGTTCGGAGTTCACGTACTTCACTCTCTGTTTCTTCGGGCGGGGCGGGCCGGGGCCCGCTCGACGGTCGGCGCGCGGCGGTCAGCGCGCGGCGACGAGCACCGGGCGTTCGCGCAGGGTCACCGTCACAGCATCTCCCGCCGCGAACGCGGCCGCCTCGTGCGTCGGCAGGTCCGCCTTGACCTCGGTGGCGTCGGCGAGCCGCACGGTGAGCCGGGTGGTCGCGCCGAGGAAGGCCGTCGCCACGACCCGGGCCGAGCGGGCGCCGTCCGCCGCGATCCGCACGTCCTCGGGCCGTACGAGCACGTCGACGTCCCTGGCGCCCGCGGGCGTCTCGCCGTCCACGGGCAGCCGCCGGCCGAGGACCTCCACGGTGCTGCCGTCGAGGTACCCGGGGACGCGGCTCATGGTGCCGACGAACTCGGCGACGAAGGCGGTCGCGGGCCGCCCGTACAGCTCGGCGGGCGGGGCGCACTGCTCAAGGCGGCCGGCGCGCATCACGGCGACGCGGTCGGCCATCGACAGCGCCTCCTCCTGATCGTGCGTCACGAACAGGGTGGTGATGCCGAGTTCCTGCTGGATGCGGCGGATCTCGTCGCGGAGCGTGAGCCGCACCTTGGCGTCGAGCGCGGAGAGCGGCTCGTCGAGGAGGAGCACGCGCGGCCGCAGGGCGAGGGCGCGGGCGAGGGCGATGCGCTGCTGCTGTCCGCCGGACAGCTGGTGGGGGAAGCGGTCGCCCTTGTCGCCGAGGCCGACGAGGTCCAGCAACTCACCTGCGGTGCGGCGGCGTTCGGCCTTGGCGACCTTGCGCATCCGCAGCCCGAAGGCGATGTTGTCGAGGACGCTGAGGTGCGGGAAGAGGCTGTACGACTGGAAGACCATGCCGGCGTCGCGGCGGTGCGCCGGCACCCCGGTGATGTCCTTGCCGTCCACGAGCACGGCGCCGGAGTCGGGGTGCTCGAAGCCGGCCAGCATGCGCAGGGCGGTGGTCTTGCCGCAGCCGGACGGGCCGAGCAGCGCGAGGAGTTCGCCGGGCGCGACGGTCAGGTCGAGCCCGTCGAGGGCCGTGGTGGTGCCGAACCGGCGGCGCAGTCCGCGGAATTCGACGGTGGCGGCCGCGGTGGCGGCGCCGGCGGTGGCCCCGGCGGTGAGGACGGTCATGGTTATCCCTTGGTGGTACGGGTCCGCGGGGAGCGTCCGCCGACCCCGGAGAGGGCCAGGAGCAGCACCCAGGTGACGAGGAGGCTGAGGACGGAGACGGCCACGGACATCTGGGCCTGGGAGCCGCTGATGTTCACGATCCACACGGCGAACGGCCGGAAGCCGAGCAGCTGGGCGACCGTGTACTCGCCGAGGACCAGGGCCAGGGTGAGGAAGGAGGCGTTCATCAGCGCGCCGCGCAGATTGGGCAGGACGGCCTTGACCAGCGCCTGCGCCCAGTTCGCGCCGCAGCTGCGGGCGGCCTCGACGAGGGTGCGGACGTCGACGGCCTGCAGTCCGGCGTCGAGCGAGCGGTAGACGAAGGGCAGGGCCATGACCACGTACGCGAGCACGAGCACGAGCGGGAAGTCGGGGTTCTGCAGCGCCATGAAGGTCTGGAAGAGCGGCGTGCGGGAGAGGTGCTCCGGGCCCCACTTCAGGACCGTGCCGATGGCGGCGACGAACGCGATGGGCGGCACCACCAGCGGCAGCGAGCAGACCGCCTCGACGACCGGCTTCAGCCGGGGCGCGCCGAGCCGCAGGGCGACCATGGCGGGGATCATCAGGAGCAGCACCACGGCGATGGTGACCGCCGCGAGGCCCAGCGAGAGCAGCAGGCTGGTGGTGAAGCCCTCGGTGGTGACGATCTGCGTGTACGCGTCGAAGGTGACGCCCTGGCCGGGCACGTCGACGGTGAAGACGACCGAGGCGGCGAGCGGCACCAGGAAGTACAGACCGGCGATCCCCAGGACCGGCAGCCGCCAGGCGTTGTTCGTACGGTTCAGGCGAGCCATCGGGTGCTCCGGCGTTGCAGGGGCAGGTAGACCGCCATGACGAGGCCGGCGATGACGACCATGTCGACGCTGAGGGCCAGCGCCACGTTCTCCTGGCCGACGAGGACGTTGCCGGAGATCGCGTCGGAGATCTGCAGGGTGACGAGCGGGACCGCGCTGCCGACCATCGCGGCGGCGGTGGCGTAGGCGGCGAAGGCGCTGCCGAAGAGCAGCACGAGTCCGCCGAGCAGGCTCGGCAGCAGCACCGGCAGGGCCACGTGCCGCCAGTACTGGAAGCCGGTGGCGCCGTTGTTGCGGGCGGCCTCGCGCCACTGGGTGCGCAGGCCGTCGAGCGCCGGGGTGATGGTGAGCACCATCAGCGGGACCAGGAAGTACAGGTAGACCAGGACCAGGCCCCAGAAGCTGTACAGGCTCCAGCCCCGGTCGGCGAGGCCCAGGTGCGTGGTGAGCACACCGGAGTTGCCGAGCGTGGCGACGAACGCGAAGGCGAGCGGCACGCCGCCGAAGTTGGCGAGCACGCCGGAGGCGGTCAGCACGGCCTCGCGCAGGGCCCGCGAGCCGGAGGAGACGATCGCCTGGGCGAGCGGCAGCCCGAGCAGGGCGGCGAGGACCGCGGCGGTCGCGGAGAGCTTGACGCTGCCGAGCAGGGCGGTGAGGTACGCGCCCTGGAGGGAGGCGGTCAGGTTCCCCGTGCCGTACGAGCTCGCGCCGGTGACCGGGTCGTCGACGGTGACCGCGCCGGCGAGCATGGCGACGGCGGGAACGCCGAAGGCGACCGCGACGAAGGCGAGCAGCGGGACGGTGGCGAGCCAGGCGGGGGCGCGGCGCCGCCGCTGCCGGGCCCGGGTGGGCGCGGCGGCGGCGGACACCGTGAGGGTGTCCCTCATGGGAGTGTCGGAGCTCGTCATCCGGAGACGGCCTTGCCCCAGCCCTGGGCGAGCACCGTCTTGGCCTTGGCCTGCTGGGTCTCGGACGGGAAGGACGGGACGCCGGAGACGGCGGGCAGCTTGAGCGAGGCGTCCTTGTCGAGCGTGCCGGCCTTGTCCATGGCGGCCATCAGGGCCGGGCGGGCGAAGCCCTTGAGCCACAGGTTCTGGCCCTCGGCGCTGTAGACGTACTCCTGCCACAGGCGGGCGGCCGCCGGGTGCGGGGCGTCCTTGTTGATCGCCTGCGAGTAGTACATGGCGTAGCGGCCGTCGGTGGGGACGGCGACCTTCCAGTCGAGGCCCTTGGTCTTGAACTCCTGGGCGTAACCGGCGTTGAGGTAGTCCCAGTCGATGGAGATGGGCGTCTCGCCCTTCTCGACGGTGGCCGGGGTGGACTCGACGGGCGTGTAGTTGCCGTTCTTCTTCAGCTGGGCGAAGAAGTCGAGGCCGGGCTGGATGTCGTCGAAGGAGCCGCCCTGGGCGAGGGAGGCCGCGTAGACGCCGGCGAAGGCCGAACCGGACTTGGTGGGGTTGCCGTTGAGGGCGACCTGGCCCTTGTACTCCGGCTTCAGGAGGTCCTTGAAGTTCGTCGGGCAGTTCTTGACCCGTCCCGCGTCGCAGCCGATGGAGACGTAGCCGCCGTAGTCGTTGTACCAGCGGGCCTTCGGGTCCTTCTGGCCCTCGGGGATGTCGCTGTAGCCGGCGACCTCGTAGGAGGCGAACAGGCCCTGCTGGGCGCCGCTGAGCGCGAAGGAGCTGCCGAGGTCCAGGACGTCCGGGGCACGGTCCTGGCCCTTGCGGGTGGTGACGGCGTTGATCTCGTCCTGGCTGGAGGCGTCGGGGTTCTCGACCTCCACCTTGATGCCGTACTTCTTCTGGAACCCGTCGATGATCGCGCCGTAGTTGGCCCAGTCGCGGGGCAGCGCGATGGCGTGCAGCGTGCCCTCCTTCTTGGCCGCGGCGACGAGCGCGTCCATGCCGCCGAGGTCGGCGGCGGAGGTGGCGGTGGCGGCGTTCTTGCCGTCGGGGGTGGTGCCGTTCTCGGGGGCGGCGCCGCAGGCGGTGAGGGCGAGCGCGGCGACGAGGGCGAGGGAGCCGCCGAGGGCGGCCTTTCTCGGGAGGGTCGCGGGGACGGACACGAGCTTCTCCAGGGAGGTCGGGGGATCAACTTGTCTGAACAAGTTGGCTTCAGTACGCCCGGAGTCGGTGTCGCGAAGATGAACGCGGAAGGAACGCCCGCCCGCGATTCCCTGCACATTGGCAGCGCTTTTCGGCCAGCGGTCGCGTGGTGGAGGGTTGGTTAAACCCTGGATTACGCTGCTGTCACCGAACACCAGCTGCGCACATGCCTGCACCCGGCACCAGGAGGGGACATGACGGCGCGTCACGAACAGATCGCCGCCGAGCTGCGGCGGGCGATCCAGCGCGAGGAGTACGCGGTCGGCGCCCGGCTGCCCGCCGAGACCGACCTCGCCGCCCAGTACGGCGTCTCCCGCGGCACCGTCCGCCAGGCCGTCGCCGCCCTCACCGCCGAGGGCCTGATCGGCTCCCGCCAGGGCGCCCGCCGCGTCGTCCTGGCCCGCGGCCGCAGCCAGAGCTTCGCCGAACTGCGCAGCTTCGCCCAGTGGGCCCAGGCCATGGGCCGCACCGCGACCGGCCGCGTCATCAGCCAGGAGTACCACCCGGCCACCGCCGAGGACGCCACCCGCCTCCAACTCCCGGCCGGCACACCGGTGCTGGGCGTCCTGCGGCTGCGCGGCCTGGACGGCGAACCGGTCCTCGTCGAACGCAGCGTCTACGCCGACTGGATCTCCCCCGCCGTCGCCGCCATCGACCCCGACTGCGCCTCGGTCACCCAGCGCCTCTACGACGACACCGGCCTCGTCTTCGCCCACGGCGAGCACGTCATCGACGCGATCGCCGCCGGCGCCGCCGACGCCACCCTCCTCGCCGTCCGCCGCACCAGCCCCCTGCTCCGGGTCCGCCGCGTGACCACGACCCACGACGGCCGCCCGGTGGAGTGGTCGGACGACCGCTACCGCCCGGACGCGGTGAGCTTCACGGTGCACAACGCGATAGGGCACAACCCGCTGGTGCGGACGACGGCGGGGTGACGCGGGGGCGGAACGGCCCTCGGGGGGCGGACCTCAGTCCAGCTCGAGGACCACCCGTACGCGCGCCTCGACCGCGGCAAGCTCGGAGGGTGCGAGCAGGCCGAGCATGCGGCGCAGGCGCGGTTTGCCGACTGTGTGCAGCTCGGTGCAGTCGACGTACGACTCCACGTACTTCTTCAGCCCGCTCTCCGGGCCGACGGCCACATGGGTCTCGGCGGGCCCGGCCGTGCCCGTGACGAGAGCCACGGTGATCCCCGACAGGCGGCGGGAGATCCTGTCGGCCGTCAGCACGACGACGGGATGGGGGCCGATCGGCTGCGGAAAGGCGCAGACCCACACCTGCCCCCGCAGCGGGGGCATCGGCACGGTGACCACGCCTAGAAGTCCGCCGCGTCGGCCGCGGCGAGGTCCGCGTCCGTGACCAGCTCGTCGAGGAGGGGGCGCGGGGCTCCGCCCTCGCCGTAGAAGCGCGCGATGTTCCGCGCCGCCTCGATCTGGCGCGCCTCCCGGTGCAGGAGTCGGATGGCCTCCCGCAAGGCGTCCGACGTGGACTCCAGCTGCAGTATGGCCATGGTCTCCCGAAGATCCGCCCAGTCCTGCCGGGACAGCCTGACCTGGGCAGGGGTGCCCGCCGACTCGGCCGAACGTCCAGCCATGGCTCACCTCGCACTCGTTCCACGCGTACGCGCGACCGTACGCGTATGACAGCTGTCTTACGAGCGTCCCACACCCCGCCCCGTACCGGCGCCGATGCGGCAGACTGGATGTTTGGCCGCACGGAAGGAATCCACGACACGTGAACGGTCCACTCATCGTCCAGAGCGACAAGACGCTCCTCCTGGAGGTCGACCACGAGCAGGCCGACGCCTGCCGGCGGGCGATCGCGGCGTTCGCCGAGCTGGAGCGGGCGCCCGAGCACATCCACACGTACCGGGTGACGCCGCTCGGGCTGTGGAACGCGCGGGCGGCCGGGCACGACGCCGAGCAGGTCGTGGACGCGCTGGTGGAGTTCTCCCGCTACCCCGTCCCGCACGCCCTGCTCGTCGACGTCGCCGAGACCATGGCGCGCTACGGCCGCCTCACGCTCAGCAAGCACCCCGCCCACGGGCTCGTCCTCACCACCACCGACCGCCCGGTCCTCGAGGAGATCCTGCGGTCGAAGAAGGTCCAGCCGCTCGTCGGCCGGCGGATCGACCCCGACACCGTCGTCGTGCACCCCTCCGAGCGCGGCCAGATCAAGCAGACGCTGCTCAAGCTGGGCTGGCCGGCCGAGGACCTCGCCGGTTACGTGGACGGCGAGGCGCACCGGATCGACCTCGCCGAGGACGGCTGGAGCCTGCGCCCGTACCAGCAGCAGGCCGTCGAGGGCTTCTGGCACGGCGGCTCCGGCGTCGTCGTGCTGCCCTGCGGCGCCGGGAAGACGCTGGTCGGCGCCGGTGCGATGGCACAGGCCAAGGCGACCACGCTGATCCTCGTCACCAACACCGTCTCCGCCCGCCAGTGGAAGCACGAGCTGATCAAGCGGACCTCGCTCACCGAGGAGGAGATCGGCGAGTACAGCGGCGCGAAGAAGGAGATCCGGCCGGTCACCATCGCCACGTACCAGGTCCTCACCACCAAGCGGAAGGGCATCTACCCCCACCTGGAGCTCTTCGACTCCCGCGACTGGGGCCTGATCGTCTACGACGAGGTGCACCTGCTGCCGGCGCCCGTCTTCAAGTTCACCGCCGACCTCCAGGCCCGCCGCCGCCTCGGCCTCACGGCCACGCTCGTCCGCGAGGACGGCCGCGAGTCCGACGTCTTCTCGCTCATCGGCCCGAAGCGCTTCGACGCGCCGTGGAAGGAGATCGAGGCGCAGGGCTACATCGCGCCCGCGGACTGCGTGGAGGTACGGGTCGACCTGACCGACTCCGAGCGGCTCGCGTACGCGACGGCCGAGGCGGAGGAGAAGTACCGCTTCTGCGCGACGACGGCGACGAAGCGGAAGGTCACCGAGGCGCTGGTGAAGAAGTTCGCCGGGCAGCAGATCCTGGTCATCGGCCAGTACATCGACCAGCTCGACGAACTCGGCGCCCACCTCGACGCCCCGGTGATCAAGGGCGAGACCTCGAACGCGCAGCGCGAGAAGCTCTTCGACGCCTTCCGCAACGGCGAGATCAACGTCCTCGTCGTGTCCAAGGTCGCGAACTTCTCCATCGACCTGCCCGAGGCCACCGTCGCCATCCAGGTCTCCGGCACCTTCGGCTCCCGCCAGGAGGAGGCCCAGCGCCTCGGCCGCGTGCTGCGCCCGAAGGCCGACGGCCACCAGGCGCACTTCTACTCGGTCGTCGCCCGCGACACCATCGACCAGGACTTCGCGGCACACCGGCAGCGCTTCCTGGCGGAGCAGGGGTACGCGTACCGGATCGTGGACGCGAGCGAGCTCCTGGAGTCGTAGACCGGGCCGGGGCGCGCCGGGGTGGGGCCCGTGCCGGGCACCCCCGGGGCGGGGGCCCTCGCGGGTGAAAACCATTCGCCCCGGCCCCCCGCCCGGCGTTACACTCGCCAGCTTCCCCGCCTCCCGTGCACGACTCCGTACGCGGAGCGCCGCCGTCCGGTCGGAAACCGGCGGCCACCTCGACGTGTCCGCGTACCCGACCCGGAGGCTTCACCGTGTCCGCACAGTCCGCCCTGTCCGCAGACGACCCGACGGCGCCGCTCGCGCGCGAGCGGGCCCACCTCAGCGCGTCGCGCGCCGCACTGCGGGCGATGCGCGAGGACGTGGAGTCGCTCGACATCAAGGACGTCACCGCGAACTGGGTGAACGCGGTCATCCTGACCCGCCAGATCGAGGACCGGATCAAGGCGCTCGCCGACCTCGCCGACACCCCGCTCTTCTTCGGCCGGCTCGACTACCTGCACACCACGCAGGAGGGCCAGCGCTTCTACATCGGCCGGCGGCACGTGCACGACGCCGACGGCGACCCGATGGTGATCGACTGGCGTGCGCCGGTCTCGCAGCCGTACTACCAGGCGTCGAAGCAGAACCCGCAGGACGTCGGTCTGCGCCGGCGCTTCGGCTACACGGGCGGCGACCTCACCGCGTACGAGGACGAGCACCTCTCCGACCCCTCGGAGCTCGAACAGACCAGCCGGCTGCTCCAGGCGGAGATCGAGCGGCCCCGCGTCGGCCCCATGCGCGACATCGTCGCGACGATCCAGCCCGAGCAGGACGAGATCGTCCGCTCCGACCTGTCCGGCACGGTGTGCGTGCAGGGCGGGCCGGGCACCGGAAAGACCGCCGTCGGCCTGCACCGAGTCGCCTACCTGCTGTACGCGCACCGCGAGCGGCTCGCCCGCTCCGGCACGCTGGTCATCGGGCCGAACCGCTCCTTCCTCCACTACATCGAGCAGGTGCTGCCGGCGCTCGGCGAGCTGGAGGTGCAGCAGGCGACGGTCGACGACCTCGTCGCGCACGTGGAGGTGCGCGGCACGGACGAGGCGGCCACGGCCGTCGTCAAGGGCGACGCCCGGATGGCGGAGGTGCTGCGGCGCGCGGTGTGGTCGCACGTGACGCTGCCGACGGAGCCGCTGATGGTGGTGCGCGGCTCGCGGCGCTGGCGGGTCCCGGCGTACGAGATCGAGGAGATCGTCCGTGAGCTGACGGACCGCGACATCCGCTACGGCGCGGCCCGCGAGGCGCTGCCGCAGCGCGTCGCGCACGCCGTGCTCGTGCGGATGGAGCAGGCGGGCGAGGCCCCGGACGACCGGGTGCAGAACGCGGTCGCGCGCAACGCGGCGGTGAAGGCGGTCGTGAAGGAGTGCTGGCCGGCCGTCGACCCGGCGAAGCTGGTGCTGCGGCTGCTGGGCGACGCGGACTTCCTGGCCGAGCACTCCGCCGGGATCCTCGACGACGAGGAGCGCAAGGCGCTGCTGTGGCCGAAGCCGTACCGCAGCGTGAAGTCGGCGAAGTGGTCGGCGGCGGACGCGGTCCTCATCGACGAGGTCCAGGACCTGATCGAGCGCACGCACTCGCTCGGCCACGTCGTGGTCGACGAGGCGCAGGACCTGTCCCCGATGCAGTACCGCGCGGTGGGCCGGCGCTGTTCGACCGGCTCGGCGACGATCCTCGGCGACCTCGCGCAGGGCACCACGCCGTGGGCGACGGAGAGCTGGGCACAGGCCCTCGCGCACCTGGGCAAGCCGGAGGCGCACGTCGAGGAGCTGACGGCCGGTTTCCGCGTGCCGCGCGAGGTGATCGCGTACGCGTCGCGGCTGCTGCCGCACATGTCGCCGGGGCTCGCGGAGGTCAAGTCCGTGCGTGAGAACCCGGGTTCGCTGGTCGTCCGGCAGAGCGACGACCTCGACGGCGACGTGGTCGCGGCCTGCCTGGAGTCGCTGCGGCACGAGGGCTCCATCGGCCTGATCGCCGCCGACGCCCGCATCGCCCCGCTGGCCGCGGCCCTGGAAGCGGCGGGCCTCGCCTACCTCTCGCCGGGCGAGGAGACCACGGCCGAGTCGCGGCTGACGCTCGTCCCGGCGTCGCTGGCGAAGGGCCTGGAGTACGACTACGTGGTGCTGGATGAGCCGGCGGCGGTGGTGGACGGCGAGCCGGACGAGCGGACGGGCCTGCGGCGGCTGTACGTGGCGCTGACGCGTGCGGTGTCGGGCCTGACGGTGGTGCACGCGTCGGACCTGCCGGAACAGCTGGGCTGAGGGGAGGCGGCGGCCGCGTCGGCCCCGCCGGACGGACCTGCCGGAACAGCTCGGCTGAGGGTACGCGGCCGCCGCCTCCGACCCACCGGACTGACCTGCCGGGATCACCGGCGGCCGCACCGCACGCCCCCGCGCACGCGCCGGCCCGTTCAGACGGTGTCGTACTCCGGCAGCGCCTCGCTCCAGGCGCGGTGCGCGACCGCCGCCAGGACCGGGTTCTTCTCCCGGTAGTAGTGCTCGGTCACGATCCCCCAGCACAGCGCCCAGCCCCTCCCGCGCGCCCAGGTCGCGTCGTCGACCTGGGCCGCTTCGCGGAAGAGCGGGCGGGTCTCCGGGGTGAGGAAGGTCCAGCCGGCCATCATGTCGCAGGCGGGGTCGCCGGCGCCGAGGCCGCCGAAGTCGATGACGGCGCTGAGCCGGCCGTCACGGGTGAGCAGATTGCCGGGCAGCAGGTCGCCGTGGACCCAGACCGGTTCGCCCGACCACTGCGGCAGCCGGAGCACCGACTCCCACGCGGCGGCGACCCGTTCGCCGTCGAGCGTCCCGTCACCGCCGAGGTCCCGCAGCGCCCCGGCCATCGCCCCGTCCTCCCACGCGGTCACCGGCCCGCCCCGGAACGACACCGGCGCGCCGGCCGCGTCCGCCGCCCGCAACGCCACGCCGAACCGCCCGAGCGCGACGGCCGCGTGCGCGAGGTCCCGTACGGGCGCCTGGTACGCGTCGGCGCCGTCCAGCCACCGGTACACCCCCCACGCCTGCCCGAACCCCTCCCCGGCCGCACCGACGCCCACCGGCACCGGAACCTCCAACGGCAGCCCCGTGGCCGCCAGTCGCGGCAGCCACCGCCCCTCCTTCTCCACCTGCCCGGCCGCCCACTCCGCCTTCGGCAGCCGCACCACGTACTCGTCGCCGAGCCGGAACATCGCGTTGTCGGTCCCGGCGGAGGCGACCTCGGTCACCTCCAGACCGGCCCACCGCGGAAACTGGGCGGCGAGGAGACGGCGGACGAGCGCGGCATCGATCGAGGTCATGCGCGGGAGGCTAACGAGGGCGGCGGGCGGGCCGCCACGGAGTTTGCGACACCGGCCCCGCCGCGCCGTCCGCTGTCACCGTGCCGTGAGAAGAAGGCATCGAGGGTCGTCCAGCCAGGGCGTGGCACCCTGCGCGGTGACCGTCAGACCGTATCGGTCGAGCCCCGGGCGCCCTCGTGCCTCCCACCAGGCGTGCGCGACCTCCACGGAGTCCCACAACCGCCGTGGCCCTTGCTGGTAGACCTCGCCCGCCGCGTCCCCGTCCGGCCATCGGACGGCCGCCCAGGACCGGTCCGTGAGCGAGTAGAACCAGGCGGCGGGCGTCCCGTCGCGCTCGGCGTAGGCAGTGTGGGCCACGTCGGCCACGCACTGGCCGATGGTGAACGCGGCGTCCGCGAGCTGACCGGGCCGCAGTCCGGTCCTTGCCGGGGCGGGCCAGTCCGTCACGTACTCGGCGGCGTCCGGCCACTCCAGCCGGTGCGATCGCGCCTTCATGAACTCCACGGGCGTGACGAACCGCCCCGAAGCCGTGCCGTCGGCGTGGACGGTGAGGCGGACGACAGCATCGCGATTGCTGTAGTGGGTTCCGTACGGGGCCACGATCACCCCGCCCGCCCGCACCTGTGCTGCCCAGGCCGGCGGAATGGCCCGTACACCGAACGTGCACAGCAGCCGGTCGTAAGGCGCGTTCGCCACGTGTCCGGCGAGGGCGTCCCCGACGACCGTGGTGACGTCCAGCCCCTGTCTGCGCAGCCGTTCGCGACCGGTGGCCGACACATGGGGGTCGACCTCAACCGTGGTGACCTTCCGTGCTCCGCACCGATGGGCGAGGCACGCGGCGGTCTCTCCCGTACCGGTGCCCGCGTCGAGCACGGCCATGCCCGCGTCCACGTCGAGCGCGGCGAGCAGCCAGTGGACGACGCTGGGCTGCGAGGAGGACGAAGTGGGGATAGTGCCGGGCTCGATCCCGTCATGTCGACCATCGTCCCACTGCGTGACGATCGAGAGGTCGGAGTCGGCGAAGCCGTACCAGGCGGCGGGCTCGACACGGCGGTCGACAGCGACAGTACGGGCCGGGGTTCCGGCGTCGGCGTCGGCCGGGACGAACGGCCACATCACGTCGGGCAGGAAGGCGGCCCGGTCGACGGCGGCGAACGTGGGCAACCAGTCCTCGCGCAGGGCGCCGGACGCGATGAGGCGGCGCCCCAGCCCGATACGGCCGGGGCGCTCCTGGTGTGCTGGCGCGGTCATGCGCTACCTGTGCTTTCCGCCGCCAGAGGGCGTGCTGGTGTCCGGGTTGGACGGGGGTGGCGGAGGCGGCGTCGAGATCGGCGCCGACCCTCCACCGTGACTGCCACCCCCGCCACCGCTTCCTCCGCTGCCGCTGCCGCTTCCCTTGTCGTCGGCCATCGTGGTTCTCCGTTCGTCAATCGTCGTGCCGGTCGGCCGGTGGGCCGCCTGGATGTTGTCGGCCGAGGCCGTCCACTCGACGCCGTTCCCGGCCCTGATGTGCGCGATGCGGACCACCCGGCCGTCGCCGTGCAGTTGGTGCGTGACGGCGGTGAGCTCGCCCTCCGCGCCGCTGGCGGTGTCACGGACGCACGTGTGCAGCAGCGGATGCTGCTCGTACCCGTCCGGCCCGACCGGGTACGCGGTCCGCGCCTCGGCACGCCGCATGAACCGCTCCCAGCCGGCGGCCGCGCGAAGGCGGAGGGCGCGGCTCGGGGCGCCGGGCGGTGGCTCGGAAGGGCGCGTCGGCGGGTCGGACGTGGTCATGCCGTCACTCCTCTCGGGTGGATGCGTGGCATCGGACGTTCAACACCCGTGACCTGTACGGGTGCTGGTCGTTTCCACGACTTGAACGTACGGTCGGCGCGGACGCGGTAGGACTGACTGGCAGTACGTGTTCGGGGACGGAACGGTCTCGGGGAGCTGCTCATGGCGGTGAAACCGTCCGCACGGGGACGTGCGGCCACGGGGGCGGTCGCAGGATTCGTGCTGCGGCTGGCACGGGAGAGCATCCCGTGTACGCAGGTGTCGATGGCCGAGGCCCTGGGAATCGATCTAGGCACGATGCAGGGCTGGGAGTCGGGCCGAAGGCCGTTGGCGAACATGAAGGCCGGGGCGCTGCTGAGCCTCCGGCGTCGACTTTCCGCGCTGGGCGCCGACACCGCAGTGGTGGGGTTATTGGACTCGGCGATGGACGCCGATCAGATCATCGGTGCCGCGCTGAATCCGTCCGGAGACATCGGTCTGCACCCGCTGTCGTTATGGGTACACACCCGCGACACCGCGCACATGCTCGCCTGGGCCCTGACTGGGGCAACACCACCGGGGCTCACCGACCGTGTGCCTCTTCCCCGGCGAGGACCGATGGCTGCCGCACCGATCCTGAGCACAGCTGACCGCTCCCGGTTCTTCCAACACCTACGAGAGACCGCCGAGGCCGCCCGGGAGAAACCGTGCGGTGACACACTGCTGCACCGCCAAGCGCTGTACCTCGCCTCGTACGATCGCGGCCCGGAATCGGCCTCCTGGACAGCGCACGCCCTCCACGCTCGCCGGGGTGTGCTTGCTCGGCAGGGATGGTCGGAGCACTGGGCCGAGGCTCGATCGACGGCGACGGCGCTGGCCCGCCTGGGAGACCCGCAGCCCCTCCTCGATTTCATCGAGCGCTCCCTGGCCGGCGACGACACCGCCGAGGCCGCGAACCTCAACTATTGGGCCTACTGGCTCGGCGGTGTACGGCTTCCCCAGTCCGACGACGGGTTCATGCGGGACCGGGAGCTGACCGGCTGGGACCCCGTCACTCTGCTCCGGGGGCTCACGTACGGGATGCACTACTCCCCCGGTTACGTCGACCTGTACGTGCACACCCTGTGGGCGCTGCTCACCGCACATCCGTGGCTGCCCAAGGCGTCACCGGTGCTGGCTCGCGACCTGACCGAGCGCGTCGTGAGGCTGCTCGACGAGGGTGCGACCTCGCAAAGGGCCCACCACGAACTCAACACCGTGCATTACGTTTTGTTGGATCACAGCTGACACCGGAGGTCACCGCATGGCAGACGACACCACGTACGCCGAGGGCACGGCCGGGTTCCTCTTCGAGATGGGCGTGCTCAAGAACGCCAAGCGCACCGGGTGGTGGTTCACCGGGAACAACAACCCCGAGTCGATCGCCGAGCATTCGTTCCGCGTGGGGATCATCGGTGCCGTGCTGGCCATGATGGAGGGCGTGGATCCGGCGCGGGTCGCGCTGATGTGCCTGTTCCACGACACGCAGGAGACTCGGATCGGGGACATCCCCCACATCGGCCGGCGCTACATCGACGCCGCCACCAACCAGACCGTCACCGCCGACCAGGTCTCCGCCGCTCATCCGGCCGTGCGGGACGGCGTGCAGCGGGTGGTCGAGGAGTACGAGGCGAAGGAGTCGCCCGAGGCGGTGGTGGCGCGGGACGCGGACAAGCTGGAGTGCCTGGTGCAGGCGGTGGAGTACCGGGCGCAGGGGAACACGCTGGTCCAGGACTGGATCGACACGTCGCTGAACAGCCTGAAGACGGCGTCCGCGCGGGAGCTGGCCGAGGCCGCGCTGACGATGTCGCCGCTGGAGTGGCGGCGGACCTTCCTGAGCTGAGTCTCCTGAGCTGAGCCCCGCTCTCCCGCGACCGCTCTCCGGGGCGCGCTCCGCCACGCCCCGGTTCTGCTCGACGCCCTGGAAAGAATCCCGGGAGAGGAACTCCCCAACCCTCCCCCTCCGTCCCCCGCGAACCGAGCCGACTTCGGCCCAACTGGGCCGAATACACGATCGGGTGACAGATGGTCCGGAACGCGGACGGATGCGGTACGGTCGGCCGCAACAACGGCATATGCAACTCGGCCCCCGGCAGGACGGCAATCCTGACGAGGGCCTACCGATCAGGAAGAAACAGGCTTCCCGATGGCTGATCCGCAGTCTAACGCGGCCGTGTCCGCGCATCCCGTTCCGTTCGACATCCCCGTCGACGCGCCACGCGCAGGAGTGATCCGCGTACGACACCGGCATCGCGACCGGTTCACCGTCGTCGGCAATCACCTCGCCCAGCACCCGAAACTCTCCGCCGCGGCGATCGGCATCGCCGTGCACATCCAGTCGCTGCCCGACGGCGCGGACGTGACCGTGAAGCGGCTCACGCTGCGCTTCCGCGAGGGTGAGATCACGGTCCGGCGGGCACTCAACGAGCTCGTCGCCGCCGGGTACTTGGAGCGGAGGCGGGTGGCGCTCGGGGGTGGGCGGTTCGCGACGCGGGTGATCTCGTACGACCGTCCGGGCACGACCCGCGACGCCGCGGCCACCTCGCCCTCGCCCAGATCCGCGCCCGTACGAGAGAGCTCGCCCGCGCCCGTACGAGAGAGGCCCGCGCCCCCGCCCGTCACGCCTCCGTCGGCGGCTCCGCCGTCACCACCGCCCGCCTCCGAGGTCGCCGCCGCCGTTCTGGCGCGGTTGCGCACCGTCGATCCCCGGTTGCTGCTGTCCTGGCGGGACGTGCGGGAGCTGGCGCCCGCCGTCGACACGTGGCTCGGCCAGGGGGTCGGGCCCGAGCAGGTCACGCGGACGCTCACGGCCGCGCTGCCGCCCGAACACGTACCCATTCACCAGCCTGCCCGCTTCCTCGCGTACCGGCTCGACTCCATGCTGCCGCCACCGCTGCCCGCCGAAGTGCCGGAAGCGCCCCGGCCGACGCCGCCCGCGCGGCCACCGCTGGTGAGCTGCGACGGGTGCGAGCGGGCGATCCGGACGTACGACGAGAAGCCGATGTGCGCCGACTGCAGACAAGACGCGGCCGATGCGGCCGGTGTGGCCTGATCGGTTGGTGCGGCCAGTGCGGCCTGCTCTGCCGGTGCGGCCTGATCTGCCTGATCGGCCTGACGCGCGGTACCACCGCCGGCTCGCCTCAGGCGTCGGCCGGCTCCCTGAGGGAAGCCGAGAGGGCGCGGGCCTCGTGTTCGGTCATGCGCGGGGTCTCGTACGGCACGGCGTTGACCCAGCGCTGGGCCAGCCGGGCGATCCGCTCGCCGTACCGCTCCGCGGTGATCAGGTCACCGCGCGATCCGGCGTGTTCGGGGCCCTGGTCGGCATGGCTCTGGCTCATCAGCCCCAGCCAGGAGCCCAGGCGGTTCACGTCGTCGCGCGAGCCACCGCTCCAGTTGTTGCCCGGCATGTCGCCGACACCGATCCACTGCATGCCCAACTGCGCCGCGAAGACCGCGAGTTGCTCCAGGACCGCCAGCTTGTCGCCGCTCTGCGAGGCGGACATGGTGAACCCGCCGGCCAGCTTGTCCTTCCACGCCTGGGTGACGAACGGCGTGAACGCCGCCTCCATGAAGGCCTTGAACACCGCCGACACGCTGCCCATCAGCGTCGGGCAGCCGAGGACGACGGCGTCGGAGCGGTCGAGCAGCGCCAGCACCTCCGCGTCGTGCCAGCGGCCCGCGACGACGTCCTCGGCCCGGATCTCGACGAGGTGCACCCGGGCACCCGGCACCCGCCGCGCCCCCTCGCCGAGGCGCTCGGCCAGGACCCGGGTGTGGCCGTGGACCGAGTGGTAGACCACGGTCACCGTGGCCGCCGGGGCATCCTGCTCGCGGTCGGCGTCAACGTCATCGACTGTCATGACTGTTCGCTCCTTCCATCGCTGGGAACGTCTTGCCTGCCCAGCCATCCCATCCCGCCCACCGCACGGCATCAACGCCGAAGTCCGGCACGCAGCGATCGGTCGCACCGATCGATCAGGGCCGCCGCGTTAGCCTGGCCCCGTGGACAGGATGGAACTGGTGGAGCTGGAGGCGTTCGTCGCCGTCGCGGAGGAGCTCCATTTCGGCCGCGCCGCCGCGCGCCTGCACCGGGGGCAGCCCACCGTCAGTGATGCCGTCAGGCGGCTGGAAAGCAGCCTGGGCGGGCGGCTGTTCGACCGCACCAGTCGCCGGGTGTCACTGACCGGGCTCGGTACGCAGCTGCTGCCCGAGGCCCGCGCCACGCTGGCCCAGCTGCGCCGCTTCCAGCAGCGCGGACGTTCGCTGGCCGCCGGCGACCGGGCCGGCGCCACCCTGGTCGTCGCCCACGCCGAATACACCGACCAGCAACTGCTGTTGCGCTGCCTGCCGCGGCTGCGCGAGCGCTTCCCCGGCGTGACGATCGTGCCGGAGGCCATGCCGACGACGGCCCAGCTCACCGCCCTGCGCGCACGGACGGTCGGACTCGGCATCGGCTGGGCGACCGACGGGGTCACCGGCGTGCGCGCGCGGGTGCTGTCGACCGAGCGGTTCATGGCACTCGTCCCCGCGGCCCACCCGCTCGCCGGTCACGCCGAGCTGAGCGCCGCCGAACTGTCCACCACCGACCTGCTCACCTGGCCGCACCAGATCAACAGCGGCCTGTGCGACCGGCTCCTGTCCGCCTTCCGCATCGGCGACGCCGACCTGCGCATCATCAGGACCGCCGACAGCGTGCAGGCCATCGCCGCCCATGTCGCCGCGGGCACGGGGATCGGCATCACGGTCGAGTCCGCGCTCGACCACCGGCCACCGGGCCTGCGTGTCATCCCGCTCACCGGCCCCTCGACCACCGCCGACCAGGTCGTCCTCACCCCGGCCGAGCCGTCGGACACCGCGACGGCCCTGCGCGAGCTGCTGCTCGACGCCGCCGGTCACTGAGCGGCGCGGCTACCCGTCGATCGCCTCGCGCCACTCCCGTACCGCCTGCGCCGACACCGGTGCCGTCCACCCCAGCGGGCGGGCCGCGCCGCCGATGTGGAACGCGGTGAGGCCGGCCGCGCGCAGGGCCGGGAGGTGGTCGAGGCGCAGGCCGCCGCCGACGAGGATCCGCGGCTCGTAGCCCGGCTCGCCCGTGCGTGCGGCCTCGGCCGCCAGGACGGGGAGGCCGTCGTCGACGCCGGTGGCGGCGCCCGCCGTGAGGTAGGTGTCGAGGCCCGGGAGGTCGGCGAGCTGCTTGCGCAGCGCGTCGCGGTCGGCGGCCCGGTCGATGGCGCGGTGGAAGGTCCAGCGACAGCCGTCCAGGACCGCCATCAGGCGCTCGACCGCCACCAGGTCCACCTCGCCGGCCGGGGTCAGGAAGCCGAGGACGAACTCGTCGGCGCCCGCCGCCCGCAGCTCCCCGGCCCGCGCCACCAGCGCCTCGACGTCGCCGGCCGCGAAGCCGTCGGTGAGCCTCAGCATCACGCGCAGCGGGATGTCCACCGCGGCGCGGATCGCCTCGAAGACGTCCCTGGACGGGGTGAGTCCGTCCGCCGCCATGTCGGTGACCAGCTCCAGGCGGTCCGCCCCACCGGTCTGGGCGGCGACCGCGTCCGCCTCGTCGAGGGCGATCACCTCCAGCACTGCACGGTTGCTCATCGAGCCCATTCCTCCACGGATCGCGCGGCCACCCGGAGGCGCCTACAGGTCTAGTCCAATGACCAGACTAGCCGTGCGCGTGGCCGCCCGCATCGTGTCCTGCCCCAGTCGTCGCACCCGTCTCACCCGTCGCACCCACGGCGCCGGTCGCGCCCGCCCTGACCGTGAACGCCGCCGTCCGGACCTTGCCCTCGTGCTGGAAGTCGAGGAAGAGGCGGTACGTGCCGGTGCTCGGCGCCGTCGCCGTGAAGGAGACGTCCGGGCCGGGGCCGCCCTCGTTCGGGTGCACGTGCAGGTACGCCAGGTCACCCTCGCGCAGCGCGACCAGGTGGCCGTACGCGCCGAGGTACGGCTGGAGGTCCGTCACCGGCTTGCCCGCCTTGGTGACCGTGAGCCGCAGCTCGCCCGCCTTGCCCGGGTCGAGCGTGCCGCCGAGCCGGACCTGGTAGCCGTCGACGTCGGCGACCGGAGCGACCGGGGGCAGCGGCTTCGGCGCGTACGCCCCGGGCACCGACAGGTCCGCGCCGAGCGTGACGCCCTTCGCGCCCGCCGCGGCCGGCTTGAAGTCGGCGAACGCCTTGTACGCACCCGCCGCCGGCAGGTCCGCGTCGACCGACCAGGTGCCGTCGGCGGCCTTCACCGGGTGCAGGTGACGGAAGACGTTGAGATCGCGCGAGGCGACGATGAAGTGCAGCTCCTTGCCGTGCTCGGTGGTGAACGCGGTGACCTTCCGGCCCGTGGCGTCCTTGATCGAGAACTTCAGGGTGCTCCTGCCGACCGCCGGGGCCGGGGTGTCGAGCGCGAGGGTGTAGCCGTTCTCGGAGACCTGCAGACCGCCGGCGGCGGGCGCGTTCGCCGCCTCCGCGTGGCCCTCGTGGCCGCCGTGACCGCCACCCTCCTCCTTCGGCGCCGCCGCCGCGTGGCCGCCGTGCTCCGCCTTCGCCGGCTCCCCGACCGGGCCGACGCCCTTGCCGACCCCGTACGCGGTCCCGAAGGTCGCGGCGAGCGCGGCGGCAAAGGCAGTGATCTTCACTCCGGTGTTCATGGCTGCTCTCCCGTACATGGGTGGCTGGGTCTTCCTGGCGTCTCAACTGCACTTCACCATACCCCTGGGGGGTATCAAGTCAAGTCGGGTCGACACTTGCGTGAGATACCACCGGGGGGTATACATATCTCGTAACCGATACCCCCCGAGGGTATCCGAGACCCGCCGCACGATGGAGGACGACATGGGTTCCTGCTGCACCCCCGACAACAGCTGCTCCACCAACACCGTGGAGATCTCGACGGCCACCGCCGTCGCCGACACCACCACCACGGTCTACGCCGTCTCCGGCATGACCTGCGGCCACTGCAAGACCGCGATCACCAACTCCGTCAGCGCCCTCGACGGCGTCGTCTCCGTCGACGTCGACGTCGCCGCCGGCAAGGTCACCGTCGTCACCGGCGGCGAGCCCGACCAGGCCGCCATCGCCGCGGCGGTCGACGACGCGGGCTACGAGCTGACCGGCCGCGCCTGACCCGTATGACCGGCGCTGCCGGCGCCGACCGGCCGCCGGGGCTCGCCCACCACGCCCGGGCCCCGGCCCCCGAAACCGCTATACCGAGGAGCAGGAAATGACCACGACCACTCCGGGCACCGCCCAGGTCGAGCTCGCCATCGGCGGCATGACCTGCGCCTCGTGCGCGGCCCGCATCGAGAAGAAGCTCAACCGCATGGACGGGGTCGAGGCCACCGTCAACTACGCGACCGAGAAGGCGAAGGTCACCTTCGACGCCGACATCGACGTCTCCGACCTCATCGCCACCGTCGAGGCCACCGGCTACACCGCCAAGGAGCCCGAGCCCGAGCGCCCGGCCGCCGCCGGCGCCCCCGAGGGCCCCTCCGACGAGGAGAAGGCCGACGAGGAGCTGCGCCCGCTGCGCCAGCGCCTGATCACCGCCGTCTCGCTCGCCGTGCCGGTCATCGCGATGGCGATGGTCCCTGCCTTCCAGTTCGAGTACTGGCAGTGGGCGAGCCTCACGCTCACCGCCCCGGTCGTCACCTACGCCGCCTGGCCCTTCCACAAGGCCGCCTGGACCAACTTCAAGCACGGCGCCGCCACGATGGACACGCTGATCTCGGTCGGCACCATCGCCGCGTTCCTGTGGTCGCTGTGGGCGCTGTTCCTCGGCACGGCCGGCACGCCCGGCATGACGCACGCCTTCGAGTTCACCATCGCCCGCACCGACGGCGCCGGGAACATCTACCTGGAGGCCGCCGCCGGCGTCACCGCCTTCATCCTGGCCGGCCGCTACTTCGAGGCCCGCTCGAAGCGCAAGGCGGGCGCCGCGCTCAAGGCGCTGATGCAGCTCGGCGCGAAGGAAGTCACCGTCCTCAGGAACGGCAAGGAAGTCACCGTACCGACCGCCGAGCTCCAGGTCGGCGACCGCTTCCTGGTCCGCCCCGGCGAGAAGATCGCGACCGACGGCACCGTCGTCGAGGGCTCCTCGGCCGTCGACGCCTCCATGCTCACCGGCGAGTCCGTGCCCGTCGAGGTCTCCGTCGGCGACGCCGTCACCGGCGCCACCCTGAACGCCGGCGGCCGCCTCGTCGTCGAGGCCACCCGCGTCGGCGCCGACACCCAGCTGGCCCGCATGGCCAAGCTCGTCGAGGACGCCCAGAACGGCAAGGCCGCCGCACAGCGCCTCGCCGACAAGATCTCCGCGGTCTTCGTGCCGATCGTCATCGCGCTCTCGCTCGGCACCCTCGGCTTCTGGCTGGGCACGGGGCAGGAGCTGACCTCCGCCTTCACCGCGGCCGTCGCCGTCCTGATCATCGCCTGCCCGTGCGCCCTCGGCCTCGCCACCCCGACCGCCCTCATGGTCGGCACCGGCCGCGGCGCCCAGCTCGGCATCCTCATCAAGGGCCCCGAGGTCCTGGAGACCACCCGCAAGGTCGACACCATCGTCCTGGACAAGACCGGCACCGTCACCACCGGCCGGATGACCCTCATCAAGGTCCACACCGCCGCCGGCACCGACGAGACCGACGTGCTGCGCCTCGCCGGCGCCCTGGAGCACTCCTCCGAGCACCCGATCGCCCAGGCCGTCGCCACCGGCGCCGCCGCCAAGGTCGGCACCCTGCCCACCCCCGAGGACTTCGCCAACATCCCCGGCCTCGGCGTCCAGGGCGTCGTCGACGGCCACGCCGTCCTCGTCGGCCGCGAGAAGCTGCTCCAGGAGTGGGCCATGGAGCTCACCCCCTCGCTCAAGGCCGCCAAGAAGGCGGCCGAGGCCGCCGGCAAGACCGCCATCGCGGTCGCCTGGGACGGCCAGGCCCGCGCGGTCCTGGAGGTCGCCGACGCGATCAAGGAGACCAGCGCCGAGGCCATCAGGCGGCTGCGCGCCCTCGGCCTCACCCCGATCCTGCTCACCGGTGACAACAAGGCGGTCGCCGAGGCCGTCGCCGCCGAGGTCGGCATCGACGAGGTCATCGCCGAGGTCATGCCGCAGGACAAGGTCGACGTCGTCAAGCGCCTCCAGGGCGAGGGCCGTTCGGTCGCCATGGTCGGCGACGGCGTCAACGACGCCGCCGCGCTCGCCCAGGCCGACCTGGGCCTGGCGATGGGCACCGGCACGGACGCGGCCATCGAGGCCGGCGACCTGACGCTGGTCCGGGGCGACCTGCGCGCCGCGGCCGACGCCATCCGGCTCTCCCGCAAGACCCTCGGCACCATCCGCTCGAACCTCTTCTGGGCCTTCGCCTACAACGTGGCCGCCCTGCCGCTCGCCGCGGCCGGACTGCTCAACCCGATGATCGCCGGTGCCGCGATGGCCTTCTCCTCGGTCTTCGTGGTCGGCAACAGCCTGCGGCTGCGCGGCTTCCAGTCCGCCGACCGCCGAGCCGAGTAACCAGCCCGTCACCACCGCCTGCTGTAACCATCCGAAACAAGGAGGCCGCCGTGGCCGGTTACGTACAGCACAAGGAAGACATCATCAGACGCCTGCGCCGCATCGAGGGCCAGGTCCGAGGGGTCCAGCGGATGGTCGACGAGGACGTCTACTGCATCGACGTCCTGACCCAGGTCTCCGCCATCAACGCGGCGCTCCAGTCCTGCGCGGTGGCCCTCCTGGACGAGCACCTCAGCTGCTGCGTCACGGAGGCCATCGAGGCCGGCGGAGACCAGGCCAAGGTCAAGGTCGGCGAGGCGTCCAGGGCGATCGCCCGCCTGATCCGCACCTGAGAAACCCATCGGGGCCGGGCCGAAAGGCCCGGCCCCGAAACCGTAGGTGACGGACTCGCGTCGAAGACAACTGGACAGGGATTCAGCCGCCCTTGCGCGAAGGGCAGTCCGCGGTCAGCCGGACGCTCAGCCGAAGACACAGGCCGAGCACCTGACGGAGGAGCACCAGCTCCATCGAACCGGGCAGACCGGGGACGCAGACCTTCGCGCAAGGGCGGTTCGCCATAAGGGTCGTCATCCCGCCATCGTACCCCTGGGGGGTATACCTGGGCGGGTTCCGCGGCCCGTACGATGAGCCGCCCGTAAGCGGGGAGGGGATGCACGTGCGCCGGCTGGGAGAGCTGGAGGCCGAGATCATGGACCGGCTGTGGGCCTGGCAGCGGCCCGCGACGGTCCGCGAGGTCGTCGACGACATCAACCGGGGACGCCCGGTCGCGTACACGACGGTGATGACCGTCGCCGACATACTCCACCGCAAGGGCTGGCTGCGCCGCGAGAAATCGGGACGCGCCTGGCTGTACGAACCGGTCCGCAGCCGCGAGGAGTACACCGCCGGGCTCATGCAGGACGCGCTCGGCGACAGCCAGGACCGGCCCGCCGCGCTGCTGCGTTTCGTGGAGACCATCTCCGACGAGGACATGGCCGCCCTCGACGCGGCCCTGCGCACCGCCCGGCGCGCACCCGGCGGCGAGTACGGCGAGGCCGGCGGACCCTCCGGACCGGCCGGCTCCGGTGGGCTCGGCGGGACGCGATGAACCACCACGTCCTGCCCCCGCTCGGGCTCATCCTCTGTACCGCCTTCCTGGTGCCCTGGCTGCTCGTCCGGGCCCGCTGGGCCCACCAGGTGCCACGGCTCGCGCTCACCGTGTGGGCGGCGAGCGGGGCGCTCTTCACCGGATCGGCGGCACTCCTCTCCGCCCAGCTGATCCTGCCGAGCCGCACCGGCCACCGGCTCAGCGACGCGCTCTTCGCCCTCCAGCTCCCGCCGCTCCAGAAGCTGTCGCACCTGTCGGGCCAGGAGTGGACCGCCGTCGCGGCCGCCGTCGCCGTGCTCGCCGCCCCCGCCGCCGGCTTCGCCCGCGCCCTGCTCAGGGCCCGGCGGAGCCGGCATCGTCATGCCGAGACCCTGCGGCTCGTCGGGCGCTACGACGCCGCGCTCGGCGCCACCGTCCTGGACCACGAGCGGCCGGCCGTCTACTGCCTGCCGGGCCGCTCGCGCCGGGTCGTGGTCTCCTCGGGAGCGCTCGCCACGCTCACCACCCCGCAGCTGGACGCGGCGCTCGCGCACGAGCGGGCGCACATCTCGGGACGGCACCACCTGCTCGTCGCGGCGACGGAGTCCTTCGCCTCGCTCTTCCCGCACCTCCCGCTCGCCCGGCACGGCGGCGCGGCGGTGCCGCTGCTGCTCGAAATGGCAGCGGACGACCGGGCGTTGCGCCGCTGTTCGCGCGACGCGCTCGCCACCGCGCTCTACGCGCTCGCCTCCGGAAAGGCTCCGCGCCAGGCGTTCGCGGCGGGCGGCCCGTCGGCGGCGCTGCGCATGCGGCGCATCCTCACCCCGCAGGCCGCCGGACATCCGGTGCTGCGCGGACTGCTCACGATCGCGGCGGCGGGTCTCGCCGCCGCACCTCTGATCATCGCCTGCTGCTCGTTCCCGAATTAATACTAAGAGAATTCGTAGATTTCACATCGGTCACGCCCGTCTGAATTCCCGGCTATTGTGGGTACGTTGGCGTTCAGCTCGGCACGTCGAAGGGTACGAACCAATGCAGCTGGCTGACGTGCGGGCGGCGGAAGCCGCGGACGCGACGACGATATCCAGGCTGCTGGCTGAAGCCATTCGGGGCAGCTACGCGGAAATACTCGGCGAAATCCCCACCCGGCGCCTCGTCTCCACCCAATGCGCACTTCCCCGTATCCGCGCGGAAATTGAAATTCCCGGCGGCGCCCCCGGCTGGCTCGGCTGGCTGGTCGCCACCGGCGCGGACGGCGCCCTCATCGGCGTGGCCGCGGGCGGCGTGCCCGTACCGGGCGAGGGCGAGCTGTACGCGCTGGCGGTCTGCCCGGGCTCCCGGCGCGGCGGCGTCGGCTCGGCGCTCCTCGCCGCGGCGAGCGACCGGATGCGGGCGTTCGGCGCGACCGAGCAGCGGGTGACGCTGCCGGCGGACCGGGACCCGTCGCTGCCGTTCTACGAGCGCGTGGGCTTCGCCCCGCTGGCCGCGCCGACCAACAACCGGCTGAACCGCCCGCTGTAGCCCCGCGGTTGCGGGCACGCCCCTCCCTGCCTCGCACCGCACTCCTTCGCGCGCCCCTCCCTCGCACGCCTCTTCGTCGCGCACCCCCTTCGCACGCCTCTCCCCCGTTCCCCCTCCTTCGCACGTCCCTCCCCCGAACACCCGAGCGTGGCAGACACACGCCATCGCGTGTTCACGCCCCGGGATCCGCTGGAACCGGCCCTCCGTCGCAGGTCAGGATGGAGCACAGCGGCGCGGACCCGGCGGCACGGGCTCCTCGCCCTCGGACGGCACGGACCGGCGAGCCCCTGGAGGAGCGATGCACACACCGAGCGGCACTTCCCTGCCCGTCGTGCCCGCAGCGCTCGCGCCGGTCCTGCCGTCCCGATACGAGCGGGCCCACCCACGCGGTCCCCACCAGCCCCACCACCCCCACCGGCCGGAGCTTTCCGGCCACCTCGAACTGCCCGCCCCCGGCGCCGGCATCCGGCTCATGTCCGACTCCCTTCCCGGACTGGAGACCGTCTCGCCCGGCGACGAGGACTCGGTCTGGCTCCACGACGCGCTCCTCGGCCCGCACAGCGCCGACATCGTCCGGTACCTCTCCCTCGCCCGGTCCACCGGCGGCCCCGTTCTCGATCTCGGCTCCGGCGCCGGACGGCTCGCCGTCCCCTTCGCCCGGCACGGCTTCGCCGTGGAGGCCGTGGACCGCGACGGCCCCGCCCTGGAACGCCTCGAGAACTGGGCCCGGCGAATCGGTCCGCAGGTCGCCGGGCTGATCGTGACCACCCAGGCCGACCTCACCGAGCTGCGGCTCGACGGCGACTACCGGCTCGCGCTGCTCGCGGGCGCGATGGTCTCCGCCGTACCGCCGCACGCGCGGCCCCGGCTGCTGCGTGAGATCGCCTCGCACCTGGGGGCGGGCGGAGCGCTCGCGCTCGACTACACCTCCCACCTGCTGCCCGGACTGGTCGCCGAACCGCAGCGGACCTGGGCCTTCCAGGTGCCGCGGTTCGACGGGGTCGACGAGTGGGTGGTGGCCCGGCAGGACTTCGACCTGCGCTCGATGAGCGAGCGGATCACGTACCACTCGGCCCGCACCGGCAAGCTCTCCACCGAGCGGGTCGTGCTCAGCACCGACAAGTGGATCGTGGACGGCGAGCGGCTCGCCGCCGAGCTGCACTCCGCCGGCCTGCACATCGAGGGCCGCCGCCGGCACCGGATCGACGACCGCACCGAGAGCGTGCTGCTCGTCTGCCGGACGGAGGACTGAGACGGCCGGAACGGTCCACTGACGGCCGGGACGGCCAAGAGGTACGATGCCCACAAAAGTTTGGGCCGACCAGGTGGCGGGTGGCGGGCGGAGAAGATGGCAGTCGTGGAAGACCTGACGGGCCGCGAGGCGGTGATCCAGCGCCTGCGCGACGTCGGCCTGCGGGTCACCGGCCCCCGCCTCGAGGTGCTCACGGTGCTCGCGGCCGGCGGCCATCTCGACGTCGAGGCGATCACCGCCACCGCCCGCGAGCGGCTCGGCACGCTCACCAGCCAGGCCGTCTACGAGATGCTGCGGCACTTCCAGGAGACCGGTCTGGTCAGCAAGTTCGACCGGCCCGGCCTCCCGGCCGTGTTCGAGATCTCCGGACCCCGCCACCAGCACGCCCTGTGCCTGCACTGCGGCCGCGTGGAGAACGTCGCCCAGGCTGCCCCCGCCCCGCCCGCCGGCAGCCTGCCGAAGTGGCGGATGAGCGATGCCGAGGTGGTCTTCAAGGGCCTTTGCCCCGACTGCGACGAAGAGACCCCTTCGCACTGAAAGCGTTTGAACACCGTGCGACGCGTTCGAATGTGTGGCAGGGTCTAGCGGGGCGTTTCAACAGGATCCGCGCGATCCGAGGGGAGTCTGCTGCGCCGTGTCCAAAAACGCCGCCGGAGCGCGTACGGGAAGCGAGCAGGCCCTCGCCCTCTACCAGGAGCTCCGCAGCACTCCGGGCGAGCCCTTCGACACGGTCGCCGCACGCGTCGAGCTGACCGGCGCCGAACGGGACCGCTGCCGCGAGGAGTTGATCTCGCTCGGCCTGATCGATCCCACGGTCGAACCCCGTCAGCCGGCCGCCGTCGTCGCCCCCGATGTCGCCCTGCTCCGGCTCCTCCAGCACGAGCGCGACCGCCTGGAGAGCCGCCTCGCCGAGACCAGCCGGGCGCACACCACCCTCGAAACCCTCGCCGGACCGTTTCTGCAGGCCGGGACGGAGCCCGGCTCCGAGGTCGAGGTGGAGATCGTCGACGACCCGGCCCGCGTCCAGCGCGAGCTGTCCGACCTGACGCACTCCGTGCGCGGCTCGTTCCAGTCCATGCTGACCGGATCCGTACGCCGCGAGGAGACGGCCCTCGAACTCGACCGGGACCGCGACCGCATCACGCGCGGCGTCTCGGTGCAGGCCATGTACAGCCACCGGGTCGGCCAGGTCCCCGAGATGGTGCAGCACCTCGCCGAGCGCAGCGCGCTCGGCGTGGAGATCAGGCTCTCCGCCGTCGTCCCGATGAACATGGTCCTCGCCGACGACAACTTCGCCCTGCTCCCGACCGATCCGCGCGACCCGGACTCGGCCGCGATCCTGGCCCGCGGGCCGGGCCTGGTGCGCTCCTACCGCGCGCTCTACGAGTACTGCTGGCACGCGGCGACCCCGTACGGCCACGAGGAACCGGCCGGGAACAGGGGCGACGGGCTCACCGAACAGCAGCGGGCCGCGCTGCGCATGCTGGCGTCCGGCGTCAAGGACGAGCAGGTGGCCCGCAGCCTGGGCGTCAGCCTGCGCACGGTCAGCCGGCTGATCTCCGAGGTCATGCACGAACTGGACGCCGCCAGCCGCTTCGAGGCCGGCGTGAAGGCGGCCCGGCTCGGGCTGCTCGACGTCGACCCGTTCGAGCAGCCGGCCTAGGGCACCAACGGATCTCCCCGCGCGGGAACTTGTGCGGGCGGTCCGTACGTGGAACACGTGGATCACGCACGGAAGGGTTCGCACGGCGAGCACGCGCGGGGAGCGGGTCGAGTACTGAAGTGAAGGGGGAGCCTCGCCATGAGCACGACGGGTGACGTCTCGGGAGAGGGCCGGACGGACGGCGGGCTCGTGCCCCTGTACCGGGAGCTGCGGCGGCGCGGGGTGTCCAGCTTCCCCGATGTCGCCAAGGAGTTAGGGCTCGCGCCCGAGGAGCACGAGCGATGTCGCGACGAGCTGACCTCGCTCGGCCTCATCGTGCCGACCGGCACCGCGCACGCGCCGATCAGCGAGCTGCGCAAGTCCGACTGGCGGCCGGATCTGGACACGGTGGCCGCCGTGGACCCGGAGATAGCCCTGCTGCGCCTGCTCGAACGGGAGCGGGAGCGGCTGCGCGAGCACCTGGCCGAGGCGGACCGGGCGTACAGCGTCCTGGAGACGCTCGCCGGCACCTTCCTCAAGGGCGACTCGGTGGCCCGCTCCGAGGTCGCGGTCGAGGCGATCACCGACTACCGGCGGATCCAGCAGGCGATCGAGGACTTCATCGACGTCACCCGGATCTCGCTGTGCGAGATGTATCCGACGGGCCCGAGCCGGCAGGTGCCCGAGCGGCTGCTCGACCGGGACCGGCGGAAGCTGGAGCACGGGGCGCGGGTCCGGGTGATGTACCAGAGCAGGGACGCGGCCCTGCCGGAGTTCGCCGAGCTGCTCAACCGGCGCGTCGAGCTGGGTGTCGAGGTGCGGATCGCGCCGGTCATCCCGATGAACATGGTGATCTCCGACGAGCAGTTCGCCCTGGTGCCGCTGCGCCCGGAGGCGCCGCGCGAGGGCGCGATCCTGGCCCGCGGACCGCTGCTCGTGCGCTCGTTCCTGAACCTCTACGAGCACTGCTGGCACTCGGCGACGCCGTACGGCGACGGGGTGTCGTCCGAGCTGGGCGGTGACGGGCTGAGCGAGCAGCAGCAGGCGGCGTTGCGCATGCTCGCCACCGGCATGAAGGACGAGAAGATCGCCCGCAGTCTCGGGGTGTCGCTGCGGACGGTGAGCCGCATGCTGTCCGAGCTCATGCAGGAACTGGGCGCGTCGAGCCGGTTCGAGGCGGGCGTGAAGGCGGTCCGGATGGGCTGGCTCGACTGAGCCGGGCGCACATCCGTCCGGCTTATGACAGGAAAAGGCCCCGTGATCGCGGCAGAACGATCACGGGGCCTTTTCGGGTGGTGCGAAGTCCTTCTTGATCCGTCCGGTCGACTCCCCCGGCGGAATTCCCTGGAGAATTCGCTCAGTTGGTGGGGGTCGGGGAGGCCGGGGGCGCCGGCCACTCGGCGCCGGCCACGCCGGGCTGCTGCTGGACGGCCGCGTCATCGCTGTGGGCCACGGCGGCGGCGCCGCCCGCGACCGCGAGACAGGCGACCAGGGCCAGGGCGAGCTGGGTGGCCGTCTTGCGGATTCCGGTGGTCTGCTGAGCGGACATGATTCCTCCAGGAGTTGGAATGTGAATTCCGTCTTCCGGGTCCCGTGCCGCCGGGTGTTCCCTGAAGACATCTCTATTCTGTCCGGGCTCCTGGAGTGAATCCAGAGATTGTCGGTGCGTGGACCTGCCATGGCGTGAGTGCGTCAATCCGCCATCCAGGGAACGGAATTGTCCGATCCGGGCCGTCTCTAACCTTTGGTCAAACCAAAAGAGATGCTAGACTCGTGCTACGGCCTTCTCGTTCCTCCAGGAGAGAGGGGCCGACGGGGCAGGGGCGTGCCGCCGCCCTTGCCCCACCCGTGCCAGCGCGTCCTCGTACACGTCGATCGTGCGCGTGGCGGAAGCGCGCCAGCTCATCCCCCGCGCATGCCGGACCGCCGCCTCGCCCATCGAGACCCGCGCCTCGGGATGCCGGGCCAGCCACAGCAGCCGGCGGGCGTACTCCACCGGATCGTGGCCCTGTACGAGCAGTCCCGTCACCCCGTCCCACACGGCCGTCGGCAGCCCGCCGACCGCCGCCGCGAGCACCGGCGTGCCGCACGCCTGCGCCTCCAGCGCCACCAGGCCGAACGACTCCGAACGCGAGGGCACGACGAGCACGTCGGCCGCCCGGTACCAGTCGGCGAGCCGCTCCTGCGGCACCGGAGGGCACGGCCTGAGCACGTCGGTGACACCGAGCTCCGCCGCCAGCCGCCACACCGTGCCCTCCCGGGTCGCGCCCGAGTGGCCGCCGATCACCGGCACCAGGAGGCGGCGGCGCAGCTCCGGGGCCATCCGCAGCAGCTCGGCGATCGCCCGGACGAGCACGTCCGGACCCTTCAGGGGCTGGATCCGCCCCGCGTACAGCGGGACGAAGGCGTCGGCCGGCAGCCCGAGCCGGGCCCTGGCCGCCGCCCTGCCTCCCCCGGAGCCTCCGGCCCGGGAGGTGCCCCCATCGGGCGAGAACGTCCGCAGCGCGACCCCGGGCCGGACGACCTCGGTGCGCGGCCGCTCCGCCCCGTACAGCGTGCGCAGCGCCTCCGCCTCGTCGGCGGTGTTGGCGATGAGCCGGTCGGCGTCGGCGATGATCTGGCGCTCGCCGCGGATCCGCAGCTCGGGCTCGGGGGCGTCGCCGGCGGCGAGGTGGGCGTTCTTCACCAGGGCGAGGGTGTGCGCGGTGTGCACGAGCGGGACGCCCCAGCCGAAGGAGGCGATCCGCCCGGCCTGCCCGGACAGCCAGTAGTGCGAGTGGACCACGTCGTAGCGCCGGCCGGCGTGCCGGGCCTCCTGGAGCAGGGCCAGCGAGAAGGGCAGCACCAGGTCCGGCATGGCTTCCTTCGGGAGGGCCCGGCGCGGGCCCGCGTGCAGGTGCCGGACCCGGACGCCGGGCTCCAGGTCGACGAGGCCGGGCAGGCCCTCGCCGCGGCAGCGGGTGAACAGGTCGACCTCGACGCCCTGTTCGGCCAGGGCGCGGGAGAGCTCGACCATGTAGACGTTCATCCCGCCGGCGTCCCCGGTTCCGGGCTGGTGGAGCGGCGAGGTGTGGACGCTGAGCATGGCGACGCGCAGGGACACGTGGGACTCCTGTGGGGTGGGCCACGTGTCCCTGCGCGTGGCGCGCGGTCACGCGGCGGGGGGGGTGCCGGGCTGCGTGGAGCGGGGATGGGGGCGGAGACGGGAACCAGGGCGGGGCAGGCGGTGGCGGGGAAGTACGCGACTTCTTAGGGGCTTAGAAGTCGAGAGCGTCGGAGGACTGCCGTCAGAAGCCGAACACCGGACCCGACGGCGGCGCCAGGCGGGTGCCCGGCAGCGGAGCGATCAGCGCCGACCAGTCCACGGCCCGGCCCGGCTCCACCTGGAGCGCGTGCGCGAGCCGGTCCGCGCCCTCCGGCATCACCGGCCGCGCCCACGCCGACAGGGCGGAGGCGACCGCCAACTGGGCCGCGAGTGCGGGGAGATGACGGCAGGAGGTGGTTGGCCGGCAGCGCTCGTGGGCGTTGACGTAGCCGAAGTCGGCGACCGAGCGGACCATCTCGTCGAGGACGGCGACCGCCCGGCGCGGGTCGAAGGCGTCGGGGCCGTACGCCTCGCGCAGGTCGTCCACGCCCCGGTGCAGCCGGCGCTCCAGGACCGTCCAGCCGGTGCCGCCGGGCATCGCCTGCGGCGCGAGCCCGTCGCACTCCTCGCGGATCGCCGAGAAGAGCCGGCCGAGCCAGGCGTTCCAGCTCTCGTCGAGCTCCAGGCGGGCGGCGGCGAGCCGGTCGCGCTGGTGGACGGTCCTGCGGCCGGTCGCCCGGGTCTGCAGCACGTGCCGGCGCAGGGTGTCGGAGCCGTACTCGGTGAGCAGGTCGAGCGCCCAGACGTTGCCCTCGCGGACGCCCTCCTCCACCACGTACGACTCGTTGACGTTGAATTCCTGCGGCAGCTTGATGTCCTGCGCGAGCAGCAGCACCGGCAGCAGCACGGCGTGGCAGAAGGCGTGCCCGAAGCCGCAGAAGTGGATCGTGCGGCGCGGCAGCGGGCCCTTGGTGTCGTAGCCGAACAGGTGCATCGCCGCCGCCTCGAAGCAGGCGTCGATGCGGTGGTCGGGGAAGCCCTCCACCGGCACCTCAAGGCCCCAGTCCGCCGGGTGGCCGACCGCGATGTCCGGCAGCCCGTCCTCCACGAGCGACTCGCACAACGCGGCGAGCCGCGGCGGGAGTTCGACCATGGCCCAGTAGTCGGACAGCTGGTCGCGGAACGGCTCCAGGGGGACGTAGAGCCGGCGGCAGCGCTTGGCGACCGCCGGGGTGTCGCAGAGCGAGCAGCGCGGCGAGATCAGGTCGCCGCCGTCGTTCGGGCGGGCGCACTCGTGGCACATGCCGCCGTCGCTGAGCGCGCCGCAGTGCGGGCAGGAGCCGGTGACGTGCGCCCCGTGCAGCCAGCGCTCGCACGGCTCGCAGTACGGCAGCAGGCGGGTGCGCGGGGCGATCACGCCCTGCGCGTATAGGCGGCTGAACAGCTCCTGCACCCAGCGCCCGTACCCGCGGTCCTTGCGCGGCTTGACGATGTGGTCGAACTCGACGCCCGAGCGCAGCCAGTCCGCGGTGATCGCCGCGCGGTAGCCCTCGGCGACCTCCTCCGGCTTGCGATGGTGGCGCAGCGCCCGGACCTCGACGGAGCTGGCGTGGTCGGCGGTGCCGGTGGTGAAGCGGACGGGCTCGCCCTCGGCGCGCAGGAAGCGGGTGAGGACGTCGGCGGCGACGTACGGGCCCGCCAGGTGGCCGATGTGGAGTTCGCCGTGGGTGGCCGGAGGGGTCGCGGTGATCCAGACGGGCGTGTTCATGGGACCTCCTTGACGCGGTGCGGGGCGCTGTCAGCGGGGCTCGAAGTGGAAGGAACGGATGAAACAGTCGCGCGGCTGCTCGACGGCGTACACGATGCACTCGAAGAGCGCCTGCGTCGTCAGCTTCTCGTCGGGGGCGACGCCGTCCGGGTTCGCGCCGTCCCACTCCGCGAAGCGCGGGTCGGAGGTGGAGAAGTCCGGCGGGTAGAGGGAGAAGACGCGCACGCCGGACGGGCGGAGCCGGCGGGACAGGATGTCGGCGAAGCCGGCCTGGGCGGACTTCGCCGTCCAGAAGGCCTCGTGCGCGATCCCGGCGGTGGCCGCCGAGGCGCCCTCCGCGTCGCGGACCGCGACCATGTTGACGATGTCGGGGCGGAGTGACCGGCGCAGCAGCGGAAGGAAGTGCTTCACCATCAGGACCGTGCCGCCGGCCGTCGACTCGATCGTCTCCACGATCTCGTCGTCGCTCGCCGCCTCCAGGTCCATTCCGTCGAGCCAGCGGGCCCCGTTGTTGACCAACAGGTCGACCCGGTCGGTCCGTTCGCCCACGCGGGCCGCGAATTCGCGGATTTCGGCGGGCCGGCTGAGATCACAGCCGAACGCGTGAATACGGTCCCGGGCCGATCCCATGACCTCCGAACGCGTGCGTTCCGCCGCCTCGACGGTGCGCGCCGAGACATAGACCTCCGCACCGAGATGCGCGAATCCGACCGCGAGCGCGCGGCCGAAATAGCGGGACGCCCCGGTCACGACGACACGCAGATTCTCGAATTTCATGTGTGTCTGCTCTCCCCACGGATGCGGATACCGGCGGATGCCGACAGGCGGCAGCCGTTAGGCGGTCTTTCTCAGCGTGGCAGAGGAGAGCGGTGGATTGCCCGGCCAGAGGGGTGCGCGTTCACGCCGTTGCGTGGATACGCCAGGGGAGTTCGAGCCGGTCGAGGACGGTGGCCCGCTTGTCGTGCACGCGCACGAGCCCGGGGGCCACCGACACGGTGACCCGTCCGCCCGGCGTCTCCAGCACCGTGACCGGCCCGTCGACGACCGTCCCGCCGATGGCCGCGGCGGCGGCGAACGCGGCGGCGCCCGTGAGCGCGAGCCGCGGATGCCAGCCTCCCACGGTGAGGGCCCGAACGGCGAGAGTGCCGTGGCTGGTTGGCGCGAAGGCCGCGATCTTCGGGAGCGGCGAGTGGGCCTCGTATCCGAGGGTGCGGGCGACGCGGGCGCGCAGGTCGAGGAGGCGCCGTTCGAGGCCGGCGGGCGGGAGGTGGCGGGCGTCCACGAGGACGTACGGGTTGCCGTACCGCACGACGGACACGGGCACGCCGTCGACGACGTCGAGGGGACGGCCGGTGGGCAGCGTGCCGGGGGCGGTGGGCGCGCGCAGGAAGTCGAGGGTGTACGTGTCGCCGTACGGCGTCGCCCTGATCGTGTCCCCGGTCGTGACCGCGCGCACGGTGACGGGCCGGCGGTGCCCTTCGGCGACGACGCAGGCGAGGAGGCTGTGCCCGCACCCGGTCCGGAAGTCGAACCGCCCGTCCGGCAGCGCCTGCACGAACCGGTAGTCGAGATCGGTGCCGGCGTGCGCCGAAGTCCCGTACAGCGCGATCTTGTTGAGGGCCGCGTACGGGGTGCGGGCGAGGGCGTGGCGCAGATGCGCCAGCTCGTGGGAGAGGGCGAGGGCGCCGCGGGGAAGCTGGTCGAGCTGAACGACGAGGGTGGGCCCGGGGGCGTCGAGGGCCCGGACGACCGCGGCGGTGACGTACCCGTCCCGCGACGCCCCCGGTGGTTCAGGCCGCACAGCCCACCGGAATCCGCATGCCCTGCACCACGTCCGTCCACAGCTCGTGCACCGCCAGCGCCCACAGCGTCAGCGCCACGTACTGGTTCGGCCGCTCCAGGTGCCGTGCGAGCAGCTTCTGCACCCGGTCCGCGCGCACCTTCCCACCCAGGACAAGGCGGGCCGGCGACAGCAGTTCCCGCACCGTCTCCAGGAGCGGCCCGCCGGGCGCGATCATCGCCGCGATCGGCAGGGTGAAGGGCTGCTTGGGCCGGTTCAGGACCGCCGCCGGGAGGAGCTCCGCGCCCGCGTCGTACAGCGCGCGCTTGCCGTGCCGCGCCGCCGCAGGCAGCTCGCGGGCGTGGGTGACGACGGACGGCTGGCAGAAGGGCATGCGGGCCTCGACGGCCCAGGCCATCGACAGGTGGTCGACGCGCCGCAGGTGGTACGCGGGCAGGCGCCAGCGCGTCTCGAAGGCGGTCATGGCGGTCGCGCGGTCGACGCCGGCCGCCTCCGCGGAGCGCAGTTCCTGTTCGATGCGGTCGGCGGCGGAGCCCTCGTCGGCGACGAAGGCGGCGTACGAGGAGGTGTAGAGGTGCTCGCGCAGCAGCCGCGGCGCCGCCGACAGCGCGTCCGCGTAGGCGCTCGCCCAGTCGATGCCGGGAGGCGACGCGAGGGCGGCCCGCATCCGGTCGTACCCGCCGAAGAGTTCGTCGGCGCCGTCGCCGGTGAGGGCGACGGTGAAGCCGTTCTCGCGGACGGCCCGGAAGAGCGCGTACGTGGAGAGGGCGATCGGGTCGGCGTTCGGCTGGCCCAGGTGCCGTACGGTCCGGGTCAGCAGCGACGGGATCTCGCCGGGGTCGACGGTCACCTCGTGGTGCACCGTCCGGGCCCGGCGCGCGACCGAACGGGCGTACGCGGACTCGGAGTCGGGCCACTTGCCCCGGTAGGTGAGGTGGAAGGTGTGCAGCGGCGGCGCGTCCGTCTCGCGGGTGTGCTCGGCGGCGAGGGCCGTGACGAGCCCGGAGTCGAGCCCGCCGCTGGTGACCGCGCACACCGGCACGTCGGCGGTGACGAGCCGGCGCACCTCGTGCCGCAGCACGTCCTGCGTGTCGCCGACCGGCCGCGCCGCCTCCGAAGCGTGCGGGGCGCGGCGCCGTACGACCGGCGCGGCCCCGGGCCGGACGAGCGCCGTCGCACCCGGCGGCAGCACGCTGATGCCGTCGAGCGCGGTGTGCGCCGAGTAGGAGGTGCGCGTCGCGAGGACCGTGTCGAGCGCGTCCTCGCGCGGCGCGATCCGTACGCCCTCGAACGCCAGCAGCGCCGGGATCTCGGACGCGAAGCGGGTGGAGCCGTCGTACGGGTCGTGGTGGACGTGGACCGGCTTCATGCCCATGTCGTCGACGGCCAGGACGAGTTGGACGCTGCCGGGCCGCAGGTCGAGCACCGCGACCGCGAACATGCCGTCCAGGTGCTCGGCGAAGGCCGGCCCGTACTCCGCGTACAGCGCCGGCAGCAGCGTCCCGTCGCACCGGTCGGGGAAGCGGTGGCCACGCGCGGCGAGGCGGCGGCGCAGTTCGTCGTGGTTGTAGATCTCGCCGTTGAGCACGGCGAGGATGCCGGGGAGGTGGGGCAGCCGGTACGGCTGCGTGCCGCCGCACGGGTCGGTGACGGCGAGCCGGTCGCAGCCGAGCGACCAGCCGGGACCGCTGAGCACCTGGTGCTCGTCGGGGCCGCCGTGCCGCTGCCGGGCCGAGACCGCCGCGAGTTCGGCCGGGTCGGGCCGGTCCGCCCGTGCGGCGAAGGAGCCGAGAATCCTGCACATTGCCGGTCGCCTCCGGATCTGAATCCTGATGCAGCGGCCGGTCTGCCTCCACCGTCCACTGTCCGTTGTCCACATGCCGATCACATGTCGCAACCAATGATTTGAATCTACCAACTTTTTGACTGGCGCGTAAGTGCCATGTCCGGTTCACGCCACGACTTGGCCTTGCGACGCCCCCGCCGCGCCAAGAGGCTGACCTCATGGAGGACTTCGCGACCGACCCAAACGTTCGAAGTGCGCCCGAATCACTGCTGGTGGTGGCGGCGCACCCGGACGACATCGAGTTCTGCGTCAGCGGCACCGTCATGCAGTGGATCGAGCGCGGCACCCAGGTCACGTACTGCATCGTCACCGACGGAGACGCCGGCGGTTACGACCCGATGCTCCCCCGTCAGGCGATGGCCGACCTGCGCCGCGCCGAGCAGATGCACTCGGCGAAGCTCAGCGGCGTCGTCGACGTCGTCTTCCTCGGCTACCCCGACAGCTTCGTCGAGGCGACCGTCGAACTGCGCCGCGACCTCTGCCGGATCATCCGTCAGGTCCGCCCCCAGCGCGTGATCATCCCGTCCCCCGAGATCAACTGGGCCCGCGTCGCCGACCTCCACCCGGACCACCGCGCGGTCGGCGACGCCTGCCTGCGCGCGATCTACCCCGAGGCCCGCAACCCCTTCGCCCACCCCGAGCTGCTGAAGCAGGAGGGCCTGGAGCCCTGGATCGTCCACGAACTGTGGCTGATGACCGGCCCGACCCCCAACCAGTACGTCGACGTCACCCCCGTCTTCGACCGCAAGGTCGAGGCCCTGCGCATCCACACCTCCCAGACCGCCCACTTCGACGACCTGGCGGGCCTGCTCCGCGACTGGCTCAGCGAACACGCGAGGGCGGGCGGACTGCCGGCGGGGCGGATGGCGGAGGCTTTCCAGATCGTGCACATCGACTGAACGCGTGGCGGGCGCGGACCCGCTCGGCGGTGGCCGCTCCGCCTTGCCCGTTCGGCCACGCCGGTCTGCCCGACGGTGCCTGGTCCGCGCGATCGCGGGCCGCGTATCCAGGAACGGTTGCCATTCCTGCGTACGAAAGGTGCCCCTTCGTGCACGCCCGAGACAACGCTGACAACGCCACGAAATCGCAGCCCCCGCGCGGCCGCGCCCCGGACCGCGCCCCCGCCCTGCCGCCGGCCCTCGCCGGAGCGGCCGGGAACGCCGCCGTCGTCCAGATGCTCCGGCAGGCCGGCCACCCCTGGGCCACCCCGGAGCAGCACCGGCACGGCGCCGGCTGCGGCCACGGCCAGGACCGGCAGGGCGAGCGCCCCGCCGTGCAGCGCACCGCCGCCGCTCCCGCCGAGCTCGCCGTCCAGCGCGCCCCCGCCGCCTCCGCTGCTCCCGCCGACCTCGCTGTCCAGCGCCTCGCCATCGAGGACGCGCCCTCCTCCTGGCAGGGCCAGCCGGTGCGGCGCTCGGGCGAAGGAGTCTTCGGGGTCTACTTCGTCGGCGGGCCGGGCGAGGAGGTCGTCGTCAAGCCGGTGTGGTCCACCGGCGACATCGAATACGCCCACCGGTTCCTGGAACACATGGGCATCCAGGCGCCCCGCATCGTCCGCCACGCGATCGGCTCGGCCGAGGGCGACGAAATCTCCGCCCTCCTCCGGAACCAGACCACGGAGGAGATCGAGCAGCAGCTCACCATGGCCCAGGCGTTCCTCGTCATGGAGATGGCCCCCGGAGCCTCGCTGCAGACCATGGGCACCGACGCGGCCGTGGCCTTCCTGCACGACGAGGCGTCCCTGCGCCAGATCGGCAGGACCATGGTCGCCGACGCCTTCCTCGGCAACGGCGACCGGATCACGACCAGCAAGGCCAACCTCGGCAACTTCCTCTACCAGGCGGCGGCCGTCATCGCGCCGGGGGCCGCCGGCCAGATCACCGCGATCGACAATGAGGCCCGGTTCCCGGCCCCGAAGGTCGCCATCGGCAGCTCGGGCAACAAGAGGCTCGAAGGCGGGCTCGACGCGAAGGTCGGCCACCTCCAGGGGCTGCGCGCGCCCGCCCGCGCCAACCCCTACATCGACAAGTTCCTGGAGCGGCTCCGCATCTCTCACCGCGAACGCCCGGAGGTCACCGCGATCCTGGACGACCCGGCGCAGAAGGACCGGCTCAAGGACCTCCTCGGCGCGGGCATCACCGCCGCGTTCGCCGATCTCGCGAGCGTCTTCAACGGCAACGGCCTCCTGCTGCGGGCCATCGCGTCGGGCGCCTACGACGAGGCAAGCGCCCAGCACCGTTCCGTCAACGGGGCCAAGGCCGCCGCGAAGTACGTCATGGACACCCAGAGCGGCATGACGCACGACCAGGCGGTCCAGAAGCTGATCACCTATGTGGAGCAGCGCATCGCCAAGGACAGGCTGCCCTCGGGTCTGAAGTGGGCGGCCAAGCTGGTCGCCTGAGACTCGGGATCCGCGGGATCGGGGGCCGGTGGCGGGTCCGCGGGGGCCGTTCCGGTGGTCGCGTTCGGGACTGCATGATGTACGGCGCGGAGCACGTGAGTTGAGGAGTGCACGCGCTGGTTTCCGCGCCACAAATCACGCTCTACGTCCCGAACGCGACCCCCTCCACGTCCCCCGCTCCCGGCCGTGGTCCGCCACCGCGCAGCTCGCACCACACCGTCTTGCCGTACGCGCTCTGCTCCACGCCCCGCCGCGCGGCGAGGCTGCGGCCCGGGTCATCGCGCGTTTCGGCGCCATCGCGAGAGTGAATCACCGGGCGCAGACGGGCGCTCACCGCGTCGCGGCGTCGTGCGGCCGGGCATGACTGTCTCCCGTACCGCATCACGAGGAGGCCGGACATGCCCCGTTTCCGTACCGCAGCCCTGACCGCCGCGGCCCTGCTCGCCGCAGCCGCGGTCCCTGGCGCCATCCCCGTCGCCGTCGCCGTCGCTGCCGCCGCCCCCGCCACCGTCACGCAGGAGCCGGGGCACCCCGCCGTCATGTTTCCCGGCAGACAGGTGACGGTGGCGGCGTACTGCCCGGAGGGAATGACGCCGTCGGGGGGTGGCGCGACGGTCGAGAGCGATCCCGAGAGCGCGGTGTTCCTCAAGGACACGTTCCCGGACGGCCAGCGATGGGTGGTGCGGGCGGTCAACTACTCCGACGAGGTGCAGACCCTGCACCCGAGGGTGATCTGTACGACGGACAGCGTCACCACGCAGGTCTCGCCGGACGTGCCCCTGCGGCCCGGGGAGAGCCGGTCCGCCCCCGCCTACTGCGACGACAACACGTTCGTGGTGGGTGGCGGGGGCCAGGGGGGCGACGTGACGTTTCTCAGCGGGACGCTCGTGTACACGGTCCACGGGTGGCAGGCGAAGGCGAAGTACACGAACGGCGACCCGGCGGCTCCCCCGTCGTTCCTGCGGACCAAAGCGCTCTGCTCCCGCACGCAGCCCACCTACGGCTTCAGCGACACCGTGCGGCTGGACGCCGGAAAGGTGGGGACGGCCCACGTGGAGTGTCCCCCTGGGCTCGTGCCGTCCGGCGGCGGCGGATCCGGTGGCACCGACGTCCTGTTCAACGCCTCCGCCCCGACCGCGTCGGGCTGGACGGTCAGGGCCACGAACACCGGGTCGGCGCAGGGGACCCTGTACGCCTCGGTGGTCTGCACCGCTCCGTAAAGGGATCGGCTCCGGGGGCGGAGCTCACCCCGCTGCTCTTCCCGCAGGGGGGCGGGCAGGATGACCAGAGCGACCAGGGCCCGTCCGGCGGATCAAGCCGGACGGGCCCGTGGTCACGAGGAGCGACGCTCAGCTCTTGAGCAGGAACGTGAAGTCGCCGGAGAGCCGGCCGGTCAGCCGGGCCGCCGACACCAGGTTCCCCTCCGTGATCAGTCGCTCCACCTCGGCCCGCGAAAGGCCGCAGCCTTCGGCGACGAGCCGCACCGGTCGAGGGCGATGCGGTTGCGGCGCACGGGCCGGGCGCCCCACCGCCGGAGGGGATCCGGCGGTGAGGCGTCCGAAGGCAGGTCGGACAGGCCTTAGTCCGCCTGCGGCCAGGGCCAGCCGAGCTGGATGAAGAGGCCGAGGCGGTCGCTGACGCCTCGGATCTCGGTGATCCTGCCCTCATGGAGGGTGAAGATCCAGATCGCCTCGTTCTCGAAGCTGCGGCCGGTCGGCTCGGGCATGCGCACATGGGCGCTGGCGTGCGTGCCGCGCTGGGTGACGCGCGCGACGACGCGGTCGCCCTCGGCGATCAGTTCCTCGACGTGACCCGTGAGCGGGTCGAACGCCTCGGCCTGCATGCGCAGGCCCTCGAAGGCCGCCCCCGGCTCGTCGGCCTCACCGTGGATGATCTTGTTGTGGTCGATGACGTCGGGCGCCATGTACGTGGGCAGGTCGGCGAGCCGGCGCTCGCTGATCGCCTCGAAGAAGCCCAGGACCACTTTCTTGTTCGCGTCCACCATGATGGCCGCACCCCCGTTCTGTCGGTCGTCGCTCACGGGCAGCTCGTGACGTTGCCGGCCAGGACCTCGTACTTCGGGCCCTGCGTCAGGGCGGCCGCGGCGCCGACGGCGAGCGTGGTCGCGGTGAAGGCGAGGGCGATCGCGACGGCGATGCGATTCTTGATGTTCATGACGGTGATCCCCGTTCAAGTGGCGGCGGAATGCCGCCAGTTAGACGTGATCATGCCATGGCTCAAAACCTCCGGCGCGCCATTGCCGTCCGCTTCGGCAGGAACGTGAAGCCCCGGTCCGGCGGCGTGGTCAGGCGAGGCCGTCCCAGCCCCAGCGCGGGGTGGGGCCGGGGTTGCCGAGGTCCGTACCCGGGGCCGAGGCCGAGACGTCCTTGGCGATCCGGGTGCCCCAGTCGAAGTACTCCATCACCCGGCGGCGCAGCAGGGCGTCTTCCGGCAACTCCTTCTCCACGGCCGCCGTCATCAACTCCACCCAGCGCAGCCGCTGTTCCTCCGTGATGCCGAGCCCGAGATGGGCACGGAGCAGAGCCTGGTGGCCGCCGTGCTCCGCCGTGAACTCGGCCGGCCCCGAGAAGACCTCCCCCAGCCACACGGCTACGTGCTCCACATGGGTGGCGGTGAAGTCGGCGAAGACGGGCGCGAGGAGCGGGTCGGCCAGGACCCCCTCGTAGAACGTCTCGGAGAGCCGGCGCAGCGCGGCGGCGCCGCCCACGGCCTCATACAGGGTGTTGGTGTGCTCGGCGCTCATGGAAGCCCTCCGGATCCGGGATCTGTCATCCCAGCTTTCACCCAACGCGGCTCGCGGCAAAGGATGTTCGCTCTCGGCGGGGCGGGTCGCAGCAGGCTTCCCGTCGACCGGTCGAGGCGCTGCCGCCGAGGTCGTGACGGCCCTACGCTCTTGCGGTCTTGCGGTCTTGCGGTCTTGCGGTCTTGCGGTCCTGCGGTCTTGCGGTCTTGCGGTCCACAACGCCCCCGGACACACGTCCGCCGCCCCCTCAACGGGTGAGGGGGCGGTCGGGAGGGTGCCTGCGGGCGAACTCAGGCGCAGCCCGTGCCGTCGGCGCGACACGCGACGCCGTCGAGCGCGGGCGACTCGGCCTGCCTGGCCCGGGCGTCGAGGACGGCCTTGCGGATCTGGGCCGCGGTGGGGACGCCCTCCAGGCGGATGTCGTCGACGAGGATGGTCGGGACGGCCTGGACGCGGTTGGCCTCGGCCTCGCGCAGGGCGTCCTGGTGGCGCTCGTAGTAGGTGCCGTCCTCCAGGGCCTTGCGGTAGGCCGGGCCGTCGAGGCCGATCTCCTCGGCGAGCGTGACGAGGACGTCGAGCCGCCCGAGGTCCAGGTCCTCCTGGAAGAAGGCCCGGAACATGCGCTGGTTGTACGCGTCACCCAGGCCCTGCTCGACGGCGAACTGCCAGCCCTCGAAGGCGAGTCGGGTGTACGGCTGCGGCGAGACCGTGGGCAGGGTGATGTCCACGCCCAGGCGGCGGGCCATCGGGTAGACGGCGCGCTTCCAGATCTCCGGCAGGTACGGGTCCTCCGGGCGCAGCGTCGGCTGGGGCTCGGCGCGCAGCTCGAACGGCTTCCACTCGATCTCGACGTCGAGGCCGTCGACGGCCTCTTCGAGCGGTCCCTCCGCGAGCATGCAGAAGGGGCAGACGTAGTCGGACCAGACCTGGATCCTCACCTTGTCGCTCACAGCTGCCCACTCCCTCGGCTGGTCAGGTACTCCTGGAACGGGACCTCGTGGCCCTCGACCGGCAGGTGCGTGGTCCTGATGCCCCACTCCGTCGGGTCGGTGCGGTAGATGGCGTACGAGGACGAGTAGTCGAAGCCGTACCGGGCCGCGGTCCTGCGGTCGGCGGCGTACACGACGTGCTCGACGCCGAAGTAGAGGGCGACCTGGTAGCACAGGGCGCACGGCTCCCCGGAGGCGACGAGCGTGGCGCCGTGGGCGGCGAACGAACCGTGCTGGGCGGCCGCGTTGCGCAGGGCGACGACCTCGGCGTGGGCGGAGGCGTCGCGGTCCTCGCGGACGCGGTTGAAGCCGGTGCCCAGGATCCGGCCGTCGTGGCGGACCACGATGCCGGAGAACGGGATGCCGCCGGCGGCCACGTGCTCGCGGCTGATGCGGACCGCCTCCAGGACCTGCCTGGTCAGCTGCTGGTGCTGGTGCTCGGCTGCGGTGGTCATGCCGGCCGGCCCTAGACCGCGGTCAGCCGCAGGATGACCGCGCCGCCGATGATGGACGCGAAGGACAGCAGACGGGCGAGGGTGATCTTCTCCTTGAAGAGGATCGCGCCGAAGACGACCGTGCCGACGCCGCCGATGCCGGTCCAGATGGTGTAGCCGACCGAGACGTCCAGGTCGAGCAGGGCGCGCGAGAGCGTGTAGATGCCGCCGGCGGCGGCGAGCAGCGTGAGGACGCTGGGCCACAGGCGGGTGAAGCCCTTGGTGGCGTTGGTGCCGAGCGCGAAGCAGATCTCGAAGACGATGGCGATTCCGAGGTACACCCAGGTCATGGGAACGGCTCTCTCTGCTGGAAGGTGGCGTGCAGGGGGGAGGAGGAGCGGGGTGTTGCGGGGTGGAACCGGGGAGGGCCGGCCGGAGGCGGCCCGGGGGTGAACCAGGCGGTCAGACCGTGACCTTCGGGTCCGTCGTCGCGCGCGCCGCGCTCGGCGCCGCCGCCGCCTCCTGCGCCGCCTTCTTGTCCGCGGCGATCTTGTCCGTGATGCGCAGGGTCGTGCCGCCGCCGATGATCAGGACGAAGGCGAGGACCTTCCAGATCGTCATCGGCTCGTCGTAGATCAGCGTGCCGAAGATGACCGTGCCCACGCCGCCGATGCCGGCCCAGACCGTGTAACCGACGCCCACGTCGATGTACTTGAGGGCCTGCGACAGCGTGAAGATGCCACAGGAGGCGGCCGCGGCGGTCAGCAGCGAGGGGCCGAGGCGGGTGAAGGCGTGGGTCGCCTCGGTGGAGAGCGCGAAGGTGATCTCGAAGAGCGAGGAGAACAGCAGCCAGGCCCAGCCGATGTTGTTCTGGTTCTTCTGTGTCGAGTCCGCGGACACGTGAGCTCCTTGGTTGTTTGTCCGTGCAAGTTGTGAACCACCATGAGTGGCCCCAGGACGTTTCGGAGATAGCCAGGATCTTGCATGGTCATATAACCTGTTGTCAAACCCCCGTCAGAGGAGAGGTACATGAACAGCACCGCAACGACACCTCCCGCCGCGACCTCCGACCAGGCCGTCTGGGACCGCGTCCTCACTCTGCACACGCATGTGGAACGGGAGCTCGCGACCGCCCTCCAGCGCCGGCACGGCATCGGCCTCTCCGAGTACCGGGCCCTGGAGAACCTCGCCGCCTCCCCCTCCAGCGAACTGCGGATGCAGGAGCTGGCCGACAAGATCGGGCTCGGGCAGTCGTCGGTCACCCGGCTCGTCGAGCGCCTCAAAGGTGCTGGTTACGCATTCAAGGACCTGTGTCCGTCCGACAAGCGCGGGGTGTACGCGGTGATCACGGACGAGGGCCGCAGCCGTTACGTGGCCGCCCGCGCGACCTACGCCGAGGTGCTCTCCGGCGCGCTCAACTCGCACGGCGCGGACCCCGCGCTCGCCGCCACGGTCGCCGCCCTGCGCAGCGCCCGCCCCGCGTAACCCGCACCGCCCAAGCCGACTCCGCCCCGCTTCCCGCACCCCCGCCCCGCAGCCGCCGCCTCCCATCGCCTCTTCCCCGAGAGGCGGGAGGGCGCGGCTTTTTTCGTGTTCACGCGATTGCAGTGCGTGCTTCACGCCCCCCGTACCCCGGGGTGGTACTTGTACGTACAAGCGGTGAGCTAGCTCACAACGGAACCGACTAGTACATGCTTGCGGCTGCATGGATCGCAGCCCTAATGTCTGCTGCGGCGCCGATCGGGAGCAGTGCGAGAGCGATCGGGGACCACGTCACATCGCACAGCGCTTGGCCCATCTTTTCCACTTCATCCGGGGGAAACGTGCCATCGCCCAGCCTTGTCCGAAATCTTGCCGCCCACGCCCGGCGGCACCCCTCCTTACCGGCCCTGTTATACGACGGGGAGACGGTGACCTATGGCCAACTGGCCGAGCGGACAACGGAGTTAGCGTCAAGACTCCGGACCGCGAACCTGCCGGCCGACCGGCCGGTGTGCATCCCCGCCCGCAAGGACCCGGCGACCGTCGCCCTGATGCTCGCCGCGTTCACCGAATCCCTCGTCGTCCTCGCCCCCTCGGCGGAACTCGGCGACGACGCGCTCGACCGGATCTGCCGCCAGGCCCGGGTCTCCGCGCGACTCTCCGTCGCTCCCGGCGACGACGACCCGCGCATCGAGCCCCTGACCGCGGACGAGACCGCCGCGGAGGGCTTCGCCCGGCCGCGGGCCGACCGGACCCGGCTGCTGCTCACCACCTCCGGGTCCACCGGAACCCCCAAGCTCGTGCCGATCGGCACCGACGCCTTCGACGCCTTCGCGGCCTGGGCCACGGCGGAGTTCCGCATCACCTCCGGGGACACCTCGCTGTCCTACGCCCCGCTCAACTTCGACCTGGCCCTGCTCGACGTCTGGACCTTCCTCGGCGCCGGCGCCCGGGTGGTCCTGGTCGACCGGGCGAAGGCCACCGACGGCCCGCATCTGCGAAGCCTCGTCTCCACGGCCCCGGTCACCTTCGTCCAGGGCGTGCCGCTGCTCCACCGCCTCCTGACGGAAGGGGCCGGCGGCAGCCCGTTCCCGCAGGTCCGCGAGGTGGTGTTCACCGGGGACGCGATGCCCCAGGACCTGCTCCGACGTTGTGCAGAATCGTTTCCTCATGCACGTTTCCACAACGTGTACGGGTGCACCGAGACCAACGACAGCTTCGTCCACCCCGTCGACCCGCACACCGCCGAGGGCAGGATCCCGATCGGCCGGCCGCTGCCCGGGGTCGAGGCCGGCGTCCTCGACGACGGCGGACGGCCGCTGACCGGACCCGGCACCGGCGAACTCGTCGTCCGCACCCCCTTCCAGACCGAGGGCTACCTCCAGCAGTCCCTCAACCCGGCCGTGTTCACCGAACGCACGGCCGCCGACGGCGAGCGCCGGGTCTTCTACCGCACCGGCGACATCGTCACCCGCGACGCCGACGGCGTCTACACCCTCGAAGGCCGCTCCGACTGGCAGGTCAAGGTGCGCGGAGTGCGCACCAACCTCCAGGAGGTCGAGTCCGTCCTCGCCCAGCACCCCGACGTCGAGGAGGCGGCCGTCGTCGCCCTCCCCGACGCCGAGGCCGGCGTCACGCTGCACGCCCGCGTCACCCGGCGCCCCGGCGCCGCCCTCAGCTCCCTCAAGCTCCGCTCGTACGCCGGGGCGAACCTCCCCCGGCACGCGATCCCGTCCACCGTCCGCATCAGCGAGCTCCCGTTGCCGCGCACCTCGACCGGCAAACCCGACCGCACCAAGATCAAGGAGGAGATCGGCGCATGAGCGCTCCCACCAAGGACATCGCCGGCGAGATCCGCACCCACCTGCTGGCCACCTACCTCAAGGGCGAGGACGTCACCGCCGAGGACCTCACCGGCGACTACGACCTCATCGAGTCCGGCGTCATCGACTCCCTCGGCCTCGTGAAGCTCATCCAGTACATCGCGAACACCTACGGGCTGCCGGTCGACGACATCGAGATCAGCCCGGACAGCTTCCGCTCGATCGACGCCATCAGCGAGACGGTCCGCCGGCACACCGCCGGCTGACCCCACACCGCACCGCGCACTGAACATCCCTTCTCTCACAAGGAGTCACGCCATGTTCACCCGCACCCTCGAGGACGTCACCCCGGTCGAGTGGGGCAACGGCACCAGCCACCGGCTGCTGACCGAGGCCGACAAGATGGGCTTCACGGTCTGCAAGACGCTGGTCCGCGCGGGCACCAACTCCGCCCTGCAGTACCGCAACCACCTGGAGGCCTGCTACTGCATCGGAGGCTCCGGCTCGGTCGTGCACAAGGACGGCACCGTCTTCAAGATCACCGAGGGCACGATCTACGTCCTCGACGAGCACGACCCGCACTACCTCATCGCCTCCGAGCACGAGGACCTGCACCTCATCTCGGTCTTCAACCCGCCGCTGACGGGAACCGAGAAGCACAGACTCTCCGAGGACGGCTTCTCGCAGTACGAGGCCGCCCCCGCCGCCGTCCAGCACTGAGCCCCGCGCCTTCGCACGCGAGCCCGGCCGGGCCGCCCCTTCCCCTCCCCCCACCGCGGCCCGGCCCGGCCCTCACCCGCACCCGAGTGCCCGCAGCAGAAAGGAAGATCGTGACCGTCGACCTCGTCGCGCCCTACGCCGACGTCCTCAACGCCGACCTCGCGGAGCTGGACGCCGGGGCCGTCTTCTCCCGCGCCAAGTGGCAGGCGATCCAGGACAGCGGCATCCTGCGCACCCCGTTCAAGAAGGAGCACGGCGGCGCCGGGCACAGCTTCACCGAGACCATGCGGGCCCTGGAGGGGCTCGGCTACCACTGCCGGGACGCCGGCATCGCCTTCTCCACCTCCACCCAGATCGTGTCGCTGGCCACGCCCCTGGAGAAGTTCGGCACGGACGAGCTGAAGGCCCGCTACCTGCCGCGCATCCTGTCCGGCGAGGCCGTCACCGCGCACGCCATCACCGAGGAGTCCGGCGGCTCCGACGCCATGAACATCACCACCACCGCCGTCCGCGAGGACGACCACTACGTCGTCACCGGCGGCAAGATGTTCATCACCAACGCGCCCGTCGCCGACCTCTTCCTGCTGTACGTGCGCACCGGCAAGCCCGGCCCCTTCGGCCTGACCTGCCTGCTCGTCGAGCGCGACACCCCGGGCCTGGAGATCGGCGCGCCCATGGACAAGCTGGGCCTGCGCACCTCCCCGATCGGCCGGCTCGCCTTCGACGGGCTGCGGGTGCCGGTGAGCCGGCGGGTCGGCGCGGAGGGCGGCGGCTTCCTCGTCCTCGACTACGTGATGAAGCGCGAGATCCTCTACGCCTTCTCCCTCACCCTCGGCGAGATGCGCCACCGTCTGGAGAGCGTCCTCGCGTTCGCCGCGAAGCGCACCCAGTTCGGGCAGCCCATCGGCAGCTACCAGGCCGTCAGCCACAAGATCGTCGACATGCGGATCGCCGTCGAGACGGCGGCGAAGTGGCTCGCCGACACCGGCGCCAAGGCCGAGCGCGGCGAGGACATCTCCCTCGACCTGGCCGCCACCAAGATCGTCGTCTCCGAGGCCAACGTGCAGACCGCCCTGGCCGCCGTCCAGATCCACGGCGGGCGCGGGGTCCTCACCGAGTACGGCGTCGAGCGCGACCTGCGCAACTCGATCGCCGGAACGATCTACTCGGGCAGCAGCGAGATCCAGCGCAACCGCATGGCCGCCCTCCTCGGACTCTGACCCGCCGGCGACACCGACCGCGACGCGGAACACGACACCGACCGCGACGCGGAACGCGACTCCGACAGCGACTCCGACCGCGGCTACGACCGCGACTCCGACCGCGTCCCTGAGCTAGGAGCTCTCCTTCCCATGAGCATCGCCCTCGACGAACTGCACACCCTGACCAGGTCCACCGCCTTCCTCGACCACGAGTCCGACCAGGTCCAGAACTTCGTGGACTCCGTCGTCAAGGACCGGGCCGCCGACCGCCGCGAGAACGCCGTCGCCCTCTACTACGCCGTCCGCGACGGCCTCGACTACGAGGTGTACGGCACCGACCTCAGCCCCGAGGGGCTGCGCGCCTCCAGCGTCCTCGACGCCGGCCAGGGCTTCTGCCTGCACAAGTCGGTCGTGTACGCCGCCTCCGTCCGCGCCCTCGGCATCCCGTCGAAGCTCGTGTACGGCGACGTCCGCAACCACCTCGCCAGCCCGCGGCTCATCGCCCACATCGGCGGCGACGTCTTCTTCCACGGCCTCACCCAGGTCTTCCTGGACGGCAAGTGGGTCAAGGCCACGCCCGTCTTCAACAAGCTGCTGTGCCGGCTGTACGGGATGGACGCCCTCGACTTCGACGGCACCGCCGACTCGCTCTACCACCCGCACTCCGGCGCGGGCGGCAAGGGCGCCATGGAGTTCCTCAGGGACCACGGCGCCTACGACGACGTCCCGTACGACTTCGTCATGGCGCAGATGCGGACCCAGCACCCCGACTTCGTCCGCGGGGACGGGGAGGGCACCGGGACCGTCAAGGGCGGCTCGCTCGCCGCCGAGGCCGACACCGTCGAGAAGTGAGGACCGACCCGATGACCACCACCGCGCCCGCCGACGGCTGGGACGCCACCACCCGGATCGGCGTCGTCGTCCCCTCGGCCGACATCGGCCCCGAGGCCGAGCTCCGGGCGATGTCCCCGGCCGCCGTCTCCGTCCACGCCTCCCGCATCGACTTCGGCGGCATGCTGCCCGGCGGGCACATGGTCGCGGAGAAGATCCCCGAGGACCCCATCGCGGCGTTCGTCGAGCCCCCGGCCCTCGACAACGCCGTCAAGCTCCTGGCCGACTCGCCGCTGCACGCGCTCGTGCTCGGCTTCACCAGCTCCTCGTACGTCCTGGGCGCCGACGGTGAGCGGGCGCTGTACGAGCGGCTCGCGCCGGTCACCCGCGACATCCCGGTCACCGGCACCGCGAAGGCCGCCGTCGCCGGCTTCCGCGCGCTCGGCGCCGGGCGGATCGCGATCGTCAACCCGCCGTGGTTCGACGACAAGCTCTCCGCCCAGGGCGAGGAGTACTTCGCGTCGCAGGGCTTCACCGTCGTCCAGCACGGCCCGGTCGGGCTGCCGTCCCAGCAGACCGCGATCACCCCGGAGAACCTGTCGGAGTGGATCCGTACGACGGTCGCCGACGCCCGCCCCGAGGCGATCCTCGTCGCCGGCAACGGCATCCGCGCCGTCGGCACCGTCAGGGGCCTGGAGGCCGAGCTCGGCTTCCACGTGCTCACCGCCAACCAGGTCGTCCTGTGGCACGCCCTGCACCTCGCGGGCGCCGCCGCGACCGCCCGGACGATCACCGACTACGGGCACCTGTTCCAGGCCCTGCCTGCGGGAGCGTGACCGGATGCTGCCCGCCGACGGCTACGTCGCCGAGTTCACCACCCCCGAGGGCGACCTCTACCGCACCCCCCTCGTGTGCTGGCGCGAGGACGGCCCGTACGTCTACGGAGTGACGCTCCACAAGGGCGGACTGCGCCGCGCCGAGGAACTGCCCGGCTTCACGCGCTACGCCGCCAAGCCGGAGTGCGCCTGCGAAACGGCCGCGGTACCGGTGCCGGGCCTGGCCGGGCAGCTCACGAACCGGTAGGCACGGGGTCCCCCGCGACCGGGGACGCAAAGGCCCGCGCCTGCCCCGCCGGACCGCCCGCTCCCCTCCGTCCATCCCCGGGGAGCGGGCGGGCCGGCCTCGCCGTACGGGGCGACGGAATACGATCGGGGGCGTTGGCAGCTGCTGATGACAACGAGTCCAGTCGAAGGAGAATCACATGGCGCAGGTCGCGCTCAAGGGCAACCCCGTAACGGTCGACGGCATCCTGCCCGCCCAGGGCGCCGACGCTCCCGCGTTCACCCTGGTCGGCGAGGGTCTCGCGGACAAGTCGCTGAAGGACTTCGCGGGCAAGCGCAAGGTCCTCAACATCTTCCCGAGCGTCGACACCCCGACGTGCGCCGCCTCGATCCGCGCCTTCAACGCGAAGGCCGCCGAGCTCGACAACACCGTGGTGCTGTGCATCTCCGCCGACCTGCCCTTCGCGCAGGCCCGCTTCTGCGGCGCCGAGGGCCTGGAGAACGTGCAGAACCTGTCGACCTTCCGCGGCCGCGAGTTCCACACCGACTACGGTGTCGCGATCGCCGACGGCGCCCTGGCCGGCCTGACCGCCCGCGCGGTCGTCGTCCTCGACGAGAACGACAAGGTCCTGCACACGGAGCTCGTCAACGAGATCTCCCAGGAGCCGAACTACGAGGCCGCGCTCGCCGTCCTGTAGTCGCCCGCGACAGCCGTGACGGCCCGCCCTTCGGGGCGGGCCGCCGTGTTCTCCGGGCCGTTCCCCGGACTCCCGGGGTGCGCCCGCCTACGATCGGGGCATGAGACCTCGTTCCTTCCTCTCCCTCTGGTCGAAGGACTCCGCCCTGTCGATCGGGTCCGTCGGTTCGTTCCTGTCGATCGGGTCGGTCGGATCGTTCCTGTCGATCGGGTCGGTCGGGTCCGCGTTCTCCATCGGCTCGGTCGGGTCCTTCCTCAGCGCCGGATCGCTGCTGTCGGCCCGGTCGCGCTGGTCCGTCATGTCCTGGCGGTCCGTGCGCGGGGTCATGAGCCCGGGCCCGGGAGGCAGGGTGCCGGGCCGAGAGGGAGACTGAAGGGGTAGCACGGCCGTCTGACAGGGGTGCCCTGGAGGAGTGGTCATGGGCGGTACGGCTGTGGAGAACCTGCGCGAGCTGCTGCGCGGCGAGGTGATCGGACCGCAGGACGCCGGGTACGACGAGGCCCGGTCGGTCTACAACGCGATGATCGACCGGCGGCCCGCGGCCATCGCGCGGTGCGCGGACACGACGGACGTACGGGCGGTGGTGCGCTTCGCCCGCGACACCGGCATGGACATGACGGTGCGCGGCGGTGGGCACAGCGGCGGCGGGCTCTGCGTGTCCGACGGATCGGTGATGCTGGACCTGTCGGGGATGCGCTGGGTGCGGGTGGATCCGGAATCCCGGACCGCGCTGGTCGGCGGCGGCAGCCAGCTGGGCGACCTGGACCACGAGGCCCACGGCTACGGGCTCGCCACGCCCGCCGGGATCATGTCGACGACCGGCGTCGGCGGGCTGACCGTGGGCGGCGGGCACGGGCATCTGACCCGGGCGTACGGGCTGACGGCCGACAACCTGGTGGCGGCGGACGTGGTCCTCGCGGACGGCTCGTTCGTGACCGCGTCGGCGGACGAACACACCGACCTCTACTGGGCGTTGCGCGGCGGCGGCGGCAACTTCGGCGTGGTGACGGCCTTCACGTACGCGCTGCATCCGGTGGAGACGGTGGGCCTCGGCGTGACGCTGTGGGACCCGGAGTGGATCGGGCCGGTGCTGCGCTGGTACCGGGAGTACCTGCCGGCCGCGTCCGAGGAGCTGAACGGCTTCTTCGCGACGCTGGCGGTGCCGCCCGGGCCGCCGTTCCCCGAGGAGATCCAGCACAGGAAGATGTGCGGCGTGGTGTGGTGCCACACCGGTGCGACGGACGAGGAGAGCCTGGCGAAGGCGTTCGCGGACGTCGCCGAACCGGCGCCGCCCGCCTTCCACTTCGCGGTGCCCATGCCCTACCCGGCGGTCCAGTCGATGTTCGACGAGCTGATCCCGAAGGGGCTGCAGTGGTACTGGCGCGGTGACTTCTTCGACCGGATCACGGACGGCGCGATCGACGTGCACCGCGCCTTCCTGGAGCGCCTGCCGACCGAGCTGTCGACGATGCACCTCTACCCGGTCGACGGCGCCGCCCACCGGCCCGGGCCCATGGACACGGCCTGGGCGTACCGGGACGCGGTGTGGTCCGGCGTGATCGGCGGCATCAGCCCGGAGCCCGCTGACGCGGAGCGGATCCGCGACTGGGCGGTCGGCTACTGGGAGGCGCTGCACCCGCACTCGATGGGCGGCGCGTACGTCAACTTCCTCGGCGAGGACGAGGGCCAGGACCGGGTCCGGGCCACGTACCGCGGACACTACGACCGGCTGGCCGAGGTGAAGCGGACGTACGACCCGGACAACGTGTTCCGGCACAACCAGAACATCCGGCCCGCGGGCGGCTGAGCCGCCGCGCCGGCTACCGGACGACGTCCCAGACCTGCTTCTGCAGCCCGTTCGCGTACACCTCGTGCTCGGCCAGCGTCAGCTTGCGCGCGTCCACGTCCGAGGTGCTGAACAGCCGCTTGCCGGCGCCGAGGAGCAGCGGGAAGACGAGCAGGTGGTAGCGGTCGATGAGGCCCGCGTCCGACAGCGCCTGGTTGAGCGAGGCGCTGCCGTGCACGATGATCGGCCCGCCCTCGGTCTCCTTGAGCGCGGCGACCTCGTCGACGGAGCGCAGGATCGTGGTCTCGCCCCAGTTCGACACGAGGTCGTCGTCGGTGAGGGTGGTGGAGACGACGTACTTCGGCATCTCCTTGTAGTCCGCGAAGTCCGCCATGTCGGGCCACACGGGGCTGAACGCCTCGTAGCTGACCCGCCCGAGCAGCATCGCCGCGGCCTCCTTCTGCTCCCGCCCCTTGATCTCGAACGCCTCGGGCAGGAACTCGGTGTGCTTGAAGGTCCAGCCGGAGTTGCGGTAGCCGGGCTCGCCGCCGGGGGCCTCGACGACGCCGTCGAGGGAGATGAAGGCGGAGGTGATGAGGGTACGCATGGCGGGCTCCTGATGGCTTCTGGTCGTTCTCGGTCGTGCGCGCTGTTCTCGGAGGTGTAGACGTCGTCTCCGTCGAAAACTCATCGGTCGCCGGAGGATTCCTCCACCGGCAAGGATTCCATGATCGGCCAAGCGGACGGCGCCGAGCTGCTCCGGATCGACACGCTCTAACCCGTCACCAGTCCGACCGCGAGGACCGTGATCAGCGTGCTCGACGCCAGCGCCGTCGTCAGCCGTCCGCGCGGGCCCGTCAGGGTGCGGGCGAGGAGGGTGCCGCCGGTGGCGAGGAGGAGTTGCCAGGTGGCGGAGGCGAGGAGGGCGGCGAGGACGAAGGCGGTGCGGGCCGGGGGCGTGGCGGGGGCGGCGGGGCCCGTGGCGAGGACCAGGGCGGCGAAGTAGATCACCGTCATCGGGTTGAGCAGCGTGATGCCGAGGAAGGTGAGGTAGGCGCGGGCCGGGGTCAGGGTGGCCGCGCCGTCGTCGCGGGTGGCGAGGCGGCCCGCGCGGTGGGTGCGGACGGCCGCCGCGGCGGCGCGGGCCGCGAGGACGACGAGGACCAGGGCCGAGAGCCACCGCAGGGGCGTCATCACCGGGGTCAGCAGCGGCACGAGCGCCGAGCCGCCCGCGACCGCGAGGAGCGCGTACACGCCGTCCGCGGTGGCGACGCCGAGCGCGGCGCCCGCGCCCGTACGCCAGCCGGTGCGGGCCGTGACGGCGACCAGGTAGGCGCCGACGGCGCCGACGGGGATCGCGATGCCGTAGCCGGCCAGCAGGCCGGCCACCGCCGCGGCGATCACGGCGCGGCGGGAGTCGCTCCGGCCGGGGACAGGGGCTGCTGCTGTCGGCGGTAGGCCGAGCCGTCCTTCGTGCGGGCGAGCTGGCCGCCGATCACCAGGTAGCGGCGCAGCGCCGGGAAGTCCGCGTGCACGGTCTTCAGGGCCTCGTTGACCTCGCGCTCGCTGTAGACGCGGGCCGGCTCGAAGAGCTCGGCGGCGAGGTGGTCGAGCAGGGCGGCACGGCGCGCCGGGCGGCGCGGGATGGCCTTGAGGCGCCCTTCGGCGGTGAACAGGTCTGCGGTCATGGCACGCAGCTTGGCGCCCGGCCGCCGCCGCCCGCAAAGGGATTTCGGGTTCAGCGCCCGACCATGACGTTCACCGCCTCGTCGATCCTCGGCATCACCGGCGGCGTCCCCGACGACCGGAAGATCGGCGTCGCCTTCTCCACGAACGCCTGGAACGCCTCCGCCGACTCCCAGAAGTCGACCACCCGCCAGCCGCCCGTGCCGTCCGGGCCCGCCGCGTGGGCGAGGAAGCCGGGCATCGGCCACCAGTCCGCGGAGGTGATCTGCTCGGTGTTCTGCTCGTACTGCTCCTTCGTGCCGCCGGGGATCTCGACGGTGACGATCACGGGCATGGTGCGCTCCTGACGGATGCGGGAAGGGCGGGGTGCCGACCACCCACCAGCACAGCAGTCGGCACCCCGCCCCGCACCACGTCACGCCCGATCGGGCGACCCCCCGGCTACCTGCCCAGCCGGTAGCGGATCTTCTTCACCAGCTCCTTCAGGTCCGGTGCCCGCAGCAGGCTGTAGTGGTCGGCGTCCAGCTCCACGACCGTCGGCGGGCGCGTCGACCAGCCGGTCGTGCCCTCCAGGAAGGAGTAGTCGTCGCCCTGCGCCTTGAAGAGGGTGACCGGGCAGGACACCCGGCGCTCGGTCAGCTCCTTGAAGGTGTACGTGAAGTCGAAGGTCTTCTCGACGATCGCGATGATCCGGGCGACCAGCTCCGGATCGAGCGCCGGGAACCGCTCCGTCACGTACTTCGCGAAGCCCTCCGCGTCCGACGCCGGCACGTCGCCGAGCGCGCCCGCGAAGACCGAGTAGAGGATCTTGGTGAAGCCGGGGTTGTCGTACGAGGCGCCGCCGGCCGCCGACTCCTCGCGCACCTTCGGCGAGCCCGGCGCGATCAGGAACAGGTGCTCGACCTGCTCGCCGGCCGCCTCCAGGAGGTGCGCCGACTCGAAGGCGACGCGCGCGCCGAAGGAGTAGCCCCACAGCGTGTACGGCCCCGAGGGCTGGCGGCGGCGGATCGCGGCGACGTCGGCGGCGGCCATCTCGCGGATGGTGTCGTACGGGGTCTCGCCGCGGTTGATGCCGTGCGCCTGGACGCCGTAGAACGGCCGGTCGATGCCGATCTCCTCCGCGAGGAAGCGGAGGTTCATGGTGTAGCCGCCGAGGCCCGGCCAGCAGTAGACCGGCGACTGGGCGCCGTCGGCGTGCAGCCGGACGAGCCGGGACGCCGGGGTCGCGGCGGCGCCGTCGAGGCGGTGGGCCAGCTTCTCGATGGTCGGGCACTCGAAGAGGATCTGCAGCGGCAGCTGGGACTCGCCGCCGAACTCCCGGTTGATCTTCGTGATGAGCGCGACCGCGATCAGCGAGTTGCCGCCCGACTCGAAGAAGTCGTCCTGGACGGAGACCGCCTCGACCTCCTCGTACTTCAGCGCCGCCGCCCAGATCTCCGCGATCCGCCGCTCGGTGCGGGTGCGCGGCAGGACGTGCGGGCGGCCGTGCAGGCCGGCGTTGACGACGGCGAGGTCGGCGAGCGCCTTGGTGTCGACCTTGCCGTTGGCGGAGAGCGGCAGCCGGTCGAGGACCACGACCCGGTTGGGGATCATGTAGTCGGGCAGGTGGTTCACCAGGTCGTCGCGGATCATCTCCGCGGGGCCCTTCATGTGGACGGAGTCCTCGTACATGCCCTCGCTCAGCCGCTGCTCCTCGCTGATCCGGCCGCCGACGAAGAAGTACGAGGGGCCGGTCGGCCGGCCGGCGGCGGCGAGCAGCTCGTCCATGCGGCGGGCGGCGGGCAGCGGGTTGCCGGACATCGAGCTGTAGCCGGAGGACATGAACCCGAGGCCGTGGACCTCCGAGCCGAGCTGGAGGCGCTGGAGGGCGCGGCCGAGGTCGATGTACGAGCGCCAGGCCGCGTCGGGGGCGCCGGTGCGGGCGATCACACAGACGCCGAGCGAGGCCCGGTCGTACACCGCCTGGTTGATCGCGATGACGTGCTTCTTCTCCACCCGGCCGTCGCCGATGCGGGTCAGCCCGCCCTCCTCGTACGCGTACTGGCCCGCGTCCAGGTCGGCGATCCGCCCCGGGTGCGCCTGCACGTACAGGTCGACGTCGGGCCCGGACGCCGACTCCTCGTCGTACGGGGTGAGTTCGAAGAGCCCCAGGTCCGTCTCGTCGCCGGGGTCGCCGCCGCGCACCGGGCGGATGTCCAGGCCGAGCGGCGGCAGGATCTCCTCGAAGAGGCCGACCATGTGGCCGGTCTCGATCTCCAGCACCTCGCGGATGTTGTTCTTGTAGACCGGCTCGATGGCCTCCCACTTGCCGCGGAAGCCGAAGCGGACGAAGGGCTCGCCCTCGTCGGTGGACGCGGGCTCCGTCAGGTACAGCTGGTGGTGCACCGGGTGGTAGTAGTACGTGCCCGGCTCCAGGCCGGCGATGCCGCGCACCTCCACGTACAGCTGCGTCGCGTACAGCGCGCCCGGCGAGGCGTAGCCGTACTTCGGCAGCAGCCGCTCCTCGCTGAGGAACTGGCCGAACCAGCGCAGGATCTCGCCCAGGTCGGCGGCCGCGAGCGTGCCGACCGCACGCGAGCCGATGCCCTCGGGGCGGCGGGCGAGCACACCGAGGACGTCGGCGCGGGAGACCGGGCCGCCCTCGTAGAAGCGGTAGGTCTTGCGGGCGAAGACGGCCCGGCGGGTCCGCTCGGCCGGGGTGCGGCCGGGCAGTTCGACGACCGGGCGGCCGGCGAGCGCGGCCGCGTCGAGGGTGCCGGCGTTGGACAGCTGCGCCTTGACCTGGAGCTTCGATTCCTTGGACTGGTGGTGGGCGCCGTGGTTGCCCTGGTCCATCAGGGCGGCTTCCTTCGGGGAGAGCTCGACGCAGGCGACCAGGTTCTGGAAGCCGGTGCGGGGCTCGTTCTTGACGATGACGGCCGCGCTCTTGACCCAGTCGTGGTTCTCGATGGCGAGCGCGATCTCGTCGAGCTCGACGCGGAAGCCGCGGAGCTTGATCTGGTTGTCGGCGCGGCCCGCGAACTGGACGGTGCCGTCCTCGTTCAGCGTCGCCAGATCGCCCGTGCGGTAGAGCCGTTCGCCGTTCTCGGCGGTGATGAACTTCTCGGCCGTGAGCTCCGGCCGGTCCAGGTACCCCCGCGCTACCTGGACGCCGCCGACGCACAGTTCGCCGTCGCGTATGTGGAAGCTCGTCTGGTGGGCCGGTCTGCCGATCGGTATCGCGGACGGGCCGGCGGCGACGGTCGCGCGGTCGACGGTGTGGGAGGAGGCGTTGATGGTGCACTCGGTGGGGCCGTACAGGTTGACCAGCTCGGCGTCCGGCAGCTCGGCGAGGACCTGGACCGCGAGGTTGCGGGAGAGGATCTCGCCGCCCGAGTAGACGCGGCGCAGCGTGGTGCAGGAGCCGAGGCGTTCGGTGTCGACGAGGGCCTGGAGCAGGGTCGGAACGCACTGGAGCATGGTGGCGCCGTGCCGGCGCACGGTGTCGACGAGGCCCTCGGGGTCGCGGTAGACGCCGGGCGGGCCCATGGCGACGCGGGCGCCGACGGCCGGGGCGAGGATCTCCCACTGGGCGGCGTCGAAGCTCATCGGGGTCTTCTGGACGACGGTCTCGCCGGGGCCGAGCCGGTGCTCGGCGGCCATCCACCGCATCTGGGAGACGATCGAGCCGTGCTCGACCATGACGCCCTTGGGCTTGCCGGTGGAGCCGGAGGTGTAGATGACGTACGCGAGCTGGGTCGGTGCCAACTCGGCGTCGGCGAGGGGCTGTTCGACACCGGCCGTGCGCCAGGCGTGCTGCACGGCGTCCTTGAAGGTGACGACGGTGGTGCCGGGCGGGGCGAGTTCGGTGACGCGCTCGCGGAAGCGTTCCTGGGTGAAGACGACGCGGGCGCCGCTGTCCTCGATCATGTAGCGCAGGCGCTCCTCGGGGTACTCCGGGGAGAGCGGGACGTACGCGCCGCCGGACAGCACCACGCCCCATGTGCCGATCATCAGTTCGAGTGACGGTTCGACGTGGACGCCGACGCGGTGGTCGGCGGCGACGCCGAGGGTGCGGAGGTAGCCGGCGAGGACGGCGGCGCCTTCGTGGAGCTCGCGGAAGGAGAGGGTGTCGTCGCCGAAGACGACGGCGGTGTCGTCTGGGCGCCGGGCCGCCTCGTCGTGCAGGAGCCGGTCGAGCGTGGGCATGGGGGTCCCTTCGTCTGCGGGGACGAGGGCGGCGGCAGGGTGCCGGCCGGTGGGGGGTTGTGCCCACCCGTTCCGCCCTGCGGAAACGAATGCCCACAACCCCCGCCCCATGGCGCCCGGGCCCACCGCCCTCAGCGGTAGATGAGAAGTTCCTGCTCCGTCGCGCCCGTCAGTTCGTAGCGTGTCCGTACCAGCGGGCGTCCCGAGTAAATGCGGATCAAGGTAGCGGCGTCGCCGTGGAAGCGGGCCGGCTCACGGCCCTCGATGGCGTTGCCGAGGTCGACCTCGACGGTGCGGTCCGCCAGGGTGCCGACCAGGCGGGGCGTCTCCCGCTTGCGGCTGGTGACGGACAGCAGCGGCAGCGCCAGGTCGAGCGCATCGCCGCAGTACGCGCCGGGCTCGCCGAAGGCTTCCCGTACGTCTCCGGCGTGCACCCACTCGCCGAGGGCGACCGCGTCGAGCCGGCCGTCCTCGCGTGCGGCGATGACCGGCCCGGCCTCGCTGAAGCCGCGCTCCAGCTCGTCGAGGATCCTCTCCAGCGGCCAGTCCTGGCGCTCGGCCACGTCGCAGGCGTTGGCGTCGGGCAGGAACACGCCCTCCTCAAGCCGTCCCTCGACGATCCTGATGAGCGCCGCCGCGCAGTGGGCGAGCACCTGCCGGGCGGTCCAGCCGGGGCAGGCGGTGCGGTTCTCGTACGCCTCCGCGGGCGTACGGCGCAGCAGCGGCATCAGCAGGTCCCGCTCCGTCTTCAGCAGACGGTCCGGGAGCCACGGGTCACGTGGTGCTTCCTCAGGGCATTCGGTACACACGTGAGCCTCAGTAGCGGTAGTGGTCCGGCTTGTACGGGCCCTCGACCGGAACGCCGATGTACGAGGCCTGTTCGGGGCGCAGCTCGGTGAGCTTCACGCCGAGGGCGTCGAGGTGGAGCCGGGCGACCTTCTCGTCGAGGTGCTTCGGCAGCGTGTGGACGCCGACCGGATACGCGTCCGTCTTCGTGAACAGCTCGATCTGGGCGAGGGTCTGGTCCGCGAAGGAGTTCGACATCACGAAGGACGGGTGGCCCGTCGCGTTGCCCAGGTTCAGCAGGCGGCCCTCGGAGAGGACGATCACCACCTTGCCGTCGGGGAAGGTCCAGGTGTGGACCTGCGGCTTGACCTCGTCCTTCACGATCCCGGGGATCCGGGCCAGGCCGGCCATGTCGATCTCGTTGTCGAAGTGGCCGATGTTGCCGACGATCGCCTGGTGCTTCATCCGGGCGATGTCGGACGCCATGATGATGTCCTTGTTGCCCGTGGTGGTGATGAAGATGTCGGCGGTCTCGACGACCTCCTCCAGCGTCGTCACCTGGTAGCCGTCCATCGCCGCCTGGAGCGCGCAGATCGGGTCGATCTCGGTGACGATGACCCGGGCGCCCTGGCCGCGCAGCGACTCCGCCGAACCCTTGCCGACGTCGCCGTAACCGCAGACCACGGCCGTCTTGCCGCCGATGAGGACGTCGGTGGCCCGGTTGATGCCGTCGACGAGCGAGTGGCGGCAGCCGTACTTGTTGTCGAACTTCGACTTGGTGACGGCGTCGTTCACGTTGATCGCCGGGAAGAGGAGCGCGCCCTCGCGGTGCATCTCGTAGAGGCGGTGGACACCGGTGGTGGTCTCCTCCGTCACGCCGCGGATGCCGGACGCGATCGCGGCCCAGTCGAGACCGGTCCGGCCGAGCAGCTCCAGGACGATCCGGAACTCCTCGTTGTCGGCGGTCGACGGGTCCGGCACGGCGCCGGCCTTCTGGTACTCCACACCCTTGTGGACGAGGAGCGTGGCGTCGCCGCCGTCGTCCAGGATCATGTTCGGGCCGTCGGCGCCCGGCCAGGTCAGCGCCTGCTCGGTGCACCACCAGTACTCCTCCAGCGTCTCGCCCTTCCAGGCGAAGACCGGGATGCCGGCGGCGGCGATCGCGGCGGCGGCGTGGTCCTGGGTGGAGTAGATGTTGCAGGACACCCAGCGGACCTCGGCGCCGAGCGCGACCAGCGTCTCGATGAGGACGGCGGTCTGCACGGTCATGTGCAGGGAGCCGGTGATCCGGGCGCCGGCCAGCGGCTGCTGCTCGGCGTACTCGCGGCGGATCGCCATGAGCCCCGGCATCTCGTGCTCGGCCAGCGTGATCTCCTTGCGGCCGAACTCCGCCAGACCGATGTCGGCAACCTTGAAATCGGTGAAGTCAGACACGTGCGAGGCTCCTTGAGGCGTGGATCGATCTGTGGATTTCGAGGGCCGCGGTGCTCTTGTTGAGCGTGATGTAGTGCAGGCCCGGGGCGCCCTCGTCGAGCAGCCGCAGACCCATCGCGGTCGCGTGCTCGACACCGGTCCGGTACGCGGCGGCGGGGTCGTCCTTCGCCGCCTCCAGCCGGTGGGCCAGGTCCTCGGGGAAGGCCGCGTCCGACAGCTCGGCGAAGCGGCGGATCTGCCGGACGTCGGTCGCGGGCATGATCTCCGGAATGATCGGGGTGTCGCAGCCGGCGGCCGCGACCCGGTCGCGCAGCCGCAGGTAGTCCTCCGGGTCGAAGAACATCTGCGTGATGGCGTAGTCGGCGCCCGCCCGGCACTTGGCGACGAAGTGCGCGAGGTCGCTCTCGGGGCCCGCCGAGCGCGGATGGCCCTCCGGGAAGGCCGCCACGCCGATCCGGAAGTCGCCCAGCGACCGTACGAGCTCGACGAGTTCGTACGCGTAGGTGAAACCGTCCGGATGGGCCGTCCAGGTCCCGCGCGGGTCGCCCGGCGGGTCGCCGCGCAGCACGAGGACGTCCCGGACACCGGCGTCCGCGTAGGCGCCGATGATCGCGCGGAGCTCGGCGACCGAGTGGCCGACGGCCGTCAGATGGGCGACGGGCCGCAGGGTGGTCTCGGTGACGATCCGCTTGGTGACGTCGATCGTGCGGTCCCGGGAGGAGCCGCCCGCGCCGTACGTCACGGAGACGAAGTCCGGCGCGAGGGCCTCCACGCGGCGGATCGCGTCCCACAGGGTCTGCTCGCCCTTGTCGGTCTTCGGCGGGAAGAACTCGAACGAGAAGGTGGGGGATCCGGGGGTCGGATTCACAGGCGTCGGCCTCCCGCGTTGAAGTAGCTCGCCTCGGGGTGGTGGACCACGAACGCATCGGTCGACTGCTCGGGGTGCAACTGGTACTCCTCCGACAGCTCCACGCCGATCCGCTCCGGCCGCAGCAGCTCGGCGATCTTCGCCCGGTCCTCCAGATCGGGGCAGGCCGGGTAGCCGAGCGAGTAGCGGCAGCCCTGGTACTCGGTGCGCAGCATGCCGTCGATGCCGGCCGGGTCGCCGCCCGCGATGCCCCACTCCTGGCGCACCCGGCCGTGCCAGTACTCGGCCAGGGCCTCGGCCAACTGCACGGACAGGCCGTGCAGTTCGAGGTAGTCGCGGTACGAGTCGGCGGCGAACAGCCGCGCCGTCTCCTCGCCGATCCGCGAGCCGACGGTGACGACCTGGAGGCCGATCACGTCGATCTCGCCGGAGTCCTCGGAGCGGAAGAAGTCGGCGAGGCAGAGGCGGCGGCCCCGCTGCTGGCGGGGGAAGCTGAAGCGGGTCCGCTCGCCGCCGTCCTCGTCGAGGATGATCAGGTCGTCGCCCTTGGACACACAGGGGAAGTAACCGTGGACGACGGCCGCTTCGAGGAGGCGGTCCGTCTGCAGCCGGTCCAGCCAGCCGCGCAGCCGCGGCCGGCCCTCCGACTCGACGGTCTCCTTGTCCTTCAGGCCCCACTGGCCCTTGAACAGGGCGCCCTCGTCGAGCCAGGAGGCGTACTCGGCGAGCTGGATGCCCTTGACGACCTTCGTCCCGAGGAACGGCGGCTCCGGTACGACGTTGTCGGAAGCCACGTCGGAGCGGCCGGCCGGCTCGGGCTCCCGCACGTCGAGCGCGGGCGTCGCCTTCTTCGGCACCCGGCGCTGCTTGAGCTCCGGCAGGCTCGCGCCCGGCACACCGCGCTTGACCGCCATGAGGGCGTCCATCAGGCGCAGGCCCTCGAAGGCGTCGCGGGCGTAGCGGACCTCGCCCTGGTAGATCTCGTGCAGATCCTGCTCGACGTACGCCCTGGTCAGGGCCGCGCCGCCGAGGATCACCGGATACCTGGCGGCCAGGCCGCGGCCGTTCAGCTCCTCCAGGTTCTCCTTCATGATCACCGTGGACTTCACGAGCAGGCCCGACATGCCGATCACGTCGGCGGCGTGCTGCTCGGCGGCCTCCAGGATCGCCGACACCGGTTGCTTGATGCCGATGTTGACCACGTTGTAGCCGTTGTTGGAGAGGATGATGTCGACGAGGTTCTTGCCGATGTCGTGGACGTCGCCGCGCACAGTCGCCAGGACGATCGTGCCCTTGCCGTCCGCATCCGTCTTCTCCATGTGGGGTTCGAGGTAGGCCACCGCGGTCTTCATGACCTCGGCGGACTGGAGCACGAACGGCAGCTGCATCTGCCCGGAGCCGAACAGCTCGCCGACCGTCTTCATGCCGTCGAGCAGGATCTCGTTGACGATCTCCAGGGCCGGCGTGGTCTCCAGGGCGGCGTCCAGATCGGCCTCCAGGCCGTTCTTCTCGCCGTCGATGATCCGCCGCTTGAGGCGCTCGTCCAGCGGCAGCGCGAGCAGCTCCTCCGCCTTGCCGGCCTTCAGGGACTTCGCCGTCGCGCCCTCGAAGAGTTCGAGGAGGCGCTGCAGCGGGTCGTACCCCTCCCGCCTGCGGTCGTAGATCAGGTCGAGCGCGACCTCGACCTGCTCCGGCTCCAGGCGCGCGATCGGCAGGATCTTCGACGCGTGCACGATCGCCGAGTCGAGCCCGGCCTTCACGCACTCGTCGAGGAAGACCGAGTTGAGGACGATCCGGGCGGCCGGGTTGAGGCCGAAGGAGATGTTGGACAGGCCGAGCGTCGTCTGGACGTCCGGGTGGCGCCGCTTCAGCTCGCGGATCGCCTCGATCGTGGCGATGCCGTCCTTGCGGGACTCCTCCTGGCCGGTGCAGATGGTGAAGGTGAGGGTGTCGATCAGGATGTCCGACTCCCTGATCCCCCAGTTCGCGCCCAGGTCGGCGATCAGCCGCTCGGCGATCTCCACCTTCTTCCCGACGGTACGGGCCTGGCCCTCCTCGTCGATCGTCAGCGCCATCAGCGCCGCGCCGTGCTCCCGCGCCAGGCCCGCGACCTGCGCGAACCGCGAGCCGGGGCCGTCACCGTCCTCGTAGTTGACCGAGTTGACGACCGCGCGGCCGCCCAGCTTCTCCAGGCCGGCCCGCAGCACCGCCACCTCGGTCGAGTCGAGGACGATCGGCAGCGTGGACGCGGTGGCGAAGCGGCCGGCCAGCTCCGCCATGTCGGCGACGCCGTCCCGGCCCACGTAGTCGACACACAGGTCGAGCATGTGCGCGCCCTCGCGGATCTGCTCGCGCGCCATCTCCACGCAGTCGTCCCAGCGGCCCTCCAGCATGGCCTCGCGGAACTTCTTCGAGCCGTTGGCGTTCGTCCGCTCGCCGATCGCCAGGTACGAGGTGTCCTGGCGGAACGGCACATGGCTGTAGAGCGACGAGGCGCCCGGCTCGGCGGCCGGCGTGCGCACCGGCACGGCCGCGCCGCGCACCCGCTCCACGATCTGCCGCAGGTGCTCGGGCGTCGTACCGCAGCAGCCGCCGACCAGCGCCGGGCCGTAGTCGCGGACGAACGCCTCCTGCGCGTCGGCGAGCTCGGCCGGCGACAGCGGATAGTGCGCGCCGTCGGAGGTCAGCACCGGCAGGCCGGCGTTCGGCATCACCGAGACCGGGATGCGGGCGTGGCGGGACAGATAGCGCAGGTGCTCCGCCATCTCGGCCGGGCCGGTGGCGCAGTTGAGGCCGATCATGTCGATGCCCAGCGGCTCCAGGGCCGTCAGCGCGGCGCCGATCTCCGAGCCCAGCAGCATGGTGCCCGTCGTCTCGACGGTCACCTGCACGATCACCGGCAGGTCGAGCCCCAGGGAGTCCAGGGCCCGGCGGGCGCCGATGACGGCCGCCTTCGTCTGGAGCAGGTCCTGCGAGGTCTCGACGAGCAGCGCGTCCGCGCCGCCCCGCAGCAGCCCCTCCGCGTTCTGCTGGAAGGCGTCCCGCAGCGGCTCGTACGTGACGTGCCCGAGGGTCGGCAGCTTGGTGCCCGGGCCCATCGAGCCGAGCACCCAGCGCGGCCGGCCGTCGACGGCCGTGTGGGCGTCGGCGGTGTTGCGGGCGATGCGCGCGCCCGCCTCCGACAGCTCGTACACGCGGTGCTCGATGCCGTACTCGGCGAGCGCCGCCAGGTTGGCGCCGAACGTGTTGGTCTCCACCGCGTCCACGCCCACCGAGAAGTAGGCGTCGTGCACGGAGGCGACGATGTCGGGACGGGTCACGTTGAGGATCTCGTTGCAGCCCTCCAGACCCGTGAAGTCGTCCATGGTGGGGTCGGCGGCCTGGAGCATCGTGCCCATCGCCCCGTCGGCCACCACGACCCGGGTGGCGAACTCCTCGCGGAGCGAGCGCCTGGCGCGGTCCGTCACGTCAGCCCCCTCAGATGCGTCATGAGCGTGGCCGTGCAGCCCACCCCGTACGTCGTCCTGATGCGGTCGATCAGCGTGTCCCGGTGCAGCCGGTACTCCTGCGTCCCCACGTAGTCGAGGACGGTGGCCGCCACCGCGCAGCCCAGCTGGGCCGCGCACTTCTCCGGCACGCCCCACAGCGTCCCGGCGAGGAAACCGGCCCGGAAGGCGTCACCGACGCCCGTCGGGTCGACCACGCCCGCCACCGGCACCGCCGGCACCGCGAGCGGCGCCCGGCCCTCGCCGCGGATCCGCACCCCGGCCTCGCCGTGGGTGGTGACCCACGTGCCGACGCGGCGCAGCACGTCCGCCTCGGACCAGCCGGTCTTCTCCTGCAGCAGGGCGGTCTCGTACTCGTTGGTGAACAGGAACCGCGCCCCGTCCACCAGCTCCTTCACCTGCCCGCCGTCGAGCCGCGCCAGCTGCTGCGACGGGTCGGCGGCGAAGGGGACCCCGAGCTCGCGGCAGGTGCGGGAGTGCCGCAGCATGGCCTCGGGGTCGTCCGGTGAGACCAGGACCAGTTCCAGGCGCCCGGTCCGGGCGATGACGTCCCGCAGGTCGATGTCGCGGGCCTCGCTCATCGCGCCGGCGTAGAACGTGGCGATCTGGTTCTGCGCCCGGTCGGTGGTACAGACGAACCGGGCGGTGTGGAGCGACTCGCTGACGCGCACCGAGTCGGTGTCCACACCGTGGTCCTTGAGCCAGATCCGGTACGGCTCGAAATCGGCGCCGACCGCGCCCACGAGAGCGGGGCGCAGGCCGAGCACACCGAGTCCGAAGGCGATGTTCGCTGCCACTCCGCCGCGCCTGACCTCCAGGTTGTCGGCGAGGAACGACAGGGAGACCTTGTCGAGCCGGTCGGCGATCAGCTGCTCGCTGAACCAGCCGGGGAAGGTCATCAGATGGTCGGTCGCGATGGATCCGGTGACAGCGATTCGCACGGATCAGCCCCCCGTGACCTCTCGCGCGGCCTTGCCGAGGGCCTCGGCACGGTCGGTCCGCTCCCAGGTGAACTCCGGCAGCTCCCGGCCGAAGTGCCCGTACGCCGCGGTGGCCGCGTAGATCGGGCGCTTCAGGTCCAGGTCGCGGATGATCGCGGCCGGCCGCAGGTCGAAGACCTGGGACACGGCCTCCTGGATCGTCTCGTCCGGGAGGGTGCCGGTGCCGAAGGTCTCGACGAAGAGACCGACCGGCTCGGCCTTGCCGATCGCGTACGCGACCTGCACCTCGGCACGGCGGGCGAGGCCCGCGGCGACGATGTTCTTCGCCACCCAGCGCATCGCGTAGGCGGCCGAACGGTCCACCTTCGACGGGTCCTTGCCGGAGAAGGCGCCGCCGCCGTGGCGGGCCATGCCGCCGTACGTGTCGATGATGATCTTCCGGCCGGTGAGGCCGGCGTCGCCCATCGGGCCGCCGATCTCGAAGCGCCCGGTCGGGTTGACCAGGAGCCGGTAGCCGTCGGACTCCAGGGTCACGCCCTCCTCGACGAGCTCCTTGAGGACGTGCTCGACGACGTACTCGCGGACGTCCGGCGTCAGCAGGCCCTCGACGGATATGTCGGCGGCGTGCTGCGAGGAGACGACCACCGTGTCGAGGCGGACCGGCTTGTCGCCGTCGTACTCGATGGTGACCTGGGTCTTGCCGTCCGGCCGCAGGTACGGCACGGTCCCGTTCTTGCGGACCTCCGTCAGCCGGCGCGACAGCCGGTGCGCGAGCGCGATCGGCAGCGGCATCAGCTCGGCCGTGTCGTCGCAGGCGTAGCCGAACATCAGGCCCTGGTCGCCGGCGCCCTGGGCCGCCAGCTCGTCCTCCACGCCTTCGACGCGCGCCTCATGCGCGGTGTCGACACCCTGCGCGATGTCCGGCGACTGGGCGCCGATGGACACCGACACGCCGCAGGAGGCGCCGTCGAAGCCCTTCGCGGAGGAGTCGTAGCCGATGTCGAGCACGGCGTCGCGCACCAGCTGGGCGATCGGCGCGTACGCGGAGGTGGTGACCTCGCCGGCGATGTGCACCTGACCGGTGGTGATCAGGGTCTCCACGGCGACGCGGGAGTGCGGGTCCTGGGCGAGCAGGGCGTCCAGGACGGTGTCGCTGATCCGGTCGGCGATCTTGTCCGGGTGGCCCTCGGTCACGGACTCCGAGGTGAACAGGCGGCGGCTCATGCCTGGACCTCCACGCGGTCCTCGGCGGTCTTCGCGAAGAAGTGCTGCTCGATGGCGCCGAGCGTGCGGATGGAGTCGACCTCCAGGGTCTCCATCTGGATCGAGGTGCCGCTCTCCTGCTCCAGGAGGAAGACGAACTCGACGAAGGACAGCGAGTCGATGAGACGGTTCTCGATCAGGTCGAGGTCGGCGGCGATGTCGTCGCGCTCGGGGTGACGCTCGAGGATCCAGTTCTTCACCGTCTGCAGGCCGTCGGCCATGATGCTTCTCCTCTTTAGCTGCTGCTGCTTGCGGAAGGGGTGGGGGCGGAAGGGGTGGGGGCGATGATCGGCGCGGCGACCGCGACCGCGTAGTCCACGTCGTGGCTGATGGACACGGTGATCTCGGAGATGCCGGACTCCTGGGCCATCTCCGCGGCGGGACCGCGCAGCTCCACGAGCGGCCAGCCGCCCTCGGAGCGCCGTACGACGATGTCCGGCCAGGGCAGGAACCTGCCCCTGACCCGTAAGGTCTTGAAGGCCGCTTCCTTGGCCGCGATCCGGCCGCACAGGCTCAGGACGTCGAGCCCGCTGGCGGTGCGGCAGTCGTCGAGTTCGCCGGGGGTGAGCATCCGCTCGAAGAACTTCTCCCCGTACTGCGCGAGAAGCCTCTTCACGCGGTTGACGGACACGATGTCCATGCCGAGGTTCGCCCAGCCCAGGCCGCCCGCCGGCGGGGCGACGGGACGGGCCGGCACGTCAGATCACCGGCCCGGCCGCGAGACTCGCATCGGTGCGCATGCGGGCGTTCGCGTCGAGGACCGCCTCGGTGGCGGTCTCCCAGCTGCCGTGACGGCGGGTGAGCGCCGACAGCCAGCGCTCCAGACCGAAGGCGACACAGCTGGTGAAGGCCGGACCGCCGGTCGACTCCAGGGTGATGTCGCAGCGGTCGCCGAAGAAGTTCCGGTGCGTGTTGACCGAGGCGATCGCCAGGTCCTCGTACAGGAACTCGTGCTTCACCGGCGTGAGCCGCTGGAGCAGCGCCTTGGAACCGCCCTTGTCGAAGAACGGGTCGCAGGCGGCCTCCTTGCGCAGCGGCAGGTCGAGTGCCGTGGCGAAGGCGTGGATGCGGGCGGTGAAGTCCGCGAGGTGGTTCTCGGCGTGGCGCTGCGCGCCGATGGCCACGATCTCCCGCATGCGGAAGCCCAGTTGGCGCCGCATGCCCTCGTAGTGCGTCTCCTTGCGGAAGCACCACGAGCAGATGGTCACCAGGTGGTCGTCGGCGACCTGGGTGCCCTGGTGGGTCAGGTAGACGGCGTAGCAGGACGCCGAGGGCAGTCCGAGCTCGGCCGGCTGGAGGGCCTCGGTCGGAAAGCGGCCGGTGTCGGTGGAGAAGGGCGCGGCCGCGCGGCGCTCCAGGTCGAGCGGGGCGGCGACGACGGCCTGGTGGGGGAAGTTGTCGTAGTAGTCGAGCCGGGCCAGGTCTGCGGCCGGGAGCAGCGGGGGCATCGTCATGGTGCGGGCACCCGCGGTCACCCCCCAGCCCTCGAAGGTGTCGTCGAGGAGCCGCAGCAGGCGGGTCCCCTCCGGGCCGAGCGTGGGCAGGCCCCTGGTCGCCCCGGTCGCCCCGACGGTGGCGGGGGTGGTCACGGTCATGGTCGGTTCACCTCTCAGGGTGGGTTCGCGCTCTCGGCGCGCGCTCAGGACCGGTTCTCAGAGGACGGGGAGGCTGTCGTCGGAGAAGATGCCGGTCTTCAGGAAGAAGGAGAGCGGCTTGCGGATCGCCTTGCGCTCGTGGGCGCGGCGGCCCTGGTCGGCGATCAGCGAGTTGCGCAGGGCCAGCGGGTCGGGAATGCCGGCGTCCTTGTACACGTGCGGGTTGTACAGCGAGTTGATGCTGTAGACCACGTAGCGCTTGAGGTACGCCTCGACCTCGCGGACCCGCTCGGCGGGGACGGCCTCGCACATGCGCTGGAAGAGCAGCGAGACCAGCTCGCGGCCGAAGGCGATGTGCCGGGACTCGTCCTGGTGGTGGATGCGGTTGACCTCGCGGATGGTGTGGCAGAGGGAATCGTCCTTCGCCATCCGGGAGTTGTAGTGGTCGACCAGCTCCTCGAAGAACAGGATGCGGGTGAAGACCAGGAAGTTCTCGACCTCGGGCTCCCAGGCGGCGTCGGCGCGCATGGCGGTGGAGCCGTAGATCTTGTTGCCGTAGCGCCGGCAGAACTCGGAGAAGAACCACATGTGTTCGTTCTCCTCGCCGATGAAGTGGTGGAAGAAGTCCGAGGGGACCTCGAAGCCGGGCATGTGGATGCGGCCGACGACCTCGATGAGGAGCTCGCGGATGCCGTGCACATTGAGGCTGTAGAAGTTGACGGACTCCCACTTCGACAGGCGCTGAAGCGTTTCCTCGCCGAGGGTGTCGAAGTGCTCGGTGCCGTAGACGGTGAGCAGCTCCGGCGTCATCCAGTACCGGTTCTCCTCCAGGCTCTCGGGCCACTGGAAGGTCTGGTACGGGTTGTAGTAGTCCTCGACGGAGCGCTCGCTGAGCCGCTCCAGGACCTCCATGAACCGGTCGGTGACGGGCAGGGCGGCAACGCCCATGATCTCGCTCCTTGGTCGTTCGGAGTGGGCTACGGGCGGACTTCGTAGACGGCGTTGACGGGCGTCTCGGTGGCGCGCCGCCAGCGGGTGAAGCCGGCCTCCTCGGCGATGGCGCGGAACGCCTTCTCGCCGGAGTGGTTGCCGAGGGCGTGCGGGCCGCGCTGGGCGACGGCGACCGGCAGGCACATCACGGCGGACAGGGCCATGAACATGCGGGCGGCCGGGGTCTGGGTGTCGATGTCGGCGGGCGAGACGTTCGACTCGACGAGCATCCAGGTGCCGTCGGCGTCGAGCGAGCCGAGCACGTGCTGCGCGGCGGCGACCGGGTCGCCCATGTCGTGCAGGGCGTTGAAGAAGCAGACCAGGTCGTAGCCGCTGCCCGGGTAGTCGTCGGCCGAGGCGACCTCGAAGACGACGCGGTCGGACAGGCCGGCCTCCTCGGCGAGCTGGCGCGCGATGCTGATGGCCTCTTCGGAGTAGTCGAAGCCGTGCACGGTGGCGTTCGGGAACGCCTTCGCGATCAGCAGCGTGGTGTGCCCGACGCCGCAGCCGACGTCGGCGACGGTGCCGCCGGCGTTCAGCTTGTCGGTGACCTGGTGCAGGGCCGGCAGCCAGTCCGGGACGAGCTTGTGCTCGTACGTCGGCTGGAAGAAGGAGCCCATGCCGGTGTCGAGCGCCGCGTCGTGCTCGGCCCAGCCGACGCCGTCGCCGGACCTGTACGCCTCGACGAGCAGGTCCTCGGTGGCGTACAGCGCCTTCAGCGCGGTGAAGAAGCCGGCGGCGAAGGTGACGGCGGTGGGGTCGGCGAGCACCTCGACGTGGTCGGCGGGCAGCGTGTACGTGAGCGAGCTCGGGTGCCGCTCCACGTACCCGGCGGAGAGCTGGGCGTGCAGCCACTCCTCGATGTACCGCTCGTCGGTGCCGGTCTTCCCGGCGAGCTCGCCCGCGGTGAGCGGGCCGTGCTCGGCGAGGGCCTTGTAGAGGCCGAGGCGCTCGCCGAGGGCGACGGTCAGACCGCGCACGGCCGCGCCGGCGTCGGTGATGACCTTCTGGTGGAAGTCGTGGGCGCTCATGCGGCCACCTCCTGCTGGCTGGTCGGGAGGTCACACGTGAAGAGGAAGGAGCGGGGCACGCGCGGGACGGAGCGCGCCGGGACCGGGTAGGGCCAGCGGTCGAAGTGGGCGCCGGGCTCACCCGGCTGCTTCACCTCGCGCACGTCCCAGCCGCAGTCGGCGAGCAGCGCCTCGGGCTCCTCGGTGCCGAAGAGCCACGGGTTGCCGTCCTCTTCCAGCGCCTTCATGAAGGAGCGGGCCAGCGGGTTCTCCAGGGCGGCCCGGGAGATGACGTCGCCGAGCAGCACCGAGCCGGGCGCCGCGTGCGCGGCGAGCAGCGAGATGAGGGTCCGGACGGCCTGCTCGGGCAGGAAGAACAGCAGGCCCTCGACGACCCACAGGACGGGCTCGTCGCTCTTCCATCCCGCCTCCTTGAGGGGGCCGGTCCAGTCCTGGGTCAGGTCGACCGGGATCGGGACCCGGGTGCGGCCGGCGGGCTGCGGCTCGTCCTTCAGCATCTCCGCCTTGGCCTCCAGGAGCGCCGGGCGGTCGAGCTCGTAGACGGTGACGCCGTCGGGCCACGGCAGCCGGAAGAAGCGGGTGTCCATGCCGGCGGCGAGGAAGACGACCTGCCGGATGCCGCGCTCCTCCACCGCCTTGACGATGGCGCGGTCCAGGTAGGTGGTGCGGATGGCGAGGAACGGCACGGTGCCGCCCCCGGCGTAGCGCTCGAGCAGTTCGAAGCCGATCCGGTCGGCGACGGTGCGCGCGTAGGGATCGGCGAACAGCCGGTCCTCGCGCTCGGTCTCCAGGGCGCGCGCGGCGGCGGTCCACTGGGCGGTGCGGGATACGGCCTCCACAGGAGGTCCCCCTTCGGTGATAGGTGAGGCGGGTTTCGGACGGCCGTGCTCAGTCGCGGGACCGGGGCTCTGCGGTCACGCGCTCATGGCCACTGCGGGCTCGGTCTCCACGACGCCGGCGGGGGCGCTCCGCCGGGCGGAGCGGCAGCATCCGGACGGGTCCGCGGCCGCGGGCATCGACGACGGACGACCGGCCTCGGACCCGGCGGGACGGCGCCGGAAGATGCTGTGCAGGATCATGCTGAACACGGCCGTCCCGTCGGCGGCCACCAGCGTGCACCGCGGCTTGACGGTGCCGGTGGTGGGGTTGAACGGCGACGGCGTGACGCCAAGGATCTCGACGCGCGCGGTGAGGACGTCCCCGGGGCGCACGGGCCGCAGATAGCGGACCTCGTCGATGCCGGGCGAGCCCATGCAGGCGCTGTAGGCGAGCAGTCCGTCGACGTAGCGGCGCATGAACATCGACTGGGTGTGGAAGCCGCTGGCGATCAGCCCGCCGAACTGGGAGTCCTTGGCGAGCTCGGGGTCCGTGTGGAAGGGCTGCGGATCGAAGCGCCTGCCGAACTCCAGCACCTCCTCCGCCGTGACGGTGACGGTGCCCAGCTGGTGGACGTCGCCGGGCCGGAAGTCCTCGAAGTAGCGCATCTCGCGCCCCCCTTGACCTAGGAGTGGTCGTTCCCTGGCATCACCCAATCTACGAATCAGTCATTTATTTTGTCAACCCAAAAGAAGGAGGCCGGCCCCTTTTTCTGGCGCAAACACGCGCTAGTTGAGCGGCTGTTCGGGAACCGCGCCGTTGGCCTGATCTCGCGCCTCGCCCCGTGCCTTGCCGTGTGCCTGATCGAGGACGCGCTCGATGTCGGCCCACAGGTCCTCCACCGACTCGATCCCGACCGACATCCGGACGAGCCCGGGCGCGATCCCGGCCGCCGCCAGGGCCTCGGCGCCGAGCTCGCGGTGGGAGGTGGAGGCGGGATGGGTGACCAGCGATTCCACGCCACCGAGCGACAGCGCGAGCCGCGCGACCCGGACGCCCTCGATGAACGCCCGGCCCGCCTCCCGGCCGCCCGCGAGCTCGAAGGAGAGCAGCCCGCCGCCGCCCGAGAGCACCTTGCGGGCGGTGTCGTACGAGGGATGGCCGGCCAGCCACGGGTAGTGGACCTTCACCACGTCGTCGCGGGCGGCGAGGCGTTCGGCGAGCACGGCCGCGTTGGCGCAGTGCTCGCGCATCCGCAGCGGCAGCGTCGGTACCCCGCGCAGGGTCAGCCAGGCGGCGAACGGGTCGGCGCAGGCCCCGAGTTCGACCGTACGGGGCCACACGGCCCGGCGCAGGCCGTCGTCGGCGAAGACGGCGGCGCCGCCGAGGACGTCGGAGTGGCCGGAGAGGTACTTGGTGGTGGAGTGCACGACGACGTCCGCGCCGAGCTCCAGCGGGCGGCACAGGACCGGCGAGGCGAGCGAGTTGTCGACGACGCTGGTGATGCCCGTCCGGCGGGCCGCGGCGAGCAGTCCGGGCAGGTCGGCGACCTGGCCGGTGGGGTTGGCGACGGTCTCCAGGACGAGCAGCCGGGTGGCCGGGTGCTGGGCGGCCCGCTCGAACTCGGCCGGGTCGTCGCCGGAGACGTACGTGACGTGGATGCCGTACCGCGCGGCCAGGTCCGACAGGACGCTGAAGGTCCCGCCGTACAGGCACTTCTGCGCCACCACCCGGTCGCCGGGCTTGAGCAGCGCGAGCAGCACCCCGCTGATGGCGCCCATCCCGGACGCGAACGCGATGGCGCCGGCGCCGCCTTCGAGCCCGGCGAGGGTCTGCTCCAGGGCGCGGACGGTCGGATTGCCGCGCCGGCTGTAGACGTACCGCCCGTCGGGTCCGGCCATCGCCTCGGCCAGTTCACCGGCGGAGGAGAAGGCGAAGACGGAGGACTGGACGAGCGGCACGGACAGTGGCCAACTTCCGTCGGGAAGAGGCGGATTGGAAACGTGCACGGCACGGGTGAACAGATCCACGGGATGTTCCCTTTCGGAGCTTTCGGCAAGGCGCTGCCGGAATGAATTCAGGGAATGGGAAAAGGGGCCGACCGACGTCCGGGGGAGGAACGTCGGGCGGCCCCTTGCGGGCTGCGCGTTACGCAGCGACCTTGTCGCCCTGCGGCTGCGGGGCGGAGTCGGGGGCACCGGCGGCGAGCGCCTTGTCGCCCTTCATCACCAGGAGGGTGACGACACCGCCGACGGCGGCGATGATCGCGGCGCCGATGAAGGCGGCCGAGAAGCCGTCGGTCAGCTTCGGCAGGTTGCCGAGCTGGTCGGCGCCCTGGGACATGGCGACCGCGGTGAGGGCGGCGAGGCCGAGCGCGGAGCCCACGTTGTAGGTGGTGTTGACGATGCCGGAGGCGAGACCGGCCTGCTCCTGCGGGGCACCGGCCATCGACGCGATCATGGTCGGGATGTAGGCGAGGGACATGCCGAGCGCGGCGACCAGCGAGGCCGGCAGGACGTCGACCAGGAAGGTGCCGGTGGGCTCGACGGCTGCGAGCCAGACCAGGCCGGCGGCGAGGACGAGCAGACCGACGCCGATGAGCGGCTTGGCGCCGACCTTGGCCATCAGGCGGGAGGTGATGGCCGTCATGAAGATCATGAGGAGCACGGTCATCGGGAGCAGCGCGGCACCGGACTCGAAGGCGCCGTAGTGGAGGACCTGCTGGAGGTACAGGTTGAGGAAGTACCACATCGGGATCCAGGCGGCCCCGAGCAGCGTCATCGCCAGGTTGGCGGAGCCGAGGCGCGGGACCCGCCACACGCTGAGCGGCATGAGCGGCTCGCGGATGGCCTTCTGGATCACGAAGAAGAGGGCGATGAGGACGACGGCGCCGACGAGTTCGAGGACGGTGGCGGTGGCGCCCCAGCCGACCTCGGGGGCACGGACGACGGCGAAGACACCGAGGGCGAGACCGGCGGTCACGGCGACGGCGCCGAGGACGTCGACGGAGCCGCGGCGGGACTCGACGTTCGGGAGGAGCTTGGTCGCGGCGAGGGTCGCGAGGCCGATCGGGACGTAGATGACGAAGCACAGCTGCCACCAGGCCCACTCGGTGAACACGCCGCCGAGGAACACGCCGGCGGTGCCGCCGGCCGGGGCCGCGGCGCCGTAGAGGGCCATCGCCTTGCCGAGCTCACGCGGGTCGTGCATGAAGAGCATCATCAGCAGGGTCATGGCGGAGGGCGCGATGAGCGCACCGCCGACGCCCTGCACGGCACGGCCGGCGATCTCGACCCACGCGGTCTGCGCGGCGGCCGCGACGACCGAACCGGCGATCATGATCGCCCAGCCGGAGACGAAGATCTTGCGGGCGCCGACGAGGTCGGAGAGCCGGCCGCCGAGCAGCAGCAGACCGCCGAAGACGATCACGTAGGCGTTGAAGATCCACTGGAGCTCGCTCTGCGAGAAGCCCAGGTCCTTCTGCATCTCGGGGAGCGCCACTCCAATGATGGAGGTGTCCATGATGACCATGAACTGGGCGGCGGCGAGCACGGCAAGTGCCCACCAGCGCCGGGGGTTGACGGTTGACATCTGCCCTGCCCTTCGATCGCGGTGACATACCCCTGGGGGGTACCTGCGTGGAGCACCGTAGCATACCCATGGGGGGTATGTAAGAGTGAGATGAAGGCGGCCTTCCGGAGACGTGGTGCCCACAAAGAAGCCCGCGCCACGGCGGGTTGGAAGGTACGGGTGACGGCAGAATGCGCCCATGACGGAGCCCCAGACGCCGCCCGAGACGACCGCACTGCGCGACCAGGAACTCCTGGCCCGCTGGACCTCGACCCTGCTGGCAGCCCGGTCGGGCCGGGAGGGTCCCGACCCCCTCCCCTACGGCCGGAACCTGCTGTCGCGCTGGAACGAACCACAGCGCCGCTACCACACCGCCGAGCACCTGCGGGGGGTCCTCGACCGCATCGACGAACTGGCCGACCAGGGCGGCGAGGGAGGAGAGTTGGAGCTCGTCCGGCTCGCCGCCTGGTTCCACGACGCGGTCTACCGCCCCGACCGCTCCGAGAACGAGGAACGCTCCGCCGCCCTGGCCGAAAAGGCCCTCACCGAAGCCGCCCTCACCCCCCACGAGGTCACCGAGGTCGCCCGCCTCGTCCGCCTCACCACCACCCACGACCCCGACCCCGGCGACCTCAACGGCGAGACCCTCTGCGACGCCGACCTGGCGATCCTGGCGAGCGACCCGGATACCTACAGGGGGTATACCTCAGCGGTCCGCGACGAATACTCCTTCGTCCCGGACGACGCCTTCCGCGAGGGCCGCGCGGGGGTGCTGCGCCAACTCCTCGCACTGCCACGGCTGTTCCGGACGCCGTACGGGGCGGCGGTGTGGGAGGAGCGGGCGCGGGCGAACATGGAACGGGAACTGGGGGAACTGACGGGGCCGGGAGCGTAGGACACGTCCAACGGCACCGGCACCGCCCGTCGGCACCGGGCGGGGCCGGGCGGGGCCGGATCGGGCCGGGCGGGGCCGGGCCGGGCCGGGCGGGGCCGGGCGGGGCCGGGCCGGGCCGGGAGCGTAGGACACGCCCGCCGCCACAGGCATCGCCCGCCGGCACCGGAACCGGCACCGGCGGGCGGCCCGTTCCCTCCCCTACTGCCCCACGCGCCCGTCCACGCACTCGCGCAGCAGGTCCGCGTGGCCGCAGTGGCGGGCGTACTCGTCGATGCGGTGGACGTGGAGTTCGCGGATCGCGATGCCGTCCTTGCCGACGCGCTCGCCGAGGTCCGGGAAGGCGGCCAGGGCGGCATCCGTCTCGGCCTGCTCGCGTTCGAGGTCGCGGAAGGCGGCCTCGACCAGGGCCTGGTCGGGGGCGGCGCCGTCGAAGTCGGCGTCGCGCGGGCCGTAGAGCTTCGAAGGCCGCTCGCCGTCGGCGCTGATCCAGCCGCGCCAGTCGCGCTCGGTCTCGGCGAGGTGGCGCACGAGGCCGAGCAGCGACATCGTCGACGGCGGCACGGAACGGCGGGCGAGCTGCTCCGCGTCGAGGCCCTCGCACTTCATGCGCAGCGTCAGGCGGTAGTTCGTCAGACAGTCGAGGAGCGTGCCGAGCTCGCCGTCCGGACTGGGGCCGTCACTGTTGCGCGGATCGTCGTCGGGATCCGCCCACATGTCGGGGTGGACGGTCGCCTGGGTCCAGCGGGTGGTGTCGTCGGTCATGCGTCGCATGGTCACCCCAACAGGCGTCATCCGCCACCGAGTTATCGGCTCGCCGCCCGCACCGCGGCACCGGTGGCCGTACCGAATCGCGAGATGTTCGCCGTGAGAGGAATGACAGGCTCAAACCCCGGGTTGCCCATGTCATGCCCTCTACGTCCCCGGCCGATCCGCCCGCGCCCGAGTCCCCCGCGTCCGAATCCCACGCGGCCGCCTCCCTCACGCCCGAGTCCCCCGCGGCCGCCCGCCCCGCAGCCGATCCGACCACCCGCATGCCCCTGGCCGTCTACATCCTCGGCCTCTCCGTCTTCGCGCTCGGCACGAGCGAGTTCATGCTGTCCGGGCTCCTGCCGCCCATCGCCGAGGACATGAACGTCTCCATCCCGCGCGCCGGACTGCTGATCTCCGCCTTCGCCATCGGCATGGTCGTCGGCGCCCCGCTGCTCGCCGCCGCGACCCTGCGGCTGCCGCGCAAGACCACCCTGGTCGCGCTGATCAGCGTCTTCGGCCTGGGCCAGGTCGCGGGCGCGCTCGCACCGAACTACGCCGTGCTGTTCGCGTCGCGCGTGGTGAGCGCGCTGGCGTGCGCCGGGTTCTGGGCCGTCGGCGCCGCCGTCGCCATCGCGATGGTGCCGGTCGGGGCGCGGGCGCGGGCCATGGCCGTGATGATCGGCGGCCTGTCGATCGCGAACGTCCTCGGCGTGCCCGCCGGCGCCTTCCTCGGCGAGCACCTGGGCTGGCGCTCCGCGTTCTGGGCCGTGGCCGCCGCCTCCGCGATCGCCCTCGTCGGCGTCCTCACCCGCATCCCGCACATCCCCCTGCCGGAGCAGCGGCCCCGGCTCAAGCGCGAGCTGGTCATCTACCGCGACCGGCAGGTGCTGCTCTCCGTCCTGATCACCGCGCTCGCCGCGGGCGGCGTCTTCTGCGCCTTCTCCTACCTCGCGCCGCTGCTCACCGACGTCGCCGGCCTCGATGCGGGCTGGGTCTCCGGCGTGCTCGCGCTCTTCGGCATCGGCGCCCTCATCGGTACGTACATCGGCGGCCGGGTCGCCGACGCGCACCTCTTCGGCGTCCTGCTCAGCGGCATCACCGCCTCGACCGTGATCCTGGTGGCGCTCGCCCTGCTGGCGTCCAGCCCGGTCGCCACGGTCGTCCTCACCTTCCTGCTCGGCGTCTCGGCCTTCTACACGGCGCCCGCCCTCAACGCCCGCATGTTCAACGTCGCGGGCGCCGCCCCGACCCTGGCCGGCGCCACCACCACCGCCGCCTTCAACCTCGGCAACACCGGCGGCCCCTGGCTCGGCGGCACGGTCATCGACGCGGACCTCGGTTACGCGTCGCCGGCCTGGGCGGGCGCGGCCATGACGCTGCTCGGGCTCGCGGCGGTCGCGGTGTCGCTGCGGCTCACCAAGTCCCGTTCCCGGGTGGTGGCTTCGCACGCCCCACACGTACCGGACGCCGCCGACCAGCCCGTGTCGTCTCGCTGAAATCCGTCGTCCACGGGGGAACCATGAGCACTGCCGTCACCCACGCCATCACCGTCATCGCCCGCCTCAAGGCCGCGCCGGCCCGGTCCACAAGCCACCGGGCCCACAAGCGACCGGGTCCGCGGCCGACCGGCCTCAGGCCATCGGCCGGCTCTTCGGGCGCCGCAGCCCCGCCTCCGTGAGCCTGCGCAGCAGCTCCTTCGAGCCGACCTCGACCGCGCCCGCCGCCACCGCCGAGGCGTAGTGGTCGGACGGCACGTCGTAGTGGTCGCGCTCGAAGGCGCGGGGCGGGCAGCCGATGGCGGCGGCGAAGGCGTGCAGCTCGTCGAAGGAGACGTCGCTGACCAGGTGCGACCACATGCGGCCGTGGCCCGGCCAGGTGGGCGGGTCGATGTAGAGGGTCACGTCAGTCCGCCCACCGGTGCGACCACCACGCCCTGCTTGCCGCAGACCCAGTGCGGGTCGGGGCCCATCTCCGGCTCGACGTCGAGGGCGTGCGGGTCGCCCGAGGAACAGACCGGGCAGAGCGGCCAGCGGCCGTACCGTTCGAGCAGGGCGTCCTGGACGTCCTGGGCGATCAGGCCGGCGACGAAGGCCTGCCCCTCCGGCCACTGCTCGACCCACCAGCGGCGGTGCGCGACGGCGTCCTCCACCATCGAGACGACCTCCGCCATGGCGACCTCGCGGGCCACCAGATCGGCGAGGACCAGGGCGCGGGCGGCATGGAGGGACTGCTCCAGCGGGTCGATGTCGTCCATGTTCACATTGTCACCCTTCTTGACGCCCCCTCCGCCCGAAAATATCTTTCAATTGTGACCCATGACGTGAAGGAAAGTTTCACCGGCGCTGGCGCGGGCGCCGGCACCGGTGCGGGCGCGGGCGGCGCAGCCGCTCCCGCCGCCGCCTCCGCCTCGGCCCCGCCGGCCCCCGCCGCCCTCGCGGCCAAGGTGCGGACCCTCGCCCCCTCCATGACCCGCTCCATGCAGCGGGTCGCCGAGGCCGTCGCCGGCGACCCGGCCGGCTGCGCCGCCCTCACGGTCACCGGTCTCGCCGAGCTCACCGGCACCAGCGAGGCGACCGTCGTGCGCACCGCCCGCCTCCTCGGCTACCCCGGCTACCGCGACCTGCGGCTCGCCCTCGCCGGCCTCGCCGCCCAGCAGCAGTCCGGCCGCGCACCCTCCGTCACCGCCGACATCGCCGTCGACGACCCGGTCGCCGACGTGGTCGCCAAGCTCGCGTACGACGAGCAGCAGACCCTCGCCGACACCGCCGCCGGGCTCGACACCGTGCAGCTCGGCGCCGCCGTCGCCGCCCTCGCCACCGCCCGCCGCGTCGACATCTACGGCGTCGGCGCCTCCGGCCTGGTCGCCCAGGACCTGGCCCAGAAGCTGCTGCGCATCGGCCTGATCGCGCACGCCCACAGCGACCCGCACCTCGCCGTCACCAACGCCGTGCAGCTCCGCTCCGGCGACGTCGCCATCGCCATCACCCACTCCGGCTCGACCGGCGACGTCATAGAACCGCTGCGCGTCGCCTTCGACCACGGCGCCACCACCGTCGCCATCACGGGCCGCCCGGACGGCCCGGTGACGCAGTACGCCGACCACGTGCTGACCACCTCCACCGCCCGCGAGAGCGAGCTGCGCCCGGCGGCCATGTCCTCCCGCACCAGCCAACTCCTGGTCGTGGACTGCCTGTTCACCTGCGTCACCCAGCGTACGTACGAGACGGCCGCGCCGGCCCTGGCGGCCTCGTACGAGGCCCTCGCCCACCGCCACACCCCCCGCAGCCGCTGACCGCCGCCACGGACACCGGCTACCGGCCACCGAACCCCCTCAGTTCTCCGACCCCCGCCGTTCTCCGACCTCGGAAAAGAGCGATCCGTGTCCGCCACGTACTCCGAACTGCGCGCCCAGCTCGCCACCCTCACCACCGAGGCGTTCCGCCCCGAGCTCGCCGAGATCGACCGGCTGCCCACCGCCGAGATCGCCGCGCTCATGAACCGGGAGGACCAGACCGTCCCCGCCGCCGTGGCCCGGCAGCTCCCGGCCATCGCCGCCGCCATCGACGCGACGGCCGAGCGGATGGCGCGCGGCGGCCGGCTCGTCTACATGGGCGCCGGCACGGCCGGCCGGCTCGGCGTCCTCGACGCCAGCGAGTGCCCGCCCACCTTCAACACCGACCCGTCCGAGGTCGTCGGCCTGATCGCGGGCGGCCCGGAGGCGCTGGTGCGGGCCGTCGAGGGCGCCGAGGACTCGGCGGAGCTCGCCGCCGCCGACCTGACCGCACTCGGGCTCACCGCCGACGACACCGTGGTCGGCATCTCCGCCTCCGGCCGCACCCCGTACGCCATCGGCGCCGTCGAGCACGCCCGCGCGCTCGGCGCGCTCACCATCGGCCTGTCCTGCAACCCGGACAGCGCGCTCGCCGCGGCCGCCGAGCACGGCATCGAGGTCGTGCCCGGGCCCGAACTCCTCACCGGCTCCACCCGGTTGAAGGCCGGCACGGCCCAGAAGCTCGTGCTCAACATGATCTCGACGATCACCATGATCCGGCTCGGCAAGACCTACGGAAACCTGATGGTCGACGTCCGCGCCTCCAACGACAAGCTCCAGGCCCGCTCGCGCCGCATCGTGGCACTGGCCACCGGCGCGCCGGACGAGCAGATCGAGACGGCCCTCGCCGCCGCCGACGGCGAGGTGAAGACCGCGATCCTGATGATCCTCGCCGACCTCGACGCCAAGACCGCCGAGCAGCGGCTGACCGACTCGCAGGGCCACCTGCGCGCGGCCCTGCACGCCTGACCCCCAGAGGCAGCCACCCCCTCACAGCAAGGCGCCACCCCCATGAGCACAGACAGAGAAGCGGGCACCGCCGACAAGAACCGCGCCCTCGCCGCCGCGATCCTCCCCCTCGTCGGCGGCGCCGCGAACATCGACTCCGTGGCCCACTGCATGACCCGGCTCCGGCTGGGTCTGCGGGACCGCTCGCTCGTCCGGGACGAGTCCCTCAAGGCCCTGCCGGCCGTCCTGGGCGTGGTGGAGGACGACACGTACCAGATCGTCCTCGGCCCCGGCACGGTCGCCCGCGTGACCCCGGAGTTCGAGGCCCTGGTGGCCAGGGCTCCGGGAGCGGCCCCCACCGCGGAGGAGCTGGCCGGCCGGGGCGCGGCCCTCAAGGCCGCCCGCACGGCACGGAACGCCACCCCCGGCAAGCTCCTGCTGCGCCGCCTCGCGAACATCTTCGTCCCGCTGATCCCCGCCCTCATCGGCTGCGGCATCATCGCGGCCCTGGGCGGTCTGCTGGTCAACCTGGGCTGGCTCCCCGGCGTCACCCCGGCGCTCGCCGCCGTCGCCGGCGGCTTCATGGCGCTGATCGCGGTCTTCGTCGGCCACAACACGGCCCGGGAGTTCGGCGGCACGCCGGTCCTCGGCGGCGCGGCCGCCTCCGTCATCGTCTTCGCGGGCGTCGCGAAGATCGAGGTCTTCGGCCGGCCCCTCGCGCCCGGCCAGGGCGGTGTGCTCGGCGCGCTGGGCGCGGCGGTGCTCGCCGTGTACGTGGAGAAGTGGTGCCGCCGCTGGGTGCCGGAGTCCCTGGACGTCCTGGTGACCCCGACGCTCACCGTGCTCGTCGCCGGCCTGGTCACCGTCTTCGGCCTGATGACCGTGGCCGGCGGGATCTCCCGGGCCATCGGCGACGCCGCGAACTGGCTGCTCGCGCACGCGGGCGCCGGCGCCGGCTTCGTCCTCGGCGGCCTCTTCCTCCCGCTGGTGATGCTCGGCCTGCACCAGGCCCTGATCCCGATCCACACCACCCTCATCGAGCAGCAGGGCTACACCGTCCTCCTCCCGATCCTGGCGATGGCGGGCGCGGGCCAGGTCGGTGCCGCCATGGCCGTCTACCTGAGGCTCCCCCGCAACCGCTCGCTGCGCCGCACCATCAGGTCGGCGCTCCCGGCCGGCTTCCTCGGCGTCGGCGAGCCCCTCATCTACGGCGTCTCCCTCCCCCTCGGCCGCCCCTTCGTCACCGCGTGCGTCGGCGGCGCCTTCGGCGGCGGTTTCGTCGGCCTCTTCGGCATGCTCGGCGACAAGGTCGGCGCCACCGCCATCGGCCCCTCCGGCTGGGCCCTCTTCCCGCTCCTCGCCGGCGACCGTGGCCTGGGCACGACGGCCGCGATCTACGCGGGCGGGCTGCTGGCCGGGTACGTGGCGGGCTTCCTGGCCACGTACTTCTTCGGGTTCAGCAAGGCGATGATCGAGGAGTACGACGTGGACACGGAGCCGGAGCCCCTCTCGGTCACCGCACCGTCGGACCCGGCTCCCGCCCAGCTCTGAGCCCTGCCCGGGCGTGATCGGCAGGACATGCCTAGCGGCAGGTCACGTCGGCCGCCGGGCGCTCCCCGGTCAGCAGGAAGCGGGTGACCGTCCGGTCGCCGCAGGCGTTGCCGTTGCCCAGGTACATGCCGTGGCCGCCGTGGTCGACGGAGACGAGGCGGGCGCGGTCGCCGAGGGCCGCGCGCATCTTCAGTCCGGCGAAGTGCGGGGTGGAGGGGTCGCGGAGGCCCTGGATCATGAGGATGTTGGAGGGGCCGGCATCGGTGATGCGGGTGGGCTTCTCGACGGGGCCGCCCTTCCAGAACGAGCAGGGCGTGATGTTGGCGGGCATGCCGGCGGTCAGCGGGTGGGCGACGCGGTCGGCGGCGACGGCGCGCTCGTACGCGGGCACGGAGGCGGGCCACCTCACGTCGTTGCAGATGACGCCGACGGTCACGGCCGCGTCCGCGTCGGGCATCGGGCCGGCCAGCCCGCCCGGCAGGACGGGCGTCTCGCCGTCGGTGCGGGCCTGCTCGATCAGCCGGGCGAGGGACGGGAACTGGGAGTCGGAGTAGAGGGCCATCTGCAGGGCCTGGCGCAGCAGGTTGCCGGTGAGCGGCACCCCGGGCGTGGTCGTCGGCTTCGGCGCGCGGTCGAGGCGGGCGGCGAGGTCGAGGAAGAGCGGGCGGACGTCCTCGGCGCGGTCGGCCAGGCGCAGTCCGTCGGCGGCGCGGTCCGGGTGGGCGGCCCAGGCCGCGAAGTCGGGGAAGCGGATGTCGGCGGCGGCCGCCATGTCCCGCAGCCAGCCCCGGGCGACGAACCCCGGGTTCGGGTCGGCGCTGCTGTCGAGGACGACCCGGTCGGTGCGGCGCGGGAACTTCTGGGCGTACTGCGCGGTGACGTACGTGCCGTACGAGGTGCCCCACGCCGAGATCCTGTCCTCGCCGAGCACCTCCCGCAGCCGGTCCATGTCGCGGACCTCGTTGGCGGTGGTGAGGCCGCGCAGCTCCGGGCCGCCGTTGCGGGCGCAGGCCTCGGCGACACGGCGGGACCGGGCGACGTTCTCGCCGATCGCGCCGTCGGCGGTGGGCCAGGCGCGCAGGGTCGCGATGTGCCGGTCCTCCTCGGCGAGCCCGCACCCGGCCTTCGAACTGCCGCCGACGCCCCGCGGATCGAACGCCACCAGGTCGTACGCCTCCCCCAGCTGCCCCTTCAGGCGCGCGCCCTTCGAGCTGAGCTGCTGCACCCCGGAGCTGCCGGGGCCGCCGGGCACGACGAGGAGGGTGCCGCGGCGGGCGGCGGGATCGGCGCTGACGACGCGCGAGACGGCGAGGGAGACCTGGCGGCCGTCGGGGTCGGCGTAGTCGAGGGGCACGGAGAGGGTGGCGCACTCCTGGTGGAGCCCGGCGGGCCCGCACGCGGCCCAGGCGAGCGAGGCCGCCCCGGCGGCTCCCGCGGGCCCGGCGGCGGAGGCCGGGGCGACCGGGACGGCGAGGGTGGCGGAGGTGAGGGCGGCTGCGACGAGGGCGATTCCCGCGGAAGTCTTCATGCGGACAGCCTTGTTGATGAGGCGTCAGCGACCCATCCGGCAGGCACGCGGGTGCGGGGTGGGGCTATCCCCCTGCCCCGCGGGACGGGACGGGGCGGAGATCCGCCACCCACTCGCCCCGGCACCCCGCCACGGGCCGCGGAGATCCGCCACCCACTCGCCCCGGCACCCCGCCACGGGCCGCGGAGATCCGCTACTCCTTTACCCCGGCGCCCCGCACAGGAGATCATCCCCGCCATGACCACAGCCCTCACCACCACGCCGCCCCACGCCTCAGCCTCCGGCACCTGGACGCTCGGCGACCTCACCGTCAACCGCGTCGGCTTCGGCACGATGCGTCTGCCGCAGACCGGCGAGGCGCTCGTCGAGCACGCCGTACCGCGCGACCGCGACCAGGCGATCTCGGTCCTGCGCAGGGCTGTCGAGCTGGGCGTCAACCACATCGACACCGCCGCCTTCTACTTCTCCCCGCTCCGCTCGGCCAACGAGCTCATCAACAGCGCCCTCGCCTCGCCCTCCGGCCGCTACCCCGACGACCTCGTCATCACCACCAAGGTCGGCCCCGCCCGCGACGCCTCCGGCGCCTGGACCGAGCACGCCCGCACGCCGCGGGCGCTGCGCGCGCAGGTCGAGGAGAACCTGCGCCAGCTCGGCCGCGACCACCTGGACGTCGTCAACCTCCGGGTCCTCGGCACCGATTCGGTCGCCGAGCGCTTCGGCGCGCTCGCCGAGCTGCGCGAGGCGGGCCTCATCCGCCACCTCGGCCTCTCCAACGTCACGCCCGAGCACCTGGCGGAGGCCCGCCGGATCGCGCCCGTCGTCTGCGTGCAGAACATGTACGGGATCGGGGTGCGCCCGGAGTACGAGGCGTTCGTGCGCGACTGCGGCGAACAGGGCATCGCGTTCGTGCCCTTCTACGCGATCGCCGCGGCCGGGCGGGAGAGCGGGGCGACCGCCGGCGAGCCGGCGGAGATCCTGAGCGTGGCCCGGGCGCACGGCGCGAGCCCGGCCCAGATCCGCCTCGCCTGGACCCTCCACCAGGGCCCCCACCTGCTCGCGATCCCGGGCACGGGCGACCCGGCGCACCTGGCGGCGAACGTGGCGGCGGGCTCGATCGCGCTCACCGACGACGAACTGGCCCTGCTCGACGGCGTGCACCGCGCCGCTGCCTAGACTCCGCCCATGACCGACACCAACGCCCACACCAGCGCGGACACCGGCGCCGACCTGACGAAGATCGCCGCGGACCTCGCTCCCGCCGGAACGCTGCGCGCCTCCATCAACCTGGGCAACCCGGTCCTCGCCCAGGGCACCCCGGACGCCCCGTCCGGCATCACCGTGGACCTCGCGCGCGAGATCGGCGCGCGGCTCGGCCTGCCCGTGGAGCTGCTCTGCTTCGACGCGGCGCGCAAGTCGTACGAGGCGATGGCGTCGGGCCGGGCCGACCTGTGCTTCCTCGCGGTCGAGCCGGCGCGCGAGGCGGAGGTGGCGTTCACGGCGCCCTACGTCGTCATCGAGGGCGTGTACGCCGTCCCTCGCGACTCCGCGCTGCGCACTCCGGCGGACGTCGACGCGCCGGGCGTACGGATCGGGGTCAAGGCGGGTTCGGCGTACGACCTCTATCTGACCCGCACGCTGCGGCACGCGGAGATCGTGCGGGGCGAGGAGGGCGTCGACACCTTCGCGGAGCGGGAGTTGGAGGCGGGCGCGGGGATCCGGCAGCCGATGACGGCGTACGCGGCGGCGCACCCGCAGGTGCGGCTGATCGAGGAGCGGTTCATGGAGATCCGGCAGGCGGTCGGGACGACGGTCGGGCGGTCGCCGGAGACGGTGGCGTTCCTGCGGGCGACGGTGGAGGAGCTGAAGGCGACGGGCTTCGTCGCGGAGTCGCTGCGCCGGGCCGGCCAGGACCCGAACCTGGTGGCGCCCCCGGCAGCCTCGTCCGTCTGAGTCCGGCCGAGTCCGACCGAGTCCGGCTGAGTCCGGTGTGCGCGGCGGGCGGCGCCCACTGCGCCCAGGGCTCCAACTTCGTGCTCACGCACCACTGAGAAAGCCCCCGAGGCGACCCGCGGCGCCCCCTCCCCGACCCTCTCCCGGAGGTGCGGGACGGGGGCGCCGTCCCCGTACGCGGATGCCCGGCAGCCCCCCGTCCAGCGCCTCGCCCGAACCCCCTCACACCACCTCTGACCTGGCCCTTCCGCCGCTCCTCCCCTAGCGTTCCGGCATGGATCGCACCACACGCACACCCGAGGACGTCCTCCGGCTCCTGGACGGCCTGTTCACGGCCGACACCGACAAGTGGCAGGGCTTCTACGACGACCGCTCCCGCCCGGTGCCGTTCTTCGTCGGCAAACCGGACGAGAACCTCGCCGAGCTGCTCGACCGCGGCCTGATCCCCACGGGCGACCGGGCCGGCCGCGCCCTCGACCTCGGCTGCGGCCCGGGCCGCAACGCCCTGCACCTCGCCGCCCACGGCTACGAGGTCGACGCGGTCGACCTGTCCGGCGCCGCGCTCGACTGGGCCCGGGAGCGGGCGGACGAGGCGCGGCTCGACGTCCGCTTCCTGCACGGCGACGCCTTCGCCCTCGACGCGATCGGCGACCGCGGCCCGTACGACCTGATCTACGACTCCGGCTGCTTCCACCACCTCCCGCCCCACCGCCGCCCCACCTACCTCGCCTTCCTCGCCCGCCACCTCGCCCCCGGCGCCCACTTCGCCCTCACCTGCTTCGCCGCCGGCGAAGGCGGCATGGGCTCCGAACTCCCCGACCCCGCCTTCTACCGCGACCGCTCCCTCCACGGCGGCCTCGCCTACACCGCCGAAGCCCTGCGCGCCCTCTTCGCCGACACCGCCGGCCTCGAAGAGCTCGCGCTCCGCCGCATGCGCGACGAACCGGCCGACTCCCCGCACTTCGGCGAATCGTTCCTCTGGGCCGGGCTGTTCGTCACCCCGCCCGCCGCGGGCACAGACAGAACGGATGTCCCGCCGGGTCGATGAGCACCAGGAAGCGGTCGGGGTCCTGCTGCGGTTCCGGGCGCGTCGCACCCAGGGCCAGCAGCCGGGCCGCGGTCGCCGCCAGGTCGTCCACGTCGAAGTCGAGGTGGACCTGCTGCGGCACGGTCTGGCCCGGCCACTCGGGCGCCCGGTAGTCGTCGACGCGCTGGAAGCCGAGCAGAAGGCCGCCGTCGCGCTGGAGGCCGGCGAAGTCGGGGCGGTTGGCGGGGTGCAGGGGCAGGCCGGTGGCCTGGTGGTAGAAGTCGGCGAGGGCGAGCGGGTCGGCGCAGTCGAGGGTGATCGCGGAAAGCTCCATGGACAGCACCCTAGGAACCAACGCCCCGCCCCCGCCCGGGATTTCACCCGCCACCACGGCCCGATCAGTCGCCCATCCCCTTCAGGTACTCCGCCAGCCTGTCGTACTGCTCCCGCACCCCCGTCTCCATCCCCGCCGCCAGCGCCTGGTCCCGGACCTCCGAAGACGGCCAGAAGGACGTGCTGGTCAGGGCCGTGCCGCCGGCCGGGGTGGCGTCGAAGGCGAGGGTGACGTGGACCGGGGCGGCGTCCGGCATCTGTTCGAAGCGTTCCGTGTAGACGAGGCGCTCGGCCGGGAGGATCTCCTGGTAGGTGCCGGAGAAGACGATCTCCTGGCCGTCCGGGGTGCGCTGGCCCCAGCGCCAGGCGCCGCCCGGGCGCAGGTCGATGTCGCAGACCGACATGGTCAGCCCGGCGGCGCCGTACCAGGCGCGTACGTGCTCCGGGCGCGTCCACGCCTCCCAGAGGCGCCGCACGGGGGCGTCGAAGGTGCGGGTGATGACCAGCTCGCGGTCCGCCGGGGTGGTCAGCAGCGTGATCATGACATTTTCTCGCCTCCCGCCGCAGCCGCTGCGGGCTCTCCCACCAGCATCGCCCCGGCCGCCGCCCGCCGCCTACCCGAACAATCCGGTGAACGCGTTCAACAACAAGCGCTATCGTGCGTACCACGCGGCCCGCCACCACGCGCGCCGCACGTCTGACCTGTGGGGGGTCCCTTTCATGCGCTCTACGCGCACACGTCCGCATGCCCTCGTGCGTGCGGCCACCGTCTTCGCTCTGACCGCGGGCCTCGCGCTGCCCGCCCTGGTCATCGCGCCCGCCGCGCACGCGGCCGGCGTCACCCGCACCACCACCTCGGACGACGGCCGGATCGTCGTCGACCTGACGTCGGAAGCCGTGTGGGTGAAGGTCAGCGTCCTCGCCTCCAGCGCCCCGGACGCCGCCGTGCTCGCCTCGACAGACGACCTCAGCTGGCAGTCCGCCGACGAGGCCACCGACCGGCCCTACGGCTGGGCCACCGCGGACACCCTGAAGCTGCCCGAGGGCACGCCGCTGGGCGACTACCCGGTCGTCGTCGAGTACCGGCTGCCCGCCGGCACCGTCCAGAAGTGGACCGGCGGCACGTACAGCCACAAGCTGCACACCGGTGTCAGCAAGCTGTCCTTCGACCACAAGACCACCAGCTACGACCAGCGTGACCTCGTCCTGTCCGGCGCGGCGACCACCTGGGACCCGTCCACCGGCGCGCGGACCGCGGCCCGCGAAGGCACCAAGGTCAAGGTCTCGCTCAGCCTGAGCGACCTCATGGGCGGCAACTGGCACACCGTCGACGCGACCGCCGTCACCGGCGCCGGCGGCGGCTTCTCGCTGCCGTTCACCCCGAACGCGGTGGTCCGCGGCGGCAGCGCCACGGTCGTCGAGGCCGCCGCCGACACCGACCCGAACGCCGGGTACAAGGTGCCGGAGGTCGGCGTCGAGACCCTCCAGTACCGGATCAACGCCGATCTGAACAAGTACCGGGTCGCCAAGGGCACCGACGTCACCGTCTCCGGCCGGGTGGAGCGGCTCACCCAGGACGGCTGGCAGCCGTTCGCGAACGCGCCGGTCGTGACGAGGAACCTCGAACCCCAGTACTACGACCGCACCGACCCGGGCACCGACGTGATGGGCAGCGGGACCGCCACGGCCGCCGGCACCTTCTCGTACGGCGCCCGGGCCACGTACGCCACGCAGGTGTACACGTTCCTGCGGCCGTCGGTGTACTTCCAGAACATCAACTTCGACCAGGGCCAGATCGCCGTCCCGCAGCCGATCTGGTACAGCGGCGTCCGCACCACCCTGGACGAGTTCGGCTCCGTCCACGCCACCGCCCGCGTCAACGGCGGCAGCTGCGAGAACGAGCCCGTGTACCTCCAGGTGTCCTTCGACGGCGGCCGCACCTGGGGCAACCTGAAGTACGGCAAGACGCAGTGGGACAACAGCTTCACCTACTGCAAGGCCGACATCACGGCCTGGGGCTACGTCAACGCCACCTACCGGCTGTACCACTACGAGACGGACCTCTTCGCCGCGCGGGACGCCGCCCCGGCCAGGCTCTCCCGCATCGAGACCCGCTTCTCCGCCTTCAACATCAGCCCCACCCGGCCGCGCGTGAACTCGCACATGACGGTCACCGGCACGGTGCAGAAGAAGATCGGCAGCACCTGGAAGCCGCTCGCCGGCGCCAAGGTCATGCTCCTGTTCAAGCCCAAGGGCGGCACCCAGTGGTACTGGGTGAGCCGCGACGTACCCACCAACACCTACGGCAACTTCAACTTCCGGGCCAAGAACTACGGCGACGGCTCGTGGATCGTGCTGAAGCAGTCGCAGAACGGCTACTTCTACAGCGAGGCGAAGGGTAAGTACATCGATGCGCTCTGACCTCCACCCCTCCGCCCGCGCCACCGCGCGCGCCGCGTCCCTGCTCGCCGCGCTGACCGTCCTCGCCCTCGGCGCGGGCACCGCCCCCGCCCTCGCGGAGGAGCCGGCGCCCCCGGCACCGGCCACCGTCGGCATCGGCCACGCCGTCACCGAGGAGTACCAGCGCGGCGCCTTCCACGTGAACACGTGGACGGACGCCCCCTCGGCCACCATCACCGCCGTGTCGGCGAAGATCCGCAAGGGCGACGCCGTCGTCGCCGAGATCCCCGCCCTCACCCAGGCGTCCTGGAACAAGAACCTCTACTCCCTGGCCGTCGGCGAGGCGCTCAAGCTCACCGAGGACGGCGGCACCATCCCGGAGCTCGGCAAATACGCCATCGACGTCACGGCGACCGACTCCCTCGGCAACACCCTGACCCGCAGCGACGCCGGCACGCTCGACTTCACCCTGAAGCCGCAGCTCGACGTCGGCTTCTCCGCGCCCAGCTGGAACGACCGCAGCACCCACCCCTCGGGCACGCTCGTCGGCGTCCAGCCCGGCTCCGGCGACCTGGTCCCGATCCCCGGCCGCGGCATCACCGTGCAGCGCCTGGCCGCCGAGGGCACCCCGGCGCAGACGGCGACCACAGACGACACGGGCGCGTTCAGCGGCGAGTCGTACGGCGACGTGAAGATCGGCGAGGAGTTCCGCGTCTCGTACGCGGAGAACAGCGAGCAGGTGCACGGCTCGTACGACTTCACGCGGGGGCTCCTCGGCTACAACAGCCGCCGCGTGAACGTGACCGCCACCGCAGACAAGGCCCGCGTGCTGCCCGGCGAGAAGGTCACGGTCACCGGCCGCATGACCGACCCGAACAACGCCGACGCCCCCGTGGCCGACCAGCAGGTCCGGGTGAGCCTGGCCTCCGGCTCCTACGACACCCCCGTCGCCCAGACGGTCTCGACCGACGCGGACGGCCGCTTCAGCGCCCAGCTGCCGGCCACTCCCGGCATCCGGGTGGACGGCTGGACGGTCTCCCCCACCGACCCGTTCCTGTACTTCTCCGGCGCCAACGGCCAGCTGGCGATGCCTCAGGAGGCCCGGGTCCTCGTCGCCCGCGGCACCCTCGCCGCGGACGGCAAGGTCAATGTGATCGGCGCCTTCCGTCCCTGGTACAACCCGAAGCAGTGGTTCAGCTGGACCCCTCCGGAGACGCTGCTCCTGGAGAACTCGGCCGACGGCCGAACCGGCTGGCGGACCATCGCCACCACTTCCCTCGGCAACAACAGCTACCCCGCGTTCTACAACCTCAACGGCAGGAGCCAGGGCGGCTTCTTCCGGGTCCGGCACGTGCTGAGCAACGAGTTCACCGAGTCCACCGGCGTCACGTTCCGGATGGTCCGCACCGCCACGCGGATCATCGGCGTGAACGCCAACCCGGAGCCGGTGCGCAAGGGCGCGGCCATGACCGTGACCGGCACGCTCCAGCAGGCGGTCGGCGGCGTGTGGAAGGGGTACGGGAACGCTCCCGTCACCCTGTGGTTCCAGGCCCGCGGCTCCTCGGCGTGGAAGCAGCTGGCGACCGGCCGCACGGCCTGGAACGGCGCGGTGACGTTCCGGACGACGGCGACGGTGGACGGCTCGTACACCATCCGGCACAACGGTGACGGCACGCACTTCAACGCGCCGGCCGCGTACAACGACTACGTCGACGTGCGCTGACCCGCAGTCCGCACGACCGGCCGCGAAAGCCCGAGGGCGGCACCCCCAGTGGGGGTGCCGCCCTCGGTCGCGTTCAGCGATGAACGTCCGATCCGTCAGGATCAGAAGTCCATGTCACCGCCCGGCATGCCGCCGCCGGCCGGCGCGGCGGCCTTCTCCGGCTTGTCGGCGATGACGGCCTCGGTGGTGAGGAACAGGGCCGCGATGGAGGCGGCGTTCTGCAGCGCGGAGCGCGTCACCTTGGCCGGGTCGATGATGCCCTCGGCGATCATGTCGACGTACTCACCGGACGCGGCGTTCAGGCCGTGGCCGACGGGCAGGTTGCGGACCTTCTCCACCACGACGCCACCCTCGAGGCCGGCGTTCACGGAGATCTGGGTCAGCGGGGCGGCCAGCGCCTTGCGGACGATCTCGGCACCGGTGGCCTCGTCGCCGTCCAGGTCCAGCTTCTCGAAGACGGAACCGGCCTGCAGCAGCGCGACGCCACCACCGGCGACGATGCCCTCCTCGACGGCGGCCTTCGCGTTGCGGACGGCGTCCTCGATGCGGTGCTTGCGCTCCTTGAGCTCGACCTCGGTCGCGGCACCGGCCTTGATGACGGCGACGCCACCGGCGAGCTTCGCCAGGCGCTCCTGGAGCTTCTCGCGGTCGTAGTCCGAGTCGGAGTTCTCGATCTCGGCGCGGATCTGGTTCACGCGGCCCGCGACCTGCTCGCTGTCACCGGCACCGTCGACGATGGTCGTCTCGTCCTTGGTGATGACGACCTTGCGGGCGCGGCCCAGGAGGTCGAGACCGGCGCTCTCCAGCTTGAGGCCGACCTCCTCGGAGATGACCGTGCCGCCGGTGAGGATGGCGATGTCGTTCAGCATGGCCTTGCGGCGGTCGCCGAAGCCCGGGGCCTTGACGGCGACGGAGCGGAAGGTGCCGCGGATCTTGTTGACGACCAGGGTCGACAGGGCCTCGCCCTCGACGTCCTCGGCGATGATCAGCAGCGGCTTGCCCGACTGCATGACCTTCTCGAGGAGCGGGAGCAGGTCCTTCACCGAGGAGATCTTGGAGTTGACGATGAGGATGTACGGGTCCTCGAGCGCCGCCTCCATGCGCTCCATGTCGGTCGCGAAGTACGCCGAGATGTAGCCCTTGTCGAAGCGCATGCCCTCGGTGAGCTCAAGCTCCAGACCGAAGGTCTGGGACTCCTCGACGGTGATGACGCCTTCCTTGCCGACCTTGTCCATGGCCTCGGCGATGAGCTCGCCGATCTGGGTGTCGGCGGCGGAGATGGAGGCGGTGGAGGCGATCTGCTCCTTCGTCTCGACCTCCTTCGCCTGGTCGAGCAGCGCACCGGAGACGGCCTCGACGGCCTTCTCGATGCCGCGCTTGAGGGCCATCGGGTTGGCACCCGCGGCGACGTTGCGCAGGCCCTCGCGGACCAGGGCCTGGGCGAGAACGGTGGCGGTGGTCGTACCGTCGCCGGCGACGTCGTCCGTCTTCTTGGCGACTTCCTTGACCAGCTCGGCGCCGATCTTCTCGTACGGGTCCTCGAGCTCGATCTCCTTGGCGATGGAGACACCATCGTTGGTGATCGTGGGGGCGCCCCACTTCTTCTCGAGGACGACGTTACGGCCCTTGGGGCCGAGGGTGACCTTGACGGCGTCAGCGAGCTGGTTCATGCCGCGCTCGAGACCGCGCCGGGCCTCCTCGTCGAACGCGATGATCTTGGCCATGTGAAGTGGTCCTCCCGGACATGGGGTGGATAACGCTCCAGGACCGCGCCGACGCCCGCGACGGACGGTCGGCGCGTCCTCGTGGTTCCTTGCCCCACGCGGCCGGCGACCTCGTCTGCCCGATCCTCGTAGCACTCTCAGCGTGAGAGTGCTAACGCCAATGATTAGCACTCGCCCCATGTGAGTGCAAGCGACTACGGAGGATCGACCACCTCTCGGCGCACTCCCGCGCACGCTCCCCCCGCCCTCCCGTACGCACGCGCCCCCGTCCTCCCGCACGTACGCGCCCGCGCACGCGCGAGGGGCCCGCGCCCCGGTAACCGGGATGCGGGCCCCTCGACGGAAGTGCGTCGTCGGCCGATCGCGCCGTGCTCAGACGGCGAGCTTGACCATGTCCGCCTGCGGACCCTTCTGGCCCTGCGAGATCTCGAACTCGACCCGCTGACCCTCTTCGAGGGTGCGGTAGCCGTCCATCTGGATCGCGCTGTAGTGGACGAAAACATCCGCACCACCGTCGACCGCGATGAAGCCGTAGCCCTTCTCCGCGTTGAACCACTTGACGGTGCCCTGAGCCATGCCTAACTCCCCTATTACTGGCCCTTGCGCGGGACCGCACTTCGCGGACCCGGGTCAGACCCTGCGCCGGAACGCGTCGACCGCGGCTGAATGTATCTGCCCAACTGCCCTCTGCAACAGGTCAATCGGACGAGAATTCTGGGCACGCCGGAAAGGGGAATTGGGGAGAATATGCTGAATTCCGGGGCAAGTCGGGCCCGGCAAAGTGCGCAGAAGGTACACAAGGCACGGGCACTTTGGCTGCTTCTTGTCGGTCGAGGCGCATTCTCATATGCGTCTGGCATGAGCAGCGGAGGGGACTTCCCCAACTCTACCGCGCTCAACCATGCAGAATTGCCCCCTCCGCTTCTTCTCGCGGAAGGGGCAATTCTGTACTGATGGGTAGTGCCGTCTCCGGGGCTCAGCAGCCGCCGGCGACCGCCGGAATGATGGAGATGCCGGCGCCGTTCGGCGTGGCCGTCTCCAGGCCCTGCTCGAAACGCACGTCGTCGTCGTTCACGTACACGTTGACGAAGCGGCGCAGCTTGCCCTGGTCGTCCAGGACGCGGGCGGCGATGCCGGCGTGGTTCTTCTCCAGGTCGGCGATGACCTCGGCGAGGGTCGCGCCCTCGGCGGCGACCTCGGCCTGGCCGCCGGTGTAGGTGCGGAGGATGGTGGGGATGCGGACGTTCACGGCCATGGCTGTCTTCGTACCTTTCAGCGGGTCAGCGGTCAGTGGGCGAGGCCGGCGTCGCGGAACGCGTCCAGGCTCGGTCGGATGGTGGCGGTCGCCTGAGAAGTGTCGGCAACGGCGTCCAGGGTCTTGAGGCCGTCACCCGTGTTGAGGACGACGGTGGTCTTCGACGGGTCGATGACGCCGTTCTCGACGAGCTTGCGCGCCACGCCGACGGTCACGCCGCCGGCGGTCTCCGCGAAGATGCCCTCGGTGCGGGCGAGCAGCTTGATGGCGTCGACGACCTGCTCGTCGTTCACGTCCTCCACGGCGCCGCCGGTCCGGCGGGCGATGTCGAGGACGTAGGGGCCGTCGGCCGGGTTGCCGATGGCGAGCGACTTGGCGATGGTGTTCGGCTTCTGGGGCCGTACGACGTCGTGGCCGGCCTTGAAGGCGGCGGAGACCGGGGAGCAGCCCTCGGCCTGGGCGCCGAAGATCTTGTACGGCTTGTCCTCGACCAGGCCCAGCTTGATGAGCTCCTGCAGACCCTTGTCGATCTTGGTGAGCTGGGAGCCGGAGGCGATGGGGATGACGAGCTGGTCCGGGATGACCCAGCCGAGCTGCTCGCAGATCTCGTAGGCGAGCGTCTTGGAGCCCTCGCCGTAGTACGGACGGAGGTTGACGTTGACGAAGCCCCAGCCCTCGCCGAGCGGGTCGCCGATGAGCTCCGAGCAGAAGCGGTTGACGTCGTCGTAGTTGCCCTCGACGGCGACGAGGTCGCCGCCGTAGACGCCGGCCATGACGACCTTGCCCTGCTCCAGGTCGTGCGGGATGAACACGCAGGAGCGGAAGCCGGCCCGGGCGGCCGCGGCGCCGACGGCGCCGGCCAGGTTGCCGGTGGAGGAGCAGGAGAGGGTGGTGAAGCCGAAGGCGCGGGCGGCCTCGATGGCCTGGGCGACGACCCGGTCCTTGAAGGAGTGGGTCGGGTTGCCGGAGTCGTCCTTGACGAACAGCTTGCCGGGCTCGACGCCGAGCTCGCGGGCCAGGTTGTCGGCCTTGACCAGCGGGGTCCAGCCGGGGTTCAGGTTCGGCTTCTCGGCGACGTCGGCCGGGACGGGCAGCAGCGGGGCGTAGCGCCAGATGCTGGCGGGACCGGCCTCGATGCGCTTGCGCAGGGCCTCGGGGTCGCCGGCCGGCAGGTCGTAGGCCACTTCGAGCGGGCCGAAACACAGCTCACAGGCGAAAATCGGGCCGAGCGGGAAGGTCTCACCGCATTCCCGACAAGAGAGGCCGGACGCGGGACCGAGGTCGACGGAGGTTCCGGAAGCGGGTGCGACGGTCTGAACAGCCATGGAGGCGAGGCCCTTTCTCCTCATCTTCCTCATGGCGCATTTCGCCATGAGACGGATTTGGCACCTTCCCTAGCCGGGGACCTCGCTGGATGACGAGACAAACCGACTGGAGGGTTGCCGGGGCTTCAACGGGCCGTATCCCTCTGCCCCTCTGGATGAGCGGTATTCGATTGTGGAACGCGGTCGGCACCCCGACATGCATCGGGCATCCGCGTTGTTCAAGACTGTAACCGAAGCCTTCGAAGCCGGAGACGGACGTCCGATCCGCGAGATGGAGATCACGTTGCTGGAAGAAGTGGAGCGCTGGCTGGCCCGGCGGTCCTGGTCGGTGGCCGACCGTCCGCTGGAGCGGATCCTCGCCGCCAAGCGCGGTACGAAGGTCAGCGTGGTGCTGCCCGCGCTGAACGAGGAGGCGACGGTCGGCACGATCGTCTCCGTGATCCGCCGCGAGCTGATGACGGAGGCGGTGCCGCTGGTGGACGAGCTGGTGGTGGTCGACTCGGGCTCGACCGACCGTACGGCCGAGGTCGCCGCGGCGGCGGGCGCGCGCGTGGTCGCGCGCGACGCGATCCTGCCCCGGATACCGGCGGTGCCGGGCAAGGGCGAGGTCCTGTGGCGGTCACTGATGGTGACGAGCGGCGACGTGATCTGCTTCGTGGACGCGGACCTGAAGGACTTCTCGGCGGACTTCGTCACCGGCATCGTGGGACCGCTCCTGACCGACCCGGACGTGGACTTCGTCAAGGCGATGTACGACCGGCCGCTCGGCGACGAACCAGGTCAGGGCGGCCGGGTGACCGAGCTGGTGGCCCGCCCGCTGCTCAATCTGCACTGGCCGCAGCTGGCCGGCTTCGTCCAGCCGCTGGGCGGCGAGTACGCGGCGCGGCGCTCGCTGCTCGAACGGCTGCCGTTCCCGGTCGGTTACGGAGTGGAGCTGGGCCTGCTGGTGGACGCGCTGCACACGGTGGGCCTCGACGCGCTCGCACAGGTGGACGTGGGGGTCAGGAAGCACCGCCACCAGGACGGCCGGGCGCTGGGCCGGATGGCGGCGGCGATCTACCGGACGGCGCAGCTGCGGCTGTCGCGCGGCCATCTCGTCAGGCCGCGGCTGACGCAGTTCGAGCGCGGCGAGGAGGGGTTCACGCCCCGCACGTACGAGGTGGACACGGAGGAGCGGCCGCCGATGGCGGAGGTGGCGGAGTACGCGGAGCGGCGCAGGGTGGCGTGAGGCCGGGCGGCGGGCCGGGGACGGGCCTGCCCGCATCCTCCTGTCTTAAATCCGTACGTTTGAGCGTTTACCGGACGGGCTAGGTTCGCCGTATGGCTTCTGTCCTCGTGGCATCGAACCGCGGCCCGGTCTCGTACACCCTGCGGGAGGACGGCTCCCTCCACCCCCGGCGCGGCGGCGGCGGCCTCGTGTCGGGCCTGAGCGCGGTCTCGTCCGGCGACAGCGTGTGGGTGTGCGCGGCGCTCGGCGACGGCGACCGCGAGGCGGTGCGGCGCGGGATCGCCGAGCCGGGCGTGACGATGCTGGACATCGACCCGCAGGTGTACGCCGACGCGTACAACGGCATCGCGAACTCGGTGCTGTGGTTCCTCCACCACCACCTGTACGACATCCCGCGCGAGCCCGTCTTCGACGCCGCCTTCCGCCGCCGCTGGGAGTCCTACCGCGGCTACAACCAGGCCTTCGCCGAGGCGCTCGCCCGGGCGGCGGACGAGGGCGCGGCGGTCCTCGTGCAGGACTACCACCTGGCGCTGGTGCCGGGGCAGCTGCGGGAGCTCCGCCCCGACCTGCGGATCGGGCACTTCACGCACACGCCGTGGGCCGATCCGCGCTATCTGCGGATGCTCCCCGACGACGTCCACCAGGAGCTGGTGGAGGGCATGCTCGGCGCCGACGAGGTCGGCTTCCACACCCGGGCCTGGGCCGACGCCTTCCTGTCCGACCCGCGCGTGGGGCGCACGATCGGCGACACCCGGGTCCGTACGTACCCGCTCGGCGTCGACGGCGACGACCTGCGCGCGCTGGCGCACCGGCCCGAGGTCGACGACCGTCTGGCGGCGCTGCGGGCCGAGGTCGGGGACCGGAAGACGATCGTCCGCGTCGATCGCACCGAACTCTCCAAGAACATCCTCCGCGGCCTGCTCGCCTACCGCGAGCTGCTCACCACCCGCCCCGAGTGGCGCGGCCGCGTCGTCCACCTCGCCTCCGCCTACCCCTCCCGCCAGGACCTGGAGGTCTACCGCTCCTACACCGCCTCGGTCACCGAGCTCGCCGCCGCGATCAACGCCGAGTTCGGCACGGCCGACTGGCAGCCCGTCCTCGTCTCCGTCCAGGACGACTTCCCCCGCTCCCTCGCCGCCTACCGCCTCGCCGACGTCGCCCTCGTCAACCCCGTCCGCGACGGCATGAACCTCGTCGCCAAGGAGATCCCGGTCGTCTCCGACGCCGGCTGCGCCCTGGTCCTCTCCCGCGAGGCGGGCGCCTACGAGGAACTCCACGCCGACGCCCTCACGGTCAACCCCTACGACGTGACGGAGACCGCCGAGGCGCTCCACGAGGCCCTGACGATGCCGGCGGCGGAGCGCGCGGACCGCACCAAGCGCCTGGCCGCGGCGGCGACGGCGCTGCCGCCGCAGCGGTGGTTCCTGAGCCAGCTGGCGGAGCTGCGCGGGCAGTAGGGCGGTCGACGGGATGTCCTGCACCGAACGGGCGTTCCTGCCGCGTGCCTGACGGCACGCACGGCGGGCCCGTGGTGCCCTGGCCGACGGGGGACCCCGTCGAAAGGACTTCCATGCGCATCGCCCCGCTGAGGCGCGGGACGGGAGCGGCCGCGGCCGTCGCTCTCGCCTGCGCCACCACCCTGACCGGCGTCGGCACGGCCCAGGCCGTGACGCACCAGGGCCAGGACCGGCACGAGGCCGTCGACGTCAGGCTCACCGAGCACGGCATCGAGGCACCCGACGCCGCCGAAGGCGGAATCGTCCACTTCCGCATCAGCACCGACAACCCCGGGGGACGCCAGCTCCAGGTCTTCCGCCCGCACCAGGGCGTCTCGGTCGACAAGGTGCTCGCCGACCTGGCCAAGGCGGTCAACGAGAACCCGGCGATCGCGAAGGTCGGCATCACCGCGTTCAACAAGGACGCGGAGGCACTCGGCGGCGGTTTCGCGACGCCGAAGGTCCCGGTCGACGTCACCGAGCCGATCTCCGACGGCACCGTCTACCTGCTCGACTTCAGCGCCTTCCTCGCCGACCCCGCCCACCCCGTGCTCAGGTCGCTCGAACTCTGCGACGGCGACCCGGACAAGGGCCTGGCCCCCTTCCCCAAGGGCATCGTGCTCCAGGAGAAGGGCCCGCGCTTCCGGGTCGAGGACGTGAACCGGGCGGACGCCCCGATCCTGGTGCACAACACGACCGACGAGATCCACGAGATGCTCATCCGGCCGGTCAAGCCGGGCACCACGGACGCCGACATCCAGGCCTACTTCGACGCCCTCGCCCACGGCCAGCAGCCCCCGTCCCCCTTCACCGGCCCGCCCAGCGGCCTGGGAGCCATCTCCGCCGACCACACGGCCATCGTCCAGGCGAAGAACCTCCCGGCCGGCAGGTACGTCCTGCTCTGCTTCATCCCGGACGACGAGAACGGCATCCCGCACGCCTTCCTCGGCATGCACAAGGTGGTCCAGCTGAGCTGACCCGCCCGCCCGGCGCACGCCCAGGGCCCCGGTCCGTCCGACGGACCGGGGCCCTTCGGCTTACGCCTCCAGCTCGCGCGCCAGCCCCGCCAGGAAACCCACCACCGCCGCCGGCCCCGCCACCGTGAGGTCGGCGCGGTCGGCCAGGTCGGGGACGGCCTGGGCTTCGGCGGCGGAGCAGACGAGGAGGCCGGGGGTGCCGTCGGAGCGGAGTTTCTCGACGGCGGCGTAGGCGGGGAGGTCGCCGAGGTCGTCGCCCGCGTAGAGGACGGCGGAGGCGCCGATCTCGTGGACGTAGTCGGCGAGGGCAACGCCCTTGTCCATGCCCGGGGGGCGGAGTTCGAGGACCATGCGGCCGGGTTCGAGGACGAGGCCGTGGGCGGCGGCGAGGTCGCCGAGGGGGCCCTTGAGGGCCTCGAAGGCGCCCTGGGGGTCGGTGGCGCGGCGGGTGTGGACGGCGACCGCGCGGCCCTTCTCCTCGATCCAGGTGCCGGGCCAGGCGCCGACCCGGTCGAGGAAGCCGGGCAGCTCGGCGCGGACCGAGGCGACGCCGGGGTGCGGGGCGGCGGCCCGGACGGTGCCGGTGACGGCGTCCCAGCGCTCGGCGCCGTAGTGGCCGAGGACGACCAGGTGCTCCAGGCCCGGTACGCCGGCGAAGCCCCCGTACCGTACGGCCACTCCGGCGGGCCTGCCGGTGACGACCGCGACGGCGGCCACCCGGGGGGCGAGGGCGGCGAGCGCGGGCACGGCGCCGGGGTGGGCGCGGGCGCGTTCGGGGTCGGGGACGATCTCGGCGAGCGTCCCGTCGAAGTCGAGCGCCACGACGGCCTTCTCGGGCCGCGCGAGGAGCGCGGCGAGTCCGTCGCGGCCGGCGGCTGTGGTCGGGTGCGGAAGGCTGCTGACCATGCCCACGACCCTACCGACGGATGCCCGTCCCGTCAGCGGGGCGACGGCTCAGCGGCGCGACGGCTCAGCGGCGCGCTTCGCGCTCCGCGCGGACCCGGCGCAGGCGGTTGACCGTGACCGGGTCGTGGGCGAGGGCGCGCGGGTCGTCGAGGAGGGCGTTGAGCAGCTGGTAGTAGCGGACGGCGGAGAGGCCGAGCTGTTCGCGTACCGCCCGCTCCTTGGCGCCCGGGCCGGGCCAGGAGCGGCGCTCCACGGCCAGGACGGCCCGCTCGCGCTCGCCGAGCTCCCCGAGTTCACTGGTCATACTGACCAACTTATTCCGCGCTCTCGGCCGCCGTCGCCTCGCGTGCGATCCTGCCCAGGACTTCCGACGGCTTCCCGCCCGGCTCGACCGCCTTGCCGATCTGCGCCTTGACGCTGCCGCTGACCTGCGCCCAGGACGTCTTGCCGACGGGCGGCAGCTGGGACTCGGGCAGGGCCGCGAGGAACTCGCGCAGGGCCGCGTGCTCCGGGGCGGACTGCATGGCGAGGGAGGCGGTGATGGTGGCGGGCAGCAGGTCGTTGTCGCCGGCGAAGCGCAGCACGTTCTCGTCGCTGAAGACGAAGTCGAGGAAGGCGCCGATCTCCTTGCGGTGGCCGTTCTGCTTGAAGGCCATGATCCAGTCGGCGACGCCCATGGTCGCCTTGGCCTTGCCGTCGCGGCCGGGCAGGGCGACCTTGCCGACTTTGACGCCCTTCTTCTCGGCCTCCTGCATGAGGGACGGGTGGCCGTTGAGCATGCCTACCTCGCCGCGCGCGAAGGCGGCGAAGGCCTCCTTGCGGTTGAGCTTGCCGGGGGCGACCGGGCCGGTGAGGCCCGCGCCGACGAGCTCGTCGCGCAGCCAGTCGAAGGTGCGGACGTTCGCCTCGGAGTCGATCTTGTAGTGGTCGATGCCGTCGGTGTAGCCGCCGCCCCCACTGAGCAGCCACATCATGGTCTCGGCCTGGGCCTCCTCGGGCCCGAGCGGCAGCGCGAAGGGGTATGTGACGCCCTTCTTCCGCAGCTTCTGCGCGGCGGCCGCGAGCTCGTCCCAGGTGGTCGGCGGCGCGCTGATGCCGGCCTTCTCGAACAGGTCCTCGTTGTAGAAGAGCAGCCGGGTGGAGGCGACGAACGGCATGCCGTACTGGGTGCGCTTGTACTCGCCGGCGTCGACGAGCGGCGCGAGGAAGTTGGCGCCCACGGGGATGGAGAGCAGCTGGTCGGCGGCGTAGAGCTTGTCGGCGGCCGCGTAGTCGGCGTAGGCGCCGATCTGCGCGAGGTCGGGCGCCTGGCCGGCCTTGACCAGCTCGGCGACCTTGCGGTCGACGTCGTTCCAGGACTCGATCTGGACCTGGACCTTCACACCGGGGTTCTTCGCCTCGAAGGCGGCGACCAGGCCGGCCCAGTACTTCCGGGTGGAGTCGCCGCCGGTGAGGTCGTAGTCGGCGGCGACCAGCTTGAGGGTGACGTCGCCGTCGCCGCCGGTCAGCGTGCCGCAGCCGGTGAGCCCGCCGGTCAGGCCGAGTGCTCCGGCCGCCGCGGCCAGTCCCAGGAATCGTCGCCGCTGCACAGCCGTAACCCACCCTTTGCTCGTCGTCGAGACAATGTTCGGCCGCAAGTTTCTCCCGGGTAGGCACCGGAGGTCTACACCACTCACGTATCGCTTCGGCAACGCATTGCCGTGCGGTGCCGTGCACTGCTATGCACGGGACCGCAGAAGTTGGCAGTACCTTCCTGGATTTCCCGCTGGTCTGGACCATGAGGAGTCGCCCGCATGTCCCGCACGCCCTCCCGCACCGCCGCCGAGATCGCCACCCAGCCCGCCTCCTGGCGCCGCGCCGCCGAGGCCGCGGCCGGCTTCGAGGGGCTGCCGAAGCCCGGTGAGCGGGTCGCCGTCACCGGCTGCGGCACCTCCTGGTTCATGGCCCTCGGCTACGCGGCGCTGCGCGAGGCCGCCGGGCTCGGCGAGACCGACGCCTTCGCCTCGTCCGAGTTCCCGGTGGGCCGGGCGGCCGCCGGCTCGTACGACCGGGTCGTGGCGATCACCCGCTCCGGCACCACGACCGAGGTCCTCGACCTGCTCGCGGCGGTGCGCGGCCGGGTCCCGACCACGGCGCTGACCGCCGACCCGGGGACGCCGGTGAGAGACGCGGCCGACGCGCTCGCGGTCCTGGACTGGGCCGACGAGGAGTCCGTCGTCCAGACCCGCTTCGCCACCACCGCGCTCGCCTTCCTGCGCGCCGGGCTCGGCGAGGTCCCCGGCGTGAAGTCCGTCGCCGAGGCCGCCGTCGACGCCGAGCTCGCGCTCACCGAGCCGCTGGAGGAGGCGGTGCTCGCGGCCGAGCAGTGGACCTTCCTGGGCCGCGGCTGGGCGTACGGGCTCGCCCTGGAGGCCGCGCTGAAGATGCGCGAGGCGGCCGGGGCATGGACCGAGGCGTACCCGGCCCTCGAGTACCGCCACGGCCCCATCGCGATCACCGCCCCGGGCCGCGCCACCTGGGTCTTCGGCGCGCTCCCCGAGGGCCTCGCGGCCGATGTGGCCCGGGTCGGCGGCACCCTCGTCTCGCGCGCCGGCCTCGATCCGCTCGCCGACCTGGTCCGCGCCCAGTGCCTCGCGGTCGCGCTCGCGGAGTCGCGCGGCCTCGACCCGGACCGGCCGCGCAACCTCACGCGGAGCGTGATCCTCACCCCGTGAGGCCGCTCACGTCCGCCGACCAGGCTTTGTATCCCCGCGCAACAATCCTCCACAGTGGACTAGACCTTTCGGGTGCTGACGCGCGAGACTGTCCCCCGTGAGACACGTCATCGCCCTCGATGTGGGCGGCACCGGCATGAAGGCCGCCCTCGTCGGGGCGGACGGCACCCTGCTCCACGAGGCGCGGCGGGCCACCGGGCGCGAGCGCGGCCCCGCGGCCGTCGTGGAGACGATCCTGGGCTTCGCCGAGGAGCTGCGCGCACTCGGCCAGGAGCGGTACGGCGAGCCCGCCGCGGCCGCCGGCGTCGCCGTGCCCGGCATCGTCGACGCCGCGAACGGCATCGCCGTCTACGCCGCCAACCTCGGCTGGCGCGACGTCCCCATGCGCGCCCTGCTCAGCGAACGGCTCGGCGGCATCCCCGTCGCCCTCGGCCACGACGTGCGCACCGGCGGCCTCGCCGAGGGCCGGATCGGCGCCGGCAACGGCGCCGACCGCTTCCTCTTCGTGCCGCTCGGCACCGGCATCGCGGGCGCCATCGGCATCGGCTCCGCCATCGAGGCCGGCGCCCACGGCTACGCCGGCGAGATCGGCCACATCGTCGTCCGCCCCGGCGGCACGGAATGCGGCTGCGGCCAGCGCGGCTGCCTGGAGCGGTACGCCTCCGCCTCCGCCGTCTCGCTCGCCTGGGCCGCCGCCTCCGGCGACCCGCAGGCCGACGCCGCCGACTGCGCCAAGGCCGTCGAGTCCGGCGACCCGGCCGCCGGCCGCGTCTGGCAGGACGCCGTCGACGCGCTCGCCGACGGCCTGGTCACGGCCCTCACCCTGCTGGACCCCCGCACGCTCATCATCGGTGGCGGTCTGGCCGAAGCAGGGGAAACGTTGTTCACACCCCTGCGGGCCGCCGTGGAGGAGCGCGTCACCTTCCAGAAGCTGCCCGCCATCGTCCCGGCGGCCCTCGGAGACACCGCCGGCTGCCTGGGCGCGGGCCTCCTCGCCTGGGACCTCGTCGCCGACCAGAGCCCCCTCGACCGCCCCACCGACCCGGAGGTATCCGCCTGATGGCCGTTTCCACAGTTCTCACCGGGGCCCGCGTGGTGCTGCCGACCGGGATCGTCGAGAACGGACGAGTGATCGTCGAGAACGGCCGCATCGCGGGCTCCGCCCCCGCCGAAGCCCCCACCCTCGACCTCTCCGGCCACTGGCTCGTGCCCGGCTTCGTCGACATGCACAACCACGGCGGCGGCGGCGCGTCCTTCACCTCCGGCACCGTGGACGAGATCCTCACCGGCGTCCGCACCCACCGGCTGCACGGCACCACCACCGTCGTCGCCTCCTTCGTCACCGGCGAGATGGACTTCCTGAGCCGGCGCGCCGGTCTGCTCTCCGAGCTGGCCGAGCAGGGCGACATCGCCGGCATCCACTTCGAGGGCCCGTTCATCTCCCCGTGCCGCAAGGGCGCCCACGACGAGACGCTGCTGCGCGACCCCGAGCCGGCCGAGGTCCGCAAGCTCCTCGACGCGGCCCGCGGCCAGGCCCGCATGGTCACCCTCGCCACCGAGCTGCCCGGCGGCCTCGACTCCGTACGGCTGCTCGCCGAGCACGGCGTGATCGCCGCGATCGGCCACACCGACGCCACCTACGAGCAGACGCGGGCCGCCATCGACGCGGGCGCGAGCGTCGCCACCCACCTCTACAACGCGATGCCCGCCCTCGGCCACCGCGCGCCCGGCCCGATCGCCGCGCTCCTGGAGGACGAGCGGATCACCGTCGAGCTCATCAACGACGGCACCCATCTGCACCCGGCCGCCCTGGAGCTGGCCTTCCACCACGCCGGCCCGGAGCGCGTCGCCTTCATCACCGACGCCATGGACGCGGCCGGCTTCGGCGACGGCCGCTACATGCTCGGCCCGCTGGAGGTCGAGGTGAAGGACAGCGTGGCGCGGCTCGTCGAGGGCGGCTCCATCGCCGGCTCCACGCTCACCCTCGACCGGGCGTTCAAGCGCGCCGCGACGGTCGACAAGCTGCCCGTCGAGTCCGTCGTCCAGGCCATCTCCGCCAACCCGGCGAGACTCCTCGGCGTGTACGACCGGGTGGGCTCCCTGGAGGCCGGCAAGGACGCGGACCTCGTCGTCCTCGACGCGGAGTTCGAGGTCAGGGGCGTGATGCGCAAGGGCGAGTGGCTGATCGAGCCTCAAATGATCTGATTTCGCCACTACTTGTGGCAAGTTGTCTCAAGGCGGTTGGTCCTGGGTCTGGGCCAACCGCCTTCTGTTTGGCATGATCGGGGCGCCGACAGCCAGCAGACGACGAGGGGGTACGGCTGGTGATCCTGACAGTCACCCTCAACACGGCGCTCGACCTCACCTACCGGGTCCCCGCCCTCGTCCCGCACGCCTCGCACCGCGTCACCCAGGTCATCGAACGCCCCGGCGGCAAGGGCCTGAACGTGGCCCGCGTGCTCGCCGCGCTCGGCCACGACACCGTCGTCACCGGCTTCGCCGGCGGCCCCACCGGCGACGTGCTGCGCGGCCTGCTCGCCGCCACCACCGCCGACCTGCCCGGCCGGGTCCGCGACGCGCTCGTGCCGACCGGCGGCGCCACCCGCCGCACCGTCGCCGTCGTCGACGCCGCCAGCGGCGACACCACCCAGCTCAACGAGCCGGGACCGGCCATCACCCCCGCCGAATGGGCCGCCTTCACCGCCCGCTTCGCCGAACTCCTCGACGGCGCCCGGGCCGTGGCCCTGTGCGGCAGCCTGCCGCCCGGCATCCACGTCGGCGCCTACGCCGAACTGGTCCGGCGCGCCCGCGCCGCAGGCGTCCCCGTCCTCCTCGACACCAGCGGCGAACCGCTGCGCCGCGGCATCGCCGCCCGCCCCGACATCGTCAAGCCCAACGCCGAGGAACTCGCCCGGCTCACCGGCTCCCGCGAGCCCCACCGCGCCACCCGCGACGCCCGCCGCCGCGGCGCCCACGCGGTCGTCACCTCGCTCGGCCCCGAGGGCCTGCTCGCCGCCACGCCCGACGGCCAGTGGCAGGCGGCCCCGCCGGCGCCCGTGCGGGGCAACCCGACCGGAGCCGGCGACTCGGCCGTCGCCGCGCTGCTCGCCGGCCTCGTCGACGGCGCCGACTGGCCCACCCGCCTCACCCACGCCGTCGCCCTGTCCGCCGCGACCGTCCTCTCCCCGGTGGCGGGCGAGTTCGACGAGACGGCGTACGAGGCGCTGCTCCCCCGCGTCACGCTGCGCGAGCCGGCGACGGCGGCGTAACCCCAGTCCTGCCGGGGCCCGGCTCCGGCGCGTACCGCAGCACGAGCAGGCCGATCGGCCCACCGGGCCGGTCCGGCCCGGGAATCGGGGAACGCACATGCCACTCGTCCGCACCGGCGACCTCGTCACCGACGCGCAGGCCTCCGGCCGGGGGCTCGCCGCCTTCAACGTCATCACCCTGGAACACGCCGAGGCCATCGCCGCCGGCGCCGAACGGGCCGGCGCCCCGGCCGTCCTGCAGATCTCCGAGAACGCCGTGAAGTTCCACGGCGGCCGGCTCTCCGCGATCGCCGCCGCCACCGCCGCCGTCGCCCGCGCCTCCACCGCCCCGCTCGCCCTCCACCTCGACCACGTCGAGTCCGTCGGCCTGCTCCGCCAGGCGCACGCGGAGGGCTTCGGGAGCGTCATGTTCGACGCGAGCGGGCTGGGTTACGGCGACAACGTGAAGGCGACGGCCGAGGCGGTCCGCTGGGGCCACGCGCGCGGCATCTGGATCGAGGCCGAACTGGGCAGGGTGGGCGGCAAGGCGGGCGAGCCGCCGCTCGACGCGCACGCGCCCGGCGTCCGCACCGACCCCGCCGAGGCCGCCGGCTACGTCGCCGACACCGGCGTCGACGCCCTCGCCGTCGCCGTCGGCTCCACCCACGCGATGACCGAGCGCACCGCCGCCCTCGACCACGCCCTGATCTCCGCCCTCCGCGCCGCCGTCCCGGTCCCGCTCGTCCTGCACGGCTCCTCCGGCGTCCCGGACGCCGAGATCCGCGCCGCCGTCGCCGCCGGCATGACCAAGATCAACGTCGGTACGGCCCTGAACACGGCCTTCACCGGGGCCGTGCGGACCTTCCTCGACCACGACCCGGCGTCGGTGGACCCGCGCCGGTACCTGCGCCCGGCGCGCGAGGCGATGACGGAGACGGTGGCGGCGTTCCTGCGGCTGCTCTGAGACCCGGATCCGGCGCCCGGAAACGACGCCCGGAAACGACGAGGCCCCGGAGGCGTGTGCCTCCGGGGCCCTTCTCTGCCAGCCGACGGTTCAGCCGGTGCGGATCTCCAGCCAGTCGAAGATCGCGTTGCACTGGTTGCCCTGCTCGCACGACAGCTTGATCGTGTTCGTGCCCTGCTTGAGGGTCACCGGCGCCCAGGTGGTCTGCCAGTTCTTCTCCAGGTTCGGGTCCGTCGAACCGACGAAGTTCTTCAGCCCTATCGGGTTGCTGTTCGCCTTGTCGTTGATCGTCAGGGTCGCGTTCGCGTCCGCCGCGGGGATCGCGTAGCGCACGTACAGCCGGTAGCTGCCGGCCGTCGCCACGTCCGCCTGCCAGGTCACCGAGGACCCGAGCGCGTTGAACCCGGTGACGTACGCGCCGTCCGCGCCCTCGGCGCCCTTGATGTCCTTGGCGAGCGCCGCCGAACCGCCCAGCTTCAGCGTGGCCGCGTCCTGCTTCGGCAGCTCCTGCGGGGGCTGCGAGGACTGGGTCGGGGCCGTCGAGGGGGACTCGGAGACCTGGGTGGGCGTGCCGGTCGGCGTGCCGCCGCCCGCGTTGTTCTCGTCGCCGCCGGTGTTGCTGATCACGGCCGCGGTGATGCCGATCACGACGACCGCGACGACCGCCACGGCGCCGATGAGCAGGCCCTTGGTGTTCGGGCCGCGGCCGGAGCCGCCGCGCCCGGCGGGAACCGGCGGGGTCGGACGGGTGGGGGCGCCGCCGGGGTAGGTCTCGGGGGCCGCGTACTGCGGGTGCGGCTGGCCGTAGCCGCCCGGCTGCTGCCCGTACGCCTGCTGCTGCGGCACGTGCGCCTGCTGGGCCTGCGCGTGGCCGCCGTACTGGCGCTCGCCGACCGCGCGGACCTGGTGGTACGAGGTGCGGGGCACGCCCGGCTGCGCCGCCGGACCCGGGTAGCCGTAGCCGCCGCCCTGGGTGCGCTGGGCATCCGCCGCCTGTCCGTCCGCGTACAGATAGCCGAACGGATCCTCGTCCTCGGGCGTCTTCGCGCCGTCGTTACCGGCAGCCATCCGGGTCACTCCTTTTCCCTGCTCGCCAGCCGTCGCCGACCGGCCGAGCCTACCTCGTACGGCCCTGTCAACGGCTCGGCCCCATGTGTACGACCGGTGAACGAACCCGCGGGGGACGTCATGAGGCCGCTCACGGCGCGACCGTGAGACGAACTGCGAGCGTCCGGCGAGACGGCCGGTGGGGCCGTCCTCAACAGGCCCCGCGCAGACCGGTGGAGAGGACCGAGGAGGTCATCCGGCCCTGCGGTGCACCTTCGACCTCGACCGCTTCTCGATGTACATCCGCTGGTCCGCGCTGTTCAGCACCTCTTCGACCGTCATGCCGCACTCCGCCCAGCCGATGCCGAAGCTGGCCCCGACGCGCACGGCCCGCCCGTCCACCCGGATCGGCGGGATGATCGCGTTGCGCAGCCGGACGGCGAGGTCGGCGGCGTCGGCCGAGCCGAGCCCGTCGGCGAGGACGACGAACTCGTCGCCGCCGAGCCTGGCCACCGTGTCGCCGTCCCGCACGCCCGTGGTGAGGCGGCGGGCGACCTCGATGAGGACGGCGTCGCCGGTGTGGTGGCCGAAGCGGTCGTTGATCGACTTGAAGCCGTCGAGGTCGCAGAAGAGGACGGCGAGGCCCTTGGTGCCGTCGTCGACCTCGCCGCCGGTGGGGGCGACGGTGTGCACGTGGTGGTCGTAGACACCGCCCGGGCCGCCGACCGGGGAGAAGCCGAAGCCGTGCTCGTGCTCGTATCCGTACTCGCCCTCGTGGGCCGGTCCGTGCGCCGCGGCGGCGGTGTCGCCGGCGCCCGCGAAGGGGCGCTCGCAGATCCGGGCGGAGAGCCGGGAGCGCAGCTCGGCGCTGTTGGGCAGGCCGGTGAGGGCGTCGTGCGAGGCGCGGTGGGCGAGCTGGAGCTCGTGCCGCTTGCGCTCCTCGATGTCCTCGACGTGGGTGAGGAGGAAGCGGGGGCCGTCGGCGGTGTCGGCGACGACGGAGTTGCGGAGGGACACCCAGACGTACGTGCCGTCGCGGCGGCCGAGGCGCAGCTCGGCGCGGCCGCCCTCGGCGGAGGTGCGGAGCAGGGTGCCTATGTCCTCGGGGTGGACGAGGTCGGCGAAGCTGTAGCGGCGCATGACGGAGGCGGGGCGGCCGAGCAGGCGGCACAGGGCGTCGTTGGTGCGCAGGAGCCGGCCGTGCTGGTCGCCGCCCATCTCGGCGATGGCCATGCCGGAGGGCGCGTACTCGAAGGCCTGCCGGAACGACTCCTCGCTGGCCCGCAGCGCCTGCTGCTCGCGCTCCAGACGGACCAGGGCGCGCTGCATGTTGGAGCGCAGGCGGGCGTTGCTGATCGCGATGGCGGCCTGCGAGGCGTACATCTGGAGCGCCTCCTGGCCCCAGGGGCCGGGATGGCGGCCGTTGCGCGGGCGGTCGACGGAGATGACGCCGAGCAGCTCACGGGCCGGTCCCGTGGGCGCCCCCGAGTGGGCGGAGCGGACTCCGGGGGAGTACATGGGCGCGTAGAGCCGGTCGTGCGGGTGCCACTCGTCCTCGAAGCGGGGGGCTGGGCCCTCGGTGTGCCACTGCGGGACGTCGTCCTCGATGAGCACCCAGCCCTCGGTGTGCGGGATGAAGCGCAGGTCGCCCCAGGCCTCGCCCATGGCGAGGCGGCGGTCCCAGGAGGCGCGGGAGCCGACCCGGCCGGTGATCAGGGCCTCGGCGGCGGGGCTGCCGGCGAAGGCGGACACGACCAGGTCGCCGTCGGGGCGCACGAGATTGACGCAGGCCAGCTCATAGTTGAGCCCGTTGACGATGCCGTCGGCGACGGCCTGCACGGTGTCCGCCAGGCTGCGGGCGGTGTTGAGGTCCGCCACGACCTGATGCAGCTGCCGCAGGGTCGCAAGACGGACGTACGGCTCCGACTCGGTCTCCATCGCTCGCTCTCCCCGAGACCTCGACAGCTGACTCCAGGGTTCTCATCGGCTCATCGGCTACGTGGTGCTGTTCCCGCCACTGAATCACAGCGAGCTGTGCACCCGGTACACAGGGTCAACAATTAGCGCCCTCTGTGACTCAAGTCACAGCCGACCCGGAGGGCTTGCGGGTCCTAGGACCCACGGGGGAAGCCCGGCTGGTCCCGGGGTCCGATGTGGCCGTCCGGCGGCCCGGACTAGCGTGCGAGTGTGCTGCAGAAGACGCCCACGCTCGGGACCCCCACCGTCGACCTGGCCATCCCTCATGCTGAGGGGGTGAGCAACGACGAGTTCAAGGCCGCCATGGCCCGCCTCGCGGCCGGTGTCGTCCTGGTGACGGCCCACGACCCGGAGGACGGCCCGCACGGCGAGGACGTCGGCATGACCGCCACCGCGTTCCTCTCGGTCTCCCTCGACCCGCCGCTCGTCCTGGTCAGCCTGCGCAACGGCTCCCGCATGGACGACGTGCTCACCGAGGTGCCGGTCTGGGCGGTCTCGCTGCTCGCCGAGAGCCAGCGGCACATCGCGGGCCGCTTCGCCATGAAAGGCCGGGTCAGCGACCGGCTGCTCTTCGCCGACGTGCCGTACACGCGCGGCGCGCACAGCGGCGCGCCCCTGATGGGCGGCGCGCTCGCCACCCTCGAATGCCGTACGGAGAGCCGTGTCGTCGCCGGCGACCACACCCTCGTCATCGGCCGCGTGCTCGCGACGACGCTGCCGTCGGCGGAGGGCAGCCCGCTGACGTACTTCAAGGGCCGCTACCGGACGCTGGGCTGACGGCGGGGGGGCGCGGGTCCGAAGGGTGCGGGCCCGAAGCTGCGGGCTCGAAGGCCGCAGGCCTGACGGCTACGAACCCGAAGGCCACGGCCCCAGGCGGCGGGCCCGAAGGGCGCGGGCCGAAGGCCCGTCGGCTCAGCCCCAGTCCTTCGCCTGGCGGCCGCGCTTCGTCTCCGCGCGCTGCTTCTTCTCCCTCAGCCGCCGCTCGTTGATGCCGCGCGGGATCTTCGTCGGGCGGCGCGGCTTCGGCGGCGGGGCGGTGGCCTCGGCGAGCAGCGCCGCGAGACGGACGGCCGCGGTCTCGCGGTTGCGCCACTGGGAGCGGTGCTCGGAGGCGCGGACGGTGACGACGCCGTTGACCAGGCGGCCGGCGAGACGCTCCAGGGCGCGCGCCTTCCACACCTCGGGCAGGGCCTTCGTCGCGGCCAGGTCGAAGCTCAGCTCCACCTGCGAGTCGCTGGTGTTGACGTGCTGGCCGCCGGGCCCGGACGACCGCGAGAAACGCCACAGGAGCTCGGCCTCGGGGAGCGAGACGGAGCCGCGGATCGGATAGGGACCGGACATGTCATCCATGTTCCCCGGACCCGGCTGGTGCGTCACTCTGTTTTCGCGTGGGAACCGCCACGCCGGACCGTGCGTTATCGAAGTCGACGACAGCACCGCAGAAAGGGTCATCCCATGGCTGTAAGCCTCTCCAAGGGCGGCAACGTCTCCCTGACCAAGGAGGCCCCGGGCCTCACCGCCGTCACCGTGGGCCTCGGCTGGGACGTCCGTACGACCACCGGCACCGACTTCGACCTCGACGCCTCCGCGATCGGCGTCGACGCCACGGGCAAGGTCGTCTCCGACGGCCACTTCGTCTTCTTCAACAACAAGTCGACGCCGGACCAGACCATCGTCCACACCGGTGACAACCGCACCGGCGAGGGCGGCGGCGACGACGAGCAGATCAACGTCAACCTGGCGGGCCTCCCGGCCGGCGTCGACAAGATCGTCTTCCCGGTCTCCATCTACGACGCGGTCAACCGCTCGCAGAACTTCGGCCAGGTCCGCAACGCGTACATCCGCATCGTCAACCAGGCCGGCGGCGCCGAGATCGCCCGCTACGACCTGTCGGAGGACGCCGCCGTCGAGACCGCCATGGTCTTCGGCGAGCTGTACCGCAACGGTGCCGAGTGGAAGTTCCGCGCGGTCGGCCAGGGTTACGCCTCCGGCCTGGAGGGCATCGCCCGCGACTTCGGCGTCAACATCTGACCCACCCTCTGAAGGCGGAGCCCCGGCCCCCGGCGACCCGGCCGGCCCGGGGCTCCACGCCTGTCCGGGGCCCATGCCTCCCCCGGGCCCACGCTTGTCCAGGGCTCCACGCCTTCCCTGGGCTCTTCTCCTGCCCTGGGCTCTTCTCCTGCCCTGGGCTCTTCTCCTGCCGGGCTCCTGCCGGGGCTCTACGCTCTCCCCGTGATCGTCGAACCCCTGTCCGCCAAGGACCCGCACGACATCCCCGGCCCGCTGCTCACCGAACTCACCGGGCTCTACGCCTCCAACCACGAGTTCCAGCAGCTCAGCGGCGACTTCCCGGACCCGGACCGGATCACGCCCGAGCAGGTCGCCGCCGCCCTCGCCGACGACCTTGCGCAGCCGACCGCCGAGGTGCTGCTCGCCCGCTCCGCGGGCCGCCTGGTCGCCGTCGCGGTCACCCTCGGCCGGCACCCCGACCCGGCCCAACCGGACCCGTGGCTCGGCCTGTTGATGGTGCACGCCGAGGAGCAGCACGCCGGTCACGGCCGCCGGCTCGCCGCGTACGTCGAGGAGCGCTTCCGCGCCGAGGGCCGGCAGGGCCTGCGGCTCGCCGTCCTGGAGAACAACCCGCGGGCGCTCGCCTTCTGGACCTCGCTCGGTTACGAGGAGACCGCGCGCCGCCCCGACCTGGCGCACGGCCGCCCGTGCGTCGTGATGCGCAAGGCCCTGTGACCGACCGGGCCGGTCAGGGCGCGGCCGGCTTCTCGTCCCCGTACAGCCACACGTCCCACACGCCCGACAGATCCTGGCCCGACACCTGCTCGGCGTACTTCGTGAAGTCCTCGGTGGTGGCGTTGGCGTACCGGTACTTCGCCGGCCAGCCCTCCAGGATCTCGAAGAAGACGTCGTCGCCGACCTTCTGGCGGAGCTTGTGCAGCACCATCGCGCCGCGCTGGTAGACCGGCGCCGAGAACAGATCCTCGGCGGTGGGCGGCGCGGCCGGCGGGAAGGCCCAGGCGTCGTCGTTGGCGAACGCCCTCTCGAAGCTCTTCTGCGCCGGGTTGTGCTTGAAGTCCTCCTCGTACAGCCACTCCCCGTACGTCGCGAAGCCCTCGTTCAGCCAGATGTCCTTCCAGCTCGCGGGCGTCACCGAGTCGCCGTACCACTGGTGCACCAACTCGTGGACGAGCGTGCCCTCCTCGAAGGAGGAGACCGGGAAGATCGGCCGGGACTGGGTCTCCAGGGCGTAGCCGAGGTCGCCCTCGCGCTCGACGATCGCGCCGGCGGCGGAGAAGGGGTAGGGCCCGAAGTTCTGCTGCTCCCACTCCAGGATCTGCGGGATCTTCGCGCGCAGCGCGGCGGTCTGCGCCGCGACGGTCGGGTCGGCGGCGGTGAGCACCGGCACCGGGGCCTTGCCCTTGCCGAGGGGAGCGGTGGTGGTCGACGTGTCGAAGTGGCCGATCGCGAGCGTCGCGAGGTAGCTGGCCATGGGCTCGCCCGCGTGCCAGACGGAGGTCGTGGTGCGGCCGTCGGCGCTCTTGCGCTCGGCGGTCAGCACACCGTTGGAGACGGCCTTGAGGCCGGCCGGGACGGTGACGGTGATGTCGTAGGTCGCCTTGTCGGACGGGTGGTGGTTGCCGGGGAACCAGGCCATGGATCCGGTCGGTTCGCCGACCGCGACGGCCCCGTCGGCGGTCTTGAGCCAGCCCTCCTCGGAGCCGTCCGAGTCGGTGATGGTCTTCGGCACGCCCGCGTAGGTGACGGTGGTGACGAACTGCTTCCCGGCGTCGATGTCCTCGCGCGGGCGCAGCGTCAGCTCGTTCCCGGCCCGGTTGACGGCGGCGGGCGCGCCGTCGACGGTCGCGTCGCGCACGGTCAGCCCATCGAGGTCCAGGTTGAAGGCGCTGAGGTCCTGGGTGGCCCGGGCGGTGATCTCGGCACGGCCGTCGAGCCGGTTGGTGGCGGGGTCGTACGACAGGGTGAGCCCGTAGTGGCTGACGTCGTAGCCGCCGTTGCCGAGCTTGGGGAAGTACGGGTCGCGCAGCCCGGCCGCGCCGGGCGTGCCCTGCACTCCCCCGCTGTCCGCGCCACTGCCGGAGCACCCGGCGGCGAGCAGTGCGAAGGCGACGGCCACGGCTCCGGCCCGGACTCGGCTGCGCGTATTCACGAACCGATCCTAAACAGACGTACGAACGCATCGGCGTACGAACACATCACGCCACACCGTGGCCGCGCACGACGACGGCGCCCGGCGGGGGAACCGGGCGCCGTCGGGTCGGTGGGGGCGTCAGCCGTTGAGGGACGCCACGCCGGCCTGGGCGAACTTCTCGTCCAGGTCGCCGGAGGGCGCGCCGGCCACGCCGATGCCGGCGATCGGGGCGCCGCCCGCGGTGACCGGGGCGCCGCCGGCGAGGAAGAGGGTGCCGGGGATGTCCTTCAGGGTCGGGGCGTTGGCCAGCCGGCCGGCGAGGACGGAGGTCGGGGCGTTCCAGGAGACGGCGGTGTACGCCTTCTTGACGGCCGACTCGTAGGACTGCGGGCCGGCACCGTCGCCGCGAAGGGTCACGATGGTGTTGCCGTTGCGGTCGACGACGGCGACGGAGACGCGCTGGTTCTCCTTCTCGGCGGCCTTCAGCGACGCCTGGGCGGCCTTGGTGGCCGCCTCGATCGTCAGGTGGGTGGTCTGGCGCAGGTTGTCGTTCTCGGCGTCGGCCTTGGCGACGACCGCGGCCGGGGCGGCCTGCGGGGCGGTGGCGTTCGCGGAGACGGCGCCGAAGGTGCCGGCCGCGAGGACGACGGCGGCCGTGGTGCCGAGGAGGAACTTCTTCTTCATGGCGGGCTCCTGAGGTGATCGTGAGGCGGTGCGGTGCTGAGAGGCGCGACTCGTGAGGCGGGGCTCATGAGGCAGCGCTCGTGAGGCAGTGCTGAGAGGCGTGGCTCGTGAGGCGTGACTCGTGAGGCGGTGCTCGTGGAGCGAGGCGGGAGGCTGTTCCGTTCGCTCTGCATCGATCCTCCGCCCGGAACCGGCGCCCGCCGGTCCGCGTTCCGGCTGCCGTCGGCGCGCATAGTGGTGGACAGGGAGGTCAGCCGATCGGTTGATGCCGCCCTGGTCCGGCCGGGCCAGGATGGATGCGTATACCCAGGTCAGACCCCGGCCGGACCCAGCCCGGGCCCGTGTCGGAAGCAATGCGGAGGAGCGTCGGCGATGGAACGGGACCCGGACGCCCGCTGGCTGGCGCGGGTCATGCACGTCGCCTTCTTCCTCCTCCTCGGCGCCTCGCTCGCCCGCTTCCTGCTGCGCCATCCCTGGGAGGAGCGCAGCCCCTGGATCGTCGCCCTCTCCGGCGCGCTCGCCTCGCTCTACCTCCTCGGCCCCGTCCTCGGCACCCGCGCCACCCCGCGCCGGATCGCCTGGCTGGGCACGGTCGTCGCGGTGTGGATGGTCCTGGTCGTGCTCGCGCCGAGCTTCGCCTGGTGCGCGGTGCCGCTGTTCTACACGGGCCTGCGCACCCTGCCGCCGCGCGCCGCGCTCGGCCTGGTCACCCTGCTCACGGCGTTCGTCGTGATCGCGCAGGTGCAGCTCTCGCACGGCGGCTTCGACCCGAACCTGGTGATCGCCCCGCCGGCCGTCGCCGCCATCGCCACCGCCGTCTTCGTGCACGCCGAGCGGCAGGCCGAACGGCAGCGGGCACTCATCGAGGACCTCATCCGCACCCGCCGCGAGCTTGCCGCGACCGAGCGCCGCGAGGGCACGCTGGCCGAGCGGCAGCGGCTGTCGATGGAGATCCACGACACGCTCGCGCAGGGCCTGTCGAGCCAGCAGATGCTGCTCCAGGCCGCCGACCGCACCTGGGACAGCGACCCGGTCACCGCCCGCCGCCACGTCCGCACGGCCGAGTCGATCGCCGACCGCAACCTCGCCGAGGCCCGCCGCTTCGTGCACGACCTGGCACCGGCCGACCTCGCCGAGGGCGGCGGCCTGGAGGAGGCGCTGCGCGGGCTCGCCGCCCGCGAGACCGGCCCGGAGCTCCGGGTGCGCTGCCACGTCGACGGCACGCCGGACCGGCCGCTGCCGGACCGGGTCCAGTCGGCGCTGCTGCGCATCGCGCAGGGCGCCCTCGCGAACATCCGCGAGCACGCCGGCGCCACCTCGGCCGCGCTCACCCTCACCTACCTCGACGACCAGGTCGTCCTTGACGTCGCCGACGACGGCCGCGGCTTCGACCCGTCCCGCACGTCGGGCGCCGACACGGGCGTGCGCGGCCACGGTCTGCCCGCGATGCGGGTGCGGGCGCAGCAGCTGGGCGGCACGCTGACGATCGAGTCCACCCCGGGCGAGGGCACCGTGCTCTCCGCCGCGATCCCGCTGGAGGTACGTCCGTGACGCCCGCTACGCCCACTACCGGGCCCGTACGGATCCTGCTGTGCGACGACCACGCCGTCGTCCGCGCCGGGCTGCTCGCCCTGCTCGGCAGCGCGCCGGACATCGAGGTGGTCGGCGAGGCGGGCAGCGGCGAGGAGGCGGTCGCGATGGCCGCGCACCTGCGGCCGGACGTCGTCCTGATGGACCTCCAGCTCGGCGCGGGCATCGACGGCGTGGAGGCCACCCGCCGGATCGCGCCGACCGGCGTGCACGTGCTCGTCCTCACCACGTACGACACGGACGCCGACATCACCCGGGCGATCGAGGCGGGCGCCACCGGCTACCTGCTGAAGGCCGAGCGGCCCGAGGAGCTGTTCGCCGCGATCCACTCCGCCGCCCAGGGCCGTACGACGCTGTCGCCGCCGGTCGCCAGCCGGGTCATGGACCGGATGCGCGGCGCGGCCCGGCCCACGCTGACCGACCGGGAGCGCGACATCCTCGGCCAGCTGGCGCACGGCCTCGGCAACCGCGAGATCGCCCGCGCGCTGTTCATCAGCGAGGCGACGGTCAAGACCCACCTGGGCCGGATCTACGCGAAGCTCGGCGTCGACACGCGGGCCGGCGCCGTGGCGGTGGCGAAGGAACAGCGCCTGCTCCCCTGAGGGGCCCTGCCGGTCGGGCCGGATCAGGGAGCGGCGTCCGGCCCCCAGACCTCCACGGGCTGCTACTGTGCGCTTTCGTTCCAGCGCACACTGTCACGTCCCCGTGGGAGCGCACGTGAAGATCACCATCGTCGGCGGCGGACCCGGCGGCCTGTACTTCTCGATCCTGATGAAGCGCCAGGACCCCTCCCACGAGATCACCCTGTACGAGCGGAACCCGGCCGGCTCCACCTACGGCTGGGGCGTCACCTACTGGGCCGGGCTCCTCGACAAGCTGCGCGCCGGCGACCCGGTGTCGGCGGAGGCGATCGCCGCCGCGTCCGTCACCTGGACCGACGGGGTGGCCATCGTCCGCGACGAGCGGACCGTGCACCGCGGCGACGCGGGCTTCGGCATCGGCCGCCGGAAGATGCTGAACCTGCTCGCCGACCGGGCCCGCGAGCTGGGCGTACGCGTCGAGTACGAGCACGCCGTCAGCGGGCCGGACGCGGCGGAGCTGGCCGGCGCGGACCTCGTCGTGGCCGCCGACGGCGTGAACAGCGCGCTGCGCGAGGCGCACGCGGACCGCTTCGGCGCCCAGGTCACCAGCGGTCGCAACCGCTACGTCTGGCTCGGCACGACCAAGGTCTTCGACTCCTTCAGCTTCGCCTTCAAGGAGACCGAGCACGGCTGGATCTGGTGCTACGCGTACGGCTTCAGCGGCGAGCAGTCGACCTGCGTCGTGGAGTGCGCGCCGGACACCTGGACGGGCCTGGGGCTCGACCGGACGAACGAGGACGACAGCCTGCGGCTCCTGGAGAAGCTGTTCGCCGACCTGCTGGACGGCGAGCCGCTGATCGGCCGCGAGCAGCACGGCGGCGGCGCCCCGGCCCAGTGGCTGAACTTCCGCACGCTCACCACGAGGACCTGGCACCACGGCAACACCGCCCTGCTCGGCGACGCCGCCCACACCACCCACTACTCCATCGGCGCGGGCACCACCCTGGCCCTGGAGGACGCCCTGGCCCTGGCCGAGGCGCTGCGGGCCGGCTCCGACGACCTGCCGGCCGCCCTCGACGCGTACGGCCGCAGGCGCCGCGCCGAACTGGTCTCGGCCCAGAGCGCGGCCCGCTACAGCGCCCAGTGGTACGAGAACCTGCCCCGCTACATGCGCCTGGAGCCGGCCCGGATGTTCGCCCTCCTCGGCCAGCGCCACTCCCCGCTGCTCCCGCACATCCCGCCGCAGCTCTACTACCGCCTCGACCACGCCGCCGGCCGACTGGAGTCCCTGCGCCGCCTCAAGCGCTGGCTGGGCCCCCGCCTGGCGAGGGCGGCACACAAGGGCTAGGGCGGGGCCGCCCGCCCCGGCGCGGACGGGGCGGAGCCCCGAGCCGGACGGGCGGAGCCCGAAGCCGGGTGGGACGGCGGCCGGGCGGGAGGACGGACGGAGCCTCCGGCCTCGCGGGACGGCGGGCGGGACGGCCGTTGAAACGACCGGCGGGACGACCCTCGGGCCCCGGCATGGGACCATCGACCCGTGCTCGACATCGGCTACTCGCTCTCCCGCCGCTTCCCCGACCCGCCGCAGACGGACTACCGCCGCGCGGACGTCCACGCGCTGCGCCACGACCTGTTCTGCGGCGACGTGTACCTCGCGGACACGGAGAAGGACCAGGAGGTGTCCACCGCCTGGGGCTGGGTGCCGGTGCTCGACTTCGCGTGGGCGCTGTGCGACATCGTCGAGCGGCTCGACCGCGACCCGCGCGGCAGCCGCGCCGCCCAGCCGCAGTACGCGGAGCTCGACTTCACCGAGTCGTCCGACGTGATGATCTTCGAGCGCCGCTTCGGCTGGGTGGACGTCGAGGCCGACTGGATGCCGGGCAACGAGCCGCCGCTCACCTTCGGCCACGCCCAACTGCGCCGCGAGGCCCGTGACTTCCTGCACGACCTGATCGCCGACCTCGTGGACATGCACGAGGGCCTGGCCGACAACCCGGTCGTGTGGGACCTCCAGGCCCGCTTCCCCCGCGTGGCCTGACCCGGAGCCCCTCCCGGATCCACCGGACGTCCCCCGGGCGTCCTCACCCCGCACCCCCGCCGGATCCCGCCGCACGTCCCCTACGCGTCCTCCACCCGCACCCCCAACTGCGCCGCGAAAACCGGTGCCAGGTCCAGCAGCTGGGCCGTGGAGATCACGGCTCCGGCCAGGGCGTCGACCCCGCGGGCGATCTCCAGCCGCTGCACCGTGCGCAGGTCCACGTCCTTCAGCTTCGCCCCGCCGAAGTCCGCCCCGATCAGCACGCAGTCCCGGAACTCCACCCGTTCCAGGCTCGCGCCCGCGAAATCGGGCTCGCTCAGCACGCACCCGTCGAAGACGACGTCCTTCAGCTTCGCCTTCCGCAGATTCAGGTAGTCCGCCTTGCCGCCCCTCACCCACACCCGCTCCAGGACCGCCCCGTGCAGCTGCGTCCCGCCGAGCCGCGCGTCCACGACCTCCACGTCCCGCAGCTGCGCCTCCGCGAGGTCGGTGCCCACGCCCCGTACGCCGTCGAGCACCGAGTCGAGGAAGCGGGCCGCCGTCAGCCGCGTCTCGTCGAGCGCGCAGTCGCGCAGGGCGCAGTCCAGGAACCGGGCCCCCGCGCCGTCCTGGCCGGTCAGGTCGAGACCGGTCAGCTCCAGGCCGTCGTAGTCCCCGTCCGGCTCCAGGCCACCCTCGTAGACCTCAAGCTCGGGCAGCCGCACCTCGGGCCGGCGCACCTTCGGAACCGGCTTCCTCTTCCTCGTACTCGTCATGCCGCCCATCGTGACGCACACCACTGACAACGCCCCGGCCGCGATGTCACGAAGCCCGCCCCGCCGGCCGTCCCATGCGTGAACCCCGGCACCGAGCCGGGCGCACGAGGGAGTCGGAAAGATGCGGACCATCACCATCGTCGGCGGCGGTTTCGCCGGGCTCACCGCGGCCGTCACCGCGGCCGAGGCGGGCGCCCGGGTCACCCTGCACGAGTCGCACCACACCCTCGGCGGCCGGGCGCGCACGGCCGAGGGCCCGTACCTGACCAACGAGGGCCCGCACGCGATCTACAGCGGCGGCCCGCACTGGACGTGGCTCAAGCAGCGCGGGCTGCTCGGCCCGCTCGCGCCGCTGCCGCCGCTCGAAGCCGCCCGGCTCCGCTTCGTCCACAAGGGCGCGCTGCGCCGCATCCCGCCGCGCGGCTTCCTGCGCCAGTCCTTCCGCAAGGCCGGGCAGGCGCCGGTGGACGTCGACTTCCGCACCTGGGCGACCGGGCTCGCCGGGCCGGTGGCGGCGGAGGCGGCGGCCGCGTACAGCGGGGTGGCGCTCTTCCACCACGACCCGGGCGCGCTGTCGGCCCGTTTCGTGCAGGAGCGGCTGCACCGGGCCACGTCGCTGCCGGCCGAGGCGCACTACGTGAAGGGCGGCTGGGGCCGGCTGATCGACCGGATGACGGCGCGGGCAGTGGAGCTCGGGGTGCGGATCGAGACCTCGTCGCGCGTCGACGGCCTGGCCGACCTGCCGCGGGGCGAGGGCCCGGTGATCGTGGCGACGTCCCTGGCGGCCGCCGCCCGGCTGCTCGGCGACTCGTCGCTGACCTGGGACTCCGGCCGTACGGTCCTGTTCGACCTGGCGCTGCGCGCGCGCAGGGGCGACCCGTTCGTGGTCTCGGACCTGGACGCGCCCGGCTGGGTGGAACGCTTCACCGCCCAGGACCCGTCCCTCGCCCCGGCCGGCGAGCAGCTGATCCAGGCGCAGCTGCCGATCGGCCCCGGCGCGTCGAAGGCGGACGGCGTGGCGCACGCGGAGCGGCTGCTCGACCTGGGCTTCGCGGGCTGGCGCGAGCGCACGGTGTGGCGGCGCGAGGCGGTCTCCCAGGGCCGTACGGGCGCGGTCGACCGCCCCGGCACGACCTGGCGCGACCGCCCGGCGATCGACCGGGGCGACGGCGTGTACCTGGCGGGCGACGAGGTGGCGGCGCCGGGCGTGCTGTCGGAGGTGTCGTTCGCGAGCGCGGTGGAGGCGGTGTCGCTGGCGCTGCGGAACGCGCGTCTGCGGGAGGAACTCAGGGGGCGGCTTGACCTCAAGCGCGCTTGAGGTTGAAAGCTGTCGGCATCAGCGCCTCACACCTCACGATGCACGTTCCATGGACTCAGGGGAGCAGCCATGCACGCCATCCGCCTCCACGCCTTCGGCCCGGCCGAGAACCTCACCTTCGAGGAGGTCCCCGACCCCGTACCGGGCCCCGGCCAGGTACGCGTCAAGGTGACGGCCGCCGGCGTCCACCTCCTCGACACCGTCCTGCGCGAGGGCGAGCCGGGCCCGTACCCGGTCGCCGTCGAACTGCCCACCGTGCCCGGCCGCGAGGTCGCCGGCACCGTGGACGCGATCGGCGAGGGCACCGACCCGTCCTGGCTGGGCCGCCGCGTCGTCGCCCACCTCGGCATGGCACCCGGCGGCTACGCCGAACTCGCCGTCACCGACGCCGCCCGGCTGCACGCCCTGCCCGACCACCTCGGCGAGGCGGAGGCCGTCGCCATGATCGGCACGGGCCGCACGACGCTCGGCATCCTGCAGTTCACCGCGCTCGGCCCGGACTCGGTCGCGATCGTCCCGGCGGCGGCGGGCGGCATCGGCACGCTGCTCGTGCAGTACGCGAAGAACGCGGGAGCGGTGGTGATCGGCCTGGCCGGCGGGCCGGAGAAGGTGGCGCGGGTACGCGAGAACGGGGCGGACCTGGCGGTCGACTACCGGGCCCCGGGCTGGGCCGACGAGGTCCGCGCGTACCTGGGCGACCGCCGCGCCACCGTCGTCTTCGACTCCGTCGGCGGCGACACCGGCCGGGCCGCCGTGGACCTGCTCGGCAAGGGCGGCGAGCACATCGTCTTCGGCTGGTCCGGCGGCGAGGCACTGACCTTCACCGACGAGGAGCTGGCCGCCCGCGGCATCACCTCGCAGTCCGTCCTCGGACCCGTCATGCTCCAGAAGGCCGGCGGCGACATCCGCACCCTCGAACTCGCCGCCCTCGCAGCGGCGACGAACGGCACCCTCCGCCCGGCCGTCCAGCCCTACCCCCTGCGCGAGGCGGCCAGCGCCCACCGCGCCCTGGAAACCCGGGGCACGATGGGCAAGGTCGTCCTGGTCCCCTAGAACCCGGGGCCTCAGACCCCGAGCACGTCCCAGGAGTGCCCCTTGAACTCCTTCAGGAAGTCGGGGTGGTCCTCCCACATCCGGGCGATGGAGCGCAGCACGTCCCAGTTGTGCTCCAACGCCTGGTCCACCACCTGCCGCAACTCCGGCGCCGACTCCCGCTTCTCCACCAGCCCGTTCACCGCCGAAGCCGCCTGCACCGTGTACCGCAACGCGCGCAGCGCCCGCGACGTGTCGTCCATCCCGAACCCGTGATCGCTCCCGTTCTCGGGATCGAACAGGGGCGTGAGCCGCGCCTCGACGAATGCGGTGATCCGCTCGAACCGCTGCTGAATCTCGTTCTCCATGCCCAATTCCTACACCCCGGCCCGGCCGAGCTCGGCCAGCGCCCCGTCCGTCAGCCGGTACACCGTCCACTCGTCCTGCGGCCGCGCGCCCAGGGACTCGTAGAAGTCGATAGAGGGCTGGTTCCAGTTGAGCACGGACCACTCGAGGCGCTCGTAGCCGCGCTCGACGCAGATGCGGGCGAGTTCGGTCAGGAGGGCCTTGCCGTGGCCGCCGCCGCGCAGGTCAGGGCGGACGTAGAGGTCTTCGAGGTAGATGCCGTGGACACCGCGCCAGGTGGAGAAGTTGAGGAACCAGAGGGCGAAGCCGGCCACTTCGCCGTCCTCGGTCTCGGCGATGAGGGCGTAGGCGGCGGGGCGGTCGCCGAAGAGGGCTTCGTGGAGCTGGGCGGGGGTGGCGCGGGCCTCGTCGAGGGCCTTCTCGTATTCCGCGAGGTCGCGGATCAGCTGGTGGATGACGGGGACGTCGGCAGGCGTGGCGGTACGGATCATGGAGACAGGGTGCACCGGGTCGGGCCGGGCGGGCCAGCAGTGTCCGGGCGGTGGACCCAGATCGACGGAAACCGTCACCCCGGGTCTTCTCGTCCGCCCACCCGGCGCCCCTCCGGCCCACCGGCAACGGCCTCCCGCCGCGACGAAATCCGCACCCGCCCGCCCGAAGAGCCCCCCGCGCCGCCCACCACCCCGTATCCCCCTCCCCCGCCCCCCGGCTAACCTCCCGCCAACACACCAGGGAGAGCAGCATGAGCAGCACGACGACGGTCAACGGCGGCATATCGTTCTGGTACGCGCAGGAGGGCGTCCCCGCCCCGCGCGAGCCGCTGCCCGGCGACTCCACCGCCGACGTCTGCATCGTCGGCGGCGGCTACACCGGCCTGTGGACCGCCTACTACCTCAAGAAGGCCGTCCCGTTCCTGAACATCACCGTCCTCGAAGCCGCGTTCTGCGGTTACGGGGCCTCCGGCCGCAACGGCGGCTGGCTGTACAACGGCATCGCCGGCCGCGACCGCTACGCGCGACTGCACGGCCGCGACGCCGCCGTACGCCTCCAGGAGGCCATGAACGACACCGTCACCGAGGTCGTCGACGTCTGCGCCGCCGAGGGCATCGACGCCGACGTGCACCGCGGCGGCGTCCTCGAAGTCGCCCACTCGCCCGCGCAGCTCGCCCGGCTCCGGGAGTTCCACGACGCCGAGGTCGCGTTCGGCGAGAAGGAGCGCGAGCTGTACGGCGCGCGCGAGACCGCCGAGCGGATCCGCATCACGGGGGCCGTCGGCTCCAGCTGGACCCCGCACGGCGCCCGGCTCCACCCGGTGAAGCTGGTCAAGGGCCTCGCCGCGGCCGTCGAGGCGCTCGGCGTGACCATCCACGAGTCCACGCCGGTCACCGAGATCCGCCCGAAGCACGCCGTCACCCCGTACGGCACGGTCCGCGCGCCGTACGTGATCCGCTGCACCGAGGGCTTCACCGCCTCCCTCGCCGGGCAGCGCCGCACCTGGCTGCCCATGAACTCCTCGATGATCGCCACCGAACCGCTCACCGACGCCCAGTGGGAGTCCATCGGCTGGAACGGCCTGGAGACCCTCGGCGACATGGCGCACGCCTACATGTACGCCCAGCGCACCGCCGACGGCCGCATCGCGCTCGGCGGCCGCGGCGTCCCGTACCGCTTCGGCTCCCGGACCGACAACGACGGCCGGACGCAGCCGCAGACCGTCGAAGCGCTCCGCGAGATCCTGATCCGCTTCTTCCCGCAGCTCGCCGGCGTCGGCATCGCCCACGCCTGGTCCGGCGTCCTCGGCGTGCCCCGCGACTGGTGCGCCACCGTCACCCTCGACCGCTCCACCGGCCTCGGCTGGGCGGGCGGCTACGTGGGTTCCGGCGTCGCCACGACGAACCTGGCCGCCCGCACCCTGCGCGACCTCGTCCAGCAGGACTCCGGCCAGGGCGGGTCCACCGAACTGACCGAACTGCCCTGGGTGAACCACCGGGTGCGCAAGTGGGAGCCGGAGCCGCTGCGCTGGCTCGGCGTGCAGACGATGTACGCGGCCTTCCGCGCCGCCGACCGCCGCGAGACCACCGCCCGCACGGCGGCCACCGACCGGATCGCCGTCATCGCCAACCGCCTCAGCGGCCGCTGAGGCAGGGAGAGGCAGAGGCACGGGGACCGGGCGAAGAGACGGCGGAGAGACGGCGGGGAGACGAGGGGCGGGGGCACGGCGGCACGCGGGAGACGGCGGCGCCGTGCACGGGGCACAGCGCCACGGCGGCACAGCCGGGGGCGCGTGCCCCCGGCACCTCCGGCCGCGCCCTCCGCACTTCCGGACGTGCCCCCGGCACCTCCAGCCCTGCCCCCGCCCTACTCCACCTCGATCCCGAAGTCCCCCACCAGCTCCTCCAGCCCGCCCCGATACCCCTTCCCGCCCAGCACGAAGTCCCAGTCCCCGCTCGCCCGCCGCCGGAACGAGCCGAGCACCAGCGCCGTCTCGCCCGGCCGCCCGTCCGACACCTCCAGGCGGTCCAGCTCCGCCCCCGCGTCGTCGCGCAGCACGATCCCCGCGTCGGCGAAGCCCGCCAGATCGGCGTCCGGGTTCACCTCCGGGTCGATCGCCGCCACGAGCACCAGCCGGTCCGCGTGCGCCGGCAGCGCGTCGAAGCCGACGCGTACCGCCGCCTTGTCCCCGGGCGGCGCCGTCACCATCGCCACCGAACCGTCCGGCGTCGCCTGGTTGTTGAAGAAGACGAACCACTCGTCGGCGAGCACCCGGCTCCCCGCGCACACCAGGGCGCACACGTCGAGCGCCACCGACCCCGTCCAGACCATGCCGAGCAGGTTGAAGCCCTCGTCCGCCTCGGCCGGCGCCCGTACCGGCTCGACCGGGGTCGGCGCCGGCTCGCCCGTGCCGAGGCGCCCCCGCAGCCCGTGCCGGTGCAGCAGCTCCACCAGCTCGGGGCCCGAGATCAGCGTCAGCGGCTTGCCGTTGGCGAAGGTGTACGAGCCGGGGCCGAAGCCCGAGGTCGTGACGAGCACGCCCTTGTTCGCCCCGGCGCCCTGCACCGTCCCGAACAGGTCCCGCACCGCGCTCGGCGGCACCGTGTTCCGGTAGCGCTTGACCTGCACGAGGATCGAACCGCCGCTGATCGGGTCCGGGTCGAGCGCCTCCACGTCCACGCCGCCGTCGTTGGAGCGCCGCGTCGTCACCGCCTGCAGGCCGCGCGCCCGGAACAGCTCGGCCACCAGGCCCTCGAAGGCGATCGGGTCCATCGCGAGCAGGTCCGGCTCGTCGCCGTCGCCCTGCGAGACGACACCCGAGCCGACCTGCTCGGGCAGCAGCAGCGGCTGCACCGCCACCCGCTCGTCGGGCTTCGCCGACAGCCGGCCCGCGAGCGCCCCGGTCAGGCACTCCAGCGGGCTGACCAGCTCCAGGTTCAGCTCGCCGAAGACCGGCCGCTCCGCCGCCACGGACGCCACGCACACCCGGCCCGCCACCCCCGTCGCCGGATCGACGCCGTCGACGAAGCCGTTGAGCGCCACCCGGTCGAGGACCCCGAAGCGGTCGGCGGCGAACAGCTCGCGCAGCGCGAGCAGCACGCTCTGCGCCAGCACCTCCCGGTACAGCGCCCGCCGCTGGGCCTGCGGCCGCGCGACCTCCTTCTCCTGGTCCGTGCTCGGCAGGTACTTGATCCCCTTGGCGGCCGGCACCACCTCGTACCCCGGCAGGTCCCAGTCCAGGACGAGACCGCGGGACCCCTGGTCGTACGCGGCCGAGACCTGGCGCGGGAAGCCGTCGGGCCAGGCCGTCGACGCGTACAGGACCGCCGAGAAGTACTCGACCACCGTGTCCGGCTCGCCCGCCCGCAGCGCCGTCTCGGTGCCCGCGATCCCGCTGTTGTGCGCCCGGATCTCCGCGAGCCGCAGCGCCGCCCACTCGTCGTACTGCCGCCGGTACGCCGCCAGTTGCTCCACCCGCCGGGCCTCCGCCGCCCGCGCCGCGTACCAGTCCCGCTCGAACGCGGCCCGGTCCTGGTAGAAGCGCTGGTCCGGCATCGGCACCGGCTCCGCGAGCGGGCCCGGCGCGAACGGCGCCACCTCCTCCGGCTGCCGCAGCGCCTCCACCGAGAGCGGCCGGCTCCGGCAGCCCGCGACCAGCAGGCCCTCCAAGGCCGCCACCCGCTCGTCCAGCTCCCGGGTACGGCGCAGCGCGTCCGCGTCCCGCTGCCGCCGGTACTCGGCCCGCTGCTCCCGCTGCATCCGCGCCACGTCGCGCTCGTGCGCGCGCTGCGCCCGCTCGGCGTCGCGCTGCTGCCGCAGCACCGCCTGCTGCCGCCCCTCCCGCTCGCGCTGCGCCAGCCGCTGCGCCTCGGCCCAGGTCCCGATCAGCCCATTCGAACGCCGGCTCATCCGCCGCATCCCTCCCCGGAGAAACCCTCGCATCCGCCCCGTAACGCACAAGTGTCCCGGACCCTGGAGGGTCCGGGACACCTGATCGCGTGATCGCGAAGAGCCGCCTGTCGGAATCGAACCGACGACCTCAAGATTACAAGTCAAGCGCTCTAGCCAACTGAGCTAAGGCGGCAGCGGAAGCAGTGTAACGAACACCCGCCCGCCCACGGTCGGAAATCTCACGACGCTCACCGCCCCCGACTGCTGACAGATCCGGCCCGGCGAGGTAGCGTCACCAGCGGTTCACCCAGGTGGACTAGACCTCAATCCTTCCTTTACTCGGATCGTCCGGCACGTTCCTGCCGGTGAAGGGACACATCACCATGGCTTCCGTCACCTACGACAAGGCGACCCTGGTCTACCCCGGCGCCGAAAAGCCCTCCGTCAACGAGCTGGAGATCGAGATCGCCGACGGCGAGTTCCTCGTCCTCGTCGGCCCCTCCGGCTGCGGCAAGTCGACCTCCCTGCGCATGCTGGCCGGCCTGGAGGACGTCACCTCCGGCGCCATCCGCATCGGCGACCGCGACGTCACGCACCTGCCGCCGAAGGACCGGGACATCGCCATGGTGTTCCAGAACTACGCGCTCTACCCGCACATGACCGTCGCCGACAACATGGGCTTCGCCCTGAAGATCGCCGGCGTCAACAAGAGCGAGATCCGCACCAAGGTCGAGGAGGCGGCGAAGATCCTCGACCTCACCGAGTACCTCGACCGCAAGCCGAAGGCGCTCTCCGGCGGTCAGCGCCAGCGCGTCGCCATGGGCCGCGCGATCGTGCGCGAGCCGCAGGTCTTCCTCATGGACGAGCCGCTGTCGAACCTCGACGCCAAGCTCCGCGTCTCCACCCGCACCCAGATCGCCTCGCTGCAGCGCCGCCTCGGCATCACCACGGTGTACGTGACGCACGACCAGACCGAGGCCCTCACCATGGGCGACCGGGTCGCCGTCCTCAAGGACGGTCTGCTCCAGCAGGTCGACACCCCGCGCACCATGTACGACCGGCCCGCCAACCTCTTCGTCGCCGGCTTCATCGGCTCCCCGGCCATGAACCTGATCGAGGTCCCGATCGTCGACGGCGGCGTGAAGTTCGGCGAGAGCGTCGTCCCGGTCTCCCGCGAGGCCGTCGCCGCCGCCTCCGCCAAGGGCGACCGCACCGTCACCGTCGGCGTCCGCCCCGAGCACTTCGACGTGCAGAGCGCCACGAGCAAGGACGGCCTCGCGGTCACCGTGAACGTCGTCGAGGAGCTCGGCTCCGACGGCTTCGTGTACGGCACCACCCGCGTCGACGGCGAGGACAAGGAGATCGTGGTCCGCGTCGGCGGCCGCGAGGTCCCGGCCAAGGGCTCCACGCTGCACGTCGTGCCGCGCTCGGCCGAGCTGCACGTCTTCTCCACCTCGACCGGCGAGCGCCTCTCCGACTGACGCGACTGACGCGACTGACGCGACCGGCGGCTCCGTACGGCCTCGCTCCCGCTTGCGGGGGCGGGGCCGTTGGCGTACAGGGGGATTCGACGGGCATGAAACCCCGACTCGGTGAAAACCCCGGCAGAACTGGGCATTCGGGCCCCGGCCCGACCCTCCGCGTCAACACGGGATTCGAAAAGCCGCCTCGAACCATCCCACGTGAGAGTGACTAAATGTCGCCATATCACTACCGGCCGCTACGCTCACACGCGTGACGCACACTGCCCGCCGAATCGGCCGCTCTCTCGCCCTCGTCCTGCCCGTCGTCCTGGTGCTCTCCGGAACGCTCGCGGTGTCCGCCGTTCCGTGGGCCGGCCAGGGCTCCGGGACCCAGATGCTCACCGCGTCGTCCACGGACGTCTCCACCCGGGCCAAGTCCCGTGCCCCGCAGGATATTCTGCGCGACCAGCTCCTCGCCGAGCTTCAGGAGAAGGACCCGGCCGTCGCCCTCACCCACCTCCAGCGCGAGGTGGAGAACCGGCCGTCGCTCGCCAGGCACTGCGTCTCGATCGCCCGTGCCCTCGGCGCCGCCGCCGTCGAGCGCTTCGGCCCGACGCGCGCCCAGTCCTACTCCCGCCCGGTCTGCGACACCGCCTTCGCGTACGGCGTCCTGCACGCGAGCTGAGCCGCGGGCCGATCCGCCATCCGCACCTCCGCGCATCCGGACATCCGAACGTGCGCACCTCCGGACCCGTCGGGCCGGCTGCGCCTATCGTTCCCGGTATGCACACCTCCCCGACGCAGGCCGTGGTCCTGGCGGGCGGCCAGGGCTCGCGGCTGCGCCCGTACACCGACGACCGCCCCAAGCCGATGGTCGAGATCCCGGGCACCGGGACCCCGATCATCGGCCATCAGCTTTCCTGGCTCGCCGCCGAGGGGGTCACGGACGCCGTCGTCTCCTGCGGCCACCTCGCCGAGGTGCTCCAGGAGTGGCTGGAGACCGCGCAGCTGCCGCTGAACGTCACGACGGTCGTCGAGTCCGAGCCGCTGGGCCGCGGCGGCGGCCTCAAGTACGCGGCCGCGCACCTGCCCGAGCCGGGCAAGCCCTGGTACGCCACCAACGGCGACATCTGGACGCGCTTCTCGCTGCGCGAGATGGCCGAGTTCCACACCGAGCGCGACGCCACCGCGACCCTCGCCCTCGCCCGCCCGCGCATCCCGTGGGGCGCCGTCGAGACCGACGCCTTCGGCCACATCACCGACTTCATCGAGGCGCCGCCGTCCCCGTACCTCATCAACGCGGGCGTGTACGTCTTCTCCCCGGCCTTCACCGGCCTCCTGCCGGAGCGCGGCGACCACGAGCGCACCACCTTCCCCCGGCTGGCCCGTGAGCGCCGCCTGGCGGGCTTCCCGCTGCCCCAGGGGGCGTACTGGCGGGCCATCGACACGGCGAAGGACCTGACGGAGGCGGCGAAGGAACTCGCCACGCAGCCGTAGGCCCGTCGAGGGCGTACGAGCGGCCCCGGGCTCTCGGCCTTTCGAGGGCGTAGGCGTACGAGCGGCCCAGGCCCGCCGAAGGCGAACGAGAAGCCCCACGCCCGTCGAAGGCCAACGAGCAGCCCAAGGCCCGTCGAAGGCGTACGACAAGGGCCCCGGGTGTCCGTCGACACCCGGGGCCCTTTCGCCGTGTCCGGACGGGTCCGGACGGGTCCTAACCCAGCAGGCCGCCGATCGGGTTCCGCGCCCCGCCCGACGACGAGCCGCCGCCGCCGCTCGACGAACCGCCACCGCCGCTGCCGCTGCCGCTCGTCGGCGTCCCGCTCGTACCGCCCGACGAGGAGTCGGTGGTGGAGGACGGCGCCGTCGTACGCGACTGGGTCGGCGTGCGGCTGCCGCCGCTGCTGGTCGTCGCGGACGGGGTGTGCCGCTCGGTGCGGGCCGTCTCGCGCGCCGACTCGGTCGGCTTCGACTCCGCCGTCTTCTCCTTCTCGCCGCTCGCGCCGGTCGTCGCCGAGGGCTTCGGGCTCGTGGACGCCTTGCGGGAGGCGCCGGTCGCGCCGGGCTCCTTCGGGAGCGGCTGGCCCGGCAGGTGGTTGATCGGGTCCTCGTCCGGTCCGGGCACGGTGACCATCGTCGTGGAGCGCACGGCTCCGCCGAGCATCGAGCCGACGAGCAGCGTGAGGCCGACGACGACCGCCGCGACGACCGTGCCGCGGCGCAGCACCCGGCGGCGCAGCTCCCACAGCTCGGAGCGCGGCCCGAGGGTGCGCCAGGCCTCGCCGGCCAGCCGGCCGTCGACCGAGTAGACCGGGGCGCCGGCGATGATCAGCGGCGACCAGGCGGCCAGGTAGATGATGTCCGCCGAGTCGTAGACCGGGACGGTCTTCCAGCTGACGGTGAGGATCAGCGCGGACGAGAGGAGCGCGCCGACCACGGCGGCGACCCGCTGCCACAGGCCGAGGACGGTGAGGACGCCGACGACGACCTGGAGGAAGGCGACGGTGAGGCCGGCGCCGACCGGGTGCTGGAGGGCGAAGTCGCGCAGCGGCTCGGCCAGCGGCCACGGGTGCAGCGAGTGCAGCCACTTGACCATCGAGCCGCGCTCGCCGCCGTCGAAGTAGACGGGGTCGCAGAGCTTGCCCATGCCGGCGTAGATGGAGATGAAGCCGAGGAAGACCCGCAGCGGCAGCAGCACCACGCCGAGGTTCATCCGGCGGCCCGGGTAGTACGCGTGCCGGACAGGGTCGCTGCCGTGCCGCTGGGCGGCCCGGGCGGCGGCCTGCGGGTCGTCCGGGTCACCGTGGCCGTAAGGGCCGGCGGGGGCGCCGGGCTCCATGTCGTACAGGTCGTCGTACGCCCCCTCGGCGCGCCGCATCGGCGGCAGCAGCGGGGCGGTGGGCGGCGCCTGGCGGCGCGGCACCACGGGGGTGGGCATGGTGTCGGTGACGCGCGGGATCGTCTGGGTGGTCGGCTCCAGCGTGGAGACCCCACCGCCGGACGACGCGCGCACGGCCTGGAGCAGACCGGTCGTGCCGGAGGCCGACTTGCCGGTCCATACGACGGGCCGGCGGCGGCCCGCAGCGGCACCGGCGCCCGCGGTGAGCCCGGCGGCTCCGGCGAGCGCGGCGATACGGGGATTCGCGGCGAACCTCGGCTGGTGGGCCGGCGCGAGCCGCACACGGAAGCTGGCGTGGTTCACGATCACCTGGGCGGGATCGGAATCCACCTTGACCATGCTCAGCGCGGGCTGATCGTCGAACCCCGGCCGGGGCGTTCTGGTGTCCACACTCATCTAACCGAGTGACGCGCGGTTAGGACACTGCCTTGACGGCCCCGGAATGTCCGAGGCCCGTCAAGATCACGGCCGGGGCCGTTCACCCTTCCGGGTCAGCGTGTGCACGGGCCCGAGTCGTCCGGACCCGCACACACCCGGGCGGGCTCAGCCCATGCGGCGGCGAGCCGCCTCGTACAGCACCACGCCCGCCGCGACACCGGCGTTCAGCGACTCGGCGCCACCCGGCATCGGGATGCGGACGAGGAAGTCGCAGGTCTCGCCGACCAGGCGGGACAGGCCCTTGCCCTCGGAGCCGACCACGATGACGACCGGGCCGGAGAGCGCCTCCAGCTCGTGCACCTCGGTGTCGCCGTCCGCCGACAGACCGACGACCGTGAGACCGGCCTTCTGGTACTGCTCCAGACAACGGGTCAGGTTGGTGGCCCGGGCGACCGGCGTACGGGCGGCGGTGCCGGCCGAGGTCTTCCAGGCACCGGCGGTCATGCCGGCCGCGCGCCGCTCGGGCACGACCACGCCGTGGCCGCCGAAGGCGGAGACGGAACGGACGACGGCGCCGAGGTTGCGCGGGTCGGTGACGCCGTCGAGGGCGACGATCAGCGGCTCCTCGTGGTCGTCGTAGGCCGCCTCGGCGAGGTCCTCGGGGTGCGCGTACTCGTACGGCGGGACCTGGAGCACGAGGCCCTGGTGGTTCAGGCCGTTCGTCATCCGGTCCAGCTCGGGGCGCGGCGCCTCCATGATGTTGATGTTGCCGCGGCCGGTGGCGAGATTCAGCGCCTCGCGCACGCGCTCGTCGTTGTCGATGAACTGCTGGACGTAGAGCGTGGTGGCGGGCACGCCGTCGCGCAGCGCCTCGAAGACCGGGTTGCGGCCGACGACCATCTCCGACTGGCCCTTGCCGCCGCGGCGGGCGATCGGCTTGCGCTTGGCCGCGTTCCGCGCCATCGCGTTGGAGACGCGGTACGCCTTGTGGCCCTTGCGGTTCTCGGCCTTGGGCGTCGGGCCCTTGCCTTCGAGGCCCTTGCGCCGCTGGCCACCGCTGCCGACCGTCGCGCCCTTCTTGTTGGACGTGCGTCGTCCCCTGCGCTGGCTGTTCCCGGCCATGACTACTACCTGTTTCCTCTGACTGCTGCGTACGAAGTCCGTATGTGAAGTGTGCCGCCCGGAGGCCCGGACGGCACACTCATCAGTTCTCTAGCGGTTGCCCAGCGTCCAGCGGGGCCCGTCGGGGCTGTCCTCGATGGCGAGGCCGGACTGGCCCAGCTGGTCGCGGATGGCGTCCGCGGTCGCCCAGTCCTTGCGCTCGCGCGCCGACTGGCGCTGGTCGAGCACGAGGCGGACGAGGGTGTCGACGACGCCGTGCAGCTCCTCGCCGCGGTCGGTCTCCTCGGCCCAGTGCGGGTCGAGCGGGTCCAGACCGAGGACGGCGAGCATGGCACGGACCTCGGCGAGGCGGGCGATCGCCTCGTCCTTGTCGTCGGCGGCGAGGGCGCTGTTGCCCTGGCGGACCGTGGTGTGGATGATCGCCAGCGCGTGCGGCACGCCGAGGTCGTCGTCCATGGCGTCGGCGAAGGCCGGCGGCACCTCGGCGGCGGGGGCGACGGGCGCCCCGGCCTTCTCGGTGGCGCGCTGCACGAAGCCCTCGATGCGGCCGAAGGCGGCCTCGGCCTCGCGCAGGGACTCCTCGCTGTACTCGATCATCGAGCGGTAGTGCGGGGTGCCCAGGTAGTAGCGCAGGACGATCGGACGCCAGTTCTTCACCATCTCGGAGACGAGGACGCTGTTGCCCAGCGACTTCGACATCTTCTCGCCGCTCATGGTGACCCAGGCGTTGTGCACCCAGTACTGGGCGAAGTCGTCGCCGAAGGCCTTGGCCTGCGCGATCTCGTTCTCGTGGTGCGGGAAGATCAGGTCGAGCCCGCCGCCGTGGACGTCGAAGGACGAGCCCAGGTACTTGTGGGCCATCGCCGAGCACTCCAGGTGCCAGCCCGGCCGGCCGCGGCCCCACGGCGTCTCCCAGTCGGGCTCGCCCGGCTTGGTCGCCTTCCACATCGCGAAGTCGCGCGGGTCGCGCTTGCCGGTGATGCCCTCCTCGGAGGGCTGGCGCAGGTCGTCGATGTCCTGGTTGGACAGCTCCAGGTAGCCCGGGAAGGAGCGCACGTCGAAGTAGACGCTGCCGTCGGCCTCGTAGGCGTGACCGCGCTCGATCAGGCCGCGCATCATCTCGACCATCTCGGTGACGTGGCCGGTGGCGCGCGGCTCGTAGGTGGGCGGCAGGCAACCGAGGGCCTGGTAGCCGTCGTTGAACGCGCGCTCGTTCTCGTAACCGATGGACCACCAGGGGCGGCCCTGTTCGGCGCCCTTCCTGATGATCTTGTCGTCGATGTCGGTGACGTTGCGGATGAACGTGACGTCGTAGCCGCGGTATTCGAACCAGCGGCGCATGATGTCGAAGTTCAGGCCCGAGCGGATGTGCCCGATGTGCGGGGCGGCCTGCACGGTCGCGCCACACAGGTAGATCGAGACGCAGCCCGGCTTGATCGGGGTGAAGTCACGGATCTGCCGGGCGCTGGTGTCGTACAGGCGAATGGTCACCACACCAGGGTAGTGGGCGGGGGGCAGTGCCCCGCGACCCCTTCGGGATCACGGGGCGCTTTTTTCCCGTCGTCCCGTGCTTCTAGCGCTGTACGGGATACACGAGCGCGGTCGCGAGCGCCGCCAGGCCCTCGGCGCGGCCGGTGAGGCCGAGGCCGTCGGTGGTGGTGCCGGAGACGGAGACGGGCGCGCCGGCCGCCTCGCTCAGCGCCTTCTGGGCCTCGTCGCGACGCTTGCCGATCTTGGGGCGGACGCCGATGACCTGGACGGCGATGTTGCCGATCTCGTAGCCCTCGGCGCGGACGATCCGGGCCGCCTCGGCGAGCAGCGTGACGCCGGCGGCGCCGGACCACTCGGGGCGGGAGGTGCCGAAGTGGGCGCCGAGGTCGCCGACGCCGGCGGCGGAGAAGAGCGCGTCGCAGGCGGCGTGGGCGGCGACGTCACCGTCGGAGTGCCCGGCGAGCCCGTACCCGTCGCTGTCGGGACCTTCCCAGAGCAGGCCGGCGCACCACAGTTCGCGGCCCTGCTCGAAGGCGTGCACGTCGGTGCCGATGCCGGTGCGCGGCATCAGCGGCTGGTCAGAAGCCATCGTTGGCCCTCCTGCGGGCGAGTACGGCCTCGGCGAGGACGAGGTCGAGGGGGCGGGTCACCTTGAAGGCCTCTTCGTGGCCGGGCACGACGACGACGGGCGCGCCGAGCTTCTCGACCATGCCGGCGTCGTCGGTGGCGCCCTCACCGGTGAGGGCGACGGTGGCGTGGGCGTTGACCAGCGTCTCGCGGTCGAAGCCCTGCGGGGTCTGTACGGCACGGAGCCGGGCCCGCGGCGGAGTGGCGACGACCTGCTCGGGGGCGCCCGGGCGCCCGGCCGGCTCGACCTCCTTGACGGTGTCGGCGACGGGCAGCGCGGGGACGACGGCGACGGCCCCGTCCCGTACCGCCTCGATCACGGCGTCGACGGTGTCGACCGGCACGAGCGGGCGGGCCGCGTCGTGGACGAGGACGGTGCCGATGTCGTCGGGCACGGCCTTCAGGCCGAGGTGGACGGACTCCTGGCGGGTGTCGCCGCCCGGCACGACCACGTAGTCGGTGCGCTCGGGCAGGGCGTGGGCGTCGAGGAGGTTCTTGACCTCGGTGGCGCCGTCGGCGGGGGCGACCACGACGACGAGCGAGACGGCGCGGGAGGCGGCCATCGCCCGGACGGCGTGGATCAGCATGGGGGTGCCGTTCAGCGCGCGGAGCGCCTTGGGGGCGCCCGGGCCGAGGCGCACGCCCCGGCCGGCCGCGGGAATCACCACGGCGGTTCGACTATGACGCGCTTGGTCTGTCATCGGTTGCACTCCGGCAGGTTTGTTTCCGCGGGCGACGTGGGTATGGCGTCAACAAGCTGGTGGCGACGCCTCGACCGGGCCCTTTCCGTGACGACGGTCGAGGCGTCGCCATGCGAGAGCCGCTGGGCTTGCAAGAGGTCTGCGGCTTGCAAGGGATCTGCAAGGGGATGGGAGAAAAAGAGAGACGAACATGCCGCGGTGCCCGGCGACGGCACTGTGGAATCGTGGGATTCACAGCACGTCGGCGGGCACCGCGGCATCGATGCTGGGCATGGCGTGTGCGCCAGGCGTCAGTCTGATTCAGGCGACCGGCGTCAGGACGCGAGCACCTCGTCGAGGAGTGCCTCGGCCTTGTCCTCGTTGGTGTTCTCCGCGAGGGCCAGCTCGCTCACCAGGATCTGGCGAGCCTTGGCGAGCATGCGCTTCTCACCGGCGGAGAGTCCGCGCTCGCGCTCACGACGCCACAGGTCGCGCACCACTTCGGCGACCTTGATGACATCGCCGGAGGCGAGCTTCTCCAGATTTGCCTTGTAGCGACGGGACCAGTTCGTCGGCTCCTCTGCGTACGGCGCGCGCAGCACCTCGAAGACCCGGTCCAGCCCATCCTGACCGACCACGTCGCGAACTCCGACGAACTCCGCGTTGTCCGCCGGCACACGCACCGTCAGGTCGCCCTGCGCGACCTTGAGCACCAAGTAGGTCTTGTCCACGCCTTTGATCTGGCGAGTTTCGATGGCCTCGATCAGCGCGGCCCCGTGATGGGGATAGACCACGGTGTCGCCAACCTTGAACGTCATGTGACAGGTACCCCTTCCGTGGCTATCCAGGGTAACACGGATACGGCTTCTTCTGAATGGCGTTTTCGCAGGTCAGGGCATATCTCAGGGCTTGACAACTGCGCGGCGAACGTGCTGCGGAGGGCTTCCGGAAGGCGGTATTCGCAGGTCGGAGCGGCTGCACGGACGCAGAGAAACACCCACGTTACAGGGTCCGAGACGGTTGCCAAGGGGGTTGGATGTCCCGGTTTGTCGGGTTCGGCGTGACCTCCTTCACGCACTCCGTTCGAGGATCGACCACTCGTACGGATGGATTCTCGAATTGATCACCGGAGACCGGGGCGGGGTTTCTCGAATGCCCCGGACGGAGGAATGCGCGAATTGATCACGGCGGATATGTGAACGGCAGGTGATTGGGCCGTGATCCGGCCATGACGGCGTGTTCTCGACGGTGGCCGGGAGTGATCGCGGGGCCCGCCCGCATGGTGGGTGCACGGAGAGGGGCGGGTCGGGTGCGGAGCGGAGAGGGCGGCTCGGTAACCTGACTCCGCTGACACACCTTTAGTCGTTCCTTAGCCTGTCCGTTCGTCCTAGGAGTTGCCGCCGCCGTGAGCCGCAGCCTTCGACGCGGCGCCCTCGCCGCCACCGCCGTCGTGATCTCGATCGCCGCCCTGTCCGCCTGTGGTGCGGGCAATGACGCACAGACGCTCCAGGTCCGCCCGGACAACGCCGCCGTCACGGCGGACAACGTCAAGATCCAGAACGCCCTCGTGATCACCCAGCCCGACCCGGGCGCGGTCGGCCCGGCGGTCGTCTCCGCCACCGTCTTCAACAACGGCCTGACGCGCCAGACCATCGACTCGATCACGCTGCCCGGCACCGTCGGCGTCGTGAAGCTCAAGGCGGCCCAGGGCGACGGCCCGATCGTGGTCCCCGCCAACGGCTCCGTCGTCATCGGCGGCCAGGGCAACGCGTCCGCGACGATCGAGGGCGGCCTGCGCGAGGCCCGCAACGGCGACGCGCAGAAGATCGTCTTCCGGCTGAGCAAGACCGGTGACGTGTCGCTGAGCGCCTTCGTCGTCCCGGCGCAGAGCTACTTCAAGGAGTACGGCCCGTCCGAGCTCCCGAAGCCCCCGGTGACCGCCCCGACGACGCCCGCCACGGGCACGGCGACGCCGACCGGCACCGCCACCCCCACCGGCCCCGCGACGCCGACCGGCACCGCCACGCCGACGGGCGGGGCGACGCACGCCGCCGGCCACTGAGCCTCGTACATACGTGAAGGGCGCCCCCTCCAGGAGGGGGCGCCCTTCACGTATGTCTCGCGCTTGAGGCGATGCGGCCTGGGGCCGCCGGACGGCTGACGGCCGCCAGACGGTTTACGGCTCGAACTTGTAGCCCAGACCGCGCACCGTCACCAGATACCGCGGCGCACCCGGGTCCGGCTCGAACCCCGGCCCTCCTGCGCCCCTCGCACTGCTCGGCCCCAGGGGGCCTCCCAGGCTTCGGGCCGCCGCGCCGGACTCCGTCCGGCGGCAGCGGGGCCGAGCGCCGCGCTCTACGGCTCGAACTTGTAGCCCAGACCGCGCACCGTCACCAGATACCGCGGCGCACCCGGGTCCGGCTCGATCTTCGCCCGGAGGCGCTTCACGTGGACGTCGAGGGTCTTGGTGTCGCCGACGTAGTCGGCGCCCCAGACGCGGTCGATGAGCTGCATGCGGGTCAGGACGCGGCCCGCGTTGCGGAGCAGCATCTCCAGGAGGTCGAACTCCTTGAGCGGGAGGTCGACCTTGCCGCCGCCGACGGTGACCACGTGGCGGTCGACGTCCATGCGGACCGGGCCGGCCTCCAGGGCGGCGGGCGTGACCTCCTCCGGCTCGCCGCGGCGGCGCAGGACCGCGCGGATGCGGGCGACCAGCTCCCGCGAGGAGAAGGGCTTCGTCACGTAGTCGTCGGCTCCTATCTCCAGGCCGACGACCTTGTCGATCTCGCTGTCCTTGGCGGTCACCATGATGACCGGCACGTTCGAGCGGCTGCGCAGCTGGCGGCACACCTCGGTACCGGGCAGACCCGGCAGCATGAGGTCGAGGAGGACGAGATCCGCTCCGTTGCGCTCGAACTCGTCGAGGCCGTCGGGCCCGGTCGCCGCCACGGCGACCTCGAAGCCCTCCTTGCGGAGCATGTACGACAGGGCGTCGCTGAAGGATTCCTCATCCTCGACGACAAGCACACGGGTCACGGAAGGACCTCCGGGGCGGGGAGTGGTTCGGTCATGATTTCGGGGGTGGGGGAAGCGGAGACGGAGTTGCCGCGGTGGGAACCGGCGGATCCGCCGGAGCCGGCCGCGCCGTGGACGCCGTCGGCGCCCTCGGCGTCGTCCGGATCGCCGGCGTCCGCCGAGCGACGGTTCCGCGCGGCACCCGCCTCCGGCAGCCGCAGGGTGAAGGTCGAGCCCTGGCCCTCGGTGCTCCAGACCGTGACCTCCCCGCCGTGCGAGGCGGCCACGTGCTTGACGATGGCGAGTCCGAGACCCGTACCGCCCGTGGCACGGGAGCGGGCCGGGTCGACCCGGTAGAAGCGCTCGAAGACCCGCTCGCGGTCCTTCTCCGAGATGCCGATGCCCTGGTCGGTCACGGCTATCTCGATCAGGTCGCCGCCGGGTGCCGTGATGCGGCGGGCGGCGATGCCGACGCGCGTGCGGGCCGGCGAGTAGTTCACCGCGTTCTCGACGAGGTTGCCGAGGGCGGCGGCGAGCTGGCCGCGGCTTCCCCACACGTGCAGGTCGGCCGTTCCCCCGGAGGCCATGGTGATCTGCTTGGTGGACGCGGTGTGCCGGGAGCGGTCGATCGCCTCGGCGACCAGTTCGTCCACCCGCACCGGCTCGGAGTCCTCCAGCGGATCGTCGTTCTGGACCCGGGAGAGGTCGATGAGTTCCTGTACGAGGTTGGTCAGGCGGGTCGCCTCGATCTGCATCCGGCCCGCGAAGCGGGTGACCGCCTCGGGGTCGTCTGACGCGTCCATGACCGCCTCGGAGAGCAGCGAGAGCGCGCCGACCGGGGTCTTCAGCTCATGGCTCACGTTGGCGACGAAGTCGCGTCGTACGGCCTCGATGCGGCGGGCCTCGGTGAGGTCCTCGACCAGCAGCAGCACGAGCCGCGACCCCAGGGGGGCGACTCTGGCGGATACCGCGAGGGCCTCGCCGCGACCGGTGCCGCGCCGGGGCAGATCCAGCTCGACCTGGCGTATCTCCCCGTCACGGCGGGTGTCGCGGGCCATGTTGAGCATGGGCTCCACGGCCAGCTTCCCGCCTCGGACCAGGCCGAGCGCGTACGCCGCCGAGCTGGCCTTCACCACGGAGTCGCTCTCGTCGAGGACGACCGCGGAGGAGCGCAGCACGGACAGCACGGTGTCGACCCCGGGCGGAAGCACGGCGTCGGTGTGCAGGGAGGTACGGGTGGGTCTCGCCTGGTCGCGCTCGCTCCAGCGGAACGCCAGCATGGCGATCACGCCGGTGCACACGCCGGCGATAGCGGCCAATGCGGCGACCGCCGCGTTCACGTCCATGGCATCCAGGTTATGCGGGTCGGCTGACACTCTCCCAGCCGTCCGAGTGGCTGCTCGAACACTCGTCGCTCAGAGTTCACCGAGGAGACGGGGCCGATTCACTTGCCCCGTCCGGTGCCCCGGGGTGCGTCGCCCAGAGTTCACCTGGAGGAAAGGACGGGTTTACGAGACCGGCCGGAGCAGTACGCGTACGGGCCGCACCGTGGGAGCGTGGGGGTCCGAGCACCACCCGGATCGCGGGCGCTGGCGCCCGGATCCAGGATCTTGGATTCAGGAGCTTGGATTCAGGAGCTTGGATCCAAAATCCAGGATCCACGGCCCAGACTGCTGGATACCGGATCTGGGATCCAGGATTCCGGCTCCCGGACCCCGGAGCATCGCGTAGAGAAGGGACACCCATGCGGGACGCGTACCACGAGGAACTTGACTCGATCGGCGAGGGCCTGGTCGAGATGGCCCGCCTGGTCGGGTCCGCGATCGGCCGGGCCACCACGGCCATGCTGGACGCCGACCTGAAGCTCGCGGAGAGCGTGATCGCCGCGGACCAGAAGGTCGACGACCTCCAGCACGACCTGGAGGCACGGGCGATAGCACTGCTCGCCCGGCAGCAGCCGGTGGCGACGGACCTGCGGATCGTGGTCACCTCGCTGCGGATGAGCGCCGACCTGGAGCGCTCCGGCGACCTGGCCCAGCACGTGGCCAAGCTCGCCCGACTGCGCTTCCCGGACCGCGCGGTGCCGAACGACCTGCACGCCACCGTCCTGCAGATGGGCCAGCTGGCGCAGCGCCTGATGGCGAAGGCGGCCGAGGTCGTCATCACCAAGGACGTCGACCTGGCGCTCCAGCTGGAGCAGGACGACGACGAGATGGACCTGCTCCACCGGACGCTCTTCCAGCACCTCATGGACGACCGCTGGAGCCACGGCATCGAGACGGCCGTGGACGTGACGCTGCTGGGCCGCTACTACGAGCGGTTCGCGGACCACGCGGTGTCGGTGGCGAAGCGCGTGGTGTACCTGGTGACGGGTGAGCACGCGGACGAGCTGCAGCCGGCGGAGTCGCCGGTCGAGGGCGCGTAACCCGAAGGCGCGCGACCGAAGGCGCGTAAGGCTTTCGGCCGAGACGGTCGCACATCTGTGCGCCGTCGATGCGCCGTGTGCGAGGGGCGGACCCGGGCATGCAATGGGTGGGGAGGCGAGGTACGCCTTCCCAGGGAGGGACCCCCGATGGCCGAATCCGCTCCGCTCACCGACCCCCAGCAGGACGCCCCGCGCGACCCGGAGTTCCTGACCGTCCTCGGCGCCTGCGGGTGCGGCTCGGGCTGCGGCTGCGGCTGCCAGTCCGGCGGGCCGTGCCAGTGCGGCGGCTGCAGCGGCTAGCCGCGTCCGAACGCTCCGAGCGCGGGCCCCGTTCCCGGTCTCCCGGGCGGGGCCCGCGCCGGTCACAGCGCCAGGACGCCGACGATCTGGTCGCCGGCGAGCTCGCCGGTCTCCCGGAAGCCGAGCCCCCGGTAGAACGCTCCGGGCCCGTCCTCCCCGGCGTGCCACGACACGTACATCTCGCGCGCCCCGCGCCGCCGCAGCTCCTCGCCGACGGCGCCGACGGCGTACCGCCCGTACCCCTTGCCCTGGTGCCCGGCCCCGATGTTCAGCCGCCACAGGCCGCTGCGCCGGTCGTCCGGGTCCTTGTCGGCGTCCCACTGGATGTCGACGAACGCCATCAGGAACCCGACCACCTCACCCCCGTCCCCGTCCCCGTCGACGATCAGCCGGGGCCAGGCCGTGTCCCCGTACGCGTACGCCTCGGCGAGCGAGCGGACGACGGGCGCGACGTGGTGTTCCTGGTGCGGGTGGACGCGCAGGGCGAGGGCGGCGTCGACGTTGTCCGGGGTGACGGGTTCAAGACGGGGAGTGGTCATGGTGTGAGACTAGGCGAGCGCGATGATCTTGCCGTACGTGCGTGCGAACGGGGCGCCGTGCGGACACGGCACCCCGGTGGTTCAGCGGTGGTTCAGCGGAGGATCAGCGGCGGATCACGGCCGCTCGGCGAGGAAGACGACCGAGCGGAGCGTCAGACGGTCGGTGGCGGGACGGCCGTGCGGGCGCAGGGTCCAGGAGTCGCCGGAGCAGTCGGGCCCGGTGAAGACGAGCGCGAAGTCACTGGTGTCGTTGTGCGGGGCGAAGGCCGGCTCGGAGGCGTTCGGGTCGGCGACCTCGGGGAGCGTGATGCACTCGTCGCTCGCCGGGTCGTGCAGGGTGACGGCGACGGGCTCGCCGTTCAGGCCGACCACCTTGTAGTGGAAGTCGCCGGTGGCGGCGTGGGCGGGGGCGGCCATGACGGCCGTGAGGGCGAGGGCGCCGCAAGCGGCGGCCAGGGTGTGCCGAAGGCGCACGGAAGGTCTCTTTCGTCGGCGTGGGGAAAGACCGAGGTCATCGGTCCTCCGCACCTCTACCGCGCCCCGTGCGCCCCGCATGCGGCGCGCGCCCGCCGGAAGGTTTCTCTCTCACCCGTCCGGCGGAGTCCCGGTGCGGTGAGCAGCGCCGGTGCAGCGAGCCGCCCCGGTGCGGTGAGCCGCTTCAGGGCGTGAAGACCTCCTGGAGGCTGTCGATCGAGCCGTCGCCGCCGACGTCGTACCGGAAGACGAGCCCGGAGTCCGGGTGCCCCTTCACCCAGTCGATCAGCTCCTGCACGCCGATCCGCTGGTTCTCGGTACTCGTGATGATCGGATTGGTCGCGGTGACGTACGCGGCCCCGTCCATCGCCCAGCGCGCCTCCTCGCCGCTGACGACGAACGGCGCGCCGTCGCTGTCCGGGCTGCCGCAGCCCCAGGCGCCGTGCTGGAAGACGAGGTTGACCTTGCCGGTGCTCCCGGGGAGCTCTTCGATGCGGTAGAGGGCGATCTCGTCGGGGTCGTAGTGGTCGGGGTCCGGCGCGGCGGTGACGCAGCCGCTCCCGGGCTTCTTCACCGACGACTTGGCCGGCGCCGGCGCCGGCTTCACGGACGGCTTGGCCGGCGGCTTGGCCACGGACTTCACGGACGGCTTAGGCGCGGCCGCGGTGGTCGCCGCTTCCGCCGGCCCGGTCGTGGCGGGCGCCTGCGTGGCCGGCGCCGAACCCACCGCACTCGGCGCACCCGCCGCCCCGGCCCCGCTCGCGCCCCCGCCCTTCTGGCACCCGGTCACCACCCCGGCCAACGCCACCGCCGTCACCACGGCACCGACCGTTCTCACCGCTCCGAAGCGCCTGACACCCATCCGGGACTCCCCCTCATGCCACGGCGGCCGCCCACGGACCGCATCCCGGCCCGGAACGTAGCAACAGGCCACCCACGAGCGCGATATCCAGCCACTCTCTGTCACGCATCCGAGACAATCCCCCCACCGGAACACGAAAAAGCCCCCGTCCCGCCGCGCACAGGCGACAGCGGACCGGGGGCCGTTCCGTAGCTGGGGACTACTTCTTGCCCTGGTTCTTCACGGCCTCGATGGCGGCCGCCGCGGCCTCCGGGTCGAGGTACGTGCCGCCCGGGTTCAGCGGCTTGAAGTTGGCGTCGAGCTCGTAGGCGAGCGGGATGCCCGTCGGGATGTTGAGGCCCGCGATGTCGGAGTCGGAGATGCCGTCGAGGTGCTTGACGAGGGCGCGGAGGCTGTTGCCGTGGGCGGCGACGAGGACCGTGCGGCCGGCCAGGAGGTCCGGGACGATGCCGTCGTACCAGTACGGGAGCATGCGCTGGACGACGTCCTTGAGGCACTCGGTGCGCGGGCGCAGCTCCGGCGGGATCGAGGCGTAGCGGGCGTCGCGGGCCTGCGAGTACTCGTTGTCGTCGGCGAGGGCCGGCGGCGGGGTGTCGTACGAGCGGCGCCACAGCATGAACTGCTCCTCGCCGAACTCGGCGAGCGTCTGCGCCTTGTCCTTGCCCTGGAGCGCGCCGTAGTGGCGCTCGTTCAGGCGCCAGGAGCGGTGGACCGGGATCCAGTGGCGGTCGGCGGCCTCCAGGGAGAGCTGCGCCGTGCGGATGGCGCGCTTCTGGAGGGAGGTGTGCACCACGTCCGGGAGCAGGCCGGCGGCCACCAGCAGCTCACCGCCGCGGGCCGCCTCCTTCTCGCCCTTCGGCGTGAGGTTGACGTCCACCCAGCCGGTGAACAGGTTCTTCTCGTTCCATTCGCTCTCGCCGTGGCGGAGGAGGATCAGCTTGTACGGTGCGTCGGCCATGCGTCCGAGCCTAGACGACGCCTGACGATTGACGCGCACCGTCAATTCACTGGCGTCCGGCGTATGAGATGCGTAAGTTACGAGGACGCTAAGCGGGACTTACACAGGACGTTCACACACCAGCGCCTTCAACGCTGCCGGCACGCACCAGCGACACCACCAGGGGGGCCGCCCACCCATGTCCATCGACTCACTCAAACGATCAGCGCGCTCGACCGTCTCCGGACTGCCGGGCGCCTTCTGGTGGCTCTGGCTGTCGACCCTGGTCAACCGCACCGGGGCCTTCGTCCTCACCTTCCTCTCCCTCTTCCTCACCCAGGAGCTCGGGCACTCCGCCTGGTTCGCCGGGCTGGTCGTCGCCCTCCACGGCCTCGGCGGCGTCGCCGGCTCCCCGCTCGGCGGCATGCTCACCGACCGCTGGGGCCGCCGCCCCACGATGGTCACCATGCACCTGGCGGCCGCCGCCTGCTCCGTGCTGCTCGCGCTCGTCACCAGCGCCTGGGGCATCGCGGTCGTGGTCCTCCTGATGGGCGTCGCGATGCAGGGCGTCCGGCCCTCCATCAACGCCGCCATCGCCGACCTCGTCCCCTCCGACGACGTCCGCCGCGCCTACGCCCTCAACTACTGGGCCCTCAACCTCGGCTTCGCCATCGCGGCCATCGGCGGCGGCGTCGCGACCGTCCTCGGCTACCGCACGCTCTTCGTCGCGGACGCCGTCGCCACCACCCTGTGCGCCCTGATCGTCTTCCTCCGGCTGCCCGAGACGCGCCCGGAGACGAAGAAGGACGAGGCGAGCGCCGCCGGCGCGCAGGAGAAGGTCAGCATCGGCACCGTCCTGCGCGACGCGCCCTTCCGCACCCTCGTGCTGCTCAACCTGCTGATCTGCCTGGTCTTCACGGCCCCCTGGATCGGTCTGCCGCTCACCATGGCCGGCGCGGGCCTGGCCCCGTCCGCGTACGGCGTCGTCATCGCCGTCAACGGCTTCGTGATCGTCGCGTTCCAGCTGCTCGTCAACAAGATCACCGACAAGCGCTCGCCGGCGATGCTGCTCGGCGTCTCCTCGCTGCTCTTCGCCCTCGGCACCGGCGCCACCGCGCTCGCCGGCTCCTCCCTGGCCTTCGCCGCGACCGTCATCGTCTGGACGATCGGCGAGATGGTCCACGTCCCCACCAACGCCGCCGCGACCGCCCGCCTCGCCCCCGAGCACGCCCGCGGCCGCTACCAGGGCGTCATGGGCATGTCCTGGGCGGTGGCCGGATTCGTCGCCCCGATCGGGGCCGGCGCGATCGTCGACGGGCCCGGTCCCGACGTCCTGTGGATCGCCTGCGCGGTCATCGGCGCCGTCGCCGCCCTGGGCTACCAGACGCGGCTGCGCGCCGCCCTCGCGAACGCCGAGGAAGAGGGCGCGAAGGACGAGAAGGAAGGGAAGGAAGGGAAGGAAGGGAAGGAAGGGATGGCGAGGAAGGCGGAGATGGCGGAGGAGGCGGGGAGCCAGGAGGTCGCGGACAGCGCGGCGGCCGCCGGGGCCGTCAGTTCGCCGGCTTGCGCGTCAGGTTCCTGAACGCGTCCAGGTTGCGCGTCGACTCGCCGCGCGACACCCGCCACTCGTACTCCCGGCGGATCGCCGACGCGAAGCCCAGTTCGAGCAGCGTGTTGAAGTCGCCGTCCGCCGCCTCCAGGACGGACCCGAGGAGCCGGTCGAGCTCCTCGGGGGTGACGGCGGCCAGCGGCAGCTTGCCGGCCAGGTAGATGTCGCCGAGGCCGTCGATCGCGTACCCCACCCCGTACAGCTTCAGGTTGCGTTCGAGCAGCCAGCGGTGGACGCCGGCCTCGTTCTCGTCGGGGTGGCGGATGACGAACGCGTTGAGCGAGAGGGAGTGGCGTCCGACCCGCAGGGACAGGGTCGTGAACAGCTTGCGGGTCCCGGGCAGCTTCACCACGTACGCGCCCGGCTCCGCCGACTCCCACTCCAGTTGGGCGTCCTTGAACGTGTCCTCGACGATCCGCCGGACCTGCTCCGCCTCGACCTCAGCCATGGTGGGAGCGTACGCGACGGCGGTGCTCCCGGTGATCGCGCAGCCGGTGGTCGTGGATCGCCGCCGTGTAGACGTCCGCCGTCGCCGCCGCCGCCGTGTCCCAGCCGAACAGACCGGCGTGCCGGGCCGCCGCCGCGCCCATCCGGGCCGTGAGCGCCGGCTCGTCGACGAAGCGGGCGAGCGTCCTGGCGTAGTCCACCGGGTCGTGGCCCTGCACCAGGAAGCCGGTGGCCTCGTCCCGTACGGCCACGGGCAGACCGCCCACCGCGGCCGCGACGACCGGGGTGCCGGCCGCCTGGGCCTCGATGGCGACCAGGCCGAAGGACTCGCTGTACGAGGGGACGACGAGGACGCTGGCGGCGCGGAACCAGTCCGCGAGCCGGTCCTGGCCGACCGGCGGCTGGAAGCGCACGAGATCGGCGATGCCCAGCTTGGCGGCGAGCTTCTGCAGCCCCTCCGGCTTGGCGAGGCCGCTGCCGCTCGGGCCGCCGACCACCGGCACCACCATGCGCCCGCGCAGCGAGGGATCGCGGTCCACGAGCAGGGCGGCGGCGCGCAGCAGGATGTCCGGGGCCTTCAGCGGCTGGATGCGGCCGGCGAAGACGGGGATGAAGGCGTCGCGCGGCAGGCCGAGCCGGGCCCGGGCGGCGGCGCGGCCGTCGGCCGGCCGGAAGTGGTCCAGGTTCACCCCGGGGTGCACGACGGCGATCTTCGCCGGGTCCGCCTCGTAGAAGCGGGCGAGCTCGTCGGCCTCCTCCGCCGTGTTGGCGATCAGCCGGTCGGCCGCCTCGACGATCTGCGTCTCGCCGATCACCCGGGCCGCGGGCTCGGGCGTGTCGCCCTCCGCGAGTGCCGCGTTCTTCACCTTGGCCATGGTGTGCATGGTGTGGACGAGCGGGACGCCCCAGCGCTCGGCGGCGAGCCAGCCGACGTGGCCGGAGAGCCAGTAGTGGGAGTGGACCAGGTCGTAGTGGCCGGAGCGGTGGCCGGCCCACGCCTGCATCACGCCGTGCGTGAAGGCGCACAGCTGGGCCGGCAGCTCCTCCTTGGCCAGGCCCTCGTACGGTCCCGCGTCCACGTGCCGTACGAGCACGCCGGGCGCGAGCTCGACGACCGGCTGGAGGCCGCCGGCGTTGGCCCGGGTGAATATCTCGACCTCGACGTTGATCGCGGCGAGGCGCTTGGCCAGCTCCACGATGTAGACGTTCATGCCGCCCGCGTCGCCCGTGCCGGGCTGGTGCAGGGGCGAGGTGTGCACGCTGAGCATGGCCACGCGGCGCGGGCCGCGGTGCCGGCCGGGAAGCCGGAGCCGGGGCGGCGCCGCCAGGGTGCCGGCGAACCGGGACACGTACTGGCTCACGTCGGCGTCCTTCCGCTGTCGGGCATGACGATGTCGGGCATGGCGAGCGAGGGTGCGTCGCACCCCGCTACGGCGACAACACCCGGCCGGGCCCGTTTCATTTCCCGCGTCGCGGCCGCTTTGCCAATTCGTTGCGAGGTCAGCCGCGTGTCCACCACCCTTTACGCTCGTTTCATGGCATCCCGCACCACCGGCCCGTCGGGCACCCGCCCCACCGGCGCCCTCCCCCAGAGCTCCGCCTGGGGGCACCCCCATGTCGCTTCGCTCGTCGGCACGGTCACCCGCGGGACCACCAACCCCAACCGGCTGCGCCGCCAGGACCGCTGGATCGCCGCCGTGCACGGCCCGGCCCTGCGCCGCTCGGACGCGCCGCCCGTCGCCGTCGACCTCGGTTACGGCGCCGCGCCCTGGACCGCCGTCGAGCTGCTGGCCCGGCTGCGCACCGCCGACCCCCGCACCCTGCTCTACGGCATCGAGATCGAGCCGGCCCGGGTCGCCGCCGCGAAGCCGTACGAGCGCGAGGGCCTGGAGTTCCGGCACGGCGGCTTCGAGGTGCCGGTGCCCGGCGGGATCGCGCTGATCCGGGCCGCGAACGTGCTGCGGCAGTACGACGAGGAGCAGGTCGCGGCCGTCTGGGAGCGGCTGTGCGCGCGCCTCGCGCCCGAGGGGCTGCTCGTGGAGGGGACCTGCGACGAGATCGGCCGGCGGCACGTGTGGGTGGCGCTCGACCGCTCGGGGCCGCGGACGGTGACCTTCGCGACCCGGCTGGGCTCGCTCGACCGGCCGTCCGACCTGGCCGAGCGGCTGCCGAAGGCGCTGATCCACCGGAACGTGCCGGGCGAGCCGGTGCACGCGTTCCTGCGGGACTTCGACCGGGCGTGGGCGGCGGCGGCCCCGTTCGCGTCGCTGGGCGCCCGGCAGCGCTGGATCCGCGCCGTACGCGATCTGGCGGCCGACTGGCCGCTGACGGACGGCCCGCGGCGGTGGCGGCAGGGCGAGGTGACGGTGCGGTGGGAGGCGCTGGCACCGAACTCCCCCTGACTTTCCGCCGACTTCACCCCGACTTCCGGCCGTCCGGGGAACGCAACAGGAGCAACGCTCGTCCCCACTAGGGGGAAGTGACCCGACAGGCCCGGCTTTCCCCTGTTGTTTTCCGGTTGCGCATGGCACTATCGCCAAGGTCACGACCAAGTTACTGACGGTAAATCAGAAGCATCCACGCAGGTCGCTTGAGGGGGAGCCAGTGAACCGACGCCGCCACGCCATCGCCACGCTCACCGTGGTCTGCGCCCTGACGGTGCTCGCCTCGCCGGCGCTCACCCTCCAGGCCGCCGCCGCCCCGCTCCCCCCGCCGCCGAAGCAGCCGCAGAAGACCCTCGAAGAGGTCCGCGAGGAGATCGACGAGCTCTACCGGCAGGCCGCCGTCGCCACCGACGCGTACAACCTCGCCGAGGAGAAGAGCAAGGCGCAGTCCGCCGAGATCGTGCAGCTGGCCCGGATGATCGTGGCCGGCCAGCAGAAGATCGCGGACCTCAAGGCCCGGGCGGGCGCGACGGCCCGGGCCCAGTACCGCAACGGCGGTCTGCCGGAGGGCGCCCAGCTCGTCCTCACCAACGACCCCCAGCTCTTCCTCGACAACGCGGGCCGGCTCAAGGAGGGCCAGAAGGCCACCGCCGACCTGCTCGACGAACTGGACCGCACCCAGGGCGAGTTGACCACCTACGCCAAGGACGCCAGCGACAACTGGACCAAGCTGGAGGCCAACCGGGTCAAGCAGGCCCAGGCGAAGAAGGAGATCAACGACAAGATCGACGCGGCGAAGCTGATCGAGTCCCGGCTCGCCGCCGAGGAGCGCGCCCGGCTGCTCGCCCTGGAGCAGCAGGCGCAGTACCGGGCGCAGACCAAGTGGCTCGGCTCGGGCATCCTCAAGGACCTGAACGAGCAGGCGACCCCGGCCGGCAAGCGGGCCGTGGAGTTCGCCACCGCGCAGATCGGCAAGCCGTACGTGTGGGGCGCCGAGGGCCCCGGCTCGTACGACTGCTCGGGGCTGACCCAGACCTCCTGGGGCGCGGCCGGCCTGACCATCCCGCGCACCTCGCAGGAGCAGTGGCGGCTGCTCAAGCACGTGGACATCAAGGACATGCGCCCCGGCGACCTGATCGTCTACTTCAAGGACGCCAGTCACATCGGGATGTACGTGGGGAACGGGGCGATCGTGCACGCGCCGCGCCCCGGGCGGAACGTGACCATCACGGGCGCGGGCTCGATGGAGATCCTGGGCGTCGTCCGCCCGGAGTGACGCCGCGCACACCGCGCACACCGCGCAAGGCCGGGGACACCGGGGACACCGGGCACACCGGGCATACGGGGCACGGGGCCGGCAGCGTCCTCCGCCGCCCCTGGAGTGAGCTTTGTCATCGCCCCGGGGGCAGTCGGGGCGATGACTACCTCCCCATCCGCGGCATATGCCAGCGCGTTCCCGCGGCCCGCCGCGTGATCGCCATTCCGCATCGGCGCACGGGCCCGCTATGGTCGGTCCCCGGCCCTCGGGGGGAGGGAAGGAAACCAGACCGATGCCCGTACCCGTACCGCGCCAGAGAATCGATTCTCCCGCGGCACCCGGAACGACCGGCACCACCGCCACGACCGCCGGCACCGGTGGCACCGTCACCGACCTCACGCTCCTCGTCGTCGAGGACGACCCGGCGGGCGCGCTCGTCGTACCCGACATGCTCGGCGGGGCCGGCCCCCGGCTCCGCGTCCGCACCGCCCGCAACCTCACCGAGGCCGAGCGGCTGCTCACCGACGACGTGCACTGCGTCCTGGTCGACCTCGCCCTGCCCGCACCCCGCGGCGCGGAGGACGACCCGCTCGCGCCGCTCCGCCACATCCTGCGGCTCGCGCCGCGCCACGCCGTCCTCGCCCTCGCCGCCTCCGCGGACGCGGAGCTCGCGGCCGAGGCGGTACGGGTCGGCGCGCAGGACCACCTCTTCCGCGAGGAGCTCGACGGCCGGCTGCTCAGCCGGGCCATCCGGTACGCGGTCGAGCGCAAGCGCGCCGACGCCGTGCAGGTCAAGCTCGCCGAGTCCCGGCTGCGCGCCCAGGAGAACGCCCGCCTGGAGCGCGGTCTGCTGCCGACCCCGCTCCTGGAGGGCTCCGAGCTGCGCTTCGCCGCCCGCTACCGGCCCGGCCGCTCCCGCGCGCTGCTCGGCGGCGACTTCTACGACACCGTCCGCACCCCCGACGGCACCGTCCACGCCATGATCGGCGACGTCTGCGGCCACGGCCCGGACGAGGCCGCGCTCGGCGTGGAGCTGCGGATCGCCTGGCGGGCGCTGACCTTCGCGGGCCTGTGCGGCGACGAACTGCTCTCCACCCTCCAGCAGGTCCTGGAGCACGAGCGGGAGAGCGACGAGATCTTCGCGACCCTCTGCACGGTCGACATCGCGCCCGACGGCCGCCGGGCCGGCCTCTCCCTGGCCGGCCACCCCGCGCCGCTGATCGCCCGCCACGGCCTGTCCGCCCGCCTCCTGCCGTACGAGGACGGGGGCCCGGCCCTCGGCCTGCTGCCCCGCGCGCGCTGGCCGCGCCGGCAGGTGGAGCTGGGCGCGAGCTGGAGCCTGCTGATGTACACCGACGGCCTGATCGAGGGCCGCTCGGCGGGCCCGGGCTCACCGCGGCTCGGCCAGGACGGCATGGTCGAGATGATCAACCGGCAGCTGGCGGCGGGACTGCGCGGCGAGGAACTGCTCGACGCGGCGGTCACCGAGGTGCGCGAGCTGAACGGCGGCGAGCTGACGGACGACGTCGCGGTGCTGGCACTGGAGCGCGGGGTGGAGTGAGGGGCCGGCTGGCTCCCGGTCCGGCCCTGGAGCGGCCGCGGGCCCGGACCTGGCCCTGGCCCCTGGCCCCTGGCCCCTGGCCCGGGAACGGCTCCGGCTCCTCCGGCTCCGGCTCCGGCCCGGTCCTGGTCGTCGCCCCGGCCCCGGAACGCGGCAGGGCCCGGGGTCGGTGACCCCGGGCCCTGCGCGCCGTGACGGCTACCGGCCGCCGTTGTAGGGGCCGTACGGTCCGTCGCTGCTGGAGCCGCCGCGCCGGCCGCCGCCGGAGACGCGCCGCAGGGCCGGCCGCACGTCGACCATGAAGACGATGGCGGCGATGAGCCCGGCGATCTGCAGGAACAGCATCGGCAGCAGCAGATTGAGGATCAGGTTGATCCCAAGCAGGATCAGCCAGAACTTCTTGGTCTGCTTGTCGGCGGCGCGATAGGCGTCCTCGCGGCCCATGGCTGCGAAGACGAACGCGGCGACGGCGAAGCCGGTGAAGACCAGGAAGGTCACCAGATTGAGGATCGAGTCGAAGCCGTTCGCCAACATGCTGTGCACCGCCTAGGTGTGTGGGTGGAGCGCCTCGCGGCCAAGGTACCCGTTACAACGTTCCGGACACCGGGTTTGGTGCCCGGACCGGGGACTACTCGCCGCTTTCGGCGGCGACGGCCTTCTTGGCGGGCGCCTTGCGGGCGGTCCGGCGGGCGGCGGGCTTGGACGCCGCCTCGTCGGCACCGGCCTCCGGCTGCTCGACGATCCGGGCCTCCGCGGTCCCGGTCTTCGCGGTCCCGGTCTTCGCCGTCCCGGCCTCCGACTCGGGCTGGGGGTCGACGACGACGGTGATCTCGGCGAGCTCCTCGGCTGCCTCGCCCCGCCACGCCTTGACGGCCTCCTCGCCGTGGGCGGCGAGCTCCTCGTACTTCTCGCGCGCCTTCACCGCGTACTCCGCGGCGACGCCGACGCCGCGCAGCGCCAGGTCCTGGGCCTGCTCGCCCAGCTTCTTCAGGTCGGTGTCGATGCCGCCCACGAACTCGACGAACTTCGCCTGCGCCTTCTCCTGCACCGCCTTCGGGTCCGTCTTCTTCACGGCCTCGATCCGGGCGGGCGCCTCGGCGGCGAGCTGCTCGATCAGCCCGGGCACCTTCTTGGCCTGCTGCACGGCGAGGTCGGCGGTGCCGGCGGCGAAGTAGAGGGGGGTACGGAGTTCGTCGATGATGGCCATGGTCGTGGTCCTCCCGGTAGTTCTACCTGTCGGTGGGCTGCCCGGCAGCGTTCTCCGCTGCGTTCTCCTTGCGGAAGGAGTCGTAGATCTGGAGCAGCACCTGCTTCTGCCGCTCGTTGATCGAGGGATCGGCCAGGATGACGGCGCGCGTCTCCAGCTCGTCCCGCTCCTTCTCGTCGAGGATCCCGGCGCGCACGTACAGCGTCTCGGCGGAGATCCGCAGGGCCTTGGCGACCTGCTGGAGCACCTCCGCGCTGGGCTTGCGCAGCCCGCGCTCGATCTGACTCAGATACGGATTCGACACCCCCGCGGCCTCGGCGAGCTGCCGCAGGGACAGCTGCGCGGTGCGCCGCTGTTCGCGCAGGTACTCACCGAGATTGCCGACGTTGAGCGATGCCATGCCTCGACCCTGCCAGCCCGCGCTAACTATTGCAAGCAGGCGCTTGCAATAGTTCTGTTACGTGTCGCCCTCAACTTCCGCTGCCCCCGCCGCGTCCCCGCGCGCCCGACCCCGCGCACGGGACCTCACGCACCCGACCTCACGCACCGCACCCTCACGCGCCCGACCTCACGCGCCCACGTACGCCGCCAGGTGCTCCCCCGTCAGCGTCGAGCGGGCCGCGACCAGCTCCGCCGGGGTGCCCTCGAAGACGACGCGGCCGCCGTCGTGGCCGGCGCCGGGGCCGAGGTCGATGATCCAGTCGGCGTGGGCCATGACGGCCTGGTGGTGTTCGACGACGATGACGGACTTGCCGGCGTCGACGAGCCGGTCGAGGAGGCCGAGGAGCTGCTCGACGTCGGCGAGGTGGAGGCCGGCGGTCGGCTCGTCGAGGACGTAGACGCCGCCCTTGTCACCCATGTGGGTGGCCAGCTTGAGGCGCTGGCGCTCGCCGCCGGAGAGCGTGGTGAGCGGCTGGCCGAGGCTGAGATAGCCGAGGCCGACGTCGGCGAGGCGCTCCAGGATGCGGTGGGCGGCCGGAGTGCGGGCGTCGCCGGCACCGAAGAAGCGTTCCGCCTCCTGGACGGACATCGCGAGGACCTCGGCGATGTTCCGGCCGCCGAAGTGGTACTCGAGGACGGACGCCTGGAAGCGCCTGCCCTCGCACTCCTCGCACACCGTGGACACCCCGGCCATCATCGCCAGGTCGGTGTAGACGACGCCGGCGCCGTTGCAGGTCGGGCAGGCGCCCTCGGAGTTGGCGCTGAACAGCGCCGGCTTCACGCCGTTGGCCTTGGCGAACGCCTTGCGGATCGGGTCGAGGAGACCGGTGTACGTCGCCGGGTTGGAGCGCCGCGAGCCGCGGATCCCGCCCTGGTCGACCGACACCACGCCCGCGCCGGCCGGGATCGAACCGTGCACCAGCGAGCTCTTGCCGGAGCCGGCGACGCCGGTGACGACGGCGAGCACGCCGAGCGGGATGTCGACGTCGACGTCGCGCAGGTTGTTCGCGCTCGCGCCGCGCACTTCGAGGACGCCCGTCGGCTTCCGTACGGAGTCCTTGATCGCCGCCCGGTCGCCGAAGTGGCGCCCGGTGACCGTGTCGCTGTCGCGCAGCGCGGCCACCGTGCCCTCGAAGCAGACGCTGCCGCCCGCCGCGCCCGCGCCGGGCCCGAGGTCGACGACATGGTCGGCGATCGCGATGGTCTCCGGCTTGTGCTCGACGACGAGGACCGTGTTGCCCTTGTCGCGCAGCCGCAGGAGCAGCTTGTTCATGCGCTGGATGTCGTGCGGGTGCAGCCCGGTGGTCGGCTCGTCGAAGACGTACGTGACGTCGGTGAGCGACGAGCCGAGGTGCCGGATCATCTTCACGCGCTGTGCCTCGCCGCCGGAGAGGGTGCCGGACGGGCGGTCGAGCGCGAGATAGCCGAGGCCGATCTCCACGAACGAGTCGAGCGTCTGCTGGAGCGTCGCGAGCAGCGGCGCCACCGAGGCGTCCTCGATGCCGCGCACCCACTCCGCGAGGTCGCTGATCTGCATCGCGCACGCGTCCGCGATGCTCTTCCCGCCGATCTTCGAGGAGCGCGCGCCCTCGTTGAGCCGGGTGCCCGCGCAGTCGGGGCAGACGGCGAAGGTGACCGCGCGCTCGACGAAGGCGCGGATGTGCGGCTGGAGGGAGTCGATGTCCTTGGACAGCATCGACTTCTGCAGCTTGGGGATCAGGCCCTCGTAGGTGAGGTTGATGCCCTCGACCTTGATCTTGGTCGGCTCGCGGTGGAGGAGGTCGTTCAGCTCGCGCTTGGTGTAGCGGCGGATCGGCTTGTCCATGTCGAAGAAGCCGCTGCCGGAGAAGATCCGGCCGAACCAGCCGTCCATGCTGTAGCCGGGGATCGTCAGGGCGCCCTCGGCGAGCGACTTCGTGTCGTCGTACAGCGCGGTGAGGTCGATGTCGGAGACCGCCCCGCGGCCCTCGCAGCGCGGGCACATGCCGCCGGTGATGCTGAAGCTGCGCCGCTCCTTGACCGTCCTGCCGCCCTTCTCGACGGAGACGGCACCGGCGCCGCTGATGGAGGCGACGTTGAAGGAGAACGCCTTCGGGCCGCCGATGTGCGGCGTGCCGAGCCGGCTGAAGAGGATCCGCAGCATGGCGTTGGCGTCGGTGGCGGTGCCGACCGTGGAGCGCGGGTCGCCGCCCATCCGCTGCTGGTCGACGGTGATCGCGGTGGTCAGACCGTCGAGGACGTCGACCTCGGGACGGCCGAGGGAGGGCATGAAGCCCTGGACGAAGGCGCTGTACGTCTCGTTGATCAGCCGCTGCGACTCGGCGGCGATCGTGTCGAAGACGAGGGAGCTCTTGCCGGAGCCGGAGACACCGGTGAAGACGGTGAGCCGCCGCTTCGGCAGCTCGATGCTGACGTCCTTGAGGTTGTTCTCGCGCGCGCCGTGCACGCGGATCATGTCGTGGCTGTCGGCGGCGTGCGACGGCTTGCTCATCGTGTCTCCTCGGTGGTGGCTCGCAGCAGCCAGGCTAGGCGGGGCGGGGCGCCGCTGCTTCTCGATTCCTGACCGGCCCCGGGGCGCGCGGTACGTAGGGTGGAGGCGTGACGCCGACGCTGGACGACCTGGTGAGACTGCGCCGCGCGCGGGACATGATCGACCGCGACTACGCGGAGCCGCTCGACGTGCCGGCGCTCGCGCGGGCCGCGCTGATGTCGGCCGGGCACTTCCAGCGCAGCTTCCGGGCCGCGTACGGGGAGACGCCCTACAGCTATCTCATGACCCGGCGGGTCGAGCGGGCGAAGGCACTGCTGCGGCGCGGCGACCTGAGCGTGACGGAGGTGTGCTTCGCGGTCGGGTGTACGTCGCTGGGGTCGTTCAGCACGCGCTTCACGGAGCTGGTCGGGGAGAGCCCGAGCGCGTACCGGGCGCGGAACCACGAGGCGGGGGAGCCGATTCCGGCGTGCGTGGCGAAGTTCCTGACGCGCCCGACGCGCGCACCGCGCCGGCCGGACCCGGAACCGAATCCGGAAGCGGTCAGGAACGGAGAAGCGGAAAGCCCCGCGGACTCCTAACGTCGGTGCCATGAACACCAACGCCACCACCATCAACCTGTCCCAGTGCTTCATCGCCGTCGACGACCACGACAAGGCGCTCGCCTTCTACCGCGACGCGCTCGGCCTCGAGGTCCGCAACGACGTCTCCTTCGAGGGCATGCGCTGGGTCACCGTCGGCTCGCCCACCCAGCCGGACGTCGAGATCGTCCTGGAGCCCCCGCTCGCCGACCCCAACGCCCCGGCCGCCGACCGCCAGGCCGCCGCCGAACTCCTCGCCAAGGGCATGCTGCGCGGCGTCATCTTCCGCACGGACGACGTCGACGCCACCTTCGAGCGCATCCGCGAGGCGGGCGGCGAGGTCCTCCAGGAGCCCATGGACCAGCCCTACGGCGTCCGCGACTGCGCCTTCCGCGACCCGGCCGGCAACATGCTCCGCTTCAACCAGCCGCGCGCCTAGGACTGTCCGGCGGCTCAGGACAGGTCGGCCCCAGCCCCCGCCGCCACTCCCGGCCCGGCCGCCGTTCCCGGCCCGGCCGGCACTCCCGGCCCGGCCGCGAGCCGGGCCACCCAGGCCGCGACGGCGGCGTAGTCGCCCTCCCCGAGGCCCGTGCGCGGATCCACCCGGTGCAGGAGCGCCGGCGCCGGGTGATGGGCGGCCGTCCAGGCGCGGTCGGGGCCGGTGATCTCGTCGTCGAGCCAGACGTACGGGCGGCCGCCCGCCCAGACGGACAGGGCGCGGGTCTTCCAGTGGAGTCCCGCGGCCGCGTCGGCGGGGTCGTCGTCCGGCCAGTCGACCACCGGCAGCGGCCGCAGCCCGAGCCGCGGCGCGAGCAGCTCGTTGGCGTCGTGGCCCCATGTGGTCGCCCAGACCAGTTCGCAGCCGAGGGCGGCGAGGCGCGGGCCGTGGGCCGGGGCGAGGGGGGAGAGGAGGGGGCGGGCGTCCGGGGGCGGGGCGGGGGCGTAGGAGGGGTACGGGGCCGGGGCGCCGAAGGGGATGAGGGGGCCGTCCACGTCGAGGAAGAGCAGGGGCCGCATGCGGCCAGCCTGCCACGCGACCCACTCGTACGCTCGTCGATAATCCGCGACAAAACGGTTCTCGTTACCCTGGCCGTATGACTGCCATGGCGCCCACCCGCACCGAGCCCGACCTCTCCTACCTCCTCGACCACTCCAGTCATGTCCTGCGCAGCCAGATGGCCGCCCGGCTCGGGGAGATCGGGCTGACGGCGCGGATGCACTGCGTGCTGGTGCACGCGCTGGAGGAGGAGCGGACGCAGGCGCAGCTCGCCGAGATCGGGGACATGGACAAGACGACGATGGTCGTGACCGTGGACGCGCTGGAGAAGGCGGGACTGGCGGAGCGGCGGGCGTCGAGCGCGGACCGGCGGGCGCGGATCATCGCGGTGACCGAGGAGGGGGCGAAGGTCGCGGCGCGGAGTCAGCGGATCGTGGACGAGGTGCACCAGGCGGCGCTCGGGGCGCTGCCCGAGGAGGAGCGCGAGGTGCTGGTGCGGGCGCTGAACCGGCTGGTGACGGGGCACCTGGAGACCGCCGTCGAGGGGCCGCGCACCGCTCGCCGGGCACGCCAGAAGAGCTGAGACCAGAGCTCGTTCCGAGATAGATGGTCTACAACAAAACTATCTGTTAGCGTTCTTCCTGTCGCCACACCGACAGGAGACCCCGCCATGCGCACCTCCCGCTGGACCGCCCTCGCCGTCCTCGCCACCTCCCTCCTCATGACCGTCCTCGACGGCAGCATCGTCACCGTCGCCATGCCCGCCATCCAGGCCGACCTCGGCTTCACGCCCGGCGGCCTCAGCTGGGTCGTCAACGCCTACCTCATCGCCTTCGGCGCCCTGCTCCTCCTCTCCGGCCGCCTCGGCGACCTCTTCGGGCGCAAGCGGATGTTCCTCGCCGGCACCGGACTCTTCACCGCCGCCTCCCTCCTCGCCGGCGCCGCCGCCGGCCCGGGCGTCCTCATCGCCGCCCGCTTCCTCCAGGGCGTCGGCAGCGCCATGGCCTCCGCCGTCAGCCTCGGCATCCTCGTGACGCTCTTCCCCGAACCCCGCGAACGCGCCCGCGCCTTCGCCGTGTTCGGCTTCACCGGCGCCGCCGGCGCGTCCATCGGGCAGGTCGCCGGCGGGCTGCTCACCGACGCCCTCGCCTGGAACTGGATCTTCTTCATCAACCTCCCCATCGGCGCCGCCGCCCTCCTCCTCGCGCTGCCCACCCTCCCCAAGGACCCCGCCAGGGCCATCCGGGGCGGCGCCGACGTCCTCGGCGCGCTGCTCGTCACCTCAGGCCTGACCACCGGCATCTACACCGTCGTCAAGATCCAGGAGTACGGCGCCACTTCGGCCCGCACCCTCGGCCTGGGCGCCCTCGCGCTCGCCCTCCTCGCCGGATTCCTCGTCCGCCAGGCCACCGCCGCCCGGCCCCTGATGCCGCTGCGGATCCTGCGCTCCCGTGCCGTCGCCGGCGCCAACCTCGTGCAGATGCTGATGGTCGCCGCCCTCTTCTCCTTCCAGATCCTCGTCGCCCTCTACCTCCAGAAGGTCCAGGGCTACGGCGCCGCCGAGACCGGACTCGCGATGCTGCCCGCCGCCGCCGTCGTCGGCACCGTCTCGCTCGGCCTCGCCGCCCGCCTCATCACCCGCTTCGGCGAGCGCAACGTCCTGCTCACCGGCCTCGTCCTGCTCTTCGGCGTGCTCGGCCTGCTGACCCGCGTGCCCGTCCACGCCTCCTACGCCGTCGACCTGCTGCCGGTGATGCTCCTCGCCGCCGGCTTCGGACTCGCGCTGCCCGCGCTCACCGGGCTCGGCATGTCCGGTGCGAGCGAAGAGGACGCGGGCCTCGCCTCGGGCCTGTTCAACACGACCCAGCAGATCGGCATGGCCGTCGGCGTCGCCGTCCTGTCCACGCTGGCCAACGCCCGCACCGAGAGCCTCACCGCCGCCGGCCGGCCCGTCGCCGAAGCGCTCACCTCCGGCTACCACCTCGCCTTCGCCACCGGCGCCGCCCTGATCGTCGCCGCCTTCGCCGTCGCCTTCCTCCTCCTGCGTACCGACAAGTCCGCCCCGGCCGCCCCGCAGGAGCTGACAATGGCCGTGTGAGAGCCGACCGACCCGTCGCCGCTCTGCTCTTCCGCCAGACCAGGGGCCCGCACGACAGCCCCCGTCACCGCCGCCGAACTCACCCGGATATACGGCCCGTCCGCCCCAACGCCTCCGGCAACGGCTCCCGGTGCACCAGGTCCAGCCGCGACACCGCCCGCGTGAGCGCCACGTACAGCCGGTGCAGCCCGCGCGGCTCGGCCGCCACGATCGCGGCGGGCTCGACGACCACCACGTGGTCGTACTCCAGGCCCTTGGCGAGCGACGCCGGGACGACGGAGACCCGCTCCCCGAAGCCGCACGCCGCCAGCCCGGCCACCGCCCCGTCCGCCGCGATCACGCCCACCGAACCCTCCTCCTTCAGCGCCTCCTCCACCGCCTCGGCCACCGCCTGCCCCAACCCGTGCTCCGCGTCGCGTGCCTGACGCACGGTCACGGCCCCGCCCGCCCGCAGCGACCGCCCGGCCGGCACGCCCGCGCCCAGCTCGGGCAGGAGCCGGTTGGCGAGCTCGACGACGGCGGCCGGTACCCGGTACCCGGTGGTGAGCGGCACCAGGGCGGCATCGGGCTTGCCCAGGTGGGCCAGTTGCTCGCGCCAGTCGCGGGCGGCCCACGGCGTGGTGCCCTGCGCGAGGTCGCCGAGGACGGTGAGCGAACCGAAGCCGGCGCGGCGGGCGATGGCCCGGCACTCCATGGGCGACAGATCCTGGGCCTCGTCGACGACCACATGCCCGTAGCTCTCGGGGCGCTCGATCAGTCCGGCGAGTTCGTCGAGGAGGACGAGGTCGGCGGCGGTCCAGCGGGCGCTGCGGTACGAGCGCGGGGGCTTCGCCCAGCGGATCGCCGCCCGCTCCCCCGCGTCCAGGAGCGGATCGGCCGGCTCGGTCAGCACCTCGGCGAGCACCTCCTCCGGAGTGACCTTGGGCCAGCAGGCGTCCACGCACGCCGACACCGGCCGCGCCCGCTCGATCCGGCGCACCCAGGCGGCGCCGAGCACCCCGGCCCGCCGCTCCGCGCGCAGCCGCAGCGCGCGCACGATCCGGGCCCGGACCCGCTCGCGGCCGGTCGCGTAGGGCGGGGCCTCCTCCCGTACGGCCGCGACGATCCCGGCCAGCTCATGGGCCGGCACCCGCCATCGGTACGAGTCGTCCTTCACGGCCAGGTCCCCGGCGGGCGCCGGGTCCACCCGCGCGTACAGCGCCCGGCGCAGCACCTCCGCCATCCGCGCGTCGTGCTTGACCCGGGCCGCCGCCGCACCGTCCTCGGCGCGCACCTCGTGCCGGGCGATCTCCTCCGCGACGGTCGACTGGCGCACGCCGGTCTCGCCGAGCGCGGGCAGCACCTCGGAGATGTAGGAGAGGAAGGTGCGGTTGGGGCCGAGGACGAGGAGTCCCGAGCGCTGCAGCCGCTGCGGGTGGCTGTAGAGGAGGAAGGCGGCGCGGTGCAGGCCGACGGCGGTCTTGCCGGTGCCCGGCGCGCCCTGCACACAGATCGACTCGGCGGGCCCGGCCCGCACGAGATCGTCCTGCTCGGGCTGGAGGGTCGCGGCGATGTCCCGCATGGGACCGACTCGCGGGCGCTCGATCTCCCCGGCGAGGATCGCGCCCACCGGACCGGGCTCCACCCCCGGCCCCGACCCGGGCCCCGATCCGGACCCAACCCCCGATCCGGACCCGACTCCCGGCCCCGACCCGGGCCCCGATCCGGACCCGAACCCCGGCCCGGATCTCCCGTCTGCCCCCTCCGCCGCCAGTTGCTCGTCCTCCAGCGCCGTCAGGTCCTCCGACGCGCCCACGCTGCCCGGCGCCCAGCCGAACCGGCGCCGCCGCAGCACGCCCTGCGGGTCCTGCGGACCCGCCTGGTAGTACGCGCGGGAGACCGGGGCCCGCCAGTCGACGACGAGCGGCGGCGCGGCCGGATGCTCGGCGATGCGACGGCGCCCTATGTGGTGGACCTGGCCGTCCTCCAGGTCGAGCCGGCCGAAGAACAGCGGGCCCGGCGGCATCTCGCGGAACACCTTGGCGCGGCTGCGCAGGTGGTGGCCGAGGACCTCGGCGTCGGCCCCGGACGCGGCGGTGTCCTCGCCTATGACGACCTGCTGCTCGACGTCCTCGGTCATGCGGATGAGGGCGGCGCGGCAGGCGTCGTGATGGGCGCGTTCCAGGTCGAGGTCATGCCGGAGGAGCTTCATGCCTCCAGACTACCCGGATATCGTTACCCGGTAACGTTTTTTACTCGGTCATTCAGGGTGGGGTCCGGGGATCAGTACGGCAGGCCCTCCGCCAGCCGCCGGAACGCCAGCTCCGCCGCCGCCACCGCGTCCGGCAGCACCGCCTCGACCGGCTCCCCCGCCTCCACCCGCCGTACGTTCTCGTGCGCCAGGACCCGGAGCACCGCCACGATCTGCGCCGCCGCGAGCCGCGCGCCCAGCGAGTCGCCACTGCCCCGCGAGCCCTCGTTCCCCAGGTTGCCCGATCCCCCGCCCCGCGAGCCCTCGTCGCCCCGGCCCCCGTCGCCCGTACCGCCGAGCGCCGCCGCGAGCGCCTCCTCCGAGCGGCCCTGGTACGCGGACATCCGGGCGACCAGGGCGGGCGTGCCGTACAGCAGGCGCAGGAAGGCGAGCACGCGCGGATCGTCGTTCAGCCCCGTCACCGGGTCGCGCCGCTCCAGGCCCGCGAGGACGTGGTCGCGCAGCGCGTCGAGCGGCGGCACGCCGGCCGCGCGCGCCGCGGCCACCACCCGGGCCGGTTCGTCCTCGTGGTCGGCGAACCGGTACAGCGCCAGGTCCTCCTTGGCCGGGAAGTACCGGAACAGCGTCGGCTTCGACACCTCCGCCGCCGCCGCGATCTCCGCGACCGACACCGCGTCGAAGCCCCGCGCCAGGAACAGCTCGACGGCGGTGTCCGACAGCGTCTGCCGCGTCCGCTCCTTCTTCAGCTCCCGCAGCCCGCTCACGGTCACGCCCTTCGCCCGTCCTCGATCAGAACACGTCCATACTCCACGGCCGCCGCGAGGTGCGCAGCAGCAGGTCCGCCCGCGCCGCCGCCCCGGCCGCGGCCTCCTCGACCCGGCCGAGCGCCGCGAGCCGCACCGCCGACTCGTCGCCCAGCGCCAGCGTCGCCAACTCGGCCACGTCCAGGACCAGATCGGGCGCCGCCGTCGTCGGCGTGCACGAGCCGCCCTCCGGGGACGCGTCGAGCCGGTAGCGCCCGGCCGCGAAGCCGGCCGCGTCCCGCACGTCGAGGACGAGGCCGCCCTCGGTCGCGTACGTCCGCGGTTCGAGCACCTTCGGCACGTCCAGGATCCGCAGCCACAGCATGTCGGCGTGGGTGAGGACCTGCGCGGCGCGCGGATCGGGCAGGAGCAGCGGCAGGACGTCGTCGGGGGCGCGGTAGCCGGTGCGGACGCGGGTGATCCAGTCCACCGAGCAGACGTACCGCCACAGCGCGCGCTCCGCGGCCGGCGTCACGGCCACCAGATCGCGCACCTTCGCCGTGTTCGCCGGCTGCTTCTGGTCGCTCCACTTGTCGTCGGCGGTGTACGCGACATAGCCCTCGGCCTCGCCGGCGGCGGACCGGTAGACGGCGTAGAACGGCTCGGTCCACGGCTCGACGGGATACGAGTTGCCGGTGCCGATGTCCCAGCCGCGCGCCGTGCGGTCGGTGATCCCGGCGCGCTGCGCGGCGAGACGCCGGTGCAGTCCCGGGCCCACCTTGCGGATCTCGGCCCCGTCGGAGAGGTCGATGCGCCCGCCGCCTTCGACCTCGCCGGTGCGGCGGTCGAGGCCGGAGCGCGTCACGTCGACGACCCACTCGGTGGTCCAGCTGGCGACGCCGAAGCCGAACCGCCCGTAGATCGGGTACTCGGCCGCGATCAGCGTCGCGCACGCGTCGCCCCGCTCCTTCGCCCGCGCCAGGTCGCCCGCCATCATCCGGCTGAGCAGCCCGCGCCGGCGGTGGGTCGGGGCGACGGTGACCGCGCTGACCGCGTCCGCGGCGAGGTCCGCGCCCCCGACCGTGGACAGCCGCTGCGGGAAGGAGTGGAAGGTGGCGACGATGCGGCCGCGGTCGAAGGCACCGTAGGCGCGGTTCAGGTCGGTGTGCGGCCGCCGGTCGGCGATGTCCTCGTCCTTGATCACCGGCGGCATCAGGAAACCGGCCCGCTTGGCCAGCAGCCACTCCCGGAACTCGGACTCGTCGATGGCGCGCACCTCAAGGCTCATCCTTCGAGGCTATGCGGGCGGGAACGGCGCACGCACGCGAGTTTCCGCGGCCGGTCCGGTCGTTCGCCCGCTCACGCACGCGAGCCGCCGCGGCCCGTCCGGATCGTCCGCGCACGAGTTCCCGCGGCCCGTCCGGGCGTTCACCGGCTCACGTACGCGAGCCGCCGCGGCCCGCCCGCACGGCTACGCCAGCAGGTCGTCGACCTGTGCCTCGCCCTCCCGGTAGCGGCGGGCCATCTCCGCGCTGCAGTCGTCCGCCGTCCGCTGGAGCTGGTGCCGGCGCCGGGAGACCTGCTGCTCGTACCCCGCGAGCCGTCCCATCGCCGCGTGCAGTTCCTCGTCCGTGCGGGCCGTCAGGTCCGACAGCTCGACCTCCGACAGCATCTCGGCCGCGAGCCGCCGGTACTCCTCGCCGCGCGGCGTCGACAGCGTCACGTGCCGCACCGACGTCCGGTGCCGCGACGGGGCGTCCGCGAGGATCTCCGAGAGCCGGTCGAGCACCGGCGTCTCCGGCCCCGTCCCCGCCGGCGCCTCGGGGCCCGCGGGCGCCGGATCGCTGCGGCGCGCCACCTCGGCGCGCAGGATGTCGATGCGGCCCTGGAGCATCCGCCGTACGTAGCTCAGATCGGCCTCGTCGCTCTGTGCCTCGCGGCGCAGCGTCCGCAGCTCGGGCAGTCGCAGCGCGCCGAGTTCGGGTTGCGGCCGCTCCGGCAGGTCCGGTTCGGCGGTCCGCTGCACGGGCGGCCGCCCGACGGAGCCGTCGACACCGCCGCCGGGACCACCGGGACCACCGGATGCGCGGGTCAGGCGTACGGGACCGGACGGCGTGTGCCCGGTGCCAGGTGCACTCATGAGAATCGTCCCCTCGACCGGTGCGGTCGGCCGCACCGCCTGACAGGCATGGTGCCACTCGCGCCCCGGCCGACGCAGGCGGTCTGCACCCGTTCGGCCCTGCCCGTATCAGTCTGTAGGTTGGTCCGTATGCGAGCAGTGGTGCAGAGGGTCGACGGCGCGAGCGTCGTCGTCGCAGGGGAGACGGTCGGCGAGATCGTCGGCGAGGGGCTGTGCGTGCTGGTCGGGGTGACCCACGACGACACGCCGGAGAAGGCCGCGCAATTGGCCAGAAAGCTCTGGTCCGTCCGGGTACTGGAGGGCGAGAAGTCCTGCTCCGACGTGGACGCGCCGCTGCTGGTCATCTCGCAGTTCACGCTCTACGGGGACGCCCGCAAGGGCCGCCGCCCCACCTGGAACGCCGCCGCGCCCGGCCCGGTCGCCGAACCGCTGGTCGACGAGGTCGTGGCGCAGCTGCGGGCGCTCGGCGCGCGCGTGGAGACGGGCCGGTTCGGAGCGGACATGCGCGTCTCGCTGACGAATCACGGCCCCTTCACGGTGCTTCTGGACGTCTGACCGTACGGGCGCAGAGCGTCCGGGGCGTACGGCTCAGGGCATAAGGCTCAGGGCATACGGCTCAGGGCTCGACGATCGTCTCCTGGGCCGCCGCCGTCGTGCCCGCGATCAGCTCCGCGTCCACCGGCACGTTCCGCTTCACGAGCGCGAGGGCGATCGGCCCCAGCTCGTGGTGGCGCACCGCGGTCGTGACGAAGCCCAGCTGGCGGCCCTCCGTCCCGTCGGCGGCGAGCCGGACCGGGTCGCCGTGCGCCGGCAGGTGCACCTCGCTGCCGTCCAGGTGCAGGAAGACCAGGCGGCGCGGCGGCTTGCCCAGGTTGTGGACGCGGGCGACCGTCTCCTGGCCGCGGTAGCAGCCCTTCTGGAGGTGGACGGCGCTGCCGATGACGCCGATCTCGTGCGGGATGGTCCGGTGGTCGGTCTCGAAGCCGAGCCGCGGCCGGTGCTGCTCGACGCGCAGGGCCTCGTACGCGAGGATGCCGGCGGCCGGCCCGTGCGAGGCGGCGAACGCCTCCAGGTCCGCGCGCGGCAGGAACAGATCGCGGCCGTGCGCGGTCTCCCGGACGACCGCGCCCTCGGGCGCCTCGGCGATGGAGCCGGCCGGCAGGTGGACGACGGCGTAGTCGTCGGTGCGGTCGGCGACCTCGACCCGGTAGAAGAACTTCATCGACTCCAGGTACCCGACCAGCTCGGCCTGCGTCCCCGGCTCGACGTGCGCCCACACCGTCTCGCCGTCGTCCACGAGGTACAGGGCGTGCTCGATGTGCCCGTTGGCGGAGAGGATCAGCGCGTCCGTGGCCTGGCCGACGGGCAGGGCGCTGACGTGCTGGGTGAGCAGCAGGTGCAACCAGGACAGCCGGTCGTCACCGGTGACGGCGACGACTCCGCGGTGCGACAGGTCGACGAAGCCGGTGCCGCCGGCGAGGGTCCGCTGCTCGCGGAACAGGTCGCCGTAGTGGGCGGCGACGCCTTCGTCACGTCCCTCGGCGGGGACGGCGCCGGGCAGGGACAGCAGGGGGCTCTTCATGGAGGAAAGCCTACGACTCCCCGATGCCTACGACCCGGGGCCTACGACTCCCCGGAGCCCACGACCCGCGGCCCACGACTCCCCGGTGCCCACGGCTCCCCGATGCCTACGCCTGCGCCGGCTCCGCGACGCCGGCGGCGTGCTTCCGCGCGCAGTCCCGGCACTGGCCGAAGATCGCGAAGTGCTTCATGTCCGTCTCGAAGCCGAAGGTCTCGCGGAGCTTGCCGGTGAACTCGGCCGCGATCTCCACGTCCGCCTCGATGACCTCCGAGCAGTCCCGGCAGACCAGGTGCAGGTGGTGGTGCCGGTCGGCGAGGTGGTAGGTCGGCGCCCCGTGGCCCAGGTGGGCGTGGCTGACCAGGCCGAGCTCCTCCAGGAGCTCCAGGGTCCGGTAGACGGTGGAGATGTTGACGCCGGAGGCGGTCTTGCGGACCTCGACGAGGATGTCGTCGGGCGTCGCGTGCTCCAGCGCGTCCACGGCCTCCAGGACAAGCTGACGCTGGGGCGTCAGCCGGTAGCCGCGCTGCCTCAGGTCGCTCTTCCAGTCGGTGCTCACCACGCCCCCAGTGTATGAGGGCGTGGTGCACCGCGGTCAGGTCCGTCGCCTACTTGAAGAAGGCGATGCCGTCGTCCGGCATGTCGGGGAGGTTGCGCGCCATCTCCGCGACCTCCTCCGGCGTGACGACCTTCTTCAGGTGCGCCGACATGTAGGGGCGCAGCGGGACCTCGGGGGTGGCCTTCTCGCCGACCCACATGAGGTCGCTCTTGACGTAGCCGTAGAGGCGCTTGCCACCGCTGTACGGGCCGGAGGCCCCGGTGCGCGCGACGGCGTCCGTCACGATGTCGATCTGCGGCTTCTGGTCGGCGAGCTCGCCGTACCAGACCTCGACGACGCCCTGGTCGCGGACCATGACGATCTCGACCTTGCGGTCCGCGTCGATGCGCCAGTAGCCGCTCTCGCTCTCCAGCGGGCGGACCTTCTCGCCGTCGGCGTCCAGCACCCACGTGTGCGAGTGGTACTCGATGAAGTCGCGGCCGTCGTGGCTGAAGGTCACCGACTGGCCGAAGTTGCACTTCTCGGCGCCGGGGAAGTCGGACACGCCGACGCCCTCCCACGTGCCGAGCAGGAACGCGAGCGGGACGAGTCCGGGATTGAGGTCGGACGGGATCTGGATCATGAGCAGCTCAGGCGATCTGTGTGACGGTGACGGGTATCGGCCGCGGTGGGGCTCAGCGCTGGCCCTGGTACAGCTTCTTCACGGTCAGACCGGCGAAGGCGAGCACCGCGACACAGACGAGCGCCAGCAGAGTTTCGAAGAAGACGATCACGTGATGCTCCTCTGTGAGCGGTGAAGGCGGAACGGGCCGGGCCCCAGCTTAGTGGGCGGGGGCCCGGCGCTCTCGGTGAGGTGGGTCTCGTACGTGATCTCGTACGGCGATCCCTTACGGCGATCTCGTACGTGAGCTCGTAGGGCGATCAGCCGAGCAGCTGGTTCTGCAGGGTCACCGTCTGCTGGAACGGCACGAGCGCGGCCTCGCCCTTGTGGGACTGGAGGACGACCGCGACCGTGTCCCCCGCCTGGATGTACGCCCAGCGGGTCTGCTCGGGGCCGTACGGCTTCGGCTCCTGGAACACGTACGGACGGGTGTCCGGTACGTCGATGTCGTCGCCGAAGGTGTCCATCTTCGCGCTCTGCACGCCCTCCGGCAGGAGGGCCGGGACCACGTCGCCGCTGTCCGAGGACACGAGCGCGTCCTTGAACTCCTCGGCGTACGCGACCGACCCGAAGCGCAGCAGGTGGACGCTGCTGCGGGTGCCGTCCGGCATCGTCCACGAGCGGGCCGCGATGTGGCGGAGGGTGGAGTCGGCGAGGGCCTGCTTCAGCTCGGCCCGGTCGTCCTTCGCGTAGAGAGCGGACAGGAACGCGTCCGTGCTGGTCCAGCCGCCGTCCGCCTTCGGGTCGACCGTGGCGCCCGCCGGGGCGGGCAGCAGCAGCCGGCGGATGTCGGCGTGGTGGATCTCGCCCTCGTTGCCGTCGGTGAACGGCCGCGGGGAGCCCTCGGGCAGCGGCGGGAGGCCCAGCCGCGGGTACTCCCACCGGCCGTCGCTCTCGGTGGCGAGGCCCGGCACGTCGGTGCGCTCCATCGAGGTGATGGCGGCCGCGGTGCCGGCGCCGACACCGCCGCAGACCACCAGGGCCGCCGTCCAGCGCGCGACCGCCCCGAGCACGCGCCGCGCCTTCCCGGACCGGGTGCCGGTGCCAGTGCCAGTGCCGGTGCCCGTACCGGTGCCGGTGTCTGTACCAGTGTCTGTGTCGGTACGGGTGCTGGTGACCGTGTCCGTACCGGCGCCGCTGCCTGTGCCGGACCCGGTGACGGTGTCCGTACCGGCGCCGGGCTCCGGGGCGGGCGACGGATCCGGCACGGCCTCGGCGACCGTCTGCTGCTCGCTCATACGTACTCCCCCGGGGACTTGATGTGGTCGAGCTGCTTCTTCACCAGCTCGGCGACGGAGCTCTTCTCAAAGGGCGCGGAACCGTACGCCCGGACGAAGACCAGCAGGTCGGAGTCGTACGCGGAGCAGGTCATCCCGCCGAGGTCCGAGTCGTCGTCCTTGTCGTCGTCACGGGCCGCGTCGAAGTCCGGCGTCAGATAGCAGGCCGAGTTCTTGTGGCCCTCGATCCTCGGTCCCTTGGGGAACTTCAGGATCTCGGCGATCTCCCGCTTGACCTCGTGCAGGTCGTGGATGCGCTGCTTGTTCTTCATGCGGACGATCTGGACCTCCACGACGAGGTCGTCGGAGTCCGAACTGAACGAGCGCACGCCGATGCCCTGCACGCCGAGCCGGTCGATCCGCTTCTCGTAGTCGCGGCGCTTCTTGCCGGAGAGACCGCGCGCGTCGTTCTTGAGGAGGACGACCGCCTCCTTCTCGCCCAGCTCGCCGTCGTTCCCGTACGACTCGACGTCCGGGCCGAGGTGGAAGCCGCTCGGGGCGGGCAGCAGGAGCTTCCTCATCGGGGTGTCCGTGCGGCCCTTGAGGGCGCTTTCGGCGGGGTCCTTGGCGAGCTTCGCCGCGGCCTTCTCGGACGGGTCCTGCTCCGGGTCCTGCCAGGCGACGGTCGGTGCCGACCGGTCGGCACCCGCGACGGTCACGGCGGTGTAGGCGATGCCGCCGCCGGCGGCGCCGAGCACGAGGACGGCGGGCAGGACGACGGTCAGCAGCTTCCGCCCGCGTCCGCCCCGCGCCTTGCCCGGCAGCTGCGCGTCCGGCACCTGCGCCGCGTCCGGCACCTGGGTCTCCTCGGGGATCGGGTGCTCGCTCACAGGCGCTCCAGCTGCTTCTCGGCCAGCGAGCGGATGTCGCTCTTGCTGATCTTCTTCGTGTCGTAGATGGTGATGTCGACCATCACGTCGCCGCGCTGGAACAGGGCCCGGGCGTGGTAGAGGTCGAGGTAGCCGGCCTTCTTCTCCACCGGGTAGAGGTAGTAGCGGCCGTTGCCGCTGCCCTTGATCGGGTCGCCGTCGTTGCCCGCGAACTTCTTCTCCGGCATGTAGTCCCGCTGGCCTTCGGCGTGCTCGACCGCGCCGAGCGTGTCCGAGGCCCGGAACTGGACCAGGTGCACGGTCGTCGAGCGGTTCTCGCCGGAATCCCAGCTGCGCACGGCGATCCGGCGCACCCGGTTCTCGTCGAGGAACTCGAGCATCCAGCCCTCGTCCTTGAAGCCCTCCGCGTACGAGGAGAGGGCGTACCAGCCGTCGCGGGGCCCGAACTCGGCCTCGCGGGCGCCGGCGGGGCGGGGCACGAGCAGCTTGCGCAGGTCCCCTGCGGCCTTGGCCTGGTGGTCCTCGGCGGCGGACAGCGGCGCGGGCTCCTGGCCCTTGGGCAGCGGCTTGGCCGGGTAGGCGAGGCCCGGCTGGTTGAGGGCCGGCAGCGGCGTGGGCTCGCGCTGTGCCTGTACGCCGTAGCCGACGGCCGTGCCGCCGATGACGCCGAGCACGGCGGCGACGGCGATCAGCGCGACCGTGCGGCCGGCCCGGCGGCGCGGAGCCGCGACCCGGTCCGTGTCCGCGACATGGACCTGTACCTGACCCACGGCCGGAGCGGAAGCCGGAGCCGCGGCCTGAGCCTCGGCCGGAGGCTGAGCCTGGGCCGGAGGCTGAGCCTGAGCCGGCGAGGATTCCGGCACGGGCGCCGGGGCGGTAACCGGCGCCGGCGCCGGTATCGGCGCCTGGCCGGGCGCGGACGCCGGGTCGTTTTGAGCGGATCCCACCGCTTCTGAGGCTTCCAAAGCAGTCCCCCCACGAGACTAGAAGCGCGGATTCCGTATCACCGCGCACCCAACTGACCCGTGAGGTGCGCATGGGGTTGCCAGGGACCGCATTACAGTTCGGTATATGGCGAAGAAGCTCGTGATCAAGGTGACCGCCGGGGCCGACGCCCCCGAACGCTGCTCGCAGGCATTCACGGTGGCCGCCGTCGCCGTCGCCAGTGGCGTCGAGGTGTCGCTGTGGCTGACCGGCGAGTCGTCCTGGTTCGCGCTGCCCGGGCGCGCGGCGGAGTTCGAGCTCCCGCACGCGGCGCCGCTGCCGGACCTGATCGACTCGATCCTGGCGGCCGGTCGCGTCACGCTGTGCACGCAGTGCGCCGCCCGCCGCGACATCACCGAGGACGACGTCCTGAAGGGCGTACGGATCGCGGGTGCGCAGGTGTTCGTGCAGGAGGCGACGGCGGACGAGACCCAGGCGCTCGTCTACTAGCCCGCTCCAGCCCGCTCCCGCTCTCCGCTCACGAGTCCCGGTCGTCGCGGTCGCGCTTGTTCTTGCCGTCGAGCTCGTCCCACCACTCGTCGGACTGCTTGTCGCCGCTGGGGTCGTCCCACCAGCGGTCCTCCGGACCGCGCCGGTTCGCGACCATCGCCGCGACGGGCGGGATGAGCATGGCGACCACGCACATCCCGATCGCGGCCGGGACCGAGAACAGGCGCACGACGGCCCAGGCGCCCACGAAAAGCACCAGGCAGACGCCCATCATCCAGAAGTAGACGCGTCGTCGCCGTGCGTACACACCTTCAGCGTACGACCGCCGGGCGGCCGCCGACAGTGCGCGGGCAGACCGAAGGGCCGTGCCTCAAATCCCTGGTGATGGCGTCCAACCCCCCAGGAGGCACGGCCCCACGGCCGTTCGGTGTGGCTTCCCGCCGCGCCGGACTCCGACGGACGGAGGCCGGCGCGGCGCCTCGAAGCCTGTGCGGCGCCCCGGCGCCGAGCGGTGCGAGAGGCGCGTCGGGAAATCAGACCGCGATGGCGACCTCGGCGAGGCCACCCTTCTGGGCCACGACCTGACGGTCGGCGGTGGCGCCCGGGACCAGGGCGCGGACGGTCCAGGTGCCCTCGGCCGCGTAGAAGCGGAACTGGCCGGTGGCGGAGGTGGGGACCTCGGCCGTGAACTCGCCGGTGGAGTCGAGGAGACGGACGTAACCGGTGACGGGCTGGCCGTCCTTGGTCACGTAGCCCTGGATCGTGGTCTCACCGGGCTTGATCGTCGAGGCGTCGGGGCCGCCGGGCTGCGCTCCGCACATGTCAGGAATCCTTACGGTCGAGGAAGGGGGAAGGGCTTACTTGTTGGCGCCGAGCTCGATCGGCACGCCGACGAGGGAGCCGTACTCGGTCCAGGAGCCGTCGTAGTTCTTGACGTTCTGGACGCCGAGCAGCTCGTGCAGGACGAACCAGGTGAGCGCGGAGCGCTCGCCGATGCGGCAGTAGGCGATGGAGTCCTTCGCCAGGTCGACCTGCTCGTCGGCGTAGAGGGCCGTGAGCTCCTCGTCCGACTTGAAGGTGCCGTCGTCGTTGGCGTTCTTCGACCAGGGGATGTTGCGGGCGGACGGGACGTGGCCCGGGCGCTGCGACTGCTCCTGCGGGAGGTGCGCGGGGGCGAGCAGCTTGCCGGAGAACTCGTCGGGCGAACGCACGTCGACGATGTTCTGCGAGCCGATCGCGGCCACGACGTCGTCGCGGAAGGCGCGGATCGAGGCGTCCTGGGCCTTGGCCTTGTACTCGGTGGCCGGGCGGTTCGGGACCTCGGAGCCGTCGACCAGGTCGCGGGAGTCGAGCTCCCACTTCTTGCGGCCGCCGTCGAGCAGCTTGACGTCCTGGTGGCCGTACAGCTTGAAGTACCAGTAGGCGTACGAGGCGAACCAGTTGTTGTTGCCGCCGTAGAGGACGACCGTGGTGTCGTTGCCGATGCCCTTGGCCGAGAGGAGCTTCTCGAAGCCCTCCTGGTCGATGAAGTCGCGGCGGACCGGGTCCTGGAGGTCCTTCGTCCAGTCGATCCGGATCGCGTTCTTGATGTGGTTCTTGTCGTACGCCGAGGTGTCCTCGTCGACCTCGACCAGGGCGACCTGCGGGTTGTCGAGGTTGGCCTCGACCCAGTCGGCGTCGACCAGGACGTCGCTGCGAGCCATGCTGTTTCTCCTCCGGGGCAGTGTGCGGCGGTGTCGTGCGGGGTGGTGCGGTGCGGGTACGCGTCGGCGCGCATGCGGTGCGGTGGGCGTGCGGACGACGGCGTACGGCTGCGCAGGGGTGGCCCCGACATCACGTCGGAGGGCCTGAGGAAATACGGGGCGAGGTGCGTCCCGCTCAGACAGGGCGACAGAGCATGGCGGCGATGCGGCACAGGTCTACTGCCCGCCGCTTCGTGAGATCCGCCTGTCGCTTCATGCCGACGATCGTAGGGACGGACAGGCGGCCGTGTCACCGGCGTGTCGTATTTTGAGACACGATCGTCCGGAATTCGGGACGGGAAATGGGTACGGATCACCCGGGAGGGTCCGCGGACAGCGGTCTTGGCCATTGTTTCTACGGATCGGACGCCACTGTCTCATCATGTGATCAGCGGCGGATCCGGGCGGCTCTCGGGACCCGCTCGGGATCCGGTCGGGACACGCCGAGCGGGCGCCCAGGGCGCAGCCCGTGCCCGGGAGCGCTCAGCGTGCGCCGGGGAGGTGCTCCGTGCCTGCCGTGGAACGCTCAGGAGGTCGTCAGGACCACGTTCTCGCCGGTCCCCGTCACCGCGAGGCCGTCCTGGCGCGGCTCGACCTTCGTCAGCCGCATGCCCTTCGGCAGGCCGTCGACCCGCCAGTCGAAGTCGGTCCGGGCCCGCACCATCTGCTCCAGGCCCGGGATGCCCTCGCCGGGCACCTCGTCGGCCCGCACGCGGATGGTGTCGCGGCCGACCAGGGTCACCGTGGACGTCACCGTGCGCGTGAACGTCTGCCCCAGGAACCGCACCCCGCCCGTCACCTTCAGCTTGCCGGCGCCGCCGTACGCGACCTTCGCGTCCTCGCCGGAGGCGGCCACCAGGTCGGGGTACGAGATCAGGGCGGTGATGTTCGCGCTGCGGGCGCGCTCGATCGCGTAGTCGTCGTCCAGGGTGACGTCGGCAAGCGTGGCGGTCATCTCGCCGATGCGCACCGGCCGGCCGCCGGCGCTCGCCCGGATGCCGCTCAGGGCCACGTCGACCTCGCCGAACCGCTTGTCGGCGACCTGGGTGAGGAACGGGAAGCCCTTGATGTCGACGTCCTTGGACTCGGCCGTCATGCCGCCGAGCGACACCTCGCCGGCCGCCCGCGACTCCGCGTAGGCGGCGGCCAGCCGGTCCGCGCCGGCGAGGAGTCCGCAGAGCACCACGGTCGCGATCAGCATCCTCCGCAGCGCTCGCATCGCCCACGTCCTCCTCGTCACCAGCAAAAAGCTCCGGCCCTCCGACACGAAGATCGACGTGTCGGAGGGCCGGTCGGTTCCCCGGAGCCCGCGGGAGCGGCTCAGCCCAGCACCCGTCCCAGCAGGTAGACGGCGGGCACGGCCGCCGTCAGCGGCAGCGCCACGCCCGCCGTCATGTGGACGAACCGCGACGGGTAGTCGTAGCTCGCCACCCGCAGGCCGACCAGCGCGCACACCCCGGCGCCCAGGCCGAGCAGCGCCCCGCCGGTGCCCAGGTCGGTGAAGGCGCCGGCCGCGACGCCGGCACCGGCCGCGGCCAGCAGGGCCGCGACGACCGAGACGGGGCCGGGCAGCGGGAGCGCCCGGGCGAGGACCGCGGCGGCGACGGACACCGCGCCGACGACCACCGCGTCCGGGTCCGCGCCGAGGTGCCCGGCGGCCAGGATCGCGAGCGCCGCGGACACGACGGTCGCCATCAGGCCGTACATCCGCTCGTCGGGATCGGCGTGGCTGCGCAGCTGGAGCACCAGCGTCAGCAGGACCCAGACGCCGAGCGTGCCGATGATCGCCGCCGGCGCGTTCTCCCGGCCGACCGCGAGCAGCGCCCCGTCCGCGGCGACACCGCCGAGGAACGCGAGGGCGATGCCCTGCCGGGCCGGCCACATGCCGTTGAGCCGGAACCAGCCGGCGGCGGTGACCGCCTGGAGCAGGACGAGCGGGACGAGCAGCGCGTACGAACCGACCGCCGCGCCGGCGGCGAGCAGCACGCCGAGCACGGCCGTCAGCGCGGCCGGCTGCATCCCGGGCTCGATGATCGGCGACCGGCCCTCGGCGCGGGCGCGCTGGGCGTCGGTGATCCGGGAGCTGCCGGAGGTGGTGGGGGCGGAGTACTCGGCGCCGGAGGCCGAAGCGGCGGAGGCCGGGAGCGGCGCGGGAGCCGGGGCCTCGTACGCGGCGGGGGCGGGAGCCTCGTAGGCCGCCGGGGGCTCGTACGCGGCCGGTGCGGGAGCCTCGTAGGCCACCGGGGGCTCGTACAGCGCCTCGGGCGGCAGCGGGTGGCCGCCGGTCACCGGCTGCCGCGCGTACTCCTGCGCGTGCTCCTGTGCGTACTGCTGCCGGCCGTACTCCTGGTACTGCGCCTGGGCCTGTGCCTCAGCCCGCACCTGTACCTGCGGGTGCGGATGCTGCGCGTGCTGCACCTGCGGCTGCGGCTGCTGCGGCTGCACCGTCGGCTGGGACTGCGTGTCCCAGGTCTGGCCCTCCCACGTCTGGGTGACCTCGGGGTCGTAGGACGGGCCGTCCTGGGGCCCGGCCTGCGGGTCGTACGGGTAGTGCTGATCACTGCTCATGGTGTGCGGTTCACCCTCCTGCGAACGGGGGGAGCACCTCGACCGTGCCGCCCTCGGCCAGCCGTACCGTCTCATGCGCGCGCGTCCCGACGGGGTCGCCGTCGATCAGGAACGAGCAGCGCAGGAGGACGCGCGCCAGCTCGCCGGGGTGCCGCTCGCGGGCGGCGTCGAGCGCCTCCGCGAGGGTGTCGGCCGCGTACGGCTCCTCGGCGACTTGGGCGGCGGCCTTCGCCGCGGCCCAGTAGCGGATGGTTCCCGCTGCCATGACGGCGCTCCCTTCGTTCGTGTGCGCGCCGCCCCCCATGATGGGCTATGGCCGGGCCAGCCAGTTCCCGAGGCGCCGCAGCAGCTCGTCGTCGGCCGCGTTCTCGGCGTGGCCCATGCCCCGCTCCAGCCACAGCTCGGCCGGGGCGCCGGCCCGCTCGGCCGCGGCGGCCAGCATCCGGGGGTGATCGACGGGGAAGTACGGGTCGCGGTCGCCGTGCACGATGAGCAGCGGCGTCGGCGCGATCAGCGGCACCGCCTCGACCGGCGACAGCGGCACCGGATCCCAGTCCCTGTTGTGGATGCGGGTGCCGAGCCCGACCCGGCCGACGACCCGGCCGAGCGGCCGGGTGACCACCCAGTGGACGCGGCGCATCGAGGGCGTGCCCCGGTAGTACCAGCGGGCGGGGGCGCTCACGGCGGCCACCGCGTCCGCGCGGGCGTCCGCGTCGCGCTCGACCGCCGCGTGCCGCAGCACCACCGAGCCGCCCATCGAGAAGCCGACCGTCACCACGCGCGCGTGGCCGAGCTCACGGGCCCAGCGGACGGCGGCGGACAGGTCGAGGACCTCGCGGTCGCCGACGGTGGAGCGGCCGCCGGAGCCGCCGTGGCCGCGGAAGGAGAAGGAGACGACGGACGCCCGGTCGCGGAAGGCGGCGACGGCGCGCCGGAGCGCGGGCCGGTCGGCCGAGCCGGTGAACCCGTGTGCCACGACGACGGCGGTGCCGGCGGCCGGATCGGTGACACTTGCCGTGGAAGGTTCGTAAACCGCCTCGATCCGGACACCGTCGTCGGTACGGAGATCGGTCCGGAGCATGTCCTGCACAGGGCGGGAAGTGATCTGAGAAACATCCACCATGTGAAATCGGCTCTCTGCCTCGGAACTCATGTCGGCTATTCTGCTTGCAGAGGATCCGGGCACCGCAGCCCCCGGGTCCTTTTGTGTTTTCCGACCGTTGTTACGGACAGGTGAACAAAAGCTCTCGGGGCGCGAGGGCCGAGGAGGAACCGACGTCATGGACGATCGACCGCGTACGACCCACAACCGACCCGCGAGCCAGGCAGGAGGCAGCGCGCGATGAGCTCACTGCTGCTCCTCACCAATGCCCTCCAGCCGTCGGCCGAGGTGCTGCCCGCACTCGGTCTGCTGCTGCACAACGTGCGCGTGGCCCCGGCCGAGGGCCCGGCCCTGGTGGACACGCCGGGCGCCGACGCGATCCTGGTGGACGGCCGGCGCGACCTGCCGCAGATCCGCTCGCTCTGCCAGCTGCTGCGCTCCACGGGCCCCGGCTGTCCGCTGATCCTCGTCGTGACGGAGGGCGGGCTCGCGGCCGTCACCGCCGACTGGGGCGTGGACGACGTGCTGCTCGACACCGCCGGGCCGGCCGAGGTGGAGGCGCGGCTGCGCCTGGCCATGGGCCGGCAGCAGATCAGCGTCGACGACTCCCCGATGGAGATCCGCAACGGCGACCTGTCGGTGGACGAGGCCACGTACAGCGCGAAGCTGAAGGGCCGGGTCCTGGACCTGACCTTCAAGGAGTTCGAGCTGCTCAAGTACCTCGCCCAGCACCCGGGCCGGGTCTTCACCCGGGCCCAGCTGCTGCAGGAGGTGTGGGGCTACGACTACTTCGGCGGCACCCGAACGGTCGATGTGCACGTGCGGCGCCTGCGGGCGAAGCTCGGCGTCGAGCACGAGTCGCTGATCGGCACCGTGCGCAACGTCGGCTACCGCTTCGTCACGCCCGAGAAGCCGGACCGCACGGAACGCACCGAGGGCCGCACGGGACCGGGAGCGGAGGCGCGCGTCAAGGACGACGCGCGGAAACTCACTCCGGCGGAGGACCGTTAACGTGGCGTATGCCACAGCGCGACCTGCCGGTAGCTAGGTCACCACGCGTAGACTTCCGCGCGTGGCCAAGGTGACGCGGGATGACGTGGCACGACTGGCGGGTACGTCGACCGCCGTCGTGAGTTACGTGATCAACAACGGACCCCGGCCGGTCGCCCCGGCCACGCGCGAGCGTGTCCTCGCAGCGATCAAGGAACTGGGGTACCGGCCCGACCGGGTCGCCCAGGCGATGGCGTCCCGGCGCACCGACCTCATAGGCATGGTCGTCCCGGACGCCCGCCAGCCCTTCTTCGCGGAGATGGCGCACGCGGTCGAGCAGGCCGCCGCCGAGCGCGGGAAGATGGTCCTGGTCGGCAACTCCGACTACCGCACCGAGCGCGAGATCCACTACCTGCGCGCCTTCCTCGGCATGCGGGTCTCCGGTCTGATCCTGGTCAGCCAGGGCATGAGCGAGCAGGCCGCGAGCGAGATCGAGGCGTGGGACGCGCGCGTGGTGCTGCTGCACGAGCGGCCCGAGGCGATCGACGACGTCGCCGTCGTCACCGACGACATCGGCGGCGCCCAGCTCGCCACCCGGCACCTCCTGGAGCACGGTCACGAGTACGTGGCCTGCATGGGCGGCATCCCCAACACCCCGGCCGTCGGCGACCCCGTCGCCGACCACGAGGAGGGCTGGCGGCGGGCCATGCTGGAGGCGGGCCGGCCGATCGAGGGCCGGCTCTTCCAGGCCCCGTACAACCGCTACGACGCCTACAAGGTCGCGCTGGAGATCCTCTCCGGCCCCGACCGGCCGCCGGCCATCTTCTGCTCGACGGACGACCAGGCCCTCGGCGTGCTGCGGGCCGCCCGCGAGCTGCGCATCGACGTGCCGTCGGAACTCGCCGTGGCGGGCTTCGACGACGTCAAGGAGGCGGCGCTCGCCGACCCGCCGCTGACCACGGTCTACTCGGACCGCCCGGCGATGGCCCGGGCGGCGGTGGACCTGGTCCTCGACGACTCGCTGCGGGTGGCGGGCTCGCGCCGGGAGCGGGTGAAGCAGTTCCCGTCGGCGCTGATCGTGCGCCGCTCCTGCGGCTGCTCGCACTGATCCGTTCCTGCGGCTGCTCTCACTGATCCGTTCCTGCGGCTGCTCTCACTGATCCGAGGACCCGGGCCCCCCGGGTCTTTATTTCGGGCATACAGGCTTCTGTCGGGCTTCTCACCCCGTCCTCAGACGGTTCTCATGTACGGCTCCGAGAGTCGTGGGCATGACGGACAACCAGGAGCCCCAGCCGCAGCAGCAGCCGTACTACCCGCCGAAGCCGCCGTACGACCCGGCCCAGCCGTTCCAGACGGAGCACGGCACCACCGTCTGGCCCTCCGCTCAGGCCGCGGGCCCCGCCCCGGCCCCCGCGCCGCACCGCCGTGCCAAGCGCGGCGTCGGCCTCCTCGCCGCCGTGGCCATCGCCGCGGCGGCCGTCGGCGGCGGCACGGCGACGCTCGTCGAGCGCTGGATGTCCGACGGCACCACGACCGCCGCCGCGTCGAGCAGCGTGAGCGGGACGAACGTGTCGGCCGGCAGCAAGGGCACGGTCGCCGGCGTCGCGCAGGCCGTCTCGCCGTCCATCGTGGAGATCTCGGCGAGCTCGAACGGCGGCCGGTCCACCGGCTCGGGCGTGATCATCACCTCCGACGGCGAGATCGTCACCAACAACCACGTCGTCTCCGGCGCCTCCTCGATCACCGTGCGGCTCAGCGACGGCAAGACCTACGGCGCCACGGTCGTCGGCACCGATCCCGACAAGGACCTCGCGCTGATCAAGCTGGAGGGCGCGTCCGGCCTCAAGGCCGCCACCCTCGGCGACTCGTCCCGGCTCCAGGTCGGCGACCAGGTCGTGGCCATCGGCTCGCCCGAGGGCCTGACCGGCACCGTCACCAGCGGCATCGTCTCCGCGCTCGACCGCGACGTGACCGTCGCGAAGGAGGGCGGCGGCCAGGACGGCGGCGGCCAGGGTCAGCAGCCGTACGACCCGAGCCAGGGCTGGCCGTTCGAGTTCGGCGGGCAGCGCTTCAACGGCGACACCGGTTCGTCGAAGACCACGTACAAGGCGATCCAGACCGACGCCTCCCTCAATCCCGGGAATTCCGGAGGCGCGCTGATCAATATGAACGGCGAGATCATCGGAATCAATTCGGCCATGTATTCGCCCAGTTCCGCGAGCAGCTCCACGGCCGGCAGCGTCGGTCTCGGATTCGCGATCCCGGTGAACACCGTCAAGGCCGACCTGGACGCGCTCCGTTCGGGCGGCGGCAGCTGATCACGTGGAGGACACGTGGGACGCTGACCCCATGAGTGGCATGAGTGGCCAGCACAATGAACCCCAGGGCACCGAGCGCATCCTCATCGTCGACGACGAGCCCGCCGTCCGCGAGGCCCTGCGCCGGTCCCTCGCCTTCGAGGGATACGGGACGCAGGACGCCGTCGACGGGCTCGACGCGCTCGCCAAGCTGGAGTCGTACGGCCCCGACCTCGTCGTCCTCGACGTCCAGATGCCCCGCATGGACGGCCTCACCGCCGCCCGCCGGATCCGCGCGTCCGGCTCGACCGTGCCGATCCTGATGCTGACCGCCCGCGACACCGTCGGCGACCGGGTCACCGGCCTCGACGCGGGCGCCGACGACTACCTGGTGAAGCCGTTCGAGCTGGACGAGCTGTTCGCGCGGATCCGGGCACTGCTGCGGCGCAGCTCGTACGCGGCGCAGCAGCGCCGGGCGTCGGCGGACGAGGCGGCCGGCGACGTGATGGCCTTCGACGACCTGCGGATGGACCTGGCCACCCGCGAGGTGACGCGGGGCGGACGGCCGGTGGAGCTGACCCGCACCGAGTTCACGCTCCTGGAGATGTTCCTGGCGCACCCGCGGCAGGTGCTCACCCGCGAGCAGATCCTCAAGGCCGTGTGGGGCTTCGACTTCGAGCCCAGCTCGAACTCCCTGGACGTGTACGTGATGTACCTGCGGCGCAAGACGGAGGCCGGCGGCGAACCGCGGCTCGTGCACACCGTGCGCGGGGTCGGCTACGTGCTCCGTGGCGGAGCGGCGGAGTGACCAGCCCCCTCGCCTGGTTCCGGACCCGGCCGCTGCGCTCCCGGCTCGCGCTGCTCACCGCGCTCGCGGTGGCGCTCGCGGTGGCCGGGGTGTCGCTGGCCTGCTGGTTCGTGACCCGGGCGCAGCTGGAGCGCGAGCTGGACTCCTCGCTGCGCGGCAGCAAGGTCGACAACACGTACCTGAACCTCGTGCTCGGCGGCTGCCGCACCGAGACCCGGGTGCCGCCGCTGCCGCCGTACACCGTGCAGGTCATCCTGGCCGACGGCACCGTCTGCACGTCCGGCAAGGCGCCCATCCCGGCACAGGCCGCCGACCTGGCCGTGGCGCAGGGGCTGCTCACGGACACGCTGCACACCACCAGGGACGGCGACGGCCGCGAGATGCGGGTCTACACCTACGACCAGCCGGGCCGGATCGGCATGGCGGTCTCGCTGGCGCGGCCGCTGTCCGAGATCGACAACTCGATGAACACCCTCGCCTGGGTGCTGCTCGTCGTCTCCGGCATAGGGGTCGTCGGCGCGGGCGCGGCCGGACTGTGGGTGGCGCGGACCGGGCTCGCGCCGGTGGACCGGCTGACGGGCGCGGTCGAGCACGTGGCGGCGACCGAGGACCTGACCGTGCGGATCCCGGTCGAGGGCGAGGACGAGATCGCCCGGCTCTCCCGGTCGTTCAACGCGATGACGGCGGCGCTCGCCACCTCCCGCGACCGGCAGGCCCGGCTCATCGCCGACGCGGGCCACGAGCTGCGCACGCCGCTGACCTCGCTGCGCACCAACATCGAACTCCTCGCGCGCAGCGAGCAGACGGGCCGCGCGCTGCCGCCGGACGACCGGCGGGCGCTGATGGCCTCGGTGAAGGCCCAGATGACGGAGCTGGCCTCGCTGATCGGCGACCTCCAGGAGCTCGCCCGCCCCGAGGCCGCCGAACCGGGCCCGCTGGAAGTGGTGCCGCTGCACGTCATCCTGCGCTCGGCCCTCGACCGGGCCCGGCTGCGCGGACCCGAGCTGACCTTCGACGCGGACCTCGCGCCCTGGTACGTCCGGGCCGAGCCGGCGGCCCTGGAGCGGGCCCTGGTCAACGTCCTGGACAACGCGGTGAAGTTCTCGCCGCCGCGCGGGACGGTCGAGGTGCGGCTGATGCGCGGCGAGCTGACCGTGCGCGATCACGGCCCGGGCATCCCGGCCGACGAACTCCCGCACGTCTTCGACCGCTTCTGGCGCTCCCCGTCGGCCCGCAGCCTGCCGGGGTCGGGCCTCGGCCTGTCGATCGTCGCCCGTACGGTCGGCCAGGCGGGCGGCACGGTGGCGCTGACGCCGGCGGAGGGCGGCGGCACGGTGGCGACGGTCACGCTCCCGGGCGCGCCGACACCGCCGCCGGACGCGGCTGCCTGACGAACCGCACGGCCAGCCAGAGCGCGAGGGCCGCGGCCCCGGCCCAGGTGATGCCCCGGGCCAGGGTCCCGGCCCACGCCTCGGTCGTCGTGCCCGGCGGCAGCACGGCCATCTGCACGGCGGCCCCGGCCGGCACCACGAGGCCGGCGAGCAGCCCGGCCGCCCCGGGCCGGCGGGCCGCCGCCCCGACGGCCCCGAGGACGGAGCCGGCGAGCACGCTGCCGGCCCACCAGAACAGCAGCTCGCCGCCGTACGTGCCGAAGGGCTCGTCGCGGACGACGCCGTCGGTGACGTAGTACGCCGCGCACGCCGCGCCCAGCGCCGCCACCCCGGCCACCGCGCCGCGCCGCCGGGTCCCGGCCGCGAGACCCGCGACGACGGCGAGCGCGGCCCAGGCCCATCCGGTGTCGACGAGGAGGCTGAGCACCTGGGCGCACCGGGCCCAGAAGGTACCGCGCAGTCCGGCGCCGAAGGACCCGTACGGCGAGCCGAGCGCGTTCAGGAGCGAGGTCACCGCCCCGAACCCGGCCCCCGCCACCGTCGCCTTCACCGCGAACCCCACCCAAGCTCTCATGGGACGAGCCTAGTTGTGGCGGATCAGGGCCTCCACGAGTCCCGTGCGGGTGTTGGGGAAGTCGAGCGGGACGATGCCGAGGCCCTTCCAGCCGGCCGCCTCGGCGCTGTCGAGGAGGCCGTGGACCTGGGGGTTGAGGCGGTCGGCGTTCCAGCGGGGCGGGAGGGCGGCGGCGGTGGAGACGAAGTTGACGTAGCAGCGGCCGGGCTGGGCGGCCGCCTTGCGGAACTGGGCCTGGATCTTGGGCCACTTGGCGAAGGGCTCGGCCTGGTAGTCGTCCTGGACGTCGAAGTACGTACCGTCGGCCCAGCGCAGTCCGGGCAGTCCGGCGTTGTCGGCGAGCAGGACGACCCGGCCGCGGGCCTCGCCGAGGGTCGGCAGGCCTGAGCCGATGCGGAAGAGGGGCCGCCAGCCGCGGTGGTCGAGGTAGTCGTCGAAGACCGCGCGGAAGGTGGCGTCGGACTCGGTCGAGTACTCCTGCTTGACCCTCATGAGCACGGTCTCGGTGGGGTGCACGGCGAGGAAGTCCCAGCAGGCGCCGAGGACGTCGCCGAACATCAGGTTCTGGAAGGAGGCGCCGTGGTGGATGGCGAAGGAGCCGCCGGTCACCCGGCACCGTACGTCCAGGAAGCGGATGCCGCTGTCGAGCTGCTGGGCGATCGTGGTGTTCTGGCATTCGGTCCAGGGGCCGCCGTAGCGCGCGCCGGAGTCGTGGGTGCCGGGGATCGTGAGCCTCTGGAGCGGGGTGGGGTCGCCGTGGGCAGCCATCCAGTCCTGGGTGCCTAGGGCGGCGGTGGCCGCAGCGGCGGACGGGGTGCCTGCCGTGCCCACGAGCAGGGCGGCACCGGCTGCGCCGGCGCCCGCGAGAAAGCGTCGTCGGTCCATGGCCCGCACTATGGCAGTGCTTGACGTGCCCCTGCCATAGTCATGCGGGACTTCCTACCGCCCGGTATCCGGATCGATCCGCTCCGCGAGTGCCCGCAGCCCGATCGCCAGCTCCCGTGCGTCCGGGGCCGCCTGAGGATCCGTCAGCCACTGGATCATCACACCGCTCAGCAGCGCCATGTGCACCGAGCCGAGCGTGCGCACGTCCTCCTCGGCGACCTCCTCCTCCGGCACGCCCCTGAGCTGCGCGGCCGTCCCGCGCCGCCCCTCGCGCTGGCCCGCCGCGAGCAGCGCGAGCAGCTCGGGCGAGGTCTGCGCGTGCACGAACGCCTCGACGCTCGCGAGCCAGAGCCAGCGGTGCTCGCCGAAGGAGCGGATCTTGCCGGCCCACAGCTCCTCGAAGCCGCCGCCCGCCCCGCCGAACTCCTCGCCCCACTCCTCCATCGCCGCGAAGAGCGCCTGGTTGAGCAGGGCCTCACGGGAGCCGAAGTGATAGCCGATGGCGGCCATGGAGACACCGGAGGCGGTGGCGATGTCGCGCACGGTGGTGCGCAGATACCCCTTCTCCTCCAGGCAGCGCCGGGCTCCGGCCAGCAGTTTCTCGCGGTTTCCCATGCGGGGATCGTACGGCGCCGGCCGCTCCGCCAAGCGTTTTGGGCAAGCGATCTATACATTTGTCTTGCGCGGCCGCCCAAATGCTGCGTACAGTCGCCACCACACCGCCCGAGCCGAGTCGCCCGGACACCGGCGACGCCAAGCCGAGGAGCACCCATGCGCAAGGAACTCACCACCGACGACGGCCGCACGCTCTCCTACCTGGACTTCACCCCCGACAGCACCGGCCGCCCGCTGCTCGCCCTGCACGGCCACCTCTCCGAGGGCGCCTCCTTCGCGCACCTCGCCGAGGCCCTCGGCCCCGAGTGGCGGGTCGTCGCCCTCGACCAGCGCGGCCACGGCGACTCCGACCGCGCGCCCGACTACCGGCGCGAGGGCTACGTCTCCGACGCCCAGGCCCTCCTCGACCACCTGGGCCTGGACCAGGTGGTCCTCGTCGGCCACTCGCTCGGCGCGGTCAACGCGTACCACCTGGCCGCCGCCCGGCCCGAGCGGATCGCCGGCCTCGTCTCCGTCGACACCGCGGCCCACCTCCCGGAGACCGGCTCCAGCCCGCTCGCCTTCGTCCTCGGCTTCCCCTACACCGCCCCCACCCGCGACGGACTCGTCGCCGCCTGCGGCCCCGTCGGCCCGATGGTCGCCCCGGCCCTGCGCCCGCACCCCGACGGCTGGCGGCTCCCCTTCCACCCGCGGGACACCGTCGACTCCGAGACCCTGGTGCACGGCGACCACCGCCCCGCCTGGCTCGCCTCCCGCTGCCCCGCCCTCGTCGTCCACGGCACGAGCAGCCAGGTCCTCACCGCCGCCCACGCCCACGAGATGACGGCCACCCGCCCCCGCACCACCCTGGTCGAGCTCGACACCGACCACTTCGTCCAGCTGAAGGACCCGCGGGGCTTCGAGAAGGCGGTCGGGGAGTTCCTGGCGACGCTGTGAGCCGCGGACTGGTGACAGCGAAGACGAACAGCGAGGGGGAACGGCGGACGGGAACGGCGGACGGGAACGGCGAAGGGGCGGCACCCCGCCGAAACGGTGTGCCGCCCCTCGTCCGGAACCCTCCGAACTCTCCGGAACTGTCCGGAACTGTCCGGTGCACAGTGCTACTTCGTGTAGTAACCCGCCACGTCCGCCAGCAGGTCCGCCGCACCGGAGTGGTTGTACAGCGTCACCTTGCCGTCCCGCACCGGGACGACGACCAGGTTGGCGACCGTCTGCCCCGCGACCACGTTCAGGTTCGACGTCGCCGGGCGCGCCGTCCCGAACGGGTACACCGACACATAGGTCGTCGCCGTCGGCCGGGTCGCCGTCACGTTCATCACGACCGCCGACACCCCGGCCGGCACCCCGCCCTGACCGGTGACCTGGAGGTCCACGGTCTTGCCCGGGCCCACCTGGGCCTTCGGCGCGCCGACGCCGCCCAGTGTGTTCAGCAGCCGGGCCGGCGGCAGCGCCTTGAAGCGGTCACCCTTCCCCGCCGCGTCGGTGAAGTAGCCCGCCACGTCGGCGAGCAGGTCCACCGCACCGGAGTGGTTGTAGAGCACCACCTTGCCGTCCCTGACCGGCACGGTCACCAGGTTGGCGGCCGTCTGCCCGGCCACCAGGTTCAGGTTCGACGTGGCCGGCCGGACCGTCCCGTACGGATACGCGGACACGTACGTCGTCGCCGACGTGTTCGTCGCCGTCACGTTCATCGTCACGGCCGTCACGCCCGTCGCCGGGACGCCGCCACGGCCCGCGACCTGCACGGTCACCGTCTTGCCGCCGGCCACCTGGGCCTTCGGCGCGCCGACCCCGCCCAGCGTGTTGAGCACCCGCGCCGGAGCCACCGGAGCGAACCGGTCGCCCTCGCCGCTCAGCGTGTAGTAGCCGGCCACGTCGGCGAGCAGGTCCACCGACCCGGAGTGGTTGTACAGCGTCACCTTGCCGTCCCTGACCGGCACGGTCACCAGGTTCGGCACGCTCCTGCCGGCCGTCACGTTCAGGTTCGACGTGGCCGGGCGCGCGGTGCCGTACGGGTAGGCCGACACGTACGTCGTCGCCGACGGGTTCGTCGCGGTGAGGTTCAGCGTCACCGCGGTCACGCCCGTCGCCGGGACCCCGCCGCGGCCGGTGATCTGCACGGTGACGGTCTTGCCCGGGCCCACCTTGGCCTTCGGCGCGCCGACCCCGGCGATCGTGTTCAGCAGCCGCGCGGGCGCCACCGGCTCGTACGTGCCGAGCCCGCCGTGCGTCAGGAACACCTCACCGGTGCGCCGCAGTTCCGGCCCGGCGCCGTCCGCGGGCGCGGCGGTCAGCTCCCAGCCGTACCGCCCGTCCCCGAGCTCCGCCCCGGCCCCGTCCTTGCCGTCCCACACGGCCTTCACCAGACCGCGCGCCTCACCACCGCCGAAGGTGCGCACGACGGCGCCGGAGCGGTCCTTGAGGGCGAGCTTCCAGGACGCGGCGGGCTTGTCGAGCCACCAGCGGCCGGTCCAGGACGCGGTGTCCGCCGCGTCCAGGGTCTGCGGGGTGTCCGCGTCGAGGACGGACAGGTCGGCGGCGGGGACGCCGCTCGGGACGACGTGGATCGCGTCCTGGTCGTCGGCGTAGGAGAGGGCGCCGCCGAAGCGGTCGATGCTCCACACCGGAGCGTTGGCGCCCGGGTGGTCGACCACCCGCGACCCGGCCGTCCCCCGCAGGGGCGTGAGGAGCGTGTCGGCGCCCTGCTCGCTGATGACGTAGCCGTCGCCGAGCCGGGCGAAGCGGCCCGGGACCGCGGTCTTCCGGCCCGTGGTCAGGTTCCGCACGCTGAAGGTGTCGCCGCAGGCCGACAGGACGTCGTCGCCGACGACCGACCAGTTCGCGAGTTCGCAGTCGGAGACCTTCACCGAGCGGGTGACGGTTCCGGAGCGCACGTCGACGGCGTTGAGCACGCCGCCGGCGGCGCCCTCCCACAGCGTGCCGCCGTCGATCGCCGCGCCGAGGGCGGCCTGCCGGCGCAGCACGGTCTGCTGGGTGTCGAGGTCGAGAACGCCCGTCCCGGCCGTGGTCACGTAGACCGCGTAACGGCCCGACGCCGCGACGCCGTTCACGCCGTCGATGCCGGCCACCTTGGTCGCCTCGGCAAGCTTCCGGCCGGGCTCCAGGACGTACAGCCCGCCGCCCCAGCCGGACTCCATGAGCACGGCACGGCCATCGCCGGTCGGCACGGGGGCCTTGCAGTCGCCCGCGACGGAGCAGGTGCCGGTGAGGATGTCGGCGGATCCGTCGTGGTCCACGCGCGGCCCGGCCGAAAGGACGCCGCCCACGGACAGGTCGACCGTGCGCAGCCGGGCGTGGGTGCCGGACACGACGTCGGCGGAATAGAGCACGCCCTGCGCGGCCGACATCTGCGCGACCCTCGTACGGACGTCCGGAACGTTCGAGATCCGGCTCGCGACCGGCGCTCCGCCGCCCTCCGGAATCCGGACGGAGTGCAGCGTGCGCTCCGTGCCCGCGCCCTGACGGGCGACCACGACCCGGCTCCCGCCGGGGCTCACGGGCGAGTTGCCGAAGACCCGGTCCAGCACGGTCTCCTCGGGCGCGTCGGGATCGGTGAGGGACTTCGCGATCAGGGTGTCCGTGCCGTCCCCGGCCGGCGTCCGGGCCAGCACGTAGTCGCCGAGGAGCGCGACCGGAGTGACCCCGGTCCCGGCCCAGGGGATCTGCTTGACGGGCGCCGACCAGTCCCCCGTGACGTCCCAGATCTGGAGCTTGGCGCCCACCGTGTGGAGCACGAACCGGTCCGCGAGCACCTCGGACGTCGGCAGGTTCCTGAGTGCCTGGTCAGGGATGGGGCGCAGGGTGAAGGACGAGTCGACCCAGCCGAGGTGCTGGACTCCGCCGGCGGTGTAACCGAGCAGGAAGCCGTGCTCGTTGACCCAGGAACCGATGTGGAAGGACGGCGTCGCACCGGCGGGCAGTCCCACCAGTGGCTTGGCCACCACGGCACCCTGCGAGTCGAGGTACCGAAGGTGCATCCCGTACGGGGCCGCGCTCTCCTGGGTGACGACGCCGAGGCCCATGACGGCGAGGAAGCGGTGGTTCGCCGGGATCGGGACGACCTGCGGCGTACCGGCCTTCGGGTCACGGAAGGTCACGTCGGACATGGTGTAGTCGGCCATCACGTCGCTGCCGGTGGCCCAGGGCCGGCCCCCGGCGAACCTCCCGAAGGGCTGCGAGCGCGACCCGTCGACGAAGGACACCCAGTTGTACGCGGACGTGGACGCGCCCTGCAGGAACCCCGTGTCACCCACTGCGGGCAGCCGGCCCGCGTTGGGATCCGCCGAAAGCTCCGCCGGGATCACCACCTCGCCCGGCGCCTCCGCCGCCACGGCCGTCCCCGCCGCCAGCGGTGTCATCGGCGCCAGCGCCGCGGCCACGGCCACGGCCGCCGCCACCGTCATACGGCCGCTACGCGGCCATGTTCTTCCCACGATGTGTGAGCTCCTCCCGATGAAAGGGCGGCGCACCGCCGAAACGATGCGCCGCCCTTCCGCTCTGTTTTCTGTTGCTTCGCGCCGGTTACTTCGTGTAGTAGCCGAAGGCGTCCACGATCACGTCGATCAGACCCGCGCGGTTGTAGACGTCGATCGAGCCCTGGCTCGACATCTTCACCACCACCTGGTTCGCCACCGTCACGCCCGGCACGGGGTTCAGGTTGGACATCGTCGGACGGGACGGCAGGCCCTCCAGCCACGGGTGGACCGTGAGGTACGTCGGGGCGGTGGCGTTCGTGCCCGCGACGTTGAGGACCAGGGAGGTCGCGCCGGACTCCGGGATGCCGCCGTAGCCGGCCACGGGCAGGGTGCCGTAGTGGTCGCCGGGGATCTTCGCGTCCGGGCCCCAGTCACGGCTGTCGAAGAGCCGGACCGGCCACAGCGGCATGAAGCGGTCGCCCTGGCCGGCCGTGTTGGTGAAGTAGCCGGCGACGTCGCCGAGCAGGTCGACGGAGCCGCTGTGGTTGTACAGCGTCACCTTGCCGTTCTTCACCGGCACGGTCACCAGGCCGGCCACCGTCTGGTTCGCGACCATGTTCAGGTTGGAGGTCGCGGGCCGGGTCGTCCCGTACGGGTAGACGGAGACGTAGGTCGCGGCCGTCGGCCGGGTCGCGGTCACGTTCATGACGACGGCGGTGACGCCGGTCGCCGGGACGCCGCCACGGCCGGTGACCTGGAGGTTGACGGTCTTGCCGGCACCCAGCTTGGCCTTCGGCGCGCCGGCGCCCGCCAGCGTGTTGAGGATGCGGGCGGGGGTCACCGCCTTGAAGCGGTCACCGGCGCCGTCGAGCGTGTAGTAGCCGGACACGTCCACGAGCAGGTCGGCCGAGCCCCACGCGTTGTACAGCGTGACCTTGCCGTCCCTGCTGACCGGCACGGTCACCTGGTTCGGGACGCTGCGGCCCTTCGGCACGTTCAGGTTGGAGACCAGCGGACGGGCGTGCCCGGACGGGTACACCGAGACCCACGTGCTGCTGGTCGGGTTGGTCACCGTCACGTTCAGCACGACCGCCGACACACCGCGCGCGGCGACTCCGCCGCGCCCGGTGACCTGGAGGTTCACCATGCCGCCCTGGCCGACCTTGGCCTTGGGCGCGCCGACACCGGCGAGGGTGTTGAGGATGCGGGCCGGGGCCACGGGGCGGAAGGTGGAGATGCCGTCGTGCGTCACGTACACCGTGCCGGTGGTGCGCAGTGCGGCACCGGAGCCGTCGACGGACGGGGCGGTCAGCTCCCAGCTGTAGCCGCCGTCGGCGACCGGGAGGCGGTCGGGGCCGTTGCCGTCCCACACCGCCCGGACCATGCCACGGGTCTGCAGACCGCTCTGGGTGCGCACCACGGTGCCGGACCTGTCCTTGACGGTCATCGTCCAGGACGCGACCGGCTTGGACAGCCACCACTGGCCGGTCCAGGCCGTGCCGCCCGACAGGTTGATGACGTCGGAGGGCACGGTGGAGTCGACGACGGACACCGCCGAGGTGGGCACGCCGCTCGGGACGACGTGGATGCGGCCGGCGTCGTCGGTGAAGACGGTGTTGCCGCCGAAGCGGTCCACGCTCCAGCCGGCCTCCGGCATGACGTCCGCCACGGTGCCGATCTCGCGGGTCGCGCCGCCGCCGCGCAGCGGCGTCACGGACAGCACGTCGCCCTTGGCCCAGGAGACGAAGCCGTCGCCGAGGCGCGCCGAACCGTGCGCGGGCAGGGGCGTGTTGACCTGGGTCGCGGTGTTGAGCACACCGGACTTCGTGTCGCACTTCCAGTAGAGGTCCGAGCCGACGGACTGGACGTCCTTGAGGGCGCAGTCGGCGGCGGTGACCGTGCGGACCGTGGCGCCCGTGCGGACGTCGATCGCGGCGACGGCGCCGGCGGTGCCGGTCGCGGTCCACAGGGTGGCGCCGTCGATCGCGGTCGGGCCGGTGCCGAGGTTCCTGGTGAAGACGGGCGTCAGGGTGTCCAGGTCGAGGACCCGGCGCTCACCGGTGGTCAGGCGGTACGAGGCGTAGTGGCCCGACGCCTCCAGGTCGCCCTCGACGGAACCCGACGGCAGGGCGGTGCCGGGCAGCGACGCGCCGTCGGCGAGGACGGACAGCGCCGAGCCGGTCTGGCGGACGAGGCGGCCGTCGCCGGTCGGCACCTCCCGGGAGGTGGCGAGCTTGGCGTCCGTACCGCGGTCGAACCGGTCCCCCGCGACGAGCGGGCCGCCGGCCTTCATCTCGATCGAGCGCAGCCGGTACTCGCCCGACGGGAGCTGGTCGAGGGTGCGCAGGACGCCCTGCGCGGCGGAGATCCGCTTCGTCATGGTGCGGTCGCCCGGGACGACGGCGACCTCGGTGGCCGCGAACGTGTCGTCGGCGCCCGCCCGCACGCGGTGGACCACGCGCTCGGCGTCGTCGCCCTTGACGACGGCGAGCAGGTCGCCGCCCAGCAGGTACGGGTCCCCGAGGACGGCGTCGAGCACCGTCTTCTGCTCGCCGCCCGCGAAGGAGCGGGAGAGCAGCGTGCGCCCGGCGCCCGGGGTGACGCTGAGGACCTGGTCGCCCTGGACGCGGACCGGGGTGTCGGAGCCGGTCCAGTCGGTCTCGCGCGCGGCGGCGGTCAGGTCGCCCTTGAGGTCCCAGACCTGGAGCTTGCCCGCGTCCGTCACCCGCAGCAGGGTGTCGCCGTCGACGACCGAGGAGCGGGCGGAGGCGTCGAGGGCGACCGCCTTCGGGGCGTCACCGGACAGGTCGACCCAGGCGGTGGCGGACACCTCGTCGTTGCCGACGTAGTAGCGCGTCTGGAAGCCGTGCGCGTTGCCGCCCCAGAAGCGGAAGTCGTAGGCGCCGTCCTGGAGACCGGCGACGGGCACGTCCCGCACGGCGCCGTTCACGAGCGAGACCGCGTGCAGGCCGCCGCCGGTGCTCGCGGCGCCGGTGACGACCGTGCGGCCGACCAGTCCGATGGCCTCCTGGCCGGCGGGGATCTGGACGGTCTCCTCGGCGCCGCCGGCGGCGTCCTGGAGGACGACCTTGTTCGTCGCCCGGTACCAGCGGGCGACGGTGTCGTCGGTGCCGTTGGTGAAGACGTCCGTGGCGCCCTGGGCGGCGAACGTCCTGTCGCTGCCGTCGGCGTACGAGAACCAGCGGTAGGAGCCGGACTTGCCGTCCCCCTGCAGGAAGCCGGTGGCGCCGGTCCGGACGACCGCGGCGTCCGCGGCCGCGGTCTGCTCCGCCGGGATGACCAGCTCCGCCGGCGGGTCGGCCGTCTCGGCGGCGTAGGCGACGCCCGCGACGGCCGGCGTCAGTGAGATCAGTACCGCGGTGGCCGCGGCCAGTGAGAGGGCGCTTCTGCGCCGCTTGCCCCACCCGTTGTCGATCAAATCGAACCCCTCCCCAGTGGCCCCAAGTGGCCTGAGGGTAACAGGCCTTCGAACTCGTTCAAAACGAGTTCGGGCCATGGGAAGGGACACGGAAAGGGACATGGAAAAGGGGTGGACCCCGCCGAAGCGGAATCCACCCCTCCCCCGTCTGTCCCGGCGGTCCTGCCCGGGGGCTACTTCACGACCGTGATGCGGTCCGCCGCCGGCACCTGCAGCGGCGCGGCCGCCGAGGAGTGCGCGGACAGGTAGGCGTTGAAGACGTCCAGGTCGGAGGCGCCGACCAGCTTGTTGGTGCCGGTGGCCAGGGCGCCGAAGCCGTCACCGCCGCCCGCGAGGAACTCGTTCATCGCGACGCGGTAGGTCTTCGCCGGGTCGATCGGCGCGCCGTTGAGCTTGATGGTGCCGTCGACGACCCGGTCCGCGCCCGACTTCGTCATGTCGAGCGTGTAGGTCAGGCCCTTCGACACCTGGAGGATCTTCACCGAGTTCAGGTTCGAGCCGCTGACCTGCTGCTTGAGCGCCGTGATCAGGTTGGCGCCGGACAGGTCGACCACGTTCATCATGTTGGTGAACGGCTGCACGGTGAAGGACTCGCCGTAGGTCACCACACCGTCGCCCTCGGCGCCGGACTGCTGGTAGACGAGGTCGGCGCGGATGCCGCCCGGGTTCATCAGGGCCAGCTGCGCGCCGCCCTTGTCGGCCGGGGCGAGGCCCTCCAGCTGGGCGTCGGCGATGACGTCGCCCAGCGGCTTCTCGTACGCCGTGGAGCCGCGGCCGTTGATGTCGGCGGCGATGTAGCCCTGCGGGCGGTTGGCGACCGGAGCGGCGAGCTCCTTCCAGCCGGCGATCAGCTGCGACATGTCCTCGGCCTTGGGGACGTCACGGCTGACGACGTGGTTCGCCGAGGCGACCGCGGTGCGGACGATGTCCTTGGTGCGGCGGTCGTACGTCAGCGTGGTGTCGGTGTAGAGCTTGCCGAACGAGGACGCCGAGGTGACCAGGCGCGGCCGGCCGGCCGGGTCGGGGATGGTGCACACGTAGGCCTGGTGGGTGTGGCCGGTGACCAGCGCGTCGACCTGCGGGTCGATGTTCTTGGCGATGTCGACGATCGCGCCCGAGACGCCCTCGCCCTCACCGTCGCCGTCACCGTCGCAGTTGTAGTTGTACGCGGACGAGGCCGGCATGCCGCCCTCGTGGATCAGGGCGACGATGGACTTGACGCCCTGTCGCTCCAGGATCTTCGTGTACTTGTTGATCGTCTCGACCTCGTCGCCGAACTTCAGGCCCTTGACGCCCTCGGCGGTGACGACGTTCGGGGTGCCCTTCAGGGTCACGCCGATGAAGCCGATGCGGACGCCGTCCTTCTCCCAGACGAAGGTCGGGTCGAGGATCGGCCTGCCGGTCTTCTCGTCCGTCACGTTGGCCGCGAGGTACGGGAAGTCGGCGCCGTCGAACTTCTGGTCCTTCGTGAAGCAGCCGGCCGTCGGGTGACAGCCGCCGTTCTGCATCCGGGCCAGCTCGCGCGCGCCCTCGTCGAACTCGTGGTTGCCGACCGAGGTGACGTCCAGGTCCAGGTCGTTCATCGCCTGGATGGTCGGCTCGTCGTGGAAGAGACCGGAGAGCAGCGGCGAGGCACCGATCAGGTCACCGGCGGCGGCCGTGATGGAGTAACGGTTCCCCTCACGGGCCTGGCGCAGGTGCGTGGCCAGGTACTCCACACCGCCCGCGTCGATCTTCTCGGTGGTGCCGTCCGGCTTCACCCGGGTGACCTGGCCCGACGACCCGGCCGGCGGCTCGAGGTTGCCGTGCAGGTCGTTGAAGGAGAGCAGCTGGACGTCGACCATCCGCCCCCAGCCCCTGCCGTTGGTGCCGCCGAACGCGGCGGTGTCGGCGTCCTGCGACGCACCGGCCGGCATCGCCGCGACGAGCGCGCCGACGGTGGCGAGTCCCGCCCCGAGGGCGAGTATCCGCCGCCCGGCCTTGTTGTTCTTCCGCGTCGTTGCCATTTCTCCCCAGTTCCCTGAACGACTCCGGTCCTGCCCGCGCAGCCTAGGGTCAACGCGCGTAGCGCAACAGGGGGTGACGGGTTACGAGGTGGTTGCCCTTGTCCGCGCGACACCCTTTTGCACGGTGATGGGCGGGTCCGTCCATCTGACAGTCTCGGTTTGATCTCCCACGGCCCGGCACACCCCCGCCGTAGGCTCGTAGCCATGACTTCTGACGCGGCGCCGGCCCTCGAACCCGGTCGGCAGATCCACACCTACGACGAGCTGGGCCCCGAGCAGGTGACCGATGTCCTCGACCTGCTCGCGGCGGCGGACCGCGCCGACGGCGTGCACGCCGTGTCCGAGCAGGGGCGGCTCTATCTGCGCCACGGCAAGCGGGAGGGCGTCCGCCATTTCCTGCTGACGGTCGGCTCGCACCTGTACGGCTACGCCCAGCTGGAGGAGACCGACCCGGTCGAGGCGCCGGCCGCCGAGCTGGTCGTGCACCCCGCGCACCGCGGGCGCGGGCACGGGCGGGCGCTCGGCACGGCGCTGCTCGACGCGACCGGCAAGCGGCTGCGGGTGTGGGCGCACGGCGGCAAGCCGGCCGCGCGGCACCTGGCCCAGGTGCTCGGGCTCACCCTGTTCCGCGAACTGCGCCAGCTGCGCCGGCCGTTGACGCCGCTCGACATCCCGGAGCCGGTGCTGCCCGAGGGCGTCACCGTGCGCACCTTCGTGCCCGGGCAGGACGACACGGCCTGGCTCGCCGTCAACGCGACCGCGTTCGCCCACCACCCGGAGCAGGGCTCGCTCACCCAGCGCGACCTGGACGACCGGATGGCCGAGCCGTGGTTCGACCCGAAGGGCTTCTTCCTGGCGGAGAAGGACGGCCGGCTCGTCGGCTTCCACTGGACGAAGGTGCACGCCGAGGAGCAGCTCGGCGAGGTGTACGTGGTCGGCGTGCTGCCGGACGCACAGGGCGGCGGCCTCGGTAAGGCGCTCACCGCGACGGGCCTGCGCCACCTGGCGGGCGAGGGGCTGCCGACGGCGATGCTGTACGTGGACGCGGACAACACGGCGGCGGTGACGGTGTACGAGCGGCTCGGCTTCCGTACGCACGAGGTGGACCTGATGTACCGCGCGGAGTCGTGAACTCGGGGATCCAAGGGGGTGGTTGACACCGCCCCCTTCATCCACGCCACCCCGCAATGGCCCGCCGACTCGCCTCTGCACGACAAACTCGCTGTCTGGGCCAGCCGGGCCCGCGTGGGACGCCCACACGACGCTCAGAAAAACTCGAACATGCACCTGCCGATCGCCGGTTCGGGTGAATGACTGCGGGATTGCGGTGCATGTGTGCGGTGGCCGCACGTACGGTCCTTGAGAGGCATCGGGATTGCGCGGTGTTGCAGCCGGGACGGCGAGTGGGGGCGAGGTGATGCACGTGGGGGCGGCAGTGGATGCCAGGTGTGCCCGATACACCTACCGGCTGCGTGTGTCGTCCGGCGCCCACGCTTCCCTGGTGGCCGAGTGGAACCGGTGCCGATGGGTGTGGAACGAGTGCGTCGCCAAGTCCAGGGCTGTGCATCTGCACGGCAAGGCCATCGGCGAGAAGGTCACGTGTGGTCCTGCTCAGTTGGACAGGATGCTGACCGAGGCCCGGAAGGCGACTCCCTGGCTACGTGAGGGCTCGTCAGTTTGTCAGCAGCAGATCGTCCGCGACTTCGCTCGCTCCCGTTCCAAGGCACTGAAGGACGCCAAGGACCGTCTGCCTATGGCGCGTCGGGCCGGGATGCCGGGGTGGAAGAGCAAGCGTGAGTCGCTGCCGACCCTCAACTACACCTTGCGTGGTTTCCGGTTGAAGAACGACCGTCTACACCTGGCCGGGGGCATCATGCTGGCGGTGGTGTGGTCACGGGCACTGCCGACGGAGCCGTCGTCGGTGCGCGTACACCAGGACAGTCTTGGGCACTGGTATGCGAGCTTCGTCGTCCCCGCCGAGCTTCATCCGTTGCCGGAGACCGGCCGCGTCCTCGGTGTGGACTGGGGCGCGAGGGAGACCGCTACCACCACCTCCGACGCTCACGACCTGCCGCACGCCGAACACGGTCGCAAGGCCCAGGCGGAGCTGACTCGATACGACCGGATGATGGCTCGCCGCAAGCCGAAGAAGGGTCAGGCAGCTTCGAATGGCTACCGCGAGGCGAGGCGGCTGCGGGCCAGAACGTACAAAAAGGCCGCCCAGCAGCGTGAGGACACCGGCCGCAAGTGGGCCAAGAAGGTCGTACGGGACCACGACGCCATCGCCGTGGAGGACTTCCGCCCGCGGTTTCTGGCCAGGACCACCATGGCAAGGAAGGCCGCTGACGCCGCCATCGGCGCCACCAAGCAGGCCCTGATCGAGATGGGCCGTAAGCACGGGCGGGACATCCGCCTGGTCCACCCCGCGTACACCACGATGGACTGTGCGCAGTGCGGAGCGAGAGCCAAGCACGCACTGCCGCTGGGAATGCGCACTTACACCTGCACCGCATGCGGAACCTCGTCCCCCAGGGACAAGAATTCCGCGCGCGTGATGCTCGTCCGGGCTGGTCTCACCCCGGCTGGTGCTGATGGCGGAAGACCTCCTGGAGCGCTGCTCCAGGAGGCGGCCTGAGCCAGGAATCCCCTCCTCACCAATGAGGGGAGGTTTCAAATCCGTACTGAACGAAAGCACCTGTCCCTGCGCCCTTCGGGGCACGACTTCTCCGTCTCGATCGGCCGGAGCTGCGACCTCGTCGGCCCCAACGACGCCGGGAAGTCCCCTCGCTCTCGCCGCCGTCTGACCCGCCGAGGCCCCCTGAGGGTCTCGGCCCGCAGCCCCACGTACGTCCCCAAGAGCGCTCTCTACCTGCCACTGCTCACCGGTGCAGTCTTGCGCGCCCTCGCCGAGGTCCGTGCCAGGCTCTTGCCCGTCGAGACGCTCGCCCTCGCGGCCTTCGCCGCCTTCCACTTCCGTCTTCCGTAACAGGCGCGAGAACACCGGGGCCGGGGCCCCGCCCCGCCACCCGATCGTCCCCCGATTCCCTCACGTCACGTCCCCGTTACCAACCATTCAGACGCGCTTGCGACGCTCACGCAATGAAGCGCTCCGTGCCCGCCCCCACCCGGGCCCTCCCCAAGGGGAGGCTTCCCTCGCCGCCGGTCGGTTCCGACGCGCCCGAGCTGCCCTTCGCGCGGAAGAATGGGGTCATGAGCCACCAGCCCGCCGAGGTCCCGGTCCAGTCCAAGAAGAACGCGCCCGCGAAGGCAGCGAAGACAGCCAAGGGCACGGACGCCACGAAGGCGCAGCCTTCCGCCAAGCCCGCCGCCGCCCAGCCTTCCCTGGGATCCATAGCCGCGCACCGGCCGCACGCCGTGAACGGCGCGGCGACGAACGACCTCGCGCCCGATCTCGACGCCGATCTGGACGCGTACGAGGAGGACGGCGACGCGAGCGAGCTGCCACAGGGGCGCTTCCTGGACCGGGAGCGCAGCTGGCTGGCGTTCAACGAACGCGTGCTCGAACTCGCCGAGGACCCGTCGACGCCCCTCCTCGAACGGGCGAACTTCCTCGCGATCTTCGCGTCCAACCTGGACGAGTTCTTCATGGTGCGCGTCGCCGGCCTCAAGCGCCGCATCGCCACCGGTGTCGCCACCCGCTCCGCTTCCGGGCTGCAGCCGCGCGAGGTGCTCGACCTGATCTGGACGCGCTCGCGCGAGCTCATGGCCCGGCACGCCGCCTGCTACCAGCAGGACGTGGCGCCGGCGCTCGCCGACGAGGGCATCCACCTGATCCGCTGGCCGGAGCTCACCGAGAAGGAGCAGGCGCGCCTCTTCACGCTCTTCCGGCAGCAGATCTTCCCCGTGCTCACGCCGCTGGCCGTGGACCCGGCACACCCCTTCCCGTACATCTCGGGCCTGTCGCTGAACCTCGCGGTCGTCGTCCGCAACCCGGTCAGCGGCCACCGCCACTTCGCCCGCGTCAAGGTCCCGCCGCTGCTCTCGCGCTTCCTGGAGGCGTCGCCGGAGCGCTACGTCCCGCTGGAGGACGTCATCGCGGCGCACCTCGAAGAGCTGTTCCCGGGCATGGAGGTGCTCGCGCACCACATGTTCCGGGTGACGCGCAACGAGGACCTGGAGGTCGAGGAGGACGACACCGAGAACCTGCTCCAGGCCCTGGAGAAGGAGCTCATGCGGCGCCGCTTCGGCCCGCCGGTGCGCCTGGAGGTCGAGGAGTCGATCGACCCGTACGTGCTCGACCTGCTGGTCCGCGAGCTGAAGGTCTCCGACTCCGAGGTCTACCCGCTGCCCGGCCCGCTCGACCTCACCGGCCTCTTCGGCATCGCCTCGCTCGACCGGCCCGAGCTGAAGTACCCGAAGTTCGTCGCCGGCACCCACCGCGACCTCGCCGAGGTCGAGTCGGCGTCCGCGCCCGACATCTTCGCGGCGGTCCGCGAGCGGGACGTGCTGCTCCACCACCCGTACGACTCGTTCTCCACGTCCGTGCAGGCGTTCCTGGAACAGGCCGCGGCCGACCCCGACGTCCTCGCGATCAAGCAGACGCTGTACCGCACGTCCGGCGACTCGCCGATAGTCGACGCGCTGATCGACGCCGCCGAGTCCGGCAAGCAGGTCCTCGTCCTCGTCGAGATCAAGGCCCGCTTCGACGAGCAGGCCAACATCAAGTGGGCGCGCAAGCTGGAGGAGTCCGGCTGCCACGTCGTCTACGGCCTGGTCGGACTGAAGACCCACTGCAAGCTGTCGCTCGTCGTCCGGCAGGAGGGCGACACCCTGCGCCGCTACAGCCACGTCGGCACCGGCAACTACCACCCCAAGACCGCCCGGCTCTACGAGGACCTCGGCCTGCTCACCGCCGACCCGCAGGTCGGAGCCGACCTCTCCGACCTGTTCAACCGGCTCTCCGGCTACTCGCGCCGCGAGACCTACCGGCGCCTGCTCACCGCGCCGAAGTCCCTGCGCGACGGCCTCGTCTCCCGGATCAACAAGGAGATCGCGCACCACCGCGCCGGCCGGCCCGCGTACGTGAAGATCAAGGTCAACTCGATGGTCGACGAGGCCGTCATCGACGCCTGCTACCGGGCCTCGCAGGCCGGCGTGCCCGTCGACGTCTGGGTCCGCGGCATCTGCGCCGTGCGCCCCGGCGTCGACGGACTCTCGGACAACATCCGGGTCCGCTCGATCCTCGGCCGCTTCCTGGAGCACTCCCGGATCTTCGCCTTCGGCAACGGCGGCGAGCCGGAGGTGTGGATCGGCAGCGCCGACATGATGCACCGCAACCTTGACCGCCGCATCGAGGCCCTGGTCCGGGTCACCGACCCCGCCCACCGGGCCTCCCTCACCCGGCTCCTGGAGACCGGGATGTCCGACACCACCTCCTCCTGGCACCTCGGCCCGGACGGGAACTGGACGCGGCACGCGACCGACCCCGAGGGCCAGCCGCTCCGGCACGTCCAGGAGATGCTCATCGACGCGCGGAGGCGCCGGCGTGCACAACCCTGACCACGACGTCACGAGGACGGACCTCACCATGGCCGATGTCACGACGGCGGACGTGACGCTGGCCGACGTCACCACGGGGGAGGTCACGGCGACCGCCGTGACCCCGACCGCCACCGCGGGCGAGGTCCTCGCCCCCTACCTGCACGCCCGGGCCGCGGACTTCCTCCGCGGCCTGCGGCTGCACACCGAGAGCGGCGCCGGCACGGGCGGCGCGGAGGAGGCCGCCCGCACCCTGCGGGCGGCGGCCCGCCGGATCAGCGGCACCCTGCACACCTTCCGGCCCCTGCTCGACGCCGCCTGGGCCGACCAGCTGCGCGCCGAGCTGGCCTGGCTCTCCGGCACCCTCGCCCTGGAGCACGCCTGCACCTCCCGGCTCGTCCGCCTGCTGGACGCGCTGTCCCGGCTGTCGAACGGCGGCACACAGGGCCCGGTGCCCGCCGCCCGCGGCACGGAGACCAGCCGCGGCCTCACCGTCGGCGCCGCCCGGGCCGGCGCGCTGCTCGAACGCCAGCTCACCCTGGCGCGCACCCGGGCGCACTCCGCGGCCCTCCAGGCGCTGGGCTCCGCCCGCTTCCACGCCCTCGCCGACTCCGTCGCGCTGCTCGCCTCCGAGGTGCCGCTCGGCCCGGCCGGCGCCGCCCGGGCCGACGAGGTCCTGCACGCCCCGGCCGAGGCCGTCGAACGCCGGCTGCGCGACGCGGTCGCCGCGCTGCCGCTGGGCCGCGCCGCCCACCCGTACAACGCCGAAGCCCTCGCGCTCACCGCCGGCGAGTCCCAGGACACGCCCTGGCACCAGGCCCGCGGCCTGCTGCGACTGCACCGGTACGCGGACGAGGTGCTGCACGACGGCGCCGACCCCGACCCGGTCCTCTACGAGGCGGCCCGCGCCCTGAACCGGCACCGCGACGCCGCCGAGGCCGCCGCAGCCGCGGCCGCCGCAGCCCGCACCCCGCGCATCGCCCCGGCCACCGCCTACGCCCTCGGCGTCCTGCACGCCGACCAGCGCCACGACGTCGAAGCCGCCCGCTTCGCCTTCCAGCGCGCCTGGTCCCGCGCGACGGCCCCGGTGCCATGACCTCCCCCACCCCCGTCCTCGCGGCGGGCGCCGTCCTGTGGCGCCCGGCGGCGGCGGGCGGGGCCATCGAGATCGCCCTCGTACACCGGCCGAAGTACGACGACTGGTCGCACCCGAAGGGCAAGCTGAAGGGCGACGAGACCTTCGCGGACTGCGCGGTCCGCGAGGTCATGGAGGAGACGGGCCAGTCCTGCCTGCTCGGCGCCCGGCTGCCCACCGTGCGCTACACGGTGGGCGGCCGCCCCAAGGAGGTCGCCTACTGGGCGGCCCGCGCCATCGGCGGCGCCTTCGTCCCCGGCCGCGAGGTCGACGCCCTCGCCTGGCTGCCCCCGGCCGCGGCCCGCGCCCGCCTCACCCAGCCGCGCGACCGCGAGCTCCTCGACGCGCTGCGGGCCGTCACCCTGCGCTGAGCCGGCGCGATCGCGCGGAAAACCCGCCCGGACACCCCGCACCTCACCTTCCGGCACGGTTCACTTCCCGTTCACTCTCCTCCGTCGACGGCTTCACCTGATCTGCCTAATTTCGGCCGTACAAGGTGCACAGCCCAGTGCGGCACCTCGACCCCGACACGCGCCGCCGTAGAAACGATCAGGACATCAAGGTCCACGACATGGCGGCTTCTGGAAGGAACACCCGAAAGTGAAGCTTTCGAAGAACGGGCTTCGCGCCTCCGCGATCGGTGCCCTCGTCGTTACCGGCGCGCTGGTCCTCTCGGCGTGTGGTTCGGACAACAACAACGAGCCCACCAAGGACGGCGGCAAGACCTCCGCCGCGGCGTCGAACATCAAGTGCGACGGCGCCAAGGGCCAGCTCCTCGCCGCCGGCTCGTCCGCGCAGAAGAACGCGATGGACCTGTGGGTCAAGAACTTCCAGGCCGCCTGCTCCGGTGTCGAGGTGAACTACCAGGCCATCGGCTCCGGCGGTGGCATCACCAAGTTCAACCAGGCCCAGGTCGCCATGGCCGGCTCGGACTCCGCCCTGAAGCCCGAAGAGGTCACCGAGTCGCAGAAGGTGTGCGCCGGCGGCAAGGGCATCAACCTCCCGATGGTCGGTGGCCCCATCGCCATCGGTTACAAGCTGGACGGCGTGGACAACCTGGTCCTGGACGCCCCCACCCTGGCGAAGATCTTCGACACGAAGATCACCAAGTGGAACGACCCGGCGATCGCCAAGCTGAACCCGGGCGCCAAGCTCCCCGACAGCACCATCCAGGCCTTCCACCGCTCGGACGAGTCGGGCACCACCCAGAACCTGGGCAAGTACCTCTCCGCCACGGCCCCCGCCGACTGGAAGTACGACCCGAAGACGAAGTCGTGGCCCGCCCCGGGCGGCCAGGCCGCCAACGGCTCCTCCGGTGTCGCCACCGCGGTCAAGGACGCCGAGGGCTCCATCGGCTACTTCGAGCTCTCCTACGCGACCGCCAACAAGATCAGCACGGTCTCCATCAACACCGGCGCCTCCGCCCCGGTCGCGGCCACCACGGACAACGCGTCCAAGGCCATCGCCGCCGCCAAGATCAAGGGCACCGGCTCCGACCTGGCCCTCTCCCTCGACTACACCACCAAGGCCGAGGGCGCCTACCCGATCACCCTCGTCACCTACGAGATCGCCTGCGACAAGGGCAACAAGGCGGACACCCTGCCGACCCTGAAGGCGTTCCTCAACTACACCGCCAGCGAGGAGGGCCAGAAGGTCCTCTCCGACGCCGGCTACGCCCCGCTCCCGGCCGAGATCGCCGCCAAGGTCCGCGAGATCGTCCCCACCCTGTCCTGACCCCCGGCCGGAGGCGGCCCCTCACCTCCCGTGGAGGGGCCGCCCCCGGCATCCGGTGCACCGCCGCCAGGAGCCACCCGCCGAGCCCCGTGCCCGTGCCGGCTCCGCAGACCGGAGAAACAAGATGGCTACTTCCACACCAGAGATACAGAGGAGCCGGCGCGCCAAGAGCGCGGCCCGCCCCGGGGACCGCATCTTCAGCGGCCTCTCCCGCGGCTCCGGCATCACCCTCCTCGTGATCATGGCCGCGATCGCGGTCTTCCTGACCTACCGCGCGATCAACGCGATCTCGAACGACAGCACCAACTTCTTCACCACCTTCGAGTGGAACCCGGCCGGCACCCCGCCGGTCTTCGGCATCGCCGTCCTCGCCTTCGGCACGATCGTCTCGTCGCTCATCGCCATGGCCATCGCCGTGCCGGTCGCCATCGGCATCGCGCTGTTCATCTCGCACTACGCGCCGCGCAAGCTGGCCAAGCCGCTCGCCTACGTGGTCGACCTGCTCGCCGCCGTGCCCAGCATCATCTACGGCCTGTGGGGCGCGATCTTCCTCGTCCCGTACCTGGGCGGCCTCAACAAGTGGCTCGACCAGTACATGGGCTGGACCTACATCTTCGACAAGTCCAGCGACGGCGTCGCCCGCAACATCTTCACCGTGGGCATCCTGCTGGCGATCATGATCCTCCCGATCATCACCAACGTGACCCGCGAGGTCTTCCTCCAGGTCCCGCGGATGCACGAGGAGGCCGCCCTCGCCCTCGGCGCCACGCGCTGGGAGGTCATCCGCATGTCGGTGCTGCCCTTCGGCCGCTCCGGCATCATCTCCGCCTCCATGCTCGGCCTCGGCCGCGCCCTCGGCGAGACGATGGCCGTCGCCGTCGTCCTCTCCCCCAGCTTCGTGCTCTCGGGCCACCTGCTCGACCCGGGCGGCGGCACCTTCGCCCAGAACATCGCCGCGAAGTTCAACGAGGCCAACGAGTTCGGCCGGGACGCCCTGATCGCCTCCGGTCTCGTCCTCTTCGTCATCACGCTGCTGGTCAACGGCGCCGCGCGCATGATCATCGCGCGCCGCAAGGAGTACTCGGGGGCCAACGCATGAGCCACGCCATACAGGATCGCCCGGTGGCCGTCTCCCCGCGCCGCTCCCTCTCCCACGCCCGGCTCCCGCGCTGGACGCCGCTCGCCGTCGCCGCCGGCTCCATCGCCGCGGGCTGCGGCCTCGGCCTCGCCGCCGGCTGGGAGAGCAAGGTCCAGTGGGGCCTGATCTCCGCGCTGTTCTTCGTCCTGGTCACCTACGCCCTGACCGCCAAGGTCGAAGGCGCCCGCCAGGCCAAGGACCGCGTCGCCACCAGCCTCGTCTGGGTCTGCTTCGTCCTCGCCGTCGTGCCGCTGCTCTCGCTCGGCTGGGTCACGATCAGCAAGGGCCTCGAAGTCCTCGACCCGTACTTCCTGAGCCACTCCATGAACGGCGTCCTCGACGCCGAGGCCGGCGGCGGCGTCTACCACGCACTGCTCGGCACCATCGAGCAGGTCGGCATCGCGACCCTGATCGCCGCGCCGATCGGTCTGCTCACCGCGGTCTACCTGGTCGAGTACGGCAGCGGAAAGCTCGCCAAGGCCGTCACCTTCTTCGTCGACGTCATGACGGGCATCCCGTCGATCGTCGCGGGCCTGTTCATCCTCGCCACCTGGAACCTGATGCTGGGCTTCGGCCCCTCCGGTTTCGCCGGCGCGATGGCCCTCGCGATCCTGATGATGCCGGTCGTGGTCCGCTCCACCGAGGAGATGCTCAAGCTCGTCCCGAACGAGCTCCGCGAGGCCTCCCTCGCCCTCGGCATCCCCAAGTGGCGCACGATCCTGAAGGTGGTCCTGCCCACCGCGATCGGCGGCATCACCACGGGCGTCATGCTCGCGGTCGCCCGCATCACCGGTGAGACGGCCCCCGTCCTCCTCCTCGTGTTCGGTACGAAGCTCATCAACCCGAACCCCTTCGAAGGCGCCCAGTCCTCCCTGCCGCTCTACGTGTACGAGCAGTACGCGGTCGGCACCGACGCCGCCGTGGCCCGAGCCTGGGCAGCGGCGCTCGTCCTGATCGCCTTCGTCATGATCCTCAACCTGGTGGCCCGCGGCATCGCCCGCTGGAAGGCCCCGAAGACCGGCCGCTGACCGCGGTTACCCCTGGATGTGAATTGATATGGCCAAGCGAATCGACGTCAGCGGCCTCTCCGCCTACTACGGCAACCACAAGGCGATCGACGACATCTCCATGACCGTCGAGCCCCGCTCCGTGACGGCCTTCATCGGCCCGTCCGGCTGCGGCAAGTCCACCTTCCTGCGCACCCTGAACCGCATGCACGAGGTCACCCCCGGTGGCCGCGTCGAGGGCAAGGTGATGCTGGACGACGAGAACCTGTACGGCGCCGGCGTCGACCCGGTCGCGGTGCGCCGCACCGTCGGCATGGTCTTCCAGCGCCCCAACCCCTTCCCCACCATGTCGATCTTCGACAACGTGGCGGCGGGCCTGCGGCTGAGCGGCTCGTACAAGAAGTCCGAGCTCGCCGACATCGTCGAGCGCTCCCTCAAGGGCGCCAACCTCTGGAACGAGGTCAAGGACCGCCTCAACAAGCCGGGCGCCGGCCTCTCAGGCGGCCAGCAGCAGCGCCTGTGCATCGCCCGCGCCATCGCGGTCGAGCCCGACGTGCTGCTGATGGACGAGCCCTGCTCGGCCCTCGACCCGATCTCCACCCTCGCCATCGAGGACCTGATCGGCGAGCTCAAGGAGCGCTTCACGATCGTCATCGTGACGCACAACATGCAGCAGGCCGCCCGCGTCTCGGACCGCACGGCGTTCTTCAACCTGGCGGGCGTGGGTCAGCCCGGCAAGCTGATCGAGCTGGACGACACCGAGCGCATCTTCTCCAACCCGAGCGTCCAGGCGACCGAGGACTACATCTCCGGCCGCTTCGGATAAAAGCCGTTGTACGGCGCTGCATGGCGGTGCCGCCGTATGACGAACAGGGCCCGGCTCCCCCACAGGGGAGCCGGGCCCAACCACGTTCCGTGGGGTGCTCCGGGATCAGCCGAAGAACAGCTGGATCACGTAGAAGCTCAGCGCCGCGACGATCGCCGCGGCCGGCATCGTGATGAACCAGCCCATCACGATGTTCTTGGCGACGCCCCAGCGGACCGCGTTGACGCGCTTGGTCGCGCCCACGCCCATGATCGCCGAGGTGATGACGTGGGTCGTGGAGATCGGCGCACCGAACATCAGGCCCGCGCCGAACATGATCGAGGCGCCGGTGGTCTCCGCGGCGAAGCCCTGCGGCGGGTCCAGCTCGATGATCTTGCGGCCGAGAGTCCGCATGATCCGCCAGCCGCCCGCGTACGTGCCGAGCGAGAGCATCACGGCACAGGCGATCTTCACCCACACCGGGATCGGGGCGTCGGCGCTCTGCACGTCGCCGATGACCAGGGCCATCACCACGATGCCCATGGTCTTCTGGGCGTCCTGGAGGCCGTGGCCGAGCGCCATGCCGGCCGCCGAGACGGTCTGCGCGATACGGAAACCGCGCTTGGCCTTGTGCGGGTTGGCCTTGCGGAACATCCACAGGATCACGCACATCACCAGGTAACCGGCGATGAGACCGACCACCGGCGACAGGAACATCGGGATGACGACCTTGTCCAGGACGCCCGACCAGATGACCGCCGTGCCACCGGCGAGCGCCGCGCCCACCATGCCGCCGAACAGCGCGTGCGAGGAGGACGAGGGAAGACCGAAGTACCAGGTGATCAGGTTCCAGACGATCGCGCCGAGCAGCGCGGCGAAGAGGATGGCCATCCCCTTGTCGCCGGTCGGCGTCTCGATCAGGCCCTTGCTGACGGTGTGCGCCACTCCCTGGCCGAGGAAGGCACCGGCGAGGTTCATCACCGCGGCCATCGCCAGGGCCGCCCGCGGGGTCAGCGCCCGGGTCGAGACCGAGGTGGCGATGGCGTTCGCCGAGTCGTGGAATCCGTTCGTATACGTGAAGCCGAGCGCGACCAGGATGGTCACGACCAGGGCAAAGGTGTCCACGAAGCCTCAGGACTCCTTGACGGCGATGGTCTCCACCGTGTTCGCCACGTGCTCGAAGGCGTCCGCGGCCTCTTCGAGGACATCCACGACCTGCTTGAGCTTGAGCACCTCGATGGCGTCGTACTTGCCGTTGAAGAGGTGGGCGAGCAGCTTGCGGTGGATCTGGTCCGCCTGGTTCTCGAGCCGGTTGACCTCGATCCAGTACTCGGTCAGGTTGGACATGGTCCGCAGGTTCGGCATCGCCTCGGCGGTCAGCTCCGCCGCCCGGGCCAGCACCTCGATCTGCTGCTCGACGCCCTTGGGCAGTTCCTCGATGTTGTAGAGGACGACCAGGTCGACGGCCTCCTCCATGAAGTCCATGATGTCGTCGAGGGAGGAGGCGAGGGAGTAGATGTCCTCGCGGTCGAACGGCGTGATGAACGACGAATTCAGCTGGTGGAAGATGGCATGGGTCGCGTCGTCGCCGGCGTGCTCCGCTGCCCGCATGCGTTCCGCGATCTCGGCCCGGGCGGACGCGTCCGCTCCGAGCAGTTCCATCAGGAGTTTCGCGCCCGTGACGATGTTGTCCGCGGACGCGGCGAACATGTCGTAGAAGCTCGTCTCCCTGGGGGTCAGACGAAATCGCACGTGGGGTCCTCGGGGTGCTGGGTTTCGGTCAGGCTGATGCTAGGCGCATCATCCGGCCACGGCTAACCGGCGTCCCTTCAGTGTCGCCCATCAGGCACAGTGATCTGCACGGGCCCCCGCCCCGGTTCGCGGGGATCGGTACCCTATACCCACGAGGGGTATACCCACTCTTTCTGGACAACGGGAGGACGCGATGACGACCACCGAGGCGACGACCGAGGCGGCGGCCGAGGTCACCCCCGAGACCGCCACGCCGGCCGGCCACGGCACGGACCACGACCACGGGGTGCACGGCTACCACAAGCAGAAGGACGAGCACCTCAAGCGGCTGCGCCGCATCGAGGGCCAGATCCGCGGCCTGCAGCGGATGGTCGACGAAGACGTCTACTGCATCGACATCCTCACCCAGGTCTCGGCCTCGACGAAGGCGCTGCAGTCCTTCGCCCTCCAGCTCCTGGAGGAGCACCTGCGGCACTGCGTCGCGGACGCGGCCACCAAGGGCGGCGACGAGATCGAGGCGAAGGTCGAGGAGGCCACGAAGGCCATCGCGCGGATGATGCGCACCTGACGCACTCGGCAGGTACGCGGCTAGTGCCCGCACCAGGCGCCGACGCGGAGCACCTCGTCGATCCGGTCGGCGCTCAGCCGCTCCCCGTCGACGGCCGAGGCCGCGATGATCAGCTCCCCGCACAGTTCGATTTCGGCCAGGGCGACGCACTCGGGGTCGCCGGGTGCGGTCGCGGTACCGGTACCGGTCGGCGGCGGAGCCATGCGTCCTTCACCTCTTCCTGCCGGCGTCGGCCTCCCAGCGTGCTCTCCCGTGCTCTCCCAGCGTAAGGAGCGGCGCACGCATCGCGCATGACACGTCCGGACCATTCGCCGATGGCCCGTCCGTCCCTTGTCACCTCTTCCCCTGCCGCCTCTTCGCCGTCATCTCTTTCGCGTCACGCCTTGATCTTCCCCGCGTAGATGTCCGCCCGGTCCGGCAGCGTCACCGTGACCCGCTCCCCGAAGCCGTAGAGAAGAGTGGTCGACGCGACGGCGACCGTACGGCCCTGGTTGCTGAAGCTGAACTGGTGGCGGACCTTGCGCAGCCGCCCCTCCTCGTCCAGGTACGCGTCGAAGGGCACCGCGTCCGTGGTGAACCCTTTCGCCGCCGCGGCCAGCGCGCCGCGCACCTGCGGCGAGGCCAGCCGGGCGGCCTCCGCGATGTCGGTGATCCCGCGGTAGTGCCGCACCTTCACGCCCGCGAGGTCGACCTCGCCCACGTACGTCACCCGGCGCGCGCCGCGCAGCAGCTCGGCGGCGGCGGCCGGGTCGGTGGCGCCGCCGGTGACGAGGTTGCCGTCGTCGAGGGTGGTGGTGTCGACCCGTACCCACTTGTCGGCGGGGACGCCGGCGCCCCGGTTCTTCATGTAGAGCGCTCCGGGAACGAGCAGCTCGGTGATGGGCCGGTGCTCGCTCTCGCCGGCGGCGTCCTTGGGCAGCACCACCTGGAGCCGGCCGGTGCGCAGCCGGAAGTCGTAGCCGCCCTCGCCGCGGATGGTGACGCGGGTGCCGCCGGTGGCCATCTCCAGGGAGGTGCTGGCCTTCGACGAGCCGACCCGGACCAGCGCCTCGGCCGCGCCGCGCACGGTCTGCGCCGGGTCGCCGCCGGGCTCGCCGTCGTCACCGGGGGCGGCGCAGCCGCCCAGCACCAGAGCCATGGCGACGCCCCACACCCTGCCGGAGCGTCCGTTGCCGCACACCACCATCGCCTGCCAACCCCCAACGCCGTCCCGCGTGTCCGTCCGGATCCCGCCCGACCGGATAACGACGGTGCCGACGACCCGTCACGCAGGGCGCAGTACGGTGGAGGGCGTGCATCACACGGAGACCACGGAGCGCGGTTCGTTCGCGTTCGCCCGGTGCAGCTGCGGCTGGACCGGCCCGGCCCGCAGGTCGCGCGACCGGGCCCGTACGGACGCGGCGGAACACCAGGCGTCGGTCGACGACTAGCGGAACACCGGGCGCCGGGCGGCGCCCGGGGCCCGTCCCGCGGATGTACCGCACCGCGGGCTGATCACGGCAGGGCGATCCCGAGGGGTCCGAGGACCCTGGCGGCCTCGTGCGGGTTTTGATCCCCCGGGCGGGGCCTGGCTAGGCGGCCAGATCGCTCTCGCCGGTGCCGATCCGGGGCTCGGGGATGCCGATGGCCTCGGTGACGGCGTGCCCCTCGGCGGCGCGCCGGGAGCGCACCAGGCGGGCGCCGCGCGGGGAGCGGGCGACGGCGGCGACGACCGGGGTGAGCATCGCGAGCGCGGGCGGGGCGAGCAGCAGGGCGACGGCGGTGCCGAGAGCGAGGCCGCCGACGACGTCCGTGGGGTAGTGGACGCCCATGTAGACGCGGCAGAAGGCCTCGGCGAGGGCGAGCGCGATGGCGGCGAGGCCGAAGCGGCGGTGGGCCATGAAGACGCCGACGGCGATGGCCATGGTCAGCGTGGCGTGGTCGCTGACGAAGGAGTAGTCGGTCTTGCCGGGGACGAGGACGTCGAGGCCCGGGTGTTCCTTGAAGGGCCGGGGGCGTTCGACGAAGCCGCGGATGGGGATGTTGACGAGCAGGGCGAGGCCGGCGGCGAGCGGCGCCCACACCAGGCCGGCGATGCCCGCGACGGAGTCGGCGAGGGCGCCGCCCCGGCGCACGTGCCACCAGCAGCCGAGCACGACGAGGACGAGGCCGAGCACGATCCCGTACTCGCCGACGAACTCCATGACGCGGTCGAACCACGGCGGGGCGGCCTTGGCCAGCCCGTTGATGTCGTAGAGCAGGCTGACATCGGGGTTCATGCCGTCCGATGCGAGTCCAGCCATCTGCTGCGGCCCCTTGCTGTCTGAGTGGTGGCGTCCAACCCCCGTGGTCAGAGTGGTCGGATCGGAAACGATCCGCCCGAGGGGAGCGTTCCGCTCCCCTCCCAAGATCACTGCGACGTTATCGAAAGGTGACGCGTCACCGCAGCTCAGGGCCACGGCTTCGCGCAGAGTCACTGCTGGGGCAGGTGGGTGGGCAGCGCGGCGGCACCGTCCTCCGTGACGCGGGTGGCCCCGAAGTAGTCCGGGGTGTCGATCCGGTCGAAGCGGATGACTGCGCCGGTGCGCGGCGCGTCGATCATGTAGCCGCCGCCCACGTAGATGCCGACGTGCCGGATGGCCCGCGAGTTGGTCAGGTCGTCGGAGAAGAAGACCAGATCGCCGGGCAGGAGCTCGTCACGGCTCGGGTGCGGCCCGGCGTTGTACTGGTCGTTGGCCACGCGCGGCAGCTCGATCCCCACCGACTCGTACGCGGCCTGCGTCAGGCCCGAGCAGTCGAACCGCCCGTTCTGCGCGGCCGTTCCCGTACCGCCCCACAGATACGGCGTGCCGAGCTTCTGCTGCGCGTAGTAGATGGCGGCCGCCGCCTGCTTGGACGGCTCCACACGGCCGACGGGCCGGGCGAAGCTCTTCTCCAGGGAACGGATGATGCGCACGTAGTTCTGCGTCTCGCTGATCCCGGGCACACCACCGGACCTGATGACCCGATAGGCGCCCGCGTTGTACGCGGCGAGCATGTTGTCGGTGTTGTCGCCCGGCACGTCCTTCACGTAGCCGGCGAGTTCGCAGTCGTACGAAGCCGCCGACGGGATCGCGTCCTTCGGGTCCCAGATGTCCCGGTCCCCGTCCCCGTCCCCGTCGATGCCGTGCCCGGCCCAGGTGCCCGGGATGAACTGGGCGATGCCCCGGGCGTCGGCGGGCGAGACGATCGTGGGGTTCCAGCCGCTCTCCTGGTACAGCTGGGCGGCGAGCAGCGCGGGGTTGAGCGCCGGACAGAGGTTGCCCCACTTCTGCACCAGCCCCTGGTACGCCGCCGGCACCGCCCCCTTGGCAAGGCCCACGGTCCCGCTCCGCCCGGTCCCGGCGCCCCCGACGAGCCCGGCCGCGGCGGAGTACGTCCCGACGACGAGCAGCACGACGAACAGCAGGCAGAACCCACCGACCCCGCCGCCCACCAGCCACGCCGCCCGCACCTTACGCACCGTCAACCACCCTTCGGTCCCTGCCAGTACGCCCCGGCCGTCCAGTCTAGGCGGGCACTCCCGGGCGCGGGGGTGGACGAACCGGACGCGGTCCCGCCCGCCGCCCCTGACGCCGCCCCAAAGGTGCCACAACGACAATCATTGCCCGGAGTCACCCTCCGTGATACACAGAGTGACCATACGCTTCTTCGCATACAAACCGGCCACACCGTCGCAGGTCAAGACGGTCAGATCGGTCAACTGTGCGGGGATCGGGTAAAGAGAGCCGTCAAGCCGTCACACGCGAGCGGTTTCATCAGCGAAGATAGGTCGACGACCCATGCCGTTCGGCAGGGGCGACGAACTACCCAACAGGGGCGGTGAGTTACATGTACCTGGCGGCCGAGAAGGGCGACATCTCCACCATCATCGGTGGAATCGCCCCGAACTGGGGGCCTTTCGGGAGCCTCGGCGCCGAGGCCAAGGTGATGATCGAGGTCGTGATGGCCGTGGCCATCCTGCTCTGCCTCGGCATCGCCATCTGGGGTGCGGCCAAGCAGCGCATCGGCGCGACCGCGCTGCGCGACACCTTCAGCGCCGAACAGGGCAAGGGCCTGATCGTGGCCGGCCTGACCGGCGTCTTCATCATCGGGTCTCTGGGGACGCTCTTCACCATCGTGTACGGGATGGCCGTCTAACCCGTTCCTACCAACGAGGTCGCGTTCCCTGATGTCCAGTCACCACCCGGACCCGCTTCCGTACCCCCGCGCGCTTGAGAGGGCGTACCCGGCATGAGCCTCGGCGACGAGCACGACGGCCAGACCCGTACCCGCCTCCCCGAAGGCAACACCGGCGACCCCTACGCCACCCCCCGCCGCCCCGCCCGCGGCTCCCGCTCCCTCATCGCCGTCGTCGGCGTCGTGGCCCTCCTCATCGCCGCGATCGCCCTCGCCAACCGCGGCAGCGACACCCCGACCGGCGGCTCCGACACCACCGGCGGCGCGGGCGCCCCGGCCCGCTCGGCGGCCCCGACGGCGGCGAGCGGCGTGCGCCCGGTGACGGGCAAGAACGGCGAGATCCCGACGGGGTACGCGAGGGACGAGCAGGGGGCGCAGAGCGCGGCGACGAACTACGCGGTGGCGCTGGGGTCGGTGGACATGTTCCAGCGCGGGCCGCGCGAGGCCATCGTCCGGGCCATCCACGACCCGGCCGTCACCGACGGTCTGGTCAAGCGCCTGGACGACTCCTACTCGGCGGCGTTCCTGGCGAACGTGGGCCTCACCCCCGAAGGCCTCGCCCCCTCGGGCCTGACGTTCGTGTCCCGCACGATCCCCGTCGGCGCCAAGGTGAAGGACTTCACGAACGACACCGCCACCGTGGAGGTGTGGTGCACCGGACTCGTCGGCCTGGCCGGCGAGGGCTCCACCAAGCCGGTGACGTCCACGTGGTTCACCATCACCGAGAAGCTCCGCTGGACCGGCGGCGACTGGAAGATCACCGGCTCCGAGCAGACGGAAGGTCCCACGCCCGTCAACGGTGACAACCGGGCCTCCATGGCGGACGACATCGCCAAGGCCGTCGAGGGATACGGAGGCTTCACCTATGCCCGCTAGCCGACGTACCCCGCTGCGCGCCCTGACCGCCGCCGCGGCCGCGCTCCCCGCCACGCTCGTCCTGCTCGCCTCGCGCGCGTACGCGGCTCCGACGCCGACGACCCCGCCCAGCGGCACACCGTCGCCCGGTACGCCGTCACCGAGCGCCAGCAATGACCCATGCGCGCTCATCGTGGGCCAAGCCAGGGAGTACTGCGAGAACGGTCAGAAGACAGGCGGCTCCGCCCCTCGCATCACCGACCCCACCACCAACCCTGACCCGCTCGCCTCCCTCGCCCACGGCTGCGCCAAAGCCGCCGCCTGGGTCGTCGACACCCTCTCCGCCGCCGTGAAGGAGACCGCCCAGGTCGACTTCACCAACCCGCAGTTCCTCGGCCGCTACGCCATCGTCTTCGCCGCCTCCGTCTTCCTCACCCTCCTCCTCTGGCTCCTCGCCGTCGCCAAGCGCGCCATCCGCGGCGTCCCGCTCACCACCGCGATCTCCGAGGCGGTCGGGTTCCTCTGGCTGACGGTCCTCGCCTCCGCCTTCACGCCGCTGATCCTCTACACCGTCGTGAACGCGACCGACGCCGTCACCGAGGTCATCGCCTCCGGCACCGGCCAGCAGACCGACGTGTTCTTCGGCAGCTTCAAACAGGCCCTGGAGAAGGGCGACAGCATCGGTGGCGGGCCCATCATGCTGATCATCGTGTCGCTGGTGACGGTCCTCGCGGCCGGCGTGCTCTACCTGGAGCTCGTGCTGCGCGCCGTCCTGCTCTACGTCGGCGCGCTGCTCGGCGTGGTCGTCTACTCCGGCCTCGTCGACAAGAACATGTGGGGCCACGTGCGCCGCTGGGCCGGAATCATGATCGCGGTGATCCTGGTCAAGCCGGTGATCGTGATCGTGCTCGGGCTCGCCGGAGCGCTCTCCTCCGGCACCGGGCCCGACTCGTTCTCCGCCGTCGTCTCCGGCCTCGCGATCGTCCTCCTCGCCATCTTCGCGTCGGCGATGATCTACCGCTTCGTCCCCGGCTTCGGCGACGAGATCATCGCCTCCCGCAACAACCGGCTGCACCGCGCCGGCGAGAACACCGCGGCCGCCGTCATCTCCTCGCCCGCCTCCCTCGTGTCCCAGGGCATCAAGACCCACAGCACCCGCGGCGACGGCGGCGGCTCCCAGGCCTCGGGCGGCAGTACCCCCCGCCCCGCCAACCCGCTCTCCGGCGGCGTCGCGGCCCACAGCAGCCGCGGCTCGTCCTCCGGCACCGGAGGCGGCGCCACACCCCCGCCCCGCAGCGGCAGCCCCACCGCGGGCACCCCGCACACCAGCCGTAGCAGCAACAGCAGCAAGAACACAGGAGCAGGAGGTGCAGGGCGTTGACGACCCAGTCCCAGCCGGTCTCGCCCCGCCGCACGTATCTCGTCGGCCGCGCCCGGCCGAACGCGGTCATCGGCAAGAACCGGGAGACCGGTGAGATCGCGCTCATCATCGCCGGCGCGTTCCTCGGCATGATGAGCGGACTGATCGTCCAGATCCTCGCCCTGCGCATCGCCCTGCTCGCCGGCCTGCCGATGCTCGCGCTCGCCGCCGTCTACGTGCCGTACAAGCACCGCACGTTCTACAAGTGGTTCGAGATCAACCGCAGTTACAAGCGCATGCTCAAGCGCGGCACCGCCTACCGCTCCACCGCCGTCGAGGCCGGCACCCGCCTCGACGGCCGCGAGGTCGAGGTCGGCCCGCCGCCGGGCATCGGCAGCATCAGCTGGCTCTCCGCCCCCTTCGGCCCCGACGAGATCGCCGTCCTGCTGCACGCCGACCGCCGCACCGTCACCGCCGCCATCGAGATCGAGGGCCCCGGCGTCGGCCTGCGCGACTCCGAGGACCAGGAAGCCCTCGTCGACCGCTTCGGCACCCTCCTCAAGCACGTCGCCAACGGCGACGGCTTCGTCACCCGCCTGCAGATGCTCGCCCGCACCCTGCCCGCCGACCCCGACGCCCACGCCAAGGACGTCGCCCAGCGCGGCGACCACCAGGCCCCGGCCTGGCTCCAGGAGTCCTACGACCAGCTCCAGTCCATGGTGTCGACCTCCAGCGAGCAGCACCGCGCCTACCTCGTCGCCTGCATGCACTACACCCGCGAACTCGCCGCCGAGGCCAACGCCATGGCCCGCGCCGCCCGCCACGCCTCCGGCGCCCGCAAGCTCGACCGCGACGCCGGCCTCGCCGTCGTCATGGCCCGCGAACTCACCGACATCTGCGCCCGCCTCGCCGAGGCCGACATCCGCGTCCGCCAGCCCCTCGGCCAGTCCCGGCTCGCGTCCCTCGTGCACTCCATGTACGACCCGGACCACCCCATCGACCACATCCAGGCCATGACGAAACGAAACGCTTGGCCCGCCGAACTGGACGCGATGGAGCCCACGTACCTCCAGGCCAAGACCCGCGAGTCCGCCACCCGCGCCCCCTGGTGCCACGCCACCGCCTGGATCAAGGAGTGGCCGATGACCCCGGTGGGCGTCAACTTCCTCGCCCCGCTCCTCGTCCACACCCCCGACGTCATCCGCACCGTCGCCGTCACCATGGACCTGGAGCCCACCGAGGTCGCCATCGAGCGCATGCTCACCGAGAAGACCAACGACGAGGCCGAGGCATCCCGCCAGGCCAAGATGAACCGCACCGTCGACCCGCGTGACATCGCCGCCCACGGCCGGCTCGACCAGCGGGGTGAAGATCTCGCCAGCGGCGCTGCGGGAGTCAACCTCGTCGGGTACATCACCGTATCGTCGCGCTCCCCCGAGGCCCTGGCCCGGGACAAGCGCACGATCAGGGCCTCCGCCGGCAAGTCGTACCTGAAGCTGGAGTGGTGCGACCGCGAGCACCACCGGGCCTTTGTGAACACCTTGCCGTTCGCGACCGGCATCCGCCGCTAGGGCCGAAGGGGCACAGACCGATGCGAGATCCGCTGTCCGTCCTCACCGAAGCCTTCACCTCCTTCCTCTTCGGGAAGGTGGAGACGACCCGCCTGCCCGTGCGCACCTCCACCGGGCAGGCCCAGGCCGTCTACCTGCCGACCGCCGCCCCCGGCCTCGGCGACTCCGGCGTGATCATCGGCCGCGAGGTCTACAGCGGCAAGGGGTACATCTACGACCCCTTCCAGCTGTACGGGCAGCAGCTCCCCGCCCCCCACTGGCTCGTCCTCGGCGAGTCCGGCAACGGCAAGTCGGCGCTGGAGAAGACGTACGTGCTGCGCCAGCTCCGCTTCCGCGACCGCCAGGTCGTCGTCCTCGACGCCCAGGGCGAGGACGGCGTCGGCGAATGGAACCTGATCGCCCAGGAGCTGGGGATAACGCCCATCCGGCTCGACCCGATGGTCGCCAACGACGACGGCATCCGCCTCAACCCGCTCGACCCCTCGATCACCACGACGGGGCAGCTCGCGCTGCTCCGCACGATCATCGAGGTCGCCATGGGCCACGGCCTCGACGAGCGCTCCGGCTTCGCGCTCAAGGTCGCCCACGCCTACGTCAACGAGCACATCACCGACCGCCAGCCGATCCTCACCGACATCGTCGAGCAACTCCGCCACCCGGAGGCGGAGTCGGCCGAGGCCATGAACGTCGACATAGACGACGTACGGGCCTGGGGCCTCGACGTGGCCCTGGTGCTCGACCGGCTCGTCGACGGCGACCTGCGCGGCATGTTCGACGGCCCGACGACCGTCGGCATCGACCTCGACGCGCCGCTCATCGTCTTCGACCTGTCCCACATCGACCGCAACTCCATCGCCATGCCCATCCTCATGGCGATCGTCGGCGTGTGGCTGGAACACACCTGGATCCGCCCCGACCGGAAGAAGCGCATCTTCCTCGTCGAGGAGGCCTGGCACATCATCAACAGCCCGTTCGTCGCCCAGCTGTTCCAGCGCCTGCTCAAGTTCGGCCGCCGCCTCGGCCTGTCCTTCGTCGCCGTCGTCCACCACCTCTCCGACGTCGTCGACGGCGCGGCCGCCAAGGAAGCGGCGGCCATCCTCAAGATGGCCTCCACCCGCACCATCTACGCCCAGAAGGCCGACGAGGCCCGCAACACCGGCCGCGTCCTCGGCCTGCCCCGCTGGGCCGTCGAGATCATCCCGACGCTCACCCCCGGCATCGCCGTCTGGGACGTCAACGGCAACGTCCAGGTCGTCAAACACCTCATCACCGAGAAGGAACGCCCGCTCGTCTACACCGACCGCGCCATGACCGAGTCCTCCGCGCCGAACGACCCGGACCTCGAATGGGAGACGGAACAGCGCGCGATGCTCATCGAGCAGCAGATGAACGGCTCCTCGCAGTCGACGGTGGCCTGAGCGGTGCCAGGCGCGGAGAAGGAGGTACGCAAGGAGGGCGGCATCCCCGACGGACTCGTCGTCGGTCTGCTCGCCCTCCTGCTCGCCCTCGCGTTCCTGGTGTGGACGGCCACCGGCCTCGCCGCCCTCTTCACCCACGGCAGCTGGCCCACCGGCGTCACCTTCACCCGCACCCCGCTCGCCCTGCGCTCCCTCATGACCGCCCCGACCGACCTCCCCACCGCCTGGCCGGACGCCGGGCCCGGGCAGCTGCCGGGGTACGGCCTGTTCTGGGGCCTGCTCATCGGCGAGGCGATGGTCCTCGCGGTCCTCACGGTCTTCGCCCTGGGCACGCTGGCGCGCTGGCGGACGGTACGGGCCAACAGGAAGGCGGGGGCGTACGGCGACGGGCGCGGCCGGCGCGAGACGGGCGCGAAGACCAGGCGCACGAAGGACCACACCGGGTACGAGAACGCCACCGCGCCCGTGCCCGTACCGGCCGCGCCGCCCCACCCCCGTACCCCCGTGGACGAGACGCCCAGCCCGGTCCCCGACCAGGCCCCGGCCCCGGCCCCGGCCCCGGCCACCGTGCTCGCCCCGGCCCCGGCGCTCTCCCAGGCTCCCGTCCAGGCCCCGGCACCTGCCCCGGCCCCCGTCCAGGCCCCGGCTCCAGCCACCGCGCCCCGGATCGTCTACGGCCCCGCCGCCACCCGCCGCCCCGCCGCCATACAGGCGGTCCGGGACGCCGACGGAGCCGTGCTCGTCGTGACGTCCGACCCGAGCCTGTGGGCCGAGACGAAGGACGCGCGCGGAAAGCTCGGCCCGGTCCTGGTCTACGACCCCGGGCACCTCTGCGACACGCCCGCCCGGCTGCGCTGGAGCCCCGTGGAGGGGTGCGAGGACCCGGACAGGGCACGGGAGCGGGCAGCGGCACTGCTCGCCCCCGTACGGCCCCAGGCCCGGCTCGACGCGGCGACGGCCGACACCGCTGAAACGCTCCTGCGCTGCTGGCTGCACGCCGCCGCCACCGACGGCCGGCCCTTCAAGCAGGTGCACCGCTGGGCCCAGGGCACCGACGCCCACGAGCCCGTACGGATCCTCCGCACCCACCCCAAGGCCGCCGCCGGCCACGCCGGCCTCCTGGAATCGGCGCTCACCGCACACCCCGAACGTCGCTCGGCGGCCCAGGAACTGACGGCCCGTGCGCTCGGCGCGCTCTCCTCGATCCACATCCGGGACGCCTGCACGGCAAATCGAACGGACTCGCTCACGCTCGCATCTTTCGTCGCCGAACAGGGCACGCTGTACGTGGTGGGTGAACCGATCGAGGACCCGCGCACCCACCCGGGCGCGATGCCCCTCCTCACCGCGCTCGCAGCGAGCGTGGTCGAGCACGGCCGCCGCATGGCCGCACGGTCATCCGACGGTCGGCTCGACCCACCACTGAGCCTCGTCCTCGACGACGTCGCCGCGGTCGCACCGCTCCCCGGCCTCCCCGAGCTCGTCGCCGCGGGCGCGGAGCAGGGCATGCCCACCCTCGCCCTGATGCGCTCCCAGGAGCAGGCCCGGTCCCGCTGGCCCGAGCCCCTCCCGTACCCCTAGAAGTCCCCCTGGAGCCGCTAGACCCCCGGACCCGCGGCAGCCGCTGGAGCCACTACGCGGGCCGGGGCAGCACGTACTCCAGGTCGTAGCCGCTCTCCACGTCCGCCAGCAGCATCCGCACACCCGACGGGACGAAACCGAAGCGCCGGTAGAAGGCGGCGGCCCGGCCGTTGTCCTCGTGCACGTACAGCCGCACCCGCTCGACCGACGGCTCCGGAAGCGCCCAGGACCACTCCACGCCCGCCCGGAACAACGCGTCGATCACCCCGGCACCGCGCGCCTCGGGCCGCACGTACACGCCCACCAGCTGCGTCTGGTCGACCTTCGCGGGCTCCCCGAACAGCGGCTCCGCGTCCGACGGCCGCTCCACGATCACCGTCGTCGTCCCGACCCAGCGCCCGTCCGGCGTCTCCGCGACGAACTGCCGCACCCGCCCCGCGCCGGTCTCGGACGCGCCCGCCGCCCGCTCCTGCCAGAAGGAGTCGGGCTGCGCGGCGGCCTTCTCGTACGTCTCCACGAAGGCGAGGTGCGCGACCGGGTCCTGCAGCGCCGCGAGCCGCAGCTCGCGCACCTTCTCCCACTCGTCGGCTCGGATGGTGCGAATCGAATAGTCCATGTCGCGATCTTGACCACCACCACACCCCGCTGACAAGGGAATTCGTGGTACCTGGGTACGACGACGGCACCGGCCCGCGCCGCCTACCGTGGCCGGGTGACGACGGACACGGCCACGACGCCGGGACCGAGCCGGTACGTACGGCGCCTCCTCGCGCGCGTACGGGCCCTCGACGCGGCCCGCCCCTGGGTGTGGGACGCGACGCTGACCGCCGCCCTGACGACCTCCGCGCTCGTCGACGCGGCCGGCGGCGGCTGGCGCACCGTCGCCCGCGACCCGGCCCTGCCGACCTGGCTGGTCCTCGCCCTCAGCCTGGCCCTCACCCTCCCGCTCCACTGGCGCCGCCGCCGCCCCACGGCCGTCCTGGCCGCACTGACGGCCGCGGCGCTGATCAGCACGACGACGGGCGCCTTCCTCCAGGCCGGCTACTTCCAGGCCGTCCCGGTCTTCCACATCGCGCTCCGCCGCCCGCCCCGCGCCCTGCTCGGCGCCACCGCCCTGGTCGCCGCACCACTGGTGGCGGGAGCGCTCCGCTTCCCCGCCGGCACGCCGGCCGCCGACCCGCTGCTGTGGACGTACGCCCTGGCGGCCCTCCTCGGCATCACGGTCCGCTCGCGCCAGGAGGAACGCGCACAGGAGGTCCGGCTCGCGGCCGCGGCCGAACGCGCCCGCATCGCGCGCGAGATGCACGACATCATCGGCCACAACCTCTCCGTCATCACCGGCCTGGCCGACGGCGGCCGCTACGCGGCGGCGAAGAACCCCGAGCGCGCGGCCCAGGCCCTCGACGCCATCGGCACCACCAGCCGCCAGGCCCTGACCGAACTGCGCCGCGTCCTGGGCGTCCTGACGGCCGATCGCACCCCCCAGCCGGGCCTGGCGGAACTGCCGTCCCTGATCGAGGGAGTGCGGAAGGCGGGCCTGCCGGTGCGAAGCAGCCTGGACGCGATCGACGGCCACACCTTGTCCACCGGCGCGGAACTGACGGTCTACCGCGTGGTGCAGGAAGCGCTGACGAACACGATGAAGCACGCGGGGCCGGGGGCGACGGCGACGGTGACGCTGGAGTCGGGCCCGCAAGGCGTGAGGCTCACCGTGACGGACACCGGCAAGGCCACGGGCCCACTCGGCTCGGGTCAGGGCCTGACCGGAATGCGCGAACGCGCGGCGCTCTACGACGGCACACTCGACTGCGGCCCGCTGCCGCCCGGCCCCGGCTCCGGCTCCGGCTGGCGGGTACGACTCCGGCTTCCCCGGGAGGACTCCCCCTCGTGACGACGGTACTGATCGCGGACGACCAGCCGATGCAGCGCTTCGGCTTCCGCATGCTGCTCGAGAGCCAGGACGACATGACGGTCCTGGGCGAGGCCGGCGGCGGTGCGGAGGCCGTCCGCCTGGTCGACCGCCACCACCCGGACGTCGTCCTGATGGACATCCGCATGCCGGGCCTCGACGGCATCGAGGCCACCCGCCGCATCGTCGCGGCGGGCTCCCGGACCCGCGTCCTCATCGTCACGACCTTCGACCTCGACGCATACGCCTACGACGGGCTGCGCGCCGGCGCGAGCGGCTTCCTGGTCAAGGACGCCCAGCCCGAGGAACTCCTCGCGGGCATCCGCGCGGTGGCGGCCGGCGACGCGGTGGTCGCCCCGAGCCTCACCCGCCGCCTCCTCGACACCTACCTCCACCATCTCCCGCCCGCCGCCCCGTCCCCCAGACAGGACGACCCCCGCCTCGCCTCCCTGACGGACCGCGAACGCGAGATCCTCACGGTCGTCGCGCAGGGCTGGAGCAACACGGAGATCGCCACCCGCCTCCACCTCGCCGAATCCACGGTGAAGACCCACATCACCCGCATCCTCGCCAAGACCGGCTCCCGCGACCGCGTCCAGGCCGTCATCCTCGGCTACGACACGGGCCTGGTGTCCCCGTCCACGTAGTCCCCGGCGTCCCGGCCCGCCGCGGTGTCACTGCACGTCGAACCAGTACCCGTGCCCCACATCGCGCGGACACGCGAAGACCCGCAGAGCCCCGAACCGCCCGACGACGATCCCCGTCCTGTCGTCGCTCGCCACGGTGAACAGCAGCGGCATCACGGCGTCGCAGACATCGCACCGGTACTCGCACGGGTCGGTGATCCCCCAGTACGGCCAGCCACCGAACTTGTAGCCACCCAGGCTGGTGACGGGCACCAGCCGCTCGCCGCCGGCCTCCCTGCCCGCCTCCATCAACCGCCGCACATCCGGTACGAGTTCCTCCGGCAGCTCCCAGGTGCTGGCGAAGTCCGTGCAGGCGAACGGCGTGAGCGTGCACGGCCGCGGCACGAACCCGTCGAGCTCGTCCCCCGTCCGCAGCGGTACGGGCGGCTCCGCCCGCACGCTCGTGACGTCGGCCGCCCGGCGCCACCTGATCTCGATCACCGGGTTCGCCTCCGGCTGCGGCACCGGCGGATCCCAGTGCATGTTGGGGCACCACAGCAGCTGGAAGACATCGGCTCCGTCCGGCCACCAGCCTCCGGGCGCATCCGCCCGGAATACCTGGACCACGGGCACCATCGCCGATGGTTCCGGCTCCTCCTCGCCCGAGGTCTCGTCCGGCACGGAACAGCGCGGCCACGGCTCGTCGGCCGGCCAGAGCAAGGGACCGCCGATCGAGCTCTCGTGGACTCCCGGTGTACCGGGCACCGGTTCGAGCACCACGGCCGGCCGCGCGTAGGGCGCGAGTCCGGGAACGGCGGCGAGTATGTCCTCGGCCGAAGGCCGGTCAGGAAAGGGCTGCTGCAGCATGCCCCGGATCATAGGCATCTGGCCGTAAACGCAGAAAAGCCCCGCACCATACGGTGCGGGGCTTTCCCACAATGATTGTTCGGCGGCGTCCTACTCTCCCACAGGGTCCCCCCTGCAGT